>CAVPNX010000024.1:0-23047 GCA_963706885.1 uncultured Actinomycetes bacterium | reverse complement strand
GAACGGGCGGGGGCGTAGGGTCCTGCGGGTGAGCACGCCCACCTCCGTGCCGGCGACCCTGTCCCGGCCCCCCGGCACGGACCTCGCGCTGCTGGCGGTCGCGGTCGTGGCGATCTCCACGTCCGGGCCGTTGATCGCTGCGTGCGCCGCCCCGGCGCTGGCGATCGCGTTCTGGCGCACCGCGCTGGGCTCGGGGCTCACGGCCGTGCTGGTGGCTGCCCGCCACCGCGCCGAGGTGCGCGCGCTCACCGGCGCGCAGTGGCGGCTCATGGCGCTGTCCGGGCTGCTGCTCGGGGCGCACTTCGCCACGTGGATCCCCAGCCTCCGGTTCACGACCGTGGCGTCCTCGACCGCCCTGGTGGCCACGCAGCCCGTGTGGGCCGCCCTGATCGCGCACCGGCGTGGAGTGGCGATCACGCGTGTGGCGTGGATCGGCATCGCCCTGGCGCTCCTTGGGGCGCTGGTGCTCACCGGCGTCGACTTCGCCCTGACCCCGCGCGCCCTGTTCGGTGATGCCCTGGCCCTGGCCGGTGCCGTGCTGGCCGCGCTGTACGTGACGGTGGGGGAGAAGGTGCGCACCACCACGTCCAACCCGACCTACACGTCGACCTGCTACGGCGTGGCCGCGCTCGGGCTCCTGGTCCTCGTGCTGGTGGGCGGCGTCCCGCTCGTGGGGTTCTCGGTGCGCGACTGGGTGCTCATCGCGCTGATCACCCTCGGCGCGCAGCTGCTCGGTCACACGGTGGTGAACCGCGTGCTGGCCACAACTTCGGCGACCATCGTCTCGTTGGCGATCCTGCTGGAGATGCCCGGCTCGACGGCGATCGCCGCCGCCTGGCTCGGTCAGGTCCCCCCGCCGGCGATCATCCCGGCCGTCGTGCTCATGTTCGCCGGCATCGCGATGGTCATCAGCACCACCACGCGCCCCGGTGATCCCCCCAGCGAGACCCCACCCGCCTGAGCGCCCCGCGCCCGCCGCCCCGCGCCCCGCGCCCCCGCGCCCCGCGCCCCGCGCCCCGCGCCCCGCGCGCCCCGCCCCGCGCCCGCGCCCGCGCCCCGGCGCCCCCGCGCCCCTCCCGCGACGCGACCGCCCGCCCCTCGTGTAGTAACCCTCCCGTCAGGTACAGACCCTCCCATCCGGACGGGAGGGTCTGTACCTGACGGGAGGGTTTGCACCGTTCGGGAGCGGAGGGAGGGTCGCCTCGGGTGGGTCGTGGGGGCCAGCCGAGCGCCGGGTCAGGCGCCCAGGGCCTCGATCGCGTCGTGGATCGCCAGGGTGCGCTCGGCGGAGGCGACGTGGAGGTTCTCGATCATCCGACCGTTGTACGTGACCACGCCGGAGCCGCGCCCGGCCTCCCACGCGGCCAGGATCCCGCGGGCGTCCTCGACGGCCTTCGCCGACGGTGCGAACGCCTCGTTGGCCGGCTCGACCTGACCGGGGTGGATCAGCGTCTTGCCGTCGAAGCCCATCTCGCGGCCCTGGGCGCACTCGGCGGCGAAGCCCTCGGCGTTCTTCACGTCGTTGTAGACGCCGTCGATGATGACCTTGCCGGTGGCGCGGGCGGCGAGCAGCGCGAGGCCGAGACCGGTCAGCAGCGGCTGGCGTCCGGGGACGTGCTCGGCGTACAGCTCCTTGGCCAGGTCGTTGGTGCCCATGACCAGCACCGTCAGCCGGTCGGAGGCCGCGGCGATCTCACGTGCGTCGAGCATCGCGACCGGCGTCTCGACCATCGCCCACAGCGTCGTGCGCTCGGGTGCGCCGTGGCGCTCCATCGCGGCGACGAGCGCCCGGACGGCGTCGGCGGAGTCCACCTTCGGCACCACGATCGCGTCCGGACCGGCGGCGCACGCTGCCGCCATGTCGGCCTCGTGCCACTCGGTGTCGGCGCCGTTGATCCGGATGGTCAGCTCGCGCCGGCCGTACTCACCGGACCGCACCGCGGCGCACGCGGCGTCGCGGGCGGCCGGCTTGGCGTCGGGGGCGACGGCGTCCTCGAGGTCGAGGATCAGCCCGTCGCACGGGATCGTCTTGGCCTTCTCCAGGGCGCGCTCATTGGAGGAGGGCATGTAGAGGACCGAGCGGCGCGGCCGGAACGTGCTCATGCCGACACCTCGATCGCGATGTGAGGGGCGGGGGTGGCGCAGCCGGCGCCGGGACGGGGCCTCGCCTGGGTGAGGACGCTCATCGCCGCCACCTCGATCGCGTCGTACGCCGCGCGCAGCTCGGGATCGATCTCCGCGAGCTGCTCGGCGAGCTTGACCATCACCAGGCACTGCTTGAGCGAGGCGTCGTCCTCCATCTTGCCGTCGAGCATCACCGCGCCCGTCCCGTCGCCCATCGCCTCGACCACCCGACGAGCGTGCGTGATGTCGGCCACGCTCGGGGCGAACACCCGGTTGGCGATCGCGATCTGCTTCGGGTGCAGGGTCCACGTGCCGACGCAGCCGAGCAGGAACGCGTTGCGGAACTGGTCCTCGCACGCGACCACGTCAGTGATGTCGCCGAACGGGCCGTAGTACGGGTAGATGCCGTGGGTCGCGCAGGCGTCGACCATGCGGGCGATCGTGTAGTGCCAGAGGTCCTGCTGGAAGATCGCGCGCGGACCCTCGATGTCGCCGTCCACGGCGTCGGCCCGGACCAGGTAGCCCGGGTGCCCGCCGCCCACGCGCGTGGTCTTCATCCGCCGGTCCGCGGCCAGGTCGGCCGGGCCCAGCGACAGCCCCTGCATACGCGGGCACGCCCCGCAGATCTCCTCGACGCTGGCGACGCCGCGCGCGGTCTCGAGGATCGCGTGGATCAGGATCGGGCGGGTCAGCCCGGCCTTCGCCTCGAGCTGGGCGAGCAGCCGGTCGACGTAGTGGATGTCCTCAGCGCCCTGCACCTTGGGCACCATGATCACGTCGAGCTTGTGCCCGATCGCGGGCACCAGCCGGGTCAGGTCGTCGAGCACCCATGGGCTGTCCAGGGAGTTGATCCGCGTCCACAGCTGGGTCGGGCCGAAGTCGGTCTCCTGGGCGATGCGCACCAGGCCCTCGCGGGCGTCGACCTTCTTGTCCGCCTTGACGGCGTCCTCGAGGTTGCCGAGCAGGACATCGACGGTGCCGACCATCGCCGGCACCTTGGCGGCCATCTTCTCGTTGCTCGGGTCGAAGAAGTGGATCGCGCGTGAGGGGCGCGCGGGGATCTCGGTCAGCGGCGCGGGGGCGCCGACGGCCAGCGGGCGGAAGAAGTCCCTGGGGCTCTTGGTTGTGGGCATACTCAGCACGGTAGCAAGCGCCGATCGGACCGCGGTTCCGGGGTGCTTCCGGAGCCCGCCGGTGGCTGTGGCGTCGGGATGGGGGCGTGCAGAGCCAAGGCATCAGGCCAGGTCCGGGCGAACGTGGGAGCCGGCATCCGCGGCTCCCGGCCCGGGTTTGGGCAGGTCGACGTTCCCTGCGGGGTCGCGGCTCAGGCGTGCGCTCCCTCGGCGACGGGAACCTCGCGCCAGTTGTGGTGCATTCCGGGGTCATGGCGGGGGCTCTTGGGCGACCTTGCGCTCGATCCGGTCGATACGAGTGGGATTATGTCAAGCCTAGGCGCTGGAATGGGCGCGAGGTTCGGGCAACAGGCCTGTCACCCCGTTCCCGATGATGCGGATCGAACGGCAACGGGCGCTAGGACCGGGCCGCTCGCTGCGGAGGCGCCCGTGAGTGGCCGAGGGCCGGTTGGCCTGGTGGACGCGGGCAGCTCCGGCCGACGGGCCGAGCGCCGGCTCGGCTGACCGGGATGAGGATCCACGGCCGCGGGCCGCGAGGGGCGGTCCGGGCTCAGCTGTCGTTCCAGAGGTCCTCGTCGGGGATCGCGACCCCGCCGGGGGGTTGGTCGTCCCACGCCCGTGGGTCCTCGATGGGCTCCAGGTGGGTGGCGATGACGGTGTCGGGCAGGACGTGTCGGATCTCCTCCTCGACGGTCTCGAGGAGGTCGTGGCCCTGCTCGACGGTCCACGCGCCGGGGACGAGGACGTGCATCGAGACGAACCGCTGGCGCCCGGACTCGCGGGTCTGCAGCGCGTGGAACCGCACCTTCTCCGTCTGGTGGCGCTGCAGCACCTCGACGATCAGGGCGTTCTCCTCGTCGGGCAGCGACGCATCCAGCAGGCCCATCGCGGAGCTGCCGATGAGCTTCAGCCCGGCGAACACGATGTTCAGGGCGACCACCATGGCGATCAACGGATCCAGGCGCAGCCAGCCGGTCCAGCCGACCACCAGCACGGCGATGATGACCCCGCCGGACGTCCACACGTCGGTCATGAGGTGCTTGGAGTCCGCCTGCAGCACGATCGAGCGGTGCTTGAGCCCGGCGCGCATGAGGATCCCCGCGACGACGAAGTTCAGGACCGTGGCAATGCCCGAGATGAACAGGCCGATCCCGAGGTCCTCGAGCGGCTGTGGGTCGAGGAACCGCGGGATGGCGGCGAACATGATCAGCCCCGCGGCGATCAGGATCATCAGGCCCTCGAACAGTGCCGAGAAGTACTCCGCCTTGCTGAGGCCGAAGTGGTGGCGAGCGTTCCCGGGCTTGGAGGCTGCCTTCAGCGCCACGAGGGCGACGAAGGCGGCGACGATGTTCACGGTCGACTCGAGCGCATCGGAGAGAAGGCCGACCGAGCCGGTCAGGAAGTAGGCCAGCAGCTTCAGGCCGAACACCACGATGCCGGTGGCGATCGACAGCCACGCGTAGCGGGAGAGGTCGGGCTGGCCGTCATGCACGGGCCCATCCTGTCACTGGGGCTGCTGCGGCTTCGCGGGGACACGAGGGCCGTCGATCCA
Source organism: uncultured Actinomycetes bacterium (assembly GCA_963706885.1). Lineage (GTDB taxonomy): Bacteria > Actinomycetota > Actinomycetes > S36-B12 > CAIYMF01 > Prado023. Next base: position 18,238 of record CAVPNX010000024.1, on the reverse strand, counting down.
CCGCTGCAGCCGGCTCGGCCGGCGGCAGTTGGCCCCGGCGTGCGGATCGCCCATGGCGCGGGGGATACTGGCCAGTAACAAACGCAGACCGATCGAGGAGGAACCATGCCACGCCTGGCGCAGACTGAGGGCCTGACCGAGGTGCAGGAGGAGATCCTCGCCGCGGTGCGGGAGTTCGTGGACAACGAGATCATCCCGGTCGCCCAGGACCTCGAGCACGCCGATGAGTACCCGACCGCGATCGTCGAGGGCATGAAGGAGATGGGGATCTTCGGCCTGATGATCCCCGAGGAGTACGGCGGCCTGGGCGAGTCGATGCTGACCTACGCGCTGTGCGTCGAGGAGATCGCGCGCGGCTGGATGAGCGTCAGCGGCGTCGTGAACACCCACTTCATCGTCGCCTACATGATCATGCAGCACGGCACCGACGAGCAGAAGGCGAAGTACCTGCCGCGGATGGCCACCGGTGAGGTGCGCGGCGCGTTCTCGATGTCCGAGCCGCACTGCGGGTCCGACGTCGCCGCGATCACCTCGAAGGCCGTGCCGAACGCCGATGGCGGCTACACGCTGTCCGGGCAGAAGATGTGGCTGACCAACGGCGGGTCGTCCACCCTCGTGGCCGTCCTGGTCCGCACCGACGGCGACGCGCCCGAGGGTGCCAGCGTCTACAAGAAGATGTCGACGTTCCTCATCGAGAAGCCCGCCGGCTTCGGCGAGGTCCTCCCGGGCCTGACGATCCCGGGCAAGATCAACAAGATGGGCTACAAGGGCGTTGACACCACCGAGCTGATCATGGATGAGTTCCAGCTCGGCGCGGATGACCTGCTCGGCGGGGTCACCGGCAAGGGCTTCTACCAGATGATGGACGGCGTCGAAGTTGGCCGCGTGAACGTCGCCGCCCGCGCGTGCGGGCTGTCGGCGCGGGCCTTCGAGCTCGGGGTCGAGTACGCCCAGCAGCGCCAGACCTTCGGCAAGCCGATCGCCGAGCATCAGGCCGTGTCGTTCCGCCTGGCCGACATGGCCGTCAAGGTCGAGGCCGCGCACCAGATGATGGTCCGCGCCGCCCGCAAGAAGGACTCCGGCGAGCGCAACGACCTCGAGGCCGGCATGGCCAAGTACCTGGCCAGTGAGTACTGCAAGGAGGTCGTCGAGGACTCGTTCCGGATCCACGGCGGCTACGGCTACGCCAAGGAGTACGAGATCGAGCGGCTCTACCGCGAGGCCCCGATGCTGCTCATCGGCGAGGGCACGGCCGACATCCAGCGGATGATCATCGCCCGCCGCGTGCTGGAGGACTACAAGCTGCGCTGACCCGACCGCGACGCCGACAGGGGCGTCGGCGCCCGAACTCGGTGCCCGCTGGGCGATCCCCGGCGGGCACCGTCATGTCCGGGGTCGGTGGGGGCGCAGCCCGGCGGCGCCTGCGGGCGGCCCTGCGCCGCCGAGGCGGCCCGGTGCCGCAGCCCGGCGTCGCCTGCGGACGCTGCCTGGAGGTCTGCCGCGAGGACATTCCGTGCAACGAATCGGATCGTGGGGCATCATTCGCCGGGGCACGACACTGACCGTTCGGGGAGGGATGGGGATGACGCTGGTGCACGACGTGGTCCACGGGGATGAGACCGTCACGCTCGACGACGCGCTGACCAGCCAGGCCCAGAGCTGCCAGGACCTGGGATCGCCGTTGTCGCACGACGTCCTGATCGCCCTGCGTGCGGCGAGCGCCCCGGGTGGCCCGCTGGCCGACATGATGGCCGACCACCAGGACGTGCGGGGTGGTGACCTCATCGGCCTGCGCCTGCTGGCGGCCGCACATCGGCTGGTGCTCTCCCGTCAGGCGCCGGGGCTGGCCATCTACTACCCGACCGTGGGGGGTACCGCCCCGAAGGATGACGCCGGGCGCGAGGCTCTGGGTGCGGCTGTGGTTGCGGCGTTCCTGGCGCATCCGGACGTGGTCAGCCGCTCGCTGGCCCACATCCCGCAGACCAACGAGACCGGTCGCGCGCAGCCGCTGCGCGGGGCGCTGGCCCGGGTCTCGGCCGCGCACGGCCAGCCCATCCGGCTGCACGAGCTGGCGGCCTCGGCGGGGCTGAACCTGCGCGCCGATGCGATGCCCTGGGCGCACGTCCCGATGTCCACGCCGGTGACGATCGCCGAGCGGTCCGGGTGTGACCTGCGGCCACTGGACGTCGACAAGGCCGAGGACCGGCTCACCCTGGCGGCCTACGTGTGGGGCGATGACCTGCCGCGTTTCGAGCGACTTCGGTCGGCGTTCACGCTGGCCCATCGGATCCCGGCGACGGTGCGGGCGATGAGTGCCGGGGACTACCTGGCCATGCTCGCCCACGCTGACCAGGTCCCCGGTCAGACGCTGGTGATCTGGCACTCCGCGACGTGGTTCTACCTCGACCGGCAGGCCCGTGTGGAGATCCGTTCGGGGATGCGCAAGCTGGCCAACCGGGCGACGCCGTCGAACCCGGTCGTGCACGTGTCGTGGGAGTGGAAGCGCGAGTCGCCGGACGGGTCGATGTCCTACGCGCTGGTCGGCCGGTCGTGGCCGGCTGCCGGTGCATGGGCGCCCTGGCGTCCGGGTACGGCGGTGCAGCTGGGGTTCGGCTCAGCCCACGGGATGCCGATGCGCTGGACCGAGCCCAAGCCGCTGCCCAGCGACCCCCTGGAGTTCTGAGCCGGGAGCGGAGTCGCGCCGGCCCGCGGGGGGCCGGCCGGGCGCGGCGGCGGGCGGCGACGGCGGGGCGGCGGGGGGCAGCGGGGTGCCGGGCGGGGCGGGGGCGGCGGGGTGCCGGCGATCGGTTTCATCCAAGTCTGCGGCCGTTCATGCGCAGCGGACTTGGATGAACCGTGGGATCGTGCAGCGAACTTGGATGAACCTTCTGGACGAGGCGGGGCGGCCGGCGCTGGCTCGGCTCGCGGTCCGTGGGGCGGGGCTCGCGGTCCGTGGGGCGGGGCGGTCAGCCCTGGCGGGGGGATCCCGTTGGCATCGGCAGGTCGAGCCAGACGACCTTGACCTGGCCGCGGGCGCGCCACCCCCAACGGGCGGACAGCTTGTCGACCAGCTCCATGCCACGGCCGCCCTCGTCGTCGACGGTGGCCTGGCGCGGCTGCGGGCCGCAGTCGGCGCACGAGTCCCCGACCTCCAGGCGCAGGAAGCCGTCGCGGACGTAGGCGCGGACGTCGATCGGTCCCGACGCGTGCCGCACGGCGTTCGTGACGAGCTCGGAGGCCAGCAGCTGGGCGTCGTCGGTGAGTTGCGAGAGCTGGGCCTTGGACAGGAACCGCGCGATTGCGATCCGAGCCTCCCGAGGAGCCATCAGCGTGTTCGGGAGGATCTCGTGCAACGCCATGGGGCAGGGATACCCATATGTGCATGGATCCACACCGCCGAAACGGACCAATTTCCGTCGAGTTCGTCGCGAGTTCGCCGAGGGGCTCTCCGGGCGGCCGGCGCGAGGTGGGATGCGCCCGTCGTCGCGAGGCTTTCCTACTCGGCCGGGGCCTCCGCTTGAGCAGCGTTCGCCGCCGCGGCGCTGGCGAAGACGTCGTTGAGGGTTGTCGCGGTCAGCAGCGGGTCCTCCGTGGCGGGGTTGTGCCCGATGCCCGGCAGGGTGTGCCACGCCACGCCGAGGCGTCCGGCCATGTCCTTCTGCGTGGCCGGCAGCCAGGCGTCGTCGATCTCGCCGGTGACGACGGCCGCGGGCAGCTCAACGTCGGCCAGCACGGCGGCGACCTGCTCGGTGAGGTCGGGGGCGGTCATCAGGATCTCGGCGCAGTCCGAGAGGGCCGCCGGATCATTGGTGATGAACCGCCGGGCGCAGAAGTCGGCGACCTCCTGGCTGGGCGGGTCCCAGCCGCCGGCGCGGTCCATCTGTTCCTTCGCGGCCCACACGGCCTCGATCGGGGCACTGGCCAGGGCGGCCTCGAGCTGCAGCAGGGAGGTGTGACCGTGGGCGGGGATCGAGGCCGGTCCGCTGCTCATGGCCGTCCATGAGGCCAGGCTGGCGGGATCCGACAGGACCAGCTCGCGGGTCACCAGCCCACCCATCGAGTGCCCGACCAGGTGGACCCTCCGACCGGGGGCGAACCACTGAGCCACCGCGGCCACCGAGTCCGCGAGCGTGCGCAGGGTGTGGCTGCCACGTGGGCCGAGCGCCGGGGCGCCGCCCTGCCCGGGGAGGTCCATGGCCGCCACCCGCCAGCCGAACGCCGCCAGGGGTTCGAGGATCGCGATGAAGTCCTCCTTCGATCCGGTGAACCCCGGGACCAGCAGGACGTCCCCACGGGGGGTGGGTGCGCCGGTCGCGCCCTGCCCCGTCTCTCCGCCGGTCCCACCCGGCGACGCGCCCGCGCCCCCGCCGGGCGCTCCGACCTCTCCGGGCGTCGGCTCGCCGCCGACCCTCCCGGCGCGCGCCGCCCCCGCACTCCCACCCGCCGCCGCCCCGTCGCCGGCGGGGCGCCCTGTCACATCCGTATCACCTGCCACATCCGTGCGCGCCTCGGCCACGAGGACCGGCAGCGGCGCGTCCGGAGGCGCGAAAAGTCCGACGCCATCGGGCATGTTGATGAAGGGAGGTGTGCTCATAGGTGTGCACAATAGGGGGAAGTTGCCGACTGACGCAGGGGCTGGGTATGACACGAATCATCGCCATCGCCAACCAGAAGGGTGGCGTGGCCAAGACCACGACCGTCGCCTCGATCGGGGCGGCGCTCGCCGAGATGGGCCAGCGCGTGCTCGTGGTCGACCTCGACCCGCAGGCCTGCCTCACGTTCTCCCTGGGCATGGACCCGGAGTCCCTCGAGTTCTCGATGCATGACGTCCTGCTCGGGCGGATCAGCGCGTCCATGGCGCTGATCAAGACCGACGAGGACATGCACCTGCTGCCCGCGACCATCGACCTGGCCGGCACCGAGGCGCAGCTGCTGACGCGCACCGGTCGGGAGTTCGCGCTGCGTACGGCGCTGGAGGACCTCGGCGGCGAGTACGACACGATCCTGCTCGACTGCTCCCCGTCGCTGGGCGTGCTGACGATCAACGCCCTGACCGCCGCGCACGAGGTCCTGATCCCGCTGCAGTGCGAGACGCTGTCGCACCGTGGTGTCGGCCAGCTGCTGGACACCATCGCCGACGTCCGGCGCATCACCAACCGCGACCTGGTCGTGCTCGGGGTGCTGCCCACCCTGTTCGACTCGCGGACCAACCACTCACGCGCCGTCCTGGCCGACATCAACGACCGCTACGGCCTGGACATCCTCGGCCCGGCGATCCCGCGCTCGATCCGCTTCGCCGAGGCTCCCGCCGCGGGCCGGTCGGTGCTGGCGGCCGGCGGTCGGTTCCGCGGGGCGGAGGCGTACCGACAGCTCGCACGCGGGCTGGTGGACGGCACCGCGACCTCCGCCCCGACCGCCCTGATGGGAGCCAGCTGATGAGCAGCTCGACCTTCGACCGCGTCCGGACCCGCGCTGCCGCCGAGCCGGGTGTCGCCGGCGTGGACGTCCAGGGCAAGTCCGCCCTGTTCAGCCGGGACACCGTCAACCCGTCGCTGGGGTCGGTGGTGATCACGTGCTCGCACTGCCACGTCGCAACCGTCGCCTCGTACGCCCGCGCGCTGCATCTGGCGCTGCCGAGCCTGCACCTGTTGGTCGTGCGGCGGGACTACCCCTCGTGGATGCGCTGCCCGGCCTGCGACGAGCGCCACTGGGTGAAGCTCCGCTTCCACTGAGCGTCAGCGCCCGCCGGCCGGCATCGCCGGCGTTCAGGCGGCCGGTGGCGATCCTCGCGCCCGTTTCGGTCGATAGGACCCAAGCGGCCCGGCCGATGGGCGACCTCGCGCCAGTTTGCGTCGAAAGGTCTCCCTGCCGGCTGCGTTCACCGGAACGGGCGCGAGGCCGACGTTACCGCGAGCCGCGGTGTGGCGGCCCCACTTCGACTGGAACGGGCGCGAGGTTCGAGGCAACCGCCCGCGGGACCGCCGCATGCCGGAGGCCTGTGCGGCACGCCGTACTCGGGGGCCGCTCCGGGTCCACGCCGACCGGCCGGTCGGCCGCCGGTCGCCCGCGGATCGCGTCAGTTGCCAGCGCCGCCGGACGTGCTGTGGCCGCCACTGCTCTGGCCGCCACCGCCCTGCTCGGCGCCCTGCGTGGTCTGGCCGCCGCGGGTGCGCTTGCGGGTCCGGTTGCGGCGGCGCTTCGGGGCGGCGTCGCCAGATCCCTCGGAGGATCCGGCCCCGGTGCCCGGCCCCTTCGATCCGCCGGACTTGCCCGACCCGCCCTTGGGGGCGCCGTCCTTGTGGCCGTGCGGGATCGTCTGGCCGTGGTGGTGCGTGTGCCCGCGCCCGTGCCCACCGGAGCCGGAGCCACCACGCCCGTCGCGGTCGCGGCTGGTGTTCGGCTGCCGACCGCCGAGGTCCTCGAGCACCTCGGCGTCCAGGCCCTCGTGTGTGCGCGCCGCGCGGGGCAGCCGCCCGGTGGTGCCGGCGGGGATCCCGAGGCCCGTGTAGAGGTGCTCGGAGGTGTGGTAGGTCTCGATCGGGTCGAAGAACGACAGCCCGAGGGCCTTGTTGATCAGGCCCCAGCGCGGGACGTCCTGCCAGTCGACGAACGTGACAGCCACGCCCGACGCCCCGGCGCGCGCGGTGCGCCCGACGCGGTGCAGGTAGGTCTTCTCGTCGTCGGGGCACTCGTAGTTGATGACGTGCGTGACGCCCTCGACGTCGATGCCCCGGGCGGCCACGTCCGTGGCGACCAGGATGTCGACCTTGCCGTTGCGGAACGCGCGCAGGGCCTGCTCGCGCGCGCCCTGCCCGAGGTCGCCGTGCACCGCACCGGCGGCGAACCCGCGCTCGGTCAGCTCGTCGGCGACGGCCTGGGCGCGGCGCTTCGTGCGGCAGAACACCATCGACGGGCCGTGGCTGTCGGCCTGCATGATCCGGGCGAGGATCTCGACCTTGTTCAGCGGGTGGACGCGCCACACGTGCTGCTCGACCTCGCTGACCGTGGCCGACTCGTCATCGACGTTCAGCGCGCGGATGTGCGTCGGCTGGCTCATGTACCGCCGGGCCAGGGCGATGATCTGCCCGGGCATGGTCGCCGAGAACAGCATCGTCTGGCGGGTCGCGGGCAGCATCGAGACGATGCGCTCGACGTCGGGCAGGAAGCCCATGTCGAGCATCTCGTCGGCCTCGTCGAGGACCAGGACCTGCACGTCGCCCAGGTGCAGCAGGCGCTGGCGGGCCAGGTCGATGAGGCGCCCGGGGGTGCCGACGACGACGTCGACACCCTTCGCGAGGGCCTCGACCTGCGGCTCGTACGCGCGACCGCCGTAGACGGCCAGGACGCGGACGCCGAGCTCGGCGCCGGCCAGGGTGAGGTCGGAGGTGACCTGGACGCACAGCTCGCGCGTCGGGACGACGACCAGGGCCTTGGGGGCCTTCTGCTCGGCGGGGGACAGGTCGGGGTACTCCGGGGTGTTCGGGGACGGGATGCGCTGGAGCAGGGGGATGCCGAAGCCGAGGGTCTTGCCCGTGCCGGTCTTGGCCTGCCCGATCAGGTCGCGGCCCTCGAGGGCCTGCGGGATGCACAGCTCCTGGATCTGGAAGGCATCGGTGATCCCGGCCTTCGACAGGGCGGAGGTGATGGGCTCGACGACGCCCAAGTCGGTGAAGGTTGTCAAATCTCTCCTCAGTAGTGCCCCGATTCTACCTTCTCCGCGGGTGCCGATCGGGCTACGTTCCTCCCATGACCCCTGAACCCCCCGCCACAGCAGATCCGTCGAGTGCCGAGGGCGCGGCGCCCGCGGCCGAGGTGGTGCGCCCCTCGCTGACGGATCCGGTGTACCGGCAGGGTGTGGTCGAGCTCCTCGGCCTGCTCGGCGCCGGCGAGTACCTGGCGTTCGAGCGGCTCGTGTCCGAGGCTGCGCTGGCCCCGACGTTGTCGCAGCGCGTGCGGATCGCGGAGATCGCCGCCGGCGAGCTCGGGCACTTCCACCTGCTGCGCGAGCGGCTGATCGAGATGGGCGAGGACCCCGACGAGGCGATGTCGGCGTTCCTCGGTCCGCTGGAGGCCTATCACCGGATGACCGCTCCGAGCGACTGGCTCGAGGGCCTGGTCAAGGCCTACGTGGGGGACTCGATCAGCGAGGACTTCTACCGCGAGGTCGGGGCGGTGCTCGACGAGGAGACGGCGGCGCTCGTGCTCGAGGTGTGCAGCGAGCTGGGCAAGACGGCCGTCGTGATCGAGGAGGTGCGCGCGGCCATCGAGCGCGATCCGCGACTGGCGGGGCGCCTGGCCCTGTGGGGCCGGCGGTTGCTCGGCGAGATGCTGTCGCAGGCGCAGTCCGTGGCCGCCGAGCACGAGGGGCTGGCCGCACTGATCCTCAGCGAGGAGGTGTCCAGCCAGATCGACCTGTTCGGCATGGTCGAGCGGCTGACGGCCGCCCACGTCGCGCGGATGACCGCCCTCGGGCTGGCGGCGTAGGGGCCGGCGGGTACGGGGCGCGCCCGGGTTGCGGGGACCTGCCGGGCTCGGCAGCCGCGGCCCCCCCGCAGGGAGGGCCGCCGGCGGGCCGCACCCACACAGACCCAGGGACCAGCGGGTCGCTATGGGTCGCCGCAGTGCGTGGCCAAGTGTGGGCATCGCCGGACATCCTGCCGAGCGTCTCATGCAGAGCGCCCTGGCCGGTTGTTCCGTCCGAGGCCCTCACGGACTCATCGGGGCCCGGCGAGCGCGGTGCGATGCCCGTCGAGCCGCCGACCTCAGAGGGTGCCGAAGCCGACCTTGCGCACCTCGGCGGCGGCGATCTCGATGTAGGCCAGCTTCGCGGCCGGGACGACCACGCGGTGTCCCTTCTCGTCGACGAGCTCGAGCAGCCCGTCGGCCTTCAGGGCCTCGGCGACCTTCTTGCTGACGGCCTCGGGGGTGTCCGGGCTCTCGATCACGAGCTCGCGGGCAGCCTGCTGGACTCCGATGCGAACCTCCACGGTGGATCCTTCTCTCGCTAGCTCGGGGGATGGGTCAGGGGGAACTCGGAGATGCCGCGCCACGCCAGCATCGACATGGCCTTGGCGGCGCTGTCCTGGGAGATGGGCGCCGGCGAGTGCAGCCAATAGCGGGCGGCGGTCTGGGCCATGCCGAGCAGGCCGCTGGCCAGGAGCATGGACGTGTCGTCGTCGAGGTCGGTGTCCTCGCGGATGACCTCGGCGATCAGCTGCCCGCAGATCTCATTGGTGCGCGCCACGCGGTCGGCAACCTCGGGGACGTTGGTGAGATCGGATTCGAAGATCAGCCGGAACGCCCCGGACTCGTGGGCGACGAAGTCGAAGTACGCCTCGAAGGTGGCGCGGACGCGCTTGCGGTTGTCCGTGGTGGAGTCCAGCGCGATGCGCACCCGGTCGATGAGGGAGTCGCTGCTCTCGTCGAGGACGGCGAGGTACAGCTCGAGCTTGCCCGGGAAGTGCTGGTAGAGCACGGGCTTGGAGACCCCGGCGAGCTCGGCGATCCCGTCCATGCCGGCGGCGTGGTAGCCCTGCTGGACGAACGCTTCGCGTGCAGCGTCGAGCAGCTGCGCACGCCGCTCCTGGCGCGGCAGGCGCCCTGAGCGATCGGTGGCGACTGACATGCGTGTGATCCTACCGCCGCCCTCCGGCAGCGGATGTCGCTCCCGCTGCGCCGACGGCGAACCGGCGTGGACGCGGGATCGGTGGCGCCGGTGAAGCCGAACTCGGGGCGTAAGAGCTTTCGGATGACGGGCGGTGCGGTCAGTCAGACCATCGCACAACCGACCCTGTCGGCCCAGCAACAAGATGCGCCGGTGGGCTTCGGGGTTACTCCACTGGCTCCACGCCGAGGTACCCGTTGTCGTGAGCTTCTGGTTGCCGGGCCATGCCGTCGATGTGGTCATTTCCGGCGTGGTGGCATCTGGCCCGGGTCGACCTCGCCGTTGATGTGGTCGTGCCTGCGCCGCAGTGGGGGCCCGAGCCAACCACTTCTGCGGCAAGGCTCGAAGCACCGGCCCGGGCCTGCCCCGAATTCGACCACCTGGACGGCATGGTTCGCGCGGGCCGGGGCGCAACCGGTGGGCTCGCGGCGATCTCCCCGCAGCTTGCATCAGCAGCGCGTGCCGCGCTCGTATCCGTCGCCGTGGCGGTTGGGGAGTCTGAGTGCCCCGGGGTGCATGCTGGCGGCGTTGCCCCGGGTCCCTCTGGGTCGGGGCTCACCTCGGGGCCCGTGCCTCGAGCGCGGAGGCGATGCGTCCGAGGGCCGAGCCTGGTCGGAATCGCATCTGCTCATCGGTCCAGCGGACGAATCCGTAGCCCAGCTCCTCCATGGCTTGCTGGCGGATCTTCTCCGCGGCCAGCGAGCCTGGGGTGTCGTACTTGCCCAACCCGTCGGCCTCGCCGATCAGCATGTGGGCACGCCACAGGTTGTCGGGGTAGTAGTTGCCGGCTGGGGTTGATATGCAGACCTGGAGCTCGGGCAGGGGGAGCCCGGCCTGCATCATCCGCCCGTAGCTCAGGGACTCGAGGGCGGACTCGCGGCGCGGGTCCGCAAGTGGCACCAGCTCGAGCAGATGCTTGCGCGTGAACTGGGTGGCTGCGTGCTCGACGGCGGCGACCAGGGGTGCCCGGGACGCGGCGATGCGGCGTTCGTCGCGGTAGGCGTCGCGGACGCGGCTGCGACCGACCGAGGCGGCCAGGGAGAGCCGGGCGGCGGAGTCGAGGGTGATCAGCGCTTCGGGGAGGTTGCTGGTGGAGGCCACGTCGACGGCTGTGCGGGCGAGGGACGTGACGAGCAGATCGGACGGGTGAGCCGTCCGGTGCGCGGTGGGCAGGGGTCGCACTGCGATCCAGGCCCCGGGCATGCGCAGCGATCGCCAGCCTTCGCCCTCGGGTGCGATGAACGCTGCAGGGGAGTTGGCCATCGCGGCTGGGTCGTCGAGGTCGAGCCCCCACGCCAGGGCCGCCGTGTGATGGCTGGCGATCATGCGAGGGCGCAGGACCTGATGGGCCAGCGCGAGTTGGAGGTGCCGGCCCTCAGAGTCGGTGCGCAGGGCCTCGGTGTTCACGTAGACGCCGGAGATGAGCCGCGTGACCGCACCCCGAGCCAGCGCGGTGCGCAGCATGGCGCGGGTGACGCCGAGGGGGGCGACGGCCGCCAGCGTGAACGGCGTTGACGGCGGGGTCCATCGAAGGGCGCGGGTCACATGGTCACCCTCTCGGCCGGGGGTCGAGCGCGGAACCCCCGGCGAGCGCACCTGTGGATGACGCGGACACCGGTCGCACGCCCGGGGCCGCGACGCGGGCTTCCGTTGGGGGGCGGCATACTGTGCGGCGTGCAGAGTGACGCGATCCGGAGCCTCGGTGACATCGAGGACCGCCACTGGTGGTTCGCCGAGCGGCGCAGCCTGATCCGGTCGCAGATCCGGGGGATCCGCCCCGAGGGCCCCGCGCTGGATGTGGGTGCGGCGGCCGGGGGGAACACGCGGGTGCTGGTCGAGGCGGGGTGGGAGTGCGTTGCCCTCGAGTACTCGCAGATGGGCGCGGACATGGCCAGCGGGCGCGGGCTGACGGTCGTGCGCGGCGATGCCACGGCCCTGCCGATTGCCGCGGACTCGCTGGGACTGGTCGTCGCCTACGACGTCCTCGAGCACATCGAGGACGACCATGCGGCGGCGCGCGAGTTCCTCCGGTGCCTGCGCCCCGGCGGGAGGCTGCTGGTGGCGGTGCCCGCGGACATGCGGCTGTGGTCGGCGCACGACGAGGCGGTGGACCACGTCCGCCGGTACGACCGCGACGAGCTGCTCGCGCTGGTGTACGGCGCTGGGTTCCGGGACGTGACGATCCGGTCGTGGAACGTCCTGCTGCGCCCGGTGGTGGCGGTGCGCCGGCGCAAGGACCGCGGCAGTGAGCTGGTGGAACCCGGTCGCGTGGTCAACTCCGCGCTTCGCGGCGTGGTGGCCCTCGAGCGGGTCCTGCCGGTGGGGCGGATGTCGGGAGTCTCGTTGATGGTGAGCGCGGTGAAGCGATGACCGTGGCGCAGACGTTGAGTGTGGTGATCCCGGTCTACCGGGCCGGGCCGGCGCTGGAGTCCACGGTGCGCGAGGTGCTCGCGGCCGGGGAGGACGTGAGCCCGACACCCGCCCTGCGGATCGCCCTCGACGAGGTGATCCTCGTGTGCGACAACCCGGCGCTGCCGGTCGAGGTGCTCGACGACCTGGCGGGACTGGCCGAGATCGATGAGCGGGTGCGCATCGTGTGGCTGTCGCGGAACTTCGGGCAGCACCCGGCCACCGTGGCCGGGATCGTGGCGACCAACGGCGACTGGGTCGTGACCATGGACGAGGACGGCCAGCACGACCCGGCCTTCATCCCCGCGATGCTGTCCACGGCGGGGCGAAACCGCACGCCGCTGGTCTACGCCGAGCCGACGAACGCACGCCCGCACGGGGCGGCTCGCAACGCGGCGTCCTGGGTGTCGGGGCGGGTGGCGCGATCGGTGTCGGGGGTCCCGGTGCGCTTCAACAGCTACCGGCTGCTCGAGGGGGGCCTGGCGCGCTCGGCGTGCGCGTACGCGGGGGAGAACGTGTTCCTCGATGTCTCGCTGTCGTGGACGTTCGGGCCGCCGTCGGCCTGCCCGGTGGAGCTGCGCCAGGAGGGCGCGCCCTCGGCGTACAACTACCGTCGGCTGCTCAGCCACTTCTGGCGGATGATCGTGTCGAGCGGCACGCGTCCGTTGCGGTTCATCGCCGCGGCGGGTGTCGTGATCGCCCTGACCGGCCTGGTCGTGGGCGCGTGGGTGATCGTCGAACGGATCCGTGGGGCGATCCCGGTTCAGGGCTGGACGTCGGTGGTCATCGCGCTGCTCGTCCTGCTCGGCGGGCTGTACGTCGCGGTGGCGGTGGTCGCGGAGTACGTGGGGCAGGCGGTGCGCAACACCGTCGGGCGGCCCGTGTACGTGCGGGCGGATCCCCCCGTGGCGCGGGCGCTGCACGTGCTGAGCCGCAGCCTGGGGGAGGAGATCGACAGGCCGGGCGGTGCTGACGGGGCCGGCGTGGTCGAGGGGCCGGGTCACCCTGACCTCGAGACCCGGACGGACCTCTCCGGCGAAGCGCGATGAGGCTGGTTGCTGGGGGGACGGGGGTCCTGGGCAGCGGGTTCGTCGACGTCCTGCGTCGGCGCGGCGAGGACGTGATCGCGATGCAGCTGCCCTGGGGCGACCCGTCCGACGCGGCGGCCCAGGTCGTGGACCACTGGCGCGCCGCCGAGGCGACCCGTCCCGGGGAGCCGATCACGCTGGTCTGGGCGGCGGGGACGGGCACGATCGGCGCCAGCGCACAGGCGATGGCCGCCGAGACGCAGACCCTGGCTGCGGTCGTCGACGGCCTCGCCGGGGCGGTCCGGCCGAACCCCGCGAACTGCCTGCTGTTCACGTCGTCGGCGGGCGCGATCTATGGCGGCCACGGCTCGGGGCTCATCGACGAGTCCACGCCGGCCGTGCCGATCACGCCCTACGGCCACCACAAGCTGGCTCAGGAGGAGCTCGTCGCGCGGCTGTCCGAGTCGGGCGCGATGCGCACGGTCGCCTGCCGTCTCACGAACGTCTACGGGCTGGCCGGCGGGCGGATGCGGCGCAAGGGGCTGGTGCCGGCGCTCGTGGATGCCGCGATGCTGCGCCAGCCGGTGCGGCTGTTCGTGAGCCCGGACACGCGCCGGGACTACCTGTTCCACACCGACGCCGCGCGCCTGGCGTTGGCCGAGGCGGATGCGGCGGGCGCCCAGGGGTCGGCGACGGTGATCGTCCGGGCGGGCACGACCATGACCATCCTCGACCTGGTGGCCTCGGTCTCGCGGGTGCTGCGCCGACGAGTCCCGGTCGTGATGGCGGAGTCGCCGGAGAGCCGCGTCCAGCCGCTGGTCCTGCGGTTCCGCGAGCGTGAGGGCGTGCAGGCGACGATCCCCCTGACGTCGTTCGAGGCGGCCGTGCGCTCGATGGCGGGTGCGTCCGCGGGGTGAGACGCCGGCGGGGCGCGGTGTCGGTGCGCGGACGTGCGAGCGTGCGGTGCACCGCGGCCCGGGGCGGGCCTCGGTCAGGAGGGCGGCGGGTGGCCTTGGCGGGGTCCCTCTCGGGCGGTGGCACATGACCGCGTGAGAGCTGGGTCGCGTGGCCGTCCCCCACGCGGGCCGGCGGGAGGCCGGTGTGGGCGCGGGATAGGTTGGCGGCGTGCGGATCCTGTATGTGTGCACCGCGAACATCTGCCGGTCGGCGTCGGCCGAGCAGTTGCTGCGCGGGGCGATCGCAGGGGCGCCGCAGCTCGTCGGCGTCGAGGTGCGCTCGGCCGGCACGGCGGCGATGGTCGGGTCGCCAGGATGCTCGATCGCTCCAGCCATGCAGGGGCACGCCGGCGACCATCGCTCGCAACCGCTGACCGCCGAGCTCGTGGCATGGGCGGACCTGATCCTGCCCGCGGCTCGCGACCACCGGTCGGCGATCGTGGACCTGGATCCCAGGTCGCGCGCCCGGACCTTCACCGTGCGGCAGGCGGGGCGGATCGCCGACTGGTTGGTCGACTCGGGGATGATCGCGGCCGGCCGCGAGCGGGCCGCGATCGACGGGCCTGTGGGTGCCGGGCCTGGTGGCGATGGGGCGGAGGCCGGACCGCCCGTGAGTCCCGAGGCGGATGTCCGGGCGCAGCCGCACGGCGAGTGGGCCGATCGGTTCCCGCCCGACGATCCCCGGCGCGACGTACCTGCCCTTCCGGCCGACCTGGACCAGCGGTGGGCGTGGCTCGTCGACGAGATGGATGCCGCGCGAGGCAGGGCGGCAGCACCCGTGGCGGCGGATGCGGGGCTGGTTGGCGCCCAACCAGCGCGGCGGCGATGGATCAGGCGCGGGCAGTCGCAGGGCGGCGGCGGCGCGGCTCCGGGCGGCGTTCCCGGTGGCGCAGCGGCCGGCGTGGCGCGAAGCGGAGCGGGAGGCGCCCCCGGTGGCGCTCCGCCGGCGGGCGGCGCGCGGTCGGTCGATCCCAGTGCCCTGCATCCCGATGATGTCCCCGACCCGCACGTCCTGGGGTCCGGGCTGCACCCGTTGGCCTACGAGCAGATCGCCGCCTCGACCGCCGCGTTGGTCCGCCTGCTCGGCGAGGTCGCCGCGGAGGGCTGAGGCGCCGGCCGCGGGCTGGTGACCGGACCCGCGGAGGGGCGTGCGACGTGCCGCCCGCGGGGCGTGCGACCGGACCGCCCGCGGGGCGTGCGACCGGACCCGCGGAGGGCTGAGGCGCCGGCCGCGGCCCGGCTGGCCTACGACCAGTGGACCTGGCCGACGAAGCCGATGAGTATCACGACCACCCCGTCACCAGCAGCGCCAGCGTGCTGCGGAACCTGCCCGGGTTCTCCAGGATGCCGGGTGCCTTGTCCAGCGTCAGCTGGGTGCCGCGCAGGGCGGTGGGGGTATCGGCCACGCGCCGTTGCCGTCCGCGCATGTCCAGGGCCGCCAGTGCGGCGGCGGCCAGCAGGAGGATGCTGCCGACGGCGATGAGCAGGGCGGACGTCGCCCGGCCGGCGCGTGCTGCTGCGTCCGCGTCGGGGGTCGGGGTGTCGGCCGCGATCGGGATGGCGACGATGAGGTCGCCGATCACCTGGGCGCCGACGATCACGAGGATCACGAGCGCGATCACCGAGAAGATGACCGCGACGACCGCGGCGAACCGCGCGTCGTACTCCGAGGCCGGCACCTCGACGACGCCCTGCGGCGTGGCGGTGGTGGGCGCCGGGTCGGTGCGGGTGGGAGGTGAGCCGGCCGGTGGTGTGGCGAGCCCGGAGTCCGTGCGCGAGCGGGGTCCGTGGGCGCGGCCGGGGTCGGCGATCGGGGTCCGTGGTGCGGGCGCTGGGCGGGGCGGGGGTCCGAGGCTGGGCTTGGGTCCTGGGCGACGCGTTCACTGGCGGGTGCTCAGCGGACTCGGGGGCATCGATGGGCGCAGGTTCGAGCAGCATCGACGGGGGACCTGCGGGGCGGGTGCGGTCCGCAACGATTGCGGGGGGTGGTGCGCTGGCTCCGTTCGTGGGGCCGGATGTCGGCCGGCCAAGGCCGGCCCCCGCGATGGCGGCTCCGGGGGGAGGGGGCGCGGCGGGCGTCGATGCCGGGACAGGCGCGGTCGGCGGGTGCGGGGGTGAGGGTGCTGCTGCCGCGACGGCGGAAGCGGGGGGAGCCGCGGAGGTGGGCGTCGAGGTCGGGACCGCCGCCACCGGGGCCGGGGCAACCGGGGCCGCCGCCACCGGGGCCGGGCGCCACCGGGGCCGCCACCGGGGCCGGCGTTGGCGCTGGCGTGGGGCGCAGGGAGACCGTCGCGGGCACCACCCGGACCGACTCGGATTCCACCACCGCACCCGCCGCGGTGGCCCGCGCACGGAAGGTGCCGAACCGGTCGTCGCCCATGAGCACCCAGGTGGTGCCGTCACTCATCGGGGGAGTGCCCACCTGCGCACCGCCCCGGTGGAGGGTGACGTTCTCCGGCACCCACGACGACGGGTCCGGCGACACCACGATCATCACGGCGTTCGCGTCGTCGACGAGCAGGGTCGGCCCCTCACCGGTCGGCACCGGCGCGCGCCCCGTCGAGGACGCGCTCAGCGTGAGGGCGTGGGCCATGCCTGCACTGTCGACCCGGTGACGCACGGTGTCAATGACGCTGCGTGACCGTCACCCGGATGGGCGATCGGATGGGCGGTTCCGGCCACTCTCCGGTCACCTCCGCCGGGGATCGGGCCCCCGGATGCGCCCTCGCGTCGACGATCTGGTCCGCGCCTGAACCGGTGGGATGGCGCCCGCACGTGGCCTCAGTCGATTTCGCTCACCGACCGCCAGCGGCACGTGGCTGGGCCGAGGACCGAAGCGGACGGACCGGGCGCGAGATGCCCGTCACTGACCGCCCGGCCGCGTGGACATGGCCCCTCCGGAGGAGTAGGCCGGAGGTATGGAGTTCCCAGATTCACCCACTGGCCCAACCCCGCGCCGTCCCGTCCCTCAGCGTCCGAAACGACCTGTCGGGCCCGGCGCTCCCGGGACCCCCGGGAAGCCCGCCACACGAGCTCAGTTCGCCAGGCTGCGGGCGATCCTGGAGCAGGATGCGGGCACCGATCTCGGCGACCTGATCATCCGCTGGGGCGAGGGGCCGCCCTCCGAGGAGGCCCTGGCCGCGATGGACCCGGCGAGCCGTGAGCTCGTCGCGTGGGCGGTCGCGCATCGCGAGGAGGTGGCGCGACGAGTCGCCGCCGACCGCAGCTTCGCCGGCCTGCTCGCCAGCGATCCCGTCGCCGCGCTCGAGCAGATCGGTACAACCCCGACCGCGGGCCCGACCGAGCCGCAGAGGCCGTCGACCACGCGGCCGGCTCCCCGGGCGCCGGGCGCGGCCGGTGCGACCTGTTCGCAGGGCTCGGGGGACGCCGGTTCGACATCCCCGTGGATCTCCTGGGACGCGAGGCCGTCGACCGAGGACCTGACGGTCACCCAGTCCGCCGCCCTCGGGCTGCTCGGCGAGACGATGCGGGCGGCGCTGGCGACGCCGAAGGGGTGGCCGGACCTGCGCAAGGACCCCCCGGCCGCCGTCCTCGCGGCCTCGAAGCGGTTCGGCTGGACAGCGCTCGGCGTTGCCCCGGACTCCACCGAGGCGGCCTCCGTGGTCCAGCAGGTCAGCGCGGCGCTCGTGGGCGCACTCCAGTGGACGGGCACCTCGACGGCCACCACCACTGGAACCCCGAGCGGCACGACCGGAACCGCCGGACAGATCCTCGCGCTGGCCAACCCGACCGACGTCGCGATCAGTGCCGGGCGCATCCGCGCGGTCCGGATCCCGCCACGGGGCAAGGGGGCCTGACATGACACGCGCAATCAGTGGGGGCTTCGACATGGTCGCCGAGCTGGCGGTCGACGCGATCGACGGGTGGGCTCGCGAGCACCTGCCCACCCAGATCGACAAGGCATGGTCGATCGACGTTGCACTGTGGCGCCTGCTCGACTGGAAGCTGACGACGCAGATCCATGTGGCGGTCACCCCCGCAACGCTCGAGGCCGGGGTCGCCGGTGCGCCGCCCAGCGTCACCTGGGGCGTGTCGGCCGACGGCAGCCAGATGTGCACCGAGGAGTTGGAGGTGTTCGGGTTGGACCTCGCCCCCGCGGACTGCCGTCCGCTCCTGCCGACGGTGACCCTCAAGGCTGACATCGTCGCCGCGGGTCGTCG
>CAVPNX010000023.1:0-89391 GCA_963706885.1 uncultured Actinomycetes bacterium | reverse complement strand
GGACGACCGGGTCCAGATCCTCACCGGCCTGGGCCTCGAGCGCGCCGCCGACATCCTGGAGATCATGGAGCCCGACGACGCGGCCGACCTGCTCAGCGAGCTGTCACCCGAGCAGGCGGCGGTGTTCCTGCAGGAGATGGAGCCCGACGAGGCCGAGGACCTGCGCCGGCTGCTGTCCTACGGCGACCTCACCGCCGGTGGCCTGATGAACCCCGAGCCGATCATGCTGCTGCCCGATGCCACGGTCGCCGAGGCCCTGGCCCGGGTCCGCAGCCCCGACGTCTCCCCCTCCTTGGCCGCGCAGGTGTACGTGGTGCGCCCACCGCTGGACACCCCGTCGGGCAAGTTCCTCGGCGTCGCGCACTTCCAGCGGCTGCTGCGCGAGCCCCCGTCGCGGCTGGTCTCCGCGGTCATCGACACCTCGCTGGAGCCGGTCGGCCCCCTGGCACCGCTCTCGACGGTCACCCGGTACTTCGCGACCTACAACCTCGTGGCGCTGCCCGTGGTCGACGAGCTCGACCGGCTGCTGGGCGCGGTCACCGTCGACGACGTGATCGACCACATGCTCCCCGAGGACTGGCGTGACCTGGACTCCGAGCCCGACGACTCCGACGAGGAGGAGTAGGCCATGGCACGCTCCTCCGCACGCGCCGCGCGCATGGACCAGCCGCGCGACCGCGCGCGCACGCTGCGCCCGCAGTACGACCCGGAGCTGTTCGGCCGGTGGAGCGAGAAGGTGGCCCGCTTCATCGGGTCCGCGCGGTTCATCGGCTGGATGACGGCCTTCGTCATCGCCTGGGTCCTGTGGAACACGCTGGCCCCGGACGACCTGCAGTTCGACCCGTTCCCGTTCATCTTCCTGACCCTGATCCTGTCCCTGCAGGCCTCGTACGCGGCTCCGCTGATCCTGCTGGCGCAGAATCGGCAGGCCGACCGCGACCGCGTGCAGTACCAGGAGGATCGAAACCTCACCGAGCGCCTGGTCGCCGACACCGAGTACCTGACCCGGGAGATCGCCGCCGTGCGGATCGCCACCGGGGACCTCGCCACGCGCGACTTCCTGCGCGGGGAGGTCCGCGACCTGGTCGACGAGCTCAGCGTCCTGCTCGCCGGCGAGGCCGAGCGCGCCGGCCACCCGGCGGAGGAACCGTCCCGGGACTGAGTGCCGCCAGGGGCGCGAAGGCCCGGCCGAGAACGCTCTCCCCTCTGATCGCCTGGCTCTCGCGTACTCGAGTGGGCCCGGACGGGCGCGCCCCCCGCTCCGACGGACTACTCTGGCCCTCGTTCCGCCCACCAGACCATGGAGCGATGATGAGCCTGCCCACCACGACGTCAGACACCACCCCGCAGCACTTCGCCGAGGAGTTCCTCGCGCACCTGCAGCTCGACCGGGCCGTCGACCTCGAGCGCGCGGGCCGCCGTGACGTGTACGCCGCACTGGCCCACACCGTCCGAGACCGGCTCATGTCCGACTGGCTTGACACTGTCCGCAACCGTGGCCGGCTGCAGTCCAAGACCGTCGTCTACCTGTCCGCCGAGTACCTGATGGGCCGTCAGCTGGGCAACGCCCTGCTGGCCACCGGCCTGACCGACATCGCCCGCGAGGCCCTGGCCGGCTTGGGGCTCGACCTCGACGAGATCTACGACATGGAGGTCGAGCCGGGCCTGGGAAACGGCGGCCTCGGCCGCCTGGCCGCCTGCTTCGCCGACTCGTTGGCAACCCTGGGCCGCCCGGCCATCGGGTACGGGATCCTCTACGAGTACGGCATCTTCGAGCAGTCCTTCGAGGACGGCCGGCAGGTCGAGAAGCCTGACCAGTGGCTCGACCACGACAACCCGTGGCTCTTCGCCCAGCGCGAGCACGCCGTCTCCGTCGGGTTCGGTGGGCACGTGGAGGTGGATCCGGCGACCGGCGACCGGACGTGGTTCCCCGCGGAGAAGGTCCTGGGCATCCCGCACAACCTGATGGTCCCGGGCTACGAGAACAACGTGGTCAACACGTTGCGGCTGTGGAAGGCCCGCGGGTCCTCGCAGTTCAACCTCGAGGTGTTCAACGCCGGGGACTACATCGAGGCCGTGCGCCAGCAGTCCCTGAGCGAGAACATCTCCCGCGTCCTGTACCCGGAGGACTCGACCCCCGCCGGCAAGGAGCTGCGCCTGCGCCAGCAGTACTTCTTCACCGCGTGCGCCCTGGCCGACCTCGTCCGGGTCGCCGACCTCGAGGGCATCCCGCTGACCGAGATCCCCGAGAAGGTGAGCATCCAGCTCAACGACACCCACCCCGTGATCGCGATCCCCGAACTCATGCGCATCCTGATCGACGAGCGCGGCATGACCTACGAGCAGGCATGGGACATCACCAGCCGCACGTTCAACTACACCTGCCACACGCTGCTGCCCGAGGCCCTCGAGCGCTGGAGCGTCGGGCTGCTGCAGTACCTGCTGCCCCGGCACATGGAGCTCATCTTCCGGATGAACAAGCGCTTCCTGGAGAAGGTGCGCGAGGCGTTCCCGAACGACCTGTCCCGCGTGATCAACATGTCGATCATCGAGGAGGGCTCGGAGCGCATGGTCCGGATGGCCCACCTTGCCACCGTCGCCAGCGTGCACGTCAACGGTGTGGCCGCGCTGCACAGCCAGCTGCTGCGCGAGACCGTCCTGCACGACTTCGCCGAGATGTACCCCGAGCGGTTCACGAACGTCACCAACGGCGTGACGCCGCGGCGGTTCATGAAGCTGGCCAACCCGCGCCTGAGCGACCTCATCACCGACACCGTCGGCGACGGGTGGCTCACCGACCTGGACAAGCTCAGTGGGCTGGAGGCGGTCGCCGACGACCCGGCGTTCCAGGAGCAGTGGAGGGCGGTGAAGCTGGCCAACAAGGCCCAGCTGGCCACCCTGCTCGAGGCCCGGACCGGTCGCGTGTTCCCGACCGACCCGATGTACGACATCATGATCAAGCGCCTGCACGAGTACAAGCGCCAGATGCTCAAGCTGCTGCACGTGGCCACGATGTACCGCCGGCTGCGCCTGGACCCGGCGGCGGCCATCCCCCCGCGCATGGTCCTGTTCGGCGCGAAGGCCGCGCCGGGCTACCAGATGGCCAAGCTGATCATCCGCCTGATCAACCAGGTGGGCGCCACGATCGCCGCCGACCCCGCGATGGCCGGACGGCTGTCGGTGGTGTTCCCGGCCAACTACAACGTGACCCTGGCCGAGCGGATCATCCCCGCCGCGGACCTGTCCGAGCAGATCTCGATGGCCGGCAAGGAGGCCTCGGCACCGGCAACATGAAGCTGTCGCTGAATGGGGCACTGACGATCGGCACCCTCGACGGCGCGAACGTCGAGATCCGCGAGCTGGTCGGCGCGGACAACTTCTTCCTCTTCGGCCTGACCGAGGACGAGGTCGTGGCCCGCAAGGCCGCCGGGTACAACCCGGGAGAGGTGTACCGCGCCGACGAGGAGCTGCGTGCGGTGATCGATGAGATCGCCAGCGGGTACTACTCGCCCCCGGGCGAGCCCGACCTGTTCCGGCCGATCATCGAGACGCTGCTCATGCGCGACGAGTACCTCGTGCTGGCCGACTACCGCGCCTACATCGAGGCCCAGGAGGAGGTCGACCAGCTGTGGGGCGACCCGGCGGCGTGGACGGCGATGTCGATCCGCAACACGGCGCGGACGGGGTTCTTCTCCTCCGACCGCTCGATGCGCGACTACTTCGACCGCATCTGGAAGTAGGGGTCCGGTGGCCGGTCGGGCTGGCGCGGGTCGGTCGCGCTCGGGTCGGTCGCGCTCGGGGGCGTTGGGTCCGCGGGGTCGGGCGTTCTCGACGCGCACTGCTGCGCGCCGCCTTGCGACGCTTGGTCATCCGCTCCCTTACGGTCGCGCTCGGGTTCGTCCGCAGGAAGGCATCTCGAGCACCGAGGTTGGACACTTGCCACGTGCGCTTCGGAGCACCCCTTTGCCGGATAGCAAGTCCCGTCGCTCGGCCGGGTCCGCGGGGGTCGGGAGCCCGGTCCGGGAATCGGACGTAGGGTTTCCCCATGCCCACGCGTGAAGCTGTCGACGCCGCCCTTGCCACGGTCCAGGACCCCGAGATCCGCCGCCCCATCACCGAGCTCGGGATGGTCAAGGACGTCCGGATCGACGGCGGCGTGGTCCATGTCGACGTGTACCTGACCGTCGCCGGATGCCCCATGCGTGACGAGATCACCGGCCGTGTGACGCGCGCCGTGGAGGCCGTCGACGGGGTCACGGTGGTGACGGTCGCACTCGACGTGATGAGCGACGAGCAGCGCAAGGAGATGCGCGCGAAGCTCGGTGGGCCGGAGAAGGAGATCCAGTTCACCAAGCCCGGATCGCTGACCCGTGTCTACCTGATCGCCTCCGGGAAGGGTGGGGTCGGCAAGTCCTCGATCACGGCGAACCTGGCCGCGTCGATGGCCGCCCAGGGGCTGTCGGTCGGCGTGGTGGACGCCGACGTGTACGGGCACAGCATCCCGCGGATGCTCGGCGCGACCGGCAACCCGACGATGGTCGAGGGCCTGATCATGCCGCCGATGGGCCATGGGGTGCGGGTGATCTCGATGCTGCCGTTCAAGCCCGGTGGCGTGACCCAGCCGGTGACCTGGCGCGGTCCGATGCTGCACCGCGCGCTCCAGCAGTTCCTCGCCGACGTCTGGTGGGGCGACCTGGACGTCCTGCTGCTGGACCTGCCCCCGGGGACCGGCGACGTCGCGATCTCCGCAGCACAGCTGCTGCCGCACGCCGAGGTCGTGGTCGTGACCACGCCCCAGGAGGCCGCGGCCGAGGTGGCTGTGCGCGCCGGGATGGTCGCCAAGGAGACCAACCAGCGCATCTCCGGGGTCATCGAGAACATGTCCGGCTTCCCCTGCCCGCACTGCGGCGAGGTGGTCGACATCTTCGGGTCCGGTGGCGGGCAGCGGGTCGCCCACGTGCTGTCCAATGCCCTGGAGACCGAGGTCCCGCTGCTGGGACGGATCCCGTTCGACGTGCAGCTGCGCGAGGGCGGGGACTCCGGGGCGCCGCTGGTCCTCGCCGAGCCCACGGCACCGGCTGCCGAGGTGCTGCGTGGGATCGCCGAACGGCTGGGCAAGCGCCCCCGCGGGCTGTCCGGGCTCTCGCTGGGGCTCACTCCGGCAAGCAGGTTCTGACAGACTCCTGGCGATGGAACTCGTCGGGACGATCCTGCCGTTGGCGCTGGTGGTCGGCCTGAGCCCGTTGCCGATCCTGCCGATCGTGCTGATCGTGATGACGCCGGAGGCGCGGCGGAACTCCCGCGCCTTCCTGCTCGCGTGGCTGGTCACCCTCACCGGGGTCGTCCTCGGGGCGCTGGCCATCGCCGGGTTCCGGGACCCCGCTCCTCCCGACGAGGCCGGGATCGGCTGGATCCAGGTCGTGACCGGCGTTGTCTTCCTCCTGCTCGCTGCCGCGAAGTGGCTGCGACGGCCCGCACCCGGCACGACCTCGGAACCACCGACCTGGATGAGTGCCCTGGACAGCTACACGCCCCGGCAGTCCGCCGGGTTGGGCGCGGCGCTGGCCGCCGGGAACCCCAAGAACCTCATGATGGCGCTGGCCGCGGGGGTTGAGATCGCGGCCATCACCACGAGCCCGGGCAGCGCTGCGGTCGGGGTCGCCACGTTCGTCCTCGTCGGCTCGCTCGGCGTGGCCACCCCAGTCGCGGCGCACCGCCTCCTCGGCGACCGGGCTCCGGAGGTGCTGGGCCGGTGGAAGGCGTGGCTGGAGCAGAACAGCACGGCCCTGGGCGTCGGGGTGCTCGTGGTCCTCGGCGTGCTGCTCCTGGTGAATGGGCTGACGGCGGCGACCTGAGCGGCCGCCCGGCTGACGCGGGCGCGGCACATGGGGCCCAGCCCCCGATCGCTGAGGTGTCCCCGTTTCGGTCACCAACGTCAGAACCTCGCTCCCGTTGTGGTTGAAACGCGGCCAGGGCCAACGGCATCGCGCCCACCTCGCGCCCGCTTCGGTTGAATGGGCGGCCTCAGACCCCTGGCCTTTCGACCCAAACGAGCGCGAGGTTGGGCGACAAGCCGAGATACGCGCCGCCTTTCGACCACAGCGGGCGCAAGGTTCGCGCCGATCAGCGGATGAACTCCGTCGCACGCGATCATCAGAACTGAGGGACGGGATCTACCCGCTCCGGGACGCACCAGAACGTCCGGACGGGCCAGGACCGTTGGGCTGGCTCAGGTCCAGTCGGGGTCGACCGCGGCAGGGGCCACGACGGGTGGGGCCACCGGCTGCGCGCCCGCGCCGGGCGTCGACCCGGAGCCTGCGCTCGCCGCTGCGCCGGCGTCGGAGCCGGTTGCGGTGGGGGCCGGTCCGGGGCGTGCGGCGGGTGTGCTCCCGCCCGCCGGACGTGGAGCTGTCCTGGACGCGGTGGTCGGGGCGGGGTCGTCGGTCAGGACCCCGTCCATCGCGCGACGGGGATCCAGGTCGCGAATGTCGCGGACGGCCTGCGTGAGCTCGGCATCGTCCTCGAGCCCCGCGGCGTCGACGAGATCCTTGCGCGCCGAGGCCGCCATCTGCCGGACCTGTCGCAGGGTTCGAGCAGCGTCCGCGGCGACCTTCGGGAGCCGGTCCGGCCCGAACACCAGCAGCGCGACCACCACGATCAGGATGATCTCGCCAAAGCCGATGTCGGGCACGGACTCAGCGTACGCAGGGATCAGCCGGAGGAGGAATCCGAGCCGAGGGTGATCGTCAGGTCCTGGGTGCTCCCACCGCGCTGGACCGAGATCGCGACCTCGTCGCCGGGCTTCATCGACCGGATGTCGACGATCAGCGAGGTGGCGTCGGTCACGGGCTCACCGTCGAACTCGACGATGACATCGCCGTTCTCGAGGCCGGCTGCCTCTGCCGGGCCACCTGCGGTCACCTCCTGGACACGCGCGCCCTCACCCTGGTAGCTCTGGTCCAGGGACACCCCGATGATCGGCTTGGTGGACGCGCCGGTGTTGATCAGCTCCTCCCCGATGCGCTTGACCTGGTTGATCGGGATCGCGAAGCCCAGGCCGATCGAGCCGCTCTGACCGCTGCCATCGCCGAGGGTGGCGATGGCCGAGTTGACGCCGATCACCTCGCCGGCCGCGTTGACCAGGGCGCCGCCGGAGTTGCCGGGGTTGATGGCTGCGTCGGTCTGGATGGCGTTGATGAAGGAGGTGGCACCGCCACCCCCGGCAGTCACGGGCCGGTTCAGCGCACTGACGATGCCGGCGGTCACGGTGCCATCGAGACCCAGGGGCGAGCCGATGGCGATCGCCAGGTCGCCGACGACGACGCCGTCGGAGTTGCCCAGGGCAGCGGTGGGCAGGCCGGATGCGTCGACCTTGACCACCGCGATGTCGTAGTTGGCGTCGCGGCCGACGATGGTCGCGTCGAACTTGCGCCCGTCGGCGAAGTGAACGGTGATCTCACCGCCGTCGGCTGCGCCCTCGACGACGTGGTTGTTCGTCACGATGTAGCCGTTCTCGCGGATCACGAAGCCCGAGCCCGAACCGGACCCCTGGGCGCCACTGACCTCGAGGGAGACCACCGCAGGGCTCACGGACTCGGCGATGGCGGCGACCGTCCCCGTCCCACGCTCGGACTTGTCCGCGTCCGACTGGGGCAGGGCCACGGTGCTCGTGCTGGTGCTCGAGGAGTCCATCTGGGTGAAGGCGTAGGCGCCCAGTCCACCGGCCAGCAGTCCCACGAGCCCGGCGGTGACCAGGATCAGGCCGGTGCGCGGCCTGGCCCCGCCCGACCCGGACTTCGAGGGCGTCGCGGCCGGGGACACCGGCGGGGCGCCGGCGGCCGGGAAGACGGTCGTGTCGTACTGCCAGCTCCCTGCACCGGCAGCGGGGTCCGCTGCGCCCGGGTAGGCAGCACCCGTCGCGTAGCCCGTGCCCGCGTAGCCGTAGCCCTGCTGGCTGGGGTGGGCCGCAGTCTGGGACTGCCAGGCGCCGCCTGCCGCGGGGTCCGCGGGGTAGCCGGGATACCCGCCCTGCTGGCCGCCGGGGTAGCCGGTGCCGTAGGGGGCGCTCGGGGCGCCGTAGGGGTTGTCCTGGGGGGCGCTCGGGGCGCCGTAGGGGTTGTCCTGGGGGGCCTGCCACCCGCTGGGCGTGGGCCACGCGGCCGGTGCCTGCCCGGGCGCGCCCTGGGTCTCGGGGGCCGCAACGGGAGCATGATCGGCAGCCGCATCGGCGGCCGGTGCGACCTGGGGTGGCGCCGGATCGGACGACGACACCACCGCGGCGTCGCCCTGCTGCCAGCTGCCCTCGGGCTCCCCGGTGGCCGGGTACTGATCCGTCATGGGTACATCATCCTGTCTGATCGTCATACGCGAAACCGTAGAGGACGCCGATCAGGGGGTGAGCCGAGCAACGTCAGGGGCATGTAATGCCCGAACGTGAGGGCGGGGCGGGCCGATCGGGACGCCCTCCGGCGGCGGGAGCACACCCCAAAGGCGGCTGGCAGCCGCAACGCGCCGTGGGTCCGCGCGAGCCAGCACGCCGGACGAGTGCGGGTCAGCGCCGCCCGACGACGGCATCCACCCACCCGCGACGCTCCCGCCAGCCACCCGCTCCCCCGGGGGTTGGTCGGAGGTCGTGTCCCACGGCGATTACGCTGTGCCCAGCCCAGAAGCCCGTCGCTACGAAAGGCCACACATGTGCGCCGCGGTCACACCCCCGAACACCACCAGCTGGAACTACGCCGAGGCATGGCTCCCCGAGGATGACTTCATCACCGAGGCCCGCGCCAAGGGCGCCGAGCTCGGCTGCCCCGCCGTCGGACGGGGTGGCGCGTCGGCACTGACGCTGGTCGCCGCCCTGCTCGATGCGCACGCGGTCGTCGAGGTCGGCACCGGAGCGGGGGTGTCCGGGCTCGCGCTGCTGCGCGGCATGCGCTCGGACGGGATCCTGACCAGCGTCGACGTGGAGGCCGAGAACCAGCGGGTCGCGAAGGCCACCTTCGCTGCTGCCGGGATCAACCCGACGCGCACCCGGCTGATCACCGGCCGGGCGCTCGAGGTGCTTCCCCGCCTGACCGACGGCGCCTACGACATCGTCTTCGTCGACGGTGACAAGTCCGAGTACGCCGCCTACCTCGACCAGGCCGTGCGGCTGCTGCGTCCCGGTGGCGCGGTGGTGTTCGACAACGCGCTGTGGCACGACAAGGTCGCCGATCCCGCCCAGCGCGACCCGCAGACCATCGACCTGCGCGCGCTGGTCACCGCCGTCCGTGACGACGAGCGGTTCACCCCCAGCCTGCTGCCGGTCGGCGACGGCCTCCTGATCGCGGTCCTGCGCCCCCGCACCTGAGCCCCCGCACCTGGCCCCCGCACCTGGGCTCCCTGCCCAGGGCCGCGCGACCCCCACGGCCGCAACCCTCCCGAGGGTCCGCCGCCCGCCTGCCCCGGTGATCCATTCAGGTTGGAGACTCTCTAGGGTCGCCAACCCACATGGATCATCGTCGCGCGTGGCCCGCGCCGGCCGAACCGCCGACAGGCCTATGCCGGGGCGCCGGCCTCCAGCCAGCGCAGGAGGGCCCGGGCGCCGAACCCCGTGCCGCCCTTGGGCAGGTCGTCCCGCTCGGCGTCCGACCGTCCGGCGCCCGCGATGTCCAGGTGCGCCCACGGCGTGGAGCCCACGAAGCGCTGCAGGAACAGTGCGGCCGTGATCGCCCCGGGCCCCGGTCCGGGCCGGGACTCGGCGTTGGCCTGGTCGGCGACCTCGGAGGCGATCAGCTCGGCGTAGTCGGAGTGCAGCGGCATCCGCCACATCGCCTCCCCGGCCAACTCCCCCGCCGCGACGAGGCCGTCGGCGAGGGCGTCCGAGGTGCTGAACAGCGCTGCATGCCGGCGCCCGAGACCCAGGGTGGCCGCCCCGGTCAGGGTGGCGATGTCCACCACCACGTCCGCGCCGAGGTCGCGGACCGCGTAGTCCAGGCCGTCGCCGAGCACCAGGCGGCCCTCGGCATCGGTGTTGACCACCTCACTGGTCAGCCCGCCGTGATGGGTCACGACATCCCCCGGGCGCGTCGCACCAGCCCCCGGGAGGTTCTCGGCCAGGCACAGCAGGCCAGTGACCCGCACCCCGTCCAGTCCGCGTCCGGCCAGCGCGCCCATCACGGCGCACACCACGGCGGCGCCGGACATGTCGGTCTTCATCGCGACCTGCATGTCCGGGGGCTTGAGCGACAGGCCGCCGGAGTCGAACGTGATCCCCTTGCCCACCAGCACGACGTGCCGCGCGTCCCGCGATCCGGCTGGGGCCCACTCGAGCTGGACCAGGCGTGGCGGGCGCACCGACCCGGCCCCGACAGCGACCAGTCCGCCGAACCCGTCCCGGGCCAGCTGCGACTCGTCGAGGACCGTGATGGCCAGCCCGGACGCCGCGGCAACCTCGCGCGCCTGATCGGCCATCCACGCCGGGTCCTTGATGTTCGGCGGGGTGTGGATCAGGATCCGCGCCGCCAACGTCGCGCCGGCGTGGGCGCGGCCCGCCTCGATCGCCCGCTCACCGACGGCGACGTCCGTCACGGACAGGCGCACGCGGGCGGGCGGCGCGGGCGGCGGGGTGCTCGACCAGGTCGGGGTCGGCGTGGCCAGGAACAACCCCTCCGTGAACGCCCGCACCGCGGCTTCCTCGAGTCCCTGAGTGGCGAGCACCAGGACCTCGTCGGTGCCCCGGATCCGCCGGGCCGCGGCCGCAGCGGAGCGGCGCACCTCGGCCGGGGCCCCGGATCCGATGCCCAGGGCCAGGACCGAGGCGGGCTCGTCGCGCTCGAGGTCGATCCAGATCGCCTCCGACCGGGCCCCTGAGGCGTGGGCGCGGCTCAGCCGTCTCGGGAGGTCCACCCCCCACCGCGCGAGCAGGTCGACGACCAAGGGGTCGACCCAGACGGGCTGGTCGGGACCCGCAGCTGGGCGGATCCCGATGATCACCACGCCCGGTCCGGGAACGGACAAGGCGCCCGGATCGGGGCCCGGATCGGCGGCGCCCGGGTCCACGGCGCCCGGGTCCGCTGCGCCCGGGTCGGCGCCGAGGTCCGCGGCAGCTCCCGGACCGGGGGGATCGGCGAGCGGGTCGGCCACCGCCTCGACCAGCATGTCTGGCAGAACGTGCACGCAAGCCTCCCCAGCAACGACGCGGACCCCGCAACCGTACCGCCCGGAGGCGGCAGGGTGCGGGGTCCGCGTCAGGTCGCAGCGATCAGCCGGCAACCGTCGTCAACTGGGTGCCCAGGTCACGAGCCTCATCCGCGTTGAGCTCGACGACCAGACGGCCGCCGCCCTCGAGCGGTACCCGCATGACGATGCCGCGCCCCTCCTTGGTGACCTCCATCGGGCCGTCACCTGTCCGTGGCTTCATGGCCGCCATCGCAGTCCCCTCTCAGTGGCCGGCCCTCGAACGCGGGCCGATGAGCACCATTATCCCCCATGAACGGCGTGTCGCAGGACACAATCGGCACCCGATCGGGCGGATCCGCGGCGGGTCAGGACGCGCTGGGAAGCTGACCGGACTCGACCTTCTGCGCGAACTTGCGCAGGGAGGCCTCGACCCCTGCGGCGAACGCCGGACCCACCAGGGCGAACCCGGCCCGTCCGAGCCGACCGAGGGGGAGGTCGAGCTCCTCGCGCCAGACGAACCGGCTGCGCCCTCCGGGCAGCGCGAGCACCTCGAAGATCCCGGGTCCGCGTACGACGCGGCCCGTGTGCAGCACGCGGACCAGCCGCGGCGGCTCCCATTCGGTGATCTCCATGGTGTCCAGGAACCCGACCCGACCTGCACCGGTGAAGGCGTTGATCCGGGCCCCGACCCCCTGCCCCGTGCCGTCGGCCCAGACCCGCGTCCCCAGCATCCACTGGCCCTGCGTCGGCCAGTCGGTCAGGGCGGCGAAGACCACCTCGGGCGGCGCCTCGACGATCACGTCGCGGACCAGGTGGCGGCGGCCGCTCATGGACGGACCTCGGCGCCCTCGGCACCGGGGACCCCGGCAGAATCGGGATCGAGCTCCTCGGCGCCGTCTGCACCCGCGGCGACCGGACTGTCGGCGCCCACGGCGCCCCCGTCGCGCGACGACGCCCCCGTCGCGCGATCCTCGGCGCCCTGCGCACCGGTCGCTGCGTCGGGGGCAGGAGCGGCGGAGTCCACGCCCTGCACCCCAGCAGCGTCGCCCGCAGGGGTCCCGCCCAGGGCGGCCACCACCCGCTGCAGGTCGGCGATCCGCGCATCGCGGTCGGCCAGCGCCTCGCGGGTGTCGTCGAGGACGCGGTCCACCTCGTCCATCCGGTAGCCGCGCAGGACCACCGCGAACCGGACGGTGGCCAGGTCCTGCGGGCTCACACCGTCCTGGGCCGACCAGTCGAGCGCGCGGGAGCCGACCGGGTCGTCGGTGATCAGCGGCCGGTCGCGAACGACGAGCACGGCGACGCCAGCCACCACGGCCATTGCCACGACCACGAACAGTGCGAGCACGCCCCGATCCTGCCACGACCTGCCCTGCGCGGCAGCCGACCGGTCCCGCGACGGTCAGGTCCCGTCGTTGCGCACCACCTCGACGGGCCAGCTCCTGGCCCAGCGGGTGCCCGGCCTCGCGCGCCAGCTCCGCGTCGCGCAGGATGGCCACGACCTCCTCGGGGTCGTCGGTGACGTGGATGAGGTCCAGGTCGCTGGGCGAGATCTTGCCGTCGGCGTGCATGGTCGCCCGCAGCCAGTCCAGCAGGCCCGACCAGTACTGCCGGCCGACGAGGATGATCGGGAAGGTCGTGATCTTGCCGGTCTGGACCAGCGTGAGTGCCTCGAACAGCTCGTCGATCGTGCCGAAGCCCCCGGGGAACACCACGAACCCCTGGGAGTACTTCACGAACATCGTCTTGCGGGCGAAGAAGTAGCGGAAGTTCACGCCGAGGTCGACCCACTCGTTCATGCCCTGCTCGAACGGCAGCTCGATGCCCAGGCCCACCGACGTGCCCTCGGCCTCCCACGCTCCCCGGTTGGCCGCCGCCATGATCCCCGGGCCGCCGCCGGTGATCACGGCGAATCCGGCCTCGACCAGCAGTCCGGCCGTGCGTCGGGCCAGGGCGTACTCCAGGTGGTCCTCGGACGTGCGGGCGGACCCGAACACGCTGATGGCCGGCCCGAGCTTGGCCAGGGCGCCGAAGCCCTCGACGAACTCGGCCTGGATCCGCAGGACACGCCACGGGTCGGTGTGCACCCAGTCGCCGGAGTCGCGGCTGTCCAGCAGGCGCTGGTCAGTGGTGGAGCCGCTGATCTGCTCCCGGCGCAGCACGACCGGGCCCTTGGTCCGCGGAGCGGACGGCCGGGCCGGCGGGCCGGCGGCAGGGACGCGCGGCGGTGGTCCGGTGGGCGTGCCGTGCCGGGGGCGCCGGAGCCGCCAGCCGGGAGGTGACTGGGTGGGGTGTCGGAGATGTCCATGGTCGTCACGGTAACCACGAACCCCCTGCCGAGGGCTGCCGGACCACGACGCGCCCATGAACACCTGCTGACTTGACAGGGATTCCAGTTTACTGTTCAATCATTCTTGTTGAACCAACAACTACTATCCCCCCACCTCACCCAAGGAGCAGACATGACTGACTACACCCCCTACAACGGCACCTGGACCATCGACCCGAGCCACACCCGGGTGGGCTTCGTCGCCCGCCACGCGATGGTGACCAAGGTCCGCGGCGCGTTCGAGGACGTCGCCGGCACGATCGTCATCGACGCCGCCAACCCGAGCGGCTCGACCGCCTCGGTGGCTGTGGCGCTGGCCTCCGTGAACACCGGGTCGCCGGACCGCGACGCGCACCTGCGCAGCGCCGACTTCTTCGACGTCGAGGTCAACAAGGAGATGACCTTCGCGACCACGACGGTCAAGCACGAGGGCGACTCGTTCGTCATGCTCGGCGACCTGACGATCAAGGGCGTGACCCGTCCGGTCGAGATCGAGTTCGAGCCGACCGGCGTGGTGACCGACCCCTTCGGCAACGAGCGCGCCGGGTTCGAGGGCGAGGCCGAGCTGTCCCGCAAGGAGTTCGGCCTGGTCTGGAACGTCGCACTCGAGGCCGGCGGCGTGCTGGTCAGCGACAAGATCAAGATCCAGCTCGACGTCTCGGCGATCAGGACCGCCTGACGCCGACCACCCGTCGGGCACCGGACCGCCCGACACCGGACCCCCGTCGGGCACCACCTGACGACCGCACGACACGCCGCCGCGTGGGGTCAGCTCGACCAGACCCCACGCGGCGGTGTCGTGTCCGGATCCCCACCGCGGCGCCCCGATCCGGCGGCACCCGCCCCGGACTGCCACGGGTCAGCGGCGGGAACGGGTGCGGTCAGCCACGCCCGCATGACCTCGTACGTCGAGCGGACCTGGCCGGTCGGGACGTACTCCTCGCGGGTGTGGGCCAACGAGGGGTCGCCCGGCCCGAAGTTCACCGCGGGGACCCCCAACTCGCTGAAGCGGGCCACGTCGGTCCATCCGAACTTCGGGCGCGGGGTGGCGCCGGTCACCTCCAGGAATGCCTTCGCGGCCGGCTGGGACAACCCCGGCAGGGCCCCGGCGGCGACATCCACCACACGCACGTCGAACCCCTCGAAGACCGTCTGGATGTGGCGCACCGCCAGCTCGGGGGTCAGCGACGGGGCGAAGCGGTAGTTCACGACGACGACGCACTCGTCGGGGATCACGTTGCCCGCGACTCCCCCGGTGATCCCCACGGCGTTGAGGCCCTCGCGGTACTCCAACCCGTCGATGACCACCCGGGACGGCTGGTACTCGGCCAGGCGCGCCAGGACGTCGGCCGCCGCATGGATGGCGTTTCGCCCCAACCACGACCGGGCGCTGTGGCTGCGCCGACCGCTGAGGTGGATGTCCGCGCGCAGGGTGCCCTGGCAGCCGGCCTCGACGCCGGCGTCCGAGGGCTCCATCAGCACCGCGAAGTCGCCGGTGAGCAGGTCCGGTCGGGTCTCGGCCAGGCGCTTGAGCCCGTTGTAGCGCTCTTCGATCTCCTCGGCCTCGTAGAACACGTAGGTGATGTCGCGGGTGGGCTCCTGCACCGCCACCGCCAGCGCCAGGGCGACGGCCACCCCACCCTTCATGTCGCAGGACCCCAGGCCCACGAGGCGCTCCTCGTCGGCGACGGTCTCGATGTGGTGCGGCAGGTTGTCGGCCTCGGGGACCGTGTCGATGTGCCCACAGATCAGCACCCGATCGGGATGCCCGACGTTGGTGCGCGCCACGATCGTGTTGCCGTCGCGCTCGACCATCAGGTGGGCTGCCCCGGCCAGCGCGGCCTCGATGGCGTCGGCGATCGCACCCTCGTCCCGGCTCTCGCTGGGGATGTCCACGAGGTCGCCGAGCAGGGTGATGATGTCGCCGGCGGGGTCCAGGGCCATGACGGTCTCCGATGTGTGGATGCGGATGCGCGGATGCGGGGTCGGGATGCTGCCCTACGCTACCGACCCATGGAGCTGCTCACCTCGCCCGCGTCCGGCCTCGGGATCGCCACCTTCGCCGGGACCGCCCCCGACTCGCCGATCCTCGACGTCTGGTACCCGGCTCCCGCGCTGTCCGCGCAACCGGCTGCCGTGGCCCACCTGCAGGACGCGTGCGGCGAGGACCCGATCCGCGGCGTGGTCACCCGCGTGGTCAGCACCACGATCGCCGACCTGTCCGCGCCGCCGGCCGATGTCGCCGACGCCTACCTGCGCCTGCACCTGCTCTCCCACCGCCTGGTCGCCCCGCGGACGATCAATCTCGACGGCATCTTCGCGGTGCTGCCCAACGTCGCCTGGACGTCGCTGGGCCCGGTGGCCATCGAGTCGCTCACCGAGGTGCGCATGCGCGCCCGCGTCGCCGGCGAACCGCTGACCGTGCTCAGCGTGGACAAGTTCCCGCGGATGGTCGACTACGTCGTGCCCTCGGGTGTGCGGATCGCCGATGCGGACCGGGTCCGGCTCGGGGCGCACCTCGCGGAGGGCACCACGGTCATGCACGAGGGCTTCTGCAACTTCAACGCCGGCACCCTGGGGCCCTCCATGGTGGAGGG
This sequence comes from uncultured Actinomycetes bacterium, assembly GCA_963706885.1. GTDB lineage: Bacteria > Actinomycetota > Actinomycetes > S36-B12 > CAIYMF01 > Prado023. The sequence goes on along the minus strand of CAVPNX010000023.1, from coordinate 73,308 downwards.
CCGGATCTCGGCGGGTGTGGTGGTCGGCGCCGGCTCCGACATCGGCGGCGGTGCCTCGATCATGGGCACCCTGTCCGGTGGCGGCACGCAGCAGGTCACCATCGGCGAGGGTGCGCTGATCGGCGCCAACGGCGGCATCGGGATCTCCCTGGGCGACCGCTCGGTCGTCGAGGCCGGCTGCTACGTCACGGCCGGGTCGAAGGTGCGCCTGCCCGACGGCGAGGTCGTCAAGGGTCGTGAGCTCTCCGGCGTGGCCGACCTGCTGTTCCGGCGGAACTCGATCACCGGCGCGCTGGAGGCAACGCCGCGCACCGGGCACTGGGGCGGCCTGGCCGAGCACCTGCACGCCAACGACTGAGGCGCACCACGCCGGGGGCGGACGTAGGCTGTGCCCGTGCGTGCCGCTGCCCTGCTCGTCCTCGGGTTGTTCCTCGGGTTCGCCGGCGCCCTGATCCAGACCCACACGGTCACCGTCGGATCCGTCCAGCTGCCCACCGGCGCGGTCCTCGTGCTGGTCACCACCGTGCTGGTCGCGCGGGCGGGTGCCTGGTGGCAGGGCTCCCGGCTGGGGGCCATCACGTTCTCCATCGGGTGGCTGGCCGCGACCCTGATGATGGGCTCGGAGACCGCCGCCGGTGACCTGATCCTCAACAGCGGCACCCGGCAGATGGGCTACCTCATCGGCGGGACGATGCTCCTCGCCGCCGCCTGCGGCTACCCGCTGCTCCCGGCCGACGACACCCCGGACCTGCCCGACAACGCCCGGGCAGACGCCGAAGCGGCCGATGCCTGAGCCGACCGTCGCGCAGTACCGGCGTGCGGCTGCCCGGTACACGACGGGCATCGCCGTGGTCACGACCCGGGTCGACGGGGTGGACCACGCGATGACGGCCAACTCGTTCACCTCCGTCTCCCTGGACCCGCTGCTGGCGCTCGTGTGCGTCGAGCGGGAGACGCGGTTCCATGCCGCGGTGATGGCCGCCGACTCGTGGGCGGTGTCGTTCCTGCCCGAGGGGCGGGAGGCCACCGCACGGTGGTTCGCCACCCGCGGACGGCCCCTGGCCGGCCAGTTCGACACGGTGGCCACCGAGCGGGCGGCCAACGGCTGCCTGCTGCTCACCGACCACGTCGCCGCCCTCGAGCTGCGCACCGAGCAGGTGGTCCCCGCCGGCGACCACGACGTCCTGATCGGCGCGGTCACCGCGGTCCACGACCCCGCGGAGGGCGCCCGGCCGCTGGTCTACTTCGCCTCGTCCTTCCACGGGCTGGCCTGACCGCCGGCGCTCCCATATCGACCTACCATTGTCCGCGTGACCCTCCCCCCCGACAGCCCGACCGAACCGGCGCGCCACCGGAGCCGCTGGGTGGCGGTCGCGCTCGGTGCGGGGGCGCTGGTGCTGGTCGTCGGGTACGCAGCGGCCGTCGCCGCCGTCTCAGGTGACGTGCCGACCGGCACGTCCGTGCGGGGCGTCGACATCGGGGGGATGACCACGCAGGAGGCAGCCACCACGCTGGAGGAGGAGCTCGGCGACGAGGCCGCGGCCCCCATCCCCGTCACGGCGGGCGAGCAGTCCACGGAGCTGGACCCGGCTGAGGTCGGTCTCGCGGTCGACTGGGAGGCCACGGCGTCGCAGGCCTCCGGACTCATCCTGCGCCCGTCCGAGCTGCTGGCCCACCTGCGCGGCGAGGTCGAGCTCGAACCGATCACGACCACCGACGACGAGGCCCTCACAGCCTCGCTGGAGTCCCTGGCCGAGGACGCCGCGGTGGAGCCGGTCGAACCGCGGATCCGCTACTCCAAGGCCGCCGAGGCCACGTACCGGGAAGCCGTCCAAGGGGCCCTCCTGGATGTCCCCGCCGCCGCCGACGTGGTCTCCGCGGCCTACTTCCAGCCCGACGCCGGCACCCTGGACCTGCCGATGACCCCGGTCCCCACGCAGGTGTCCAACGAGGAGGCGCAGCGGGTCTTCACCGAGCTCGCGCAGCCGGCCGTGGCGCTGCCGGTCGCACTGGCCGTCGGCGAGCAGGGCACCGAGATCCCGGTGCAGGACATCGCCCGGACCCTCACGTTCGCGCCCGAGGGCTCGACCATGGCCGCCACCCTCGACGAGGAGGAGCTCTACGAACGCCTCGCCGACGAGCTGGCCGGGATCGAGGTCGACGGCCGGGATGCGTCGGTCGTGATCCGCGGCGGCAAGCCCGTGGTGGTGCCGTCGCGCACCGGCAAGTCGGTGGACGCCGAGGAGCTCGGCACGGCCGTGTTCGCCGTCCTGCCCGAGACGGCCGCGGAGGACCGGAAGGCGACTGTCGCGCTGCAGGTCTCGGAACCGGACCTCACCACCGCCGATGCAAAGGCCCTGAACATCACCGAGAAGCTGTCGAGCTTCCGGCAGAACTTCGTGCCCGCCGAGTACCGCTACATCAACGTGGGACAGGCCGCCCGGCGCCTCAACGGCACGATCCTCGAACCCGGCGAGACGTTCTCCATGAACGACACGATCAAGGAGCGGACCCGCGCCAACGGCTACACGGAGGGGTTCATCATCTCCGGCGGCGTGTTCCGCGAGGAGCTCGGCGGCGGGGTCTCGATCATCACGACCGCCACGTGGACGGCCGGGTTCTACGCCGGCCTCGAGCGCGTCGAGCAGCACGCGCACGGCCTGTACATCCCGCGCTACACGGCCGGGCTGGAGGCCACCGTGGCGTGGGGCCTGCTCGACCTGAGGATGCGCAACGAGACGGGCAACGGCGTGCTGATCACCGCCGAGCGGTTCTCCGATGGGGTGCTGATCGAGATGTGGGGCACGAAGAAGTGGGAGGACGTCACCGCCACCTTCACCGAGCGGCGCAACTTCACCGACTTCGAGACCATCTACGACGACGGGGAGCGGTGCGTGCCGTCCACCGGGTCCCGCGGGTTCTCGATCGCGGTCACCCGCCGGCGGATCAACGACGGCAAGTCGCAGAGCACCGAGACCTGGCCCACGACCTACAAGCCGACCCCGAACGTGGTCTGCGGCCCCCAGCCCTGAGCCGCCGGGCCAGCCCCGACACGAGCCCCGGCCACGCGACAGGACCGATCGGCCGTCCCACCACTAGGATCGGGATCGCCGGAGACGAGATTGGAGAGGCACCCCATGACCTACGTGATCGCACTTCCCTGCGTCGACCTCAAGGACAAGGCCTGCATCGAGGAGTGTCCCGTCGACTGCATCTACGAGGGCGAGCGGATGCTCTACATCCATCCCGACGAGTGCGTGGACTGCGGGGCGTGCGAGCCGGTCTGCCCGGTCGAGGCGATCTACTACGAGGACGACGTACCGGCTGAGTGGACCGACTACACCGCGGCCAACGCCGACTTCTTCACCGAGCTGGGCTCCCCCGGCGGTGCGGCCAAGCTCGGCCTGATCGCCAATGACGTTCCCCTGGTCAAGGCGCTGCCGCCCCAGGAGCACGACCACTGAGAACACTCCCCGACTTCCCCTGGGATCGGCTCACCCCGTTCAAGGAACGGGCGGCCGCCCACCCCGGTGGGATCATCGACCTGTCCATCGGCACCCCGGTCGATCCGACCCCTCCGGTCATCGCTGAGGCTCTGGCGGCCGCCGCGAACTCCCCGGGGTACCCGCTCACCACGGGCGCACCGGCCACCCGCGAGGCCATCCTCGCGTGGGTCGCGCGGCGTCTGGGCGCCCCGGCCGGCACCGACGTGCTGCCCACGATCGGGACGAAGGAGTTCGTGGCCTGGTTGCCCACGCTCCTGGGTCTCGGTCCCACCGACCGGGTTGTGATCCCCGAACTGGCCTACCCCACCTACGACGTGGGCGCCCGGCTCGCCGGCGCGCAGGTCCTGGTCGCCGACTCCCTGACGGCCATCGGCCCGGCGCGGGTCTCGCTGCTGTGGCTGAACTCGCCGAGCAACCCCACCGGCAAGGTCCTTCCGGTGGACCACATGGCCAAGGTCGTCGCCTGGGCCCGCGAACGTGGGGTCCTGGTCGTCTCCGACGAGTGCTACTACGAGCTGGGCTGGACCGAGCAGCCCGTCTCCGTGCTGCACCCGGACGTCTGCGGCGGCGACCCGACCGGCGTGATCGCCCTGCACTCGCTGTCGAAGCGGTCGAACCTGGCGGGCTACCGCTTCGGGTTCGCCGCCGGCGACCCGACGGTCATCGCCGCCCTGCTGGAGGTGCGCAAGCACGCCGGGATGATGGTCCCCGGTCCGGTGCAGGCCGCCGCGATCGCCGCGCTCGGCGACGACGCGCACGTGGTCGCCCAGCGTGCGGTGTACCGGCTCACGACGCGAGATCCTGATCGCCGCCCTGACCGAGGCCGGCTTCCGGATCGACGAGTCCGCCGCCGGGCTCTACCTGTGGGCCACCCGCGGGGAGCCGTGCTGGGACACCGTGGCGTGGTTGGCCGACCGGGGGATCCTCGTCGCCCCCGGCGAGTTCTACGGCCGCGCCGGCGCCCACCACGTCCGAGTAGCCCTGACCGCCACCGACGAGCGAATCACCGCAGCGGCCGCCCGCCTCACGCCCTGACCCCGCCGGCGATCGCGTCGGGTCTGCTGGGTGGATCCCCGGATCGCGTCGGATCTCGACGAACGCGATCACCTCGAACCCGACGCGATCCGGGTGGGGCGCCGCGCACGCGTGGGTGGGGCGCCGCACCCGCACCCGGCCCGCCGCACCCGCACCCGGCCCCGCCCCAGCCCACGCCCCGAGGGGGATCACCTGAGCGGCGCCCGCACCGCCCGCGCAGCCCTCGAGCACCGGCGGACTGCCGGAGCTGATCCTTGCGCCCGATTCCGTCGAATACTGACCCCTGCACCTCAACAACCCCCAACCTCGCTGCCGGTTGCGTGGAAAGGCCCGGCCCCGCCTTCCCGGGATCGACGCGATCAGGCGCGAGGTTGTCCGCTCCCCCTGCAGACCGACGGGGGCGACGTCCGTTGCGACGGGAACGAGCGCAAGGTCTGCTGAGGAGTTCACGAGGTACCGCGCCCGCCCTCCCCGCGGCACACCCGGGGGATTGGACGTCAGCCCAGACTGCCGGAGTCGATCGCCGCATGCAGCCTGGCCATCACCTCGGCCGTCCTGCGGCGGATATCCCGGTCGCCCCAGCGCACAACCCGATACCCCATCTGCTCGAAGACCTCCTGGCGCCACTTCTCGGCCCTCAGGTCCTCCGGGGTCCGGTACTTCTCCATCCCGTCGGCCTCCCCGATCACCATTGCCTCCTCCCAGAGGCAGTCCGGGAACATGTCGCCCTCGGGCGTGCGGATCCTGACCTGGAGCCTCGGCAGGGGAAGCCCGTACAGCACCATCTGGCCGAAGCTGAACGACTCGAGCGGGGACTCGCGCCGGGGGTCGACATACCTCAGGTACGCGTCCAGCCGAGCGCGCGTGAACTGGGTGGCAGCAGTGACCGCCGCATCGCTCAGCGGCTTGCACGCGGCTGCCAGGCTGTGCGGGCGCACGTAGTGGTCACGCACACGGCGATCGCCCACTGCGGTGAGGAGGGATCGACGAGCCACGGCATCGAGGGTGATGAGGGCCTCAGGCAGCCCGTGATCGGCGGCGACATCCACCGCAGTGCGTGCCTGTGAGGTGACCAGAAGTCCACTGGGATGCGCGACGCGATGCTCAGCCGGAAGCCGACGAAGCGCCACGGCGCAATCCGGTCCGCTCCCGGACCTGGCCCCGGGCCGGCCCGGCGCGATGAAGGCTGCGGGCATGCGCGCTGCGGCGGCCGGATCGTCGAGGGGCAACCCCCAGGCGAGGGCGGCGGTGTGGTGGCTGGCGATGGCATTGGGGCGCAGCACCTGTCGGGCCAGGGCGCGCATGAGGTGCAGTCCGGCCTCGTCCTCGGGGAGGCCTCGGCGCTGATGTGGACCCCGCGAACCAACGGGACCACCCGACCGGTTCGGACTGCTGTTCGCAGCGCGGCCGGGGTGACTCCCAGTGGGGCCACCTGGGCGAGGGTGAACGGCGTACGGGGAGGATCCCACTTGATGACTCGCGGCATGGACCCCACCGTTGCGTCGGTACCTGATCCTGGGAAGCCCGTCTGGACCATCCTGTGGACAGACCGCGCGGCCGGGTGGACCTGACCGCAGCCGATGGGATGGCAACCTCGCAGCAGTTGGCGTCGAAAGGCGCACCGCGCCGCCGCTCGGAAGCGGACCTCGCCCCCGCTCGCGTCGAAAGACCCCTGAGCGAATCGCAGGGATCCACGGGATCGAGCGCGAGGTTGTCGGAACAGCGCCGCGCGGCAGCCAGGAAGCGCCGGGATCGACGGGAACGCCCGCGAGGTTGGCGAGTCAATCGATGCGGATCACGTCGGGTCTGCTGGGTGGATCGCCCGATGACGTCCGATCTCGACGAACGTGATCATCTCGAACCCGACGGGATCAGGGTGAGGCGTGTGGAAGGCGGGGGTCAGCGCGGAGGGTGGCGGGCATGGGGCTGCGGGGGCGCGGGGCCGGGGCTGCGGGGGCGCGGGGCCGGGCGCCGCGCACGCGTGGGTGGGGCGCCGCGGGCGCGTGGGGGCGGCGCCGCGGGCGCGTGGGGTCAGTCGATGCGGACCACGCCGCGGGGGGTGAGGAGGGTCACCGCGACCAGGCCGGGGCCGGCGGGGTCGTCCTCATCGAGCCACACGACGTCGACCTCGTCGAGGGGGTGCGTGGACGGCTCACCCAGCCACTCGGACACCCGCTCCGGTGATCCGGCGATGTCCAGCTGCGCGATCCGCACGTCCCGGCCCCCCGCGGAGGGGTGATGCTCGCCGTCGGCCTCCCACCGGACGAAGAACGGCAGCTGCGCATCGGTCATCGTGTCGAGGACGCCGATCTGCTGCCAGCGCAGGTCGTAGCCGTCGGGGCGCACCCGATGGCCCTCGACGGCCCGTCGTCCGAGCCGCGCCTCGACCTTGGACATGTCCGACACCGACACGACCCAGCCCATCCAGCCGCCACCCTCGTCGGCCCGCGCGCGGACCGCGCGACCGAACGGCGCGCTGTAGGCGGCCGGGTGGTCGAGGGCGCCCACGACCTCAAGGTATGTCCCACCGGCCAGCGGGAGGATGAAGTTCCTGGTGCCGAAGCGCGGGTGCAGGCCACCGTCGGTGAACGTGGCTCCCAGGGCGGAGCCGATGCGCTGCACCGTGTCGGCCAGGTGCTCCACCGGGGCGGCGTACGAGACATGATCGAGGCGCATGCCCCCATCGAACACCGTGGCCGCTCGCGCCATGTCAGGACCCCCCGGATCCGGGCCATCAGGCCCTTGACACGCGCCCCCCGGAGGTGGGACAAGCATACCCAGCGGGGTACCGCCACAAGGCGGGCACCACGCCCCGCAGACGAGCCGCCCACCCGGCGTCGGCGGCCACAGCGTCGATAGGGTGGGCGAACCGCACGCCACCCTCGGCTGGGGAGGAACCATGGGGAACGCCAAGATCGTCCATGACAACGGCGAGATCGAGCTCGCCGAGCTGGAGGCCACCGACGGTGAGTCCGGCTGGGACACGGGGATGCTGCTCAAGGACGCCCAGCACGTCGCCTACGACCCGGGCTTCGTCAACACGGCGGCGTGCCGGTCGGCGATCACCTACATCGACGGGGACGCGGGGATCCTGCGCTACCGCGGATTCCCGATCGAGCAGCTGGCGGCCCACTCGACCTTCACCGAGGTGAGCTACCTGCTGATCTACGGCGAGCTGCCCACGGCCGACGAGCTCAAGGAGTTCGAGGCCGACATCATGTCGCACACGATGCTGCACGAGGACCTGCGGCGGTTCTTCGACGGGTTCCCGCGCGACGCGCACCCGATGCCCGTCCTGAGCTCCGCGGTATCGGCGCTGTCGACGTTCTACCAGGACTCCCTGGACCCGTTCGACTCCCAGCAGGTGCACATCTCGACGATCCGGCTGCTGGCCAAGCTGCCCACGATCGCGGCCTACGCGCACAAGAAGTCGATCGGGCAACCGTTCCTCTACCCGGACAACTCCCGCAGCCTGACCGAGAACTTCCTGCGCCTGACGTTCGGGGTGCCCACCGCCGACTACGAGGCTGACCCCCTGGTCGTGCGCACCCTGGACATGCTGTTCATCCTGCACGCCGACCACGAGCAGAACTGCTCGACGTCCACCGTGCGGCTGGTGGGCTCCTCGCACGCCAACCTCTTCGCCTCCGTCTCGGCGGGGATCAACGCGCTGTTCGGCCCGCTGCACGGCGGGGCGAACCAGGCCGTGCTGGAGATGCTGAACCAGATCCACCGGGACGGCATGACCGCCCAGGAGTTCGTCGCGAAGGTCAAGGATCGCGAGGCCGGCCACAAGCTCATGGGGTTCGGCCACCGGGTCTACAAGAACTACGACCCCCGCGCGGCGATCGTCAAGGCCGCCACGTACGACGTCCTGCAGCAGCTCGGCGTGGATGACCCGCTGCTCGAGATCGCGATCGAGCTCGAGCAGATCGCGCTGGCCGACGACTTCTTCGCCTCCCGCAAGCTGTACCCGAACGTGGACTTCTACACGGGGCTGATCTACAAGGCGATCGGGTTCCCGCCGCGGATGTTCACGGTGCTGTTCGCCCTGGGCCGGCTGCCGGGGTGGATCGCCCAGTGGCGCGAGATGATCGCTGACCCGGCCACCAGGATCGGGCGACCCCGGCAGGTCTACGTGGGCCCGACCGAGCGCGACCTCCCCCGCGCGCTTCCGCTGCCCCGGCACTGAGGGACGGGCCGGGGAGCTCGATCGCGCGACGCTCCGGCGCCCGAGGCCCCCACCGGCACCCAGGTGGCGGGCCGACGGGCCGGGGGCGCCCGGGCGGGCAGCGGCCCCACCGGCGGCCAGGCGCGCGCTGCGCCCAGCCCCACCGGCGCCCAGCCCCACCGGCGCCCAGCCCCTCCGGCGCACAGCCCCGCGGCGCTCAGCCGATCGGCGCCGGGACCCGGAGGTCGACCTGCGGGGCCGCGGAGTCGATGACCTCGCGGATCTGCCGGCCGACCAGCTCGTGGCGCTCGATCAGCGCATCACGCAACGCCTCGACGATGTGCCGGTTGGCGTCCAGCAGCTCGCGGGCGACCTGCTTCTGGTCGGACAGGATGGCCTCCACCGCCGCCCGACCGGCAGGGTCGGACAGCACCCGGCCGACGAGGTTCGAGTCAGCCAGCGCGCCCTGCTGGACGGCGGCGAGGCTGACCAGCGACCCACCCATGCCGACCGCGCCGACCATCTGCGCGGCCACGGTGGTGGCGTAGGACAGGTCCCCACCGGGACCGGTGGAGATGTCGCCGAAGAACAGCTCCTCAGCGACCTGCCCACCCATGGCGATCTGGATCAGGGCGAGCATCTCGCTGCGCGACCGGGTGAACACGTCCTCACTGTCGCCGTGGGCGAGCATGCCCAGGGCGTCGCGGCGCTTGATGATGCTCAGGACCTCGAGCCGGCGGTGCGGGGCGACCAGGTGGGCCATCGTCGCGTGACCGGACTCGTGGGTGGCGATGAGACGGGTCTCGTGCGGCGTGTAGGCCACCGGCTGGCCCATCCCGACCTCCTCGGTGAGCCGGGCGGACTCGACGTCGGCACGGTTCATCGCGGCGTCCCCGCGGCGCAGGGCGTTGACCAGCGCCTCGTCGAGGAGGTGCTCGATCATGACCGGCGTGTAGCCCTGGGTGACCGCCGCGATCCCGGCGCGCACGTCGGGATCGTCGAGGTCCGACGCGTGCGACTTGTGGTCGAGGAAGTGGTCGATGAGCTCCAGGCGCCCGGCGCGGGACGGCGGGTCGAAGCTGAGTCGACGGTCGAAGCGGCCCGGACGCAGCAGCGCGGGGTCGAGGTTGTCCGCGCGGTTGGTGGCGGCGATCAGCAGGATCGTCGCGGCAGCCGGCACGGGGCGCTGGAGCTGGCGGTGGACCGGCAGGAACAGGTTGATCCGGTCGATGAACCAGGCCTGGACCTTCTGCCAGCCGTCGGGTGAGTCGAAGGACTGCATCTGGACGAGCAGCTCGTTGACCACGCCGCCGGTGCCCTCGGAGATCATGGTGGACACGACCGTCCCGGAGCCTCCCCCGGTGGCGGCCGACAACGAGGTGGCCGGCAGCCCGGAGAGCCCGCCGCAGCACATCGGCGCGGTCAGGTTGGCAGCGACCATGGGCGTGGCCGACGACCCGACCCCGGAGCGGGCCATGGCGATGGCGTCGATCTCCTCGATGAAGCCGATCGCGCCACCCTCCTGGCGGGCGGCCTTGCGCAGGGCCTTGAAGTAGGAGCGGATCTTGCGGGCGGTCGCGCCGTAGTACATGGACTGGAAGCTCGTGGCCGACACGAACAGGAACGGCACGCCGGCCTCGGCGGCCATCGCCTTGGCCAGGTAGGTCTTGCCCGTCCCGGGGGGGCCTTCGAAGAGCAGGCCCCGGCGCGGCGTGCCGCCCATCTCGGCGCGGAAGGCACGGTTGGCCAGGAAGAGGTTCAGGGAGCGCACCACGTCGGCCTTGACCAGGTCGATGCCCTTGACGTCAGCCAGGGAGACGTCGATCTGCTCGGGGCGGTAGGTGACGTGCGGCGAGCGGCCCGCGACCAGGGTCACCCCGAGGGTCATGACGATCATGACCCCGAAGAAGACGCCGACGATCAGCAGGAACGGGTCGATGGTCGGCAGCGACAGCTCGGTGAGGTCGACCGGACGCCCGATGATGATCCGCCACCACATCCAGACCATCGGGATCGCAAGGACGAAGCCGACCCGGCCCAGCCGGTGACCCCGCGCCCGCTCCCGTGCAGCCCCCACGTCGCTGGTTGCCGTTGACAGTCGTCCTGAGCCCACCTCGTCGAGCATCGACATCTCGCACCTCCTTGTTGCCTCCATGGTGGGGCAGGGAACCGCCCAGCGTGGTCGTGGCGGGGTGGGGTTCACCCGAACGGGCGAGTGGCCCGGCGACGCAGCGTGAGGATGATCAACAGGCAGCGACGCACGGGCTGCGACAGGGCCCCTGCGGACCCTACGATCGGGCCATGGAACTCATCGGATTCGGCGTGGACATCGGCGGTAGCGGCACCAAGGGCGCGCGGGTCAACCTCGAGACGGGCGAGCTGGCAAGCGATCGGATCAAGTACCCGACGCCCAAGGGGTACGCCATCGACGACGTCGTGCAGACCGTGCTCGACGTGGTCGACAAGGCCGGTTGGGACGGTCCGTTCGGCTGCACCTTCCCGGGCATCGTCAAGCGTGGGGTGCTGTACTCGGCGGCCAACCTCGGCCCGCACTGGCTCGGCGTGGACCTCGCCAGCCTGCTGACCGAGCGGGCCGGGCGACCGGTCACCGTCCTCAACGACGCGGACGCCGCCGGCCTGGCCGAGGTGGACTTCGGCGTGGCCAAGGGCCGCGACGGGGTGGTCATCGTCACGACGCTGGGCACCGGCATCGGAAGTGCCCTGTTCCTCGACGGGAAGCTGGTCCCCAACACCGAGTTCGGGCACCTGGAGATCGACGGGGAGTCCGCGGAGGCGCGGGCCTCCTCCGCGGCCAAGGAGCGTGAGGGCCTGAGCTACAAGGAGTGGGCGCCGCGGTTGCAGCGCTTCTACTCGCACCTGGACTTCCTGTTCTCCCCGGACCTGATCGTCGTGGGCGGGGGCATCAGCCGCAAGGCGGACAAGTACCTGCACATGATCGACATCCGCGCCGACATCGTGGCCGCCCAGCTGGAGAACCAGGCCGGCATCGCGGGTGCAGCCATGGCCGCGGAGCAGGGCTGACCACGACAGGGACCGGGTTCCTCTCCCAGCTCGCGGGGGGCGCGCTGGGCGCTCCACCGATCCTCATGGCTGCCGAGGACGCCACGGCCGCCGACCGACGTGTGGACCTGGATCGGCGCGGGCATCCTCCTGCTGTGTGTTGCGGCCGGCTATGCCTGGTGGCGGCAGCGGCGGTCCACGCCCGACCGGGGGGGCGACGACGGCGATCCCGGTGGCACTGGCGGCCCCGGAGCCGGAACTGGACCGACCGCCCCCGCGACGATCGACGACCTGCGCGCGCTGGCCGCGGTCGCCCTGGTGGCCACCGATGATGCGATCCGGTCCTCGCAGCTGGAGCTGGAGGTCGCCCGCTCCGAGCTCGGGGACGACGAGGTCGAGCCGTTCACCGCAGCGCTTGACCAGGCGCGCGAGGAGCTGCAGCGGGCCTTCGCCTCGGCGCAACGGGCCCAGGAGCACGCCGATGGGGACGCCGAGCAGGACGCCGAGCGCGCCCAGCTCGAGGAGATCCTCACCCGGTGCGGTGCCGCGGGGTCGCACCTGGACGTCCTCGTGCCACGGTTCGACGCCCGGCGCGACCTCGAGGGTCGGGTGGGCGACGTGCTGGACGACCGGGCCGACGACCTGGTGGTGCTCCAGGACCGGTTGGTCGCCTCGACGGCCACCACCGAGACGCTGACGACCCAGTTCCCCCGGGCATCGACCGCCAGCGTGGTCGACGACCTCGAGCAGGCCAGCGAACGGCTGCGGTTCGCGCAGGAGTCGATCACCGCTGGGCGGGAGCTGCTCGACGCTGGAGACCGTCGCGGCGCCGCCAGCCGTGCGCGTGCCGTCGAGGAGGCGCTGATCCAGGCGACCCGGCTGCTGGCGTCGGTCGACCGCGCCCCGCGAGTCCTGGCCAAGGCCCAGGAGGCCGTGACGACCCTGCTGCGCCAGACCGAGAAGGACATCGCCGACGCCGAGCGCCTCGGCGTGACCGACGAGCTGGTGGCCAAAGGGCTGTACGCCCGCGAGACCCTGGGCTGGGCTGATGCGGGGGTCGCCTCCGGCTCCTACGACCCCCTGGAGACGCGCCGGGCCCTCCAGGACGCCGACCTGGCCCTCGGCCAGGCGCTGGGCCCGATCCGCACGGATGACGACACGCAGGAACGGGCCATCGCGCTGCTGGCCACGGCCTGGTACGGCGCACGGGCGACGGTCCGCGCGGCCGACGAGCTGATCACGACCCGGCGTGCCGCGGTCGGGCTGGAGGCACGAGCCCGGATCAGCCAGGCTCGCCACCACCTGGCGACCGGGACAGACCTGGGGGACGCGGACCCGACCGGCGCACTGGCGCACCTGCGATCGGCGGACGCCCTGGCCTACCAGGCCCGCACGCTCGCGCAGCAGGACGAGGCGGCGTGGTCGAACTCCCGGAGGATCAGCGTCGGGTCCGGGGCGCTGGACGGCGTGCTGCTCGGCGGGATCCTGATCGAGGCACCCACGCCGGGGGTTGATCCGGGGAGGGCGCAGGCAGGTGCCGGCGCCCCCCTGGGGCCGCCCAGCTTCGGCGGCCCCGCCACCCGGGCGCGGCGCGTCGGGCAGGGCCGGTTCGCGGTCCCCTGACCGTACGGGCAGCCCCGGGCCTCGCATGCACGAGGGACGCCGGTGCAGGGGCGCGGCCGCCTGACCCGGCGTGCACGTGGGCCCTGCGGGTCAGGCGGGCCCACGTCCGTCGGTACGAGGGATCAGGAGCAGCCGACCTGGTTGTCGATCGCGTCGAGGGCCGTGACGAAGACCGCGCCGGCGGCCACGTAGGCCGCGACCTCCTTGACCCCGGTCTGGTCGGCCGGGATGGCATCGACGGCCGCCTGGAACGCGGCCTGGGCGGCCGTGACCTGGGCCTCGACGGCTGCGTCGAGCGCCTGGGCGTCGGTCTTGGCCTGCGTGCCTGCGGTCGTGAGGTCCTGCTTCTGCGCCTGCAGCGCCTCCTTGGTGAGCGACCCACCGGTGACCAGGGTCTTGAGGTCGCCGAGCTCGGTCTTGAGTGCAGCGGTGCTGGCGCAGAACGCCTCGTTGGCCGCTCCCACGGAGCTGGTGGGACTGGCGGGGGCGGACGCGGCAGGGGCTGACGCAGCGGGGGTCTCGGCGGCGGTGTCACTGCTCGACGAGCAGGCCGACAACGAGAGGGCCAGGGCGAGCGCCGCGGCGACGCCGGCAGTCTTGCGGAACGTGAACATGGGGATCCCTCCAGGGGTGGGGGGCCACCCGCAGACGCAGTCGCGACCCCCGATGTGCGGACAGCGGAACTATACCCGGGGCGCCACCGGTTGGTTCGCGCCCGTCGGGCCTCACGGTGCTCAGCTCGCAACCGTCTCAGCCCCGTCGGGCTTCACGACGCTCAGCTCGCTGCCCCTTCGCGGCTCTTTCGGGCTTCACGGTGCCCAACTCTGAACCCGTCGCAGCCCGTTCGCTCCTCACCGGGTGCGCCGCACCGCCCGTCGCGGCCCATTGGGCCTCGCCGTCTGGGCGCTGGTTGGGTCCAGCTGGGTCACACCCCGGCGAAGAGGTCCGTCTCGCGGCCATCGGAGTCGAACGGACCCGCCGCCTGGCCGCGCACGAGCCGGAAGTACTCCGTCGACCAGGTCGGTGAGCCGACGTTGTTGCTCAGCGCGAAGAAGCCGCTGTCCAGCGAGATCTGCGTGGCGTGGGCACGCATGGCGTTGAGCTTGTGCTCGTAGAACCCGCTGCCGTCGATGGCGGTGGTCACCAGGGCGTCGTCGATCCCGAACGGGAGCTCGTCGGGATCCATCGCCGCGAACCCCGTCGTCTCCCCCGCGGCGCGCAGCTCCTCGATGCCCGCACGCAGGACACCCTTCGGGAAGGCCGTCCAGTAGACCTTGGCGACGCTGTGCGCCTCGCCCAGGTCGGGGCGGAAGGACGGCGCCTCGGCCAGGGCGATTCCGTACATCGCGACCCGGTGGGCCTGGATGTGGTCGGGATGGCCGTACCCGCCGAAGTCGTCGTACGTCACGAGGACCTGGGGGCGCACCTCCCGGATGACCTGCACCAGGTGTGTGGTCGCGGCGAGCAGGTCGGCACGCCAGAAGCAGTCGGGACGCTCGTTGGGCGCCGTGCCCACCATCCCCGAGTCGCGGTAGGTCCCGGGCCCTCCGAGCAGCCGCCAGTCCGTGACGCCCAGCGCGGCCATCGCGTCGGCCAGCTCGGTCATCCGGTGCTCGCCGAGGCGGTCCTCCTTGTCCGCCGCCAGGTGCGACACCTCAGGCAGCAGGACCTCCCCCTCCTCACCCAGCGTGCAGGTCACGAGGGTGACCGACGTCCCCGGCGTGGCGGCATAGCGGGCCATCGTGGTCCCCGACCCGATCGTCTCGTCGTCGGGATGGGCGTGGACAAGCAGGAGGCGGCGATCAGCAGGTTCCATAGGCCCACAGGCTAGTCGCGAATCCCCGCATCAGCAGCTCCCGCCCGCCCGCCGCCCCCGCGCCCCGCCGCCCCCGCCACACGGTCACCCTCCCGATTTCCGCTCTGCCTCCACGAATTCGGGGAGGAGGAACGCACTCGTGGAGGGCGAGCGGGAATCGGGGAGGGGGAACCGAGTCACGGCGGCGGGCTGGGCGCCGTCACGTGCGGCTGGGCGCGCCCTCGCCGGCGGCTGGGAGTGGGGCAGGGTGGGCGTGCGCCGTGGGGCCGGGTGGGCCTGCGGCTGGGCGTGCGCCGGCGGGCTCGTCAGCCTTGGGCGAACTCGGCGCCGGTTGGGGCGTCGGGGACCGGCTGCGGCGGCTCCGCCGAACGTGCGGACCTCCGGGAAGTGGCAGGCCACCGCGTGACCCCCGGGGCGGGTGGTCAGCGTGGGCACCTCCTGGGCGCACAGGTCCTGGGCCTTGTAGCAGCGGGTCCGGAACACGCACCCGCTCGGCGGGTTGCTGGGGCTGGGCAGGTCGCCCTGGAGCAGGATCCGCTCGCGGGCGTCCTCGAGGTCGGGATCGGGGATCGGGACGGCCGAGAGCAGGGCGTGGGTGTAGGGGTGCTCGGGGCGGTGGTACAGGTCGTCGCGGGAGGCGACCTCCATGACCTTGCCCAGGTACATCACCACGACGCGGTCGGAGATGTGCCGGATCACCGACAGGTCGTGGGCGATGAAGACGAACGTGATCTTGAACTCGTCCTGGAGGTCCTCGAGCAGGTTGACGACCTGGGCCTGGACGGACACGTCGAGGGCGGAGACCGGCTCGTCGCAGATGATCAGCTTCGGCTGCAGGGCCACGGCCCGGGCGATCCCGATGCGCTGGCGCTGCCCGCCGGAGAACTCGTTCGGGTACCGGTTGTAGTGCTCTGGGTTGAGCCCGACGCGGGCCATGATGTCCTGGACGGCCTGCTTCACCCCGCCGGGAGGGGTCTGGCCCTGCACCTGGAACGGGGCACTGACGATCGTGCCCACCGTGTGTCGTGGGTTCAACGATGAATAGGGGTCCTGGAAGATCATCGCCATCTGCTTGCGCAGGGGCACCAGCTGGCGCTTGGACAGCGAGGTGATGTCCCTGCCGTCGAACATGATCTGACCGGCTGTGGGCTCGAGCAGCTTGGTCATCGTCCGACCAGCCGTGGACTTGCCGCAGCCGGACTCGCCCACCAGCCCGACCGTCTCCCCGGGGTAGACCTCCAGATCGAGGCCGTCGACGGCCTTCACCGCCCCGATCTGCTTCTTGAACACGATTCCCTTGGTGATCGGGAAGTGCTTCTTCAGCCCGGTCACCTTCAGCAGCGGCTCACCGGTGCGCTCGATGGTGCTCATGAGATCCTCCGATCCCCGAAGCGCTCGACCATGATCTCCAGACGCCTCTCAACCGGGATGTGGCACCGGGCGAGATGGCCCGGCTCGGACTCCGTGAGCTCGGGACGGACGGTGTCGCACAGGCCCTCGGGCGCCTCCGCGGCGAACGTGCAGCGCGGCCGGAACACGCACCCCTTGGGCAGGTTCAGCAGTGACGGCGGGTTGCCCGGGATCGGAATGAGCCGCTCCGAGTCGACGTCCGTGCGCGGGACGCTGGACAGCAGGCCCCAGGTGTAGGGCATCTGCGGGCGGTAGAACAGGGCCCGGTGCCCCGCCTGCTCGACAGCACGTCCGCCGTACATGACCAGCACCTCATCGGCCATGTCGGCCACGACACCGAGGTCGTGGGTGATCAGGACCAGGGCGGTGCCCATGTCGTCCTGCAGGTCGCGCAGCAGGTCGATGATCTGGGCCTGGACAGTCACGTCGAGGGCGGTGGTGGGCTCGTCGGCGATGATCATCTTCGGGTCGTTGACCAGGGCCATGGCGATCATCACGCGCTGGCGCATGCCGCCGGACATCTCGTGCGGGTAGGCGTCCAGACGCTTCTCCGGGTCGGGGATGCCGACGCGCTCGAGCATCTCCTTCGCCCGCGCCTTCGCAGCGGTCTTGTCCAGAGGCTGGTGGACCTGGATGGCCTCGACGAGCTGCTTGCCGATCTTGTAGAACGGGTGCAGCGAGCTCAGCGGGTCCTGGAAGATCATGGCCATCTTCTCGCCGCGCAGCTCGCGGACCCGATCGTCGGTGGCGGCGATCAGCTCCTCGCCATCGAGCCACACCTCACCGGTGATGGCCGTGGTCTTGCGGTTGAGCAGCCCCATCACCGCGAGGCTGGAGACGCTCTTGCCCGAGCCGGACTCACCCACGATCGCCAGGGTCTGGCCGGGTCGCACGTCGTAGGAGATCCGGTCGACGGCCTTGATCTTGCCGTCCTCGGTCGTGAACTCGACCTCGAGGTCGCGGACCTTCAGGAACGGCTCGTCGGTCGTCATGCTCATGACAGCCTCACTCGGGGATCGATGGCGCCGTAGAGCAGGTCCACGATCAGGTTCGCGATGATGACGATCACCGCGAAGACCACGGTCGTCCCGACGATGATCGGCAGGTCGTAGTCCTGGACGGACTCGATGGCCAGCCGGCCGACCCCCGGAAGCTGGAAGATCGTCTCGGTCACGACCGCGCCGCCGAGCAGGCCGGCGAAGTCGAGCCCCGCTGCCGTCACGATGGGGGTCAGGCCGGCGCGGAAGGCGTGCTTGCGGATGACGACGCGCTCGGGAAGGCCCTTGGCACGGGCGGTCCGGATGTAGTCCTCGCCGAGGGTCTCGAGCATCTGCGTCCGGGTGAGCCTGGTGTAGAAGGCCGCGTACACCAGCGCCACGGTGATCCAGGGCAGGATCATGGTCTGGAACCACTGCACGGGGTCCTCAGTGGGCGGCACGTAGTCGGGGTAGGGCAGGATCCCCCACTTGATGACCACGAAGAACAGCAGGGTCAGGCCGATGAAGAAGGTGGGGAACGAGTAGCCGACGAGGGCCAGGCTCACGATCGAGCGGTCCTGCCACCGGCCACGCCGCAGTGCCGCGTAGATGCCGGACAGGACGCCCACGACCATCCAGAGGATGAACGCCCCGATGGCCAGCTCGATCGTCACGGGCATGCGCTCGGCGATCAGCTGCGTCACGCACTCACCGTTGCGGAAGGAGTAGCCCAGGGCAGGTGCCGGGCAGGAGAACTCCACGGGGGTGCCCTCGGCGTAGGTGCGCCCGACGAACAGTCCCTTGAACCACTCCCAGTACTGCACGAGCAATGGGTCGGCCAGGCCCAGTCGCTCCCGGTTGGCCTCGATGATCTCCGGGGTGCAGGCCTTCCCGCAGGTGAGCCGCGCCGGATCGGTGGGGACCAGGGAGAAGAGGATGAAGACCGCGACCGTGACGAGGAAGAGCATCAGGAACATCAACAGGATTCGCCTGATGACGTAGGCACCCATGTGAGGTCTCCTCCTCGGGAGGTTCAGCGCGGGGGGAACGGGTCAGGGGTGGTACCCGGTGGGGCGGCTCTTCCGAGCCGCCCCACCGGTCATGCGTCTACTGCGCGACGTACATGTTCGCGTAGTTCCAGGAGCCGTACGGCGCCCAGACGAACGCTCCGCCGATCTTGGAACCGACGATGCCCTGCTGCCGGCTGAACCGCGTCGGCACGACGACGACCTCGGCCATCGCCTGCTTGTTCAGCTCGGCCCAGGCCGCACCCTGTGCGGTGCGGTCGGCGATCTGCTTGGCCTCATCGGAGGCCTTGGTGAACTCCGGGTTGTCCCACAGCGACAGGTTGAATCCGCCCGCCGGGGTGAACAGCTCGGGGATGACCGTGGAGGCGTTCAACCAGTCCGGTCCCCAGCCTCCGGTCATGATCGAGCCGGCCTTGTCCGGGTCCATCACGATGCCGTAGTAGCCACCCGGATCGAGCGGGTTCGGGGTGACCTTGATGCCGGCCTTCTCCAGGGCCGTCACGATCGCCGCGGCGGCCTTGTCGTTGACCTCGGTCTTCTGGTAGTCGAACGTCAGCTCCGGCATCGGCTCGCCGGAGTCGGCGATGAACTTCTTCGCGATCTCCGGGTCCCCGTTGTCCGGGATCTCCGCGCCGAGCAGGCCCGTCCACATGCCCGAGGGCTGGTAGTCCAGGGCCAGGTTGGGCTTGATCACGCCGTCGGCGAGGTCACCGGCGAAGTTGCCACCGGCGATGGTGCGCAGGTCCTCGCGCGGGTACGCGGCGGCGATCGCCTTGCGGTGCTCGACGTTCGGCACCTTCTCGGTGTTGATGGCGTGGTAGATCGAGTACGGATCGAAGTCATCGAACCGACGGTCCTCGAACTTCGGGTCGTTGAAGACCGCGGCCAGCTGCGCGGGATCGAGCTGCAGGCCGATGGTGGTCATCTTCTGGTCCTCGCCGGAGTCGGCGATGAGCCGCTGGCTGGACACCGACAGGGGCACGGCGAACTTGACCTCGATGGTGTCCGGGTAGGCGCCGCGGCCCGACTCGTCGGTGGCCGGATCGTACTCGGTCGTTGCGGACCAGCTTCAGCGACGTGCCCTTCTGGTAGGACTCGATCTTGTACGGGCCGGAGGCCAGCGGCTTGTCGTCGTACTTCTCACCGGTGTCCGCAGCCTTGGGGACGGGCGAGAACGCCGTCAGCGTCGTGGTGTAGTTGAAGTCCGCGGCAGGCTGCGCGAGGTTGAAGGTGACGGTCTTGCCGTCCTCGGAGCAGGTCACCGCCTTGTCGAAGAGCTCCTGGCCGGTGCCGTCGTACGGGCCCTTGTAGGCCGAGGTGCCGTCGTCATCCTTGGGGATGTCCAGCAGCGAGATCGCGTACTGCGGGCCCGTCGGTGATGACGTCGGTGGCGAAGGTCCGGGAGACGCCGTAGGCGACCTCGGCACAGGTGATCGGTGTGCCGTCCTCGAACTTGATGCCGTCCTTGAGGGTGAAGCTCCAGACCTTGCCGCCCTCGGTGGGAGTGCCGATGTCGGTCGCCAGATCCGGGACCAGGTTGCCGGCCTCGTTGTCGTCGGCGTACAGGGCGTACTGGACCAGCGTGCGGTTCAGGTACCCGGTGGTGAACGCGAGGTCCTCGCCGGTGTAGTTGCGCTGCGGGTCGAGGTGGTTGAACTGCTCACCCTCGGTCAGGAAGGTCAGCGCGCCACCCTTGGTGGGCTCACCCGCCCCTCCGCTGGCAGCAGCGTCACCACTGTCCGAGCCCCCACAGGCGGCCAGCAGGAGCGCGGACGCAGCAGCGAGAGCCGCCACCTTCGCGCTCGTGGTTGCCTTACTCATATTTCCTCCTTGTTCGGGTCTCGGCGGGGCTGCCGGACCCCCTTCCCGCCTGGGCGGGCCCGTCCTGGAGGACGGGAGTCTGGATCATCCTCGACCCGCTCGCGGGTCGAGGGCATCGCGCACGGCGTCACCGAACAGGTTGAACACCAGCACGGTGATGAAGAGCACGGTTCCGGGGATGAAGAAGTAGGTGGGCAGCACCGTGAAGGTCCGCACCGAGTCGGACAGCATTCCCCCCCAGGTGGGGGTCGGCGGGAGCACTCCCACGCCGAGGAAGGCCAACGTGGCCTCCGCCGTGATGAACGAGGGGAAGGCCAGGGACGCATAGACCAGGATCGGCGCCCAGAGGTTGGGGATCAGCTCCTTGAACAGGATCCGCCGGGAGGATGCACCGGTGGAGACCGCCGCCTCGACGAACTCACGCTCACGCAGGCTCAGCACCTGCCCACGGATCAGCCGCGCCAGGTAGGGCCACGAGAACAAGCTGAGCAGGAGGATCATCGCCACGATTCGGGCCGCCCCCGGGCTCGGGATCCACGTCTCGAGGCGCTGCTGCAGGGGCTGGGCCATGGCGATGATCAGCAGGAGGAAGGGGAAGCTCAGCGTCAGGTCCATGATCCGGCTGATGACCGTGTCGGCCTTGCCCTTGGAGTATCCGGCGATCGTGCCCAGCAGGACACCGATGACCATCACGAGGAAGGTCGACGCGGACGCGACGAGCAGCGAGACGCGGGCCCCGTACAGCAGCCGGGCAAGCACGTCCCGACCGATCAGGGGTTCGATCCCCAAGGGGTGGTCCCAGGAGATGCCACCCCAGGGCCCCGACGGCAGGCCGCCGTCCTGGCTCACCAGATCGGTGTTCGGCTCGAACGGATCGACTCCGAGGACCTTGACGATCAGGGGGGCGAACAGCGCGGCCAGGAAGATGAAGATGATCACCCCGAGGGAGACCATGGCGACCTTGTCGCGGCGCAGCCGGCCCCACGCGATCTGGGTCAGCGAGCGGCCCTCGACCTGCTTGGTGGCCTCCTCCGACTCCTTCAGGTACTCGTTTCCAGCGTCGTCGGTGGCACTCACCAGCGGGATCGTCACGTGCCCACCTCTCTGCTCACCTGGGACAGCCGGTTCGCCCGATTACGGCGCAAGGGTACGCGACCGTGGACGGATACCGGCAATGTAGGCGGTGCCGGGCGAGGATGTCGCCGGAATGGCCTGTGCAGGGCGAAAGAGTTACGAAACTGCAACACAGCGGGCTCGGAGCTGAGGGACACGCCCAGGACGTGGGTGGTCGTGGTGTGCGCCACTGCCCGACGTGTCACCAGCGCCCGCCTATCCCTTCCGGTTGCGCGCCTTCGCCCGGTCGGTGGCCACCAAGCGTCACCTTGCGCAGCCGAACGGTCGCCGGCGTCACCTCCACGCACTCGTCCTCGCGGCAGAACTCCAGTGCCTGCTCCAGGGAGAGCAGCCGGTGCGGGATGAGCCGCACCAGCTCGTCGCTGCTGGACTGGCGCATGTTCGTGAGCTTCTTCTCCTTGGTGGGGTTGACGTCCATGTCCTCCGAGCGCGAGTTCTCCCCCACGATCATGCCCTCGTACACCTCGGTGCCCGGGCCGACGAACATCGTGCCGCGCTCCTGCAGGTTGAACAGCGCGAAGGAGGTGACCGCGCCGCGCCGGTCGGCCACCAGCGAGCCGGTGGGCCGGGTGCGCAGCTCGCCGTGCCAGGGCTCGTACTTCTCGAACACGTGGTGCAGCAGCCCGGTGCCCCGGGTCTCGGTGAGGAACTCGGTGCGGAAGCCGATCAGGCCACGTGCCGGGACGATGTACTCGAGGCGGATCCACCCGGTGCCGTGGTTGACCATCTGCTCCATGCGCCCCTTGCGCAGGGCCATCAGCTGGGTCAGCACGCCGAGGTAGTCCTCGGGGGCGTCGATGGTCAGGCGCTCCATCGGCTCGCAGAGCTTGCCGTTGATCGTGCGGGTGACCACCTGGGGCTTGCCGACGGTGATCTCGAAGCCCTCGCGCTTCATCAGCTCGACGAGCACGGCCAGCTGCAGCTCACCACGGCCCTGGACCTCCCAGGTGTCAGGGCGCTCGGTGTCCAGGACCCGGATCGACACGTTGCCGACGAGCTCGGCGTCCAGACGGTTCTTCAGCAGCCGGGCGGTGAGCTTGGTGCCCGACTGGCCGGACAGCGGGGAGGTGTTGATGCCGATGGTCATCGAGATGCTGGGCTCGTCGACGGTGATCACCGGCAGCGGCCGGGGGTCCTCGGGATCGGTCAGGGTCTCGCCCAGGGTGATGTCGGCGATCCCGGCCACGGCGATGATGTCGCCCGGCCCGGCGGACTCCGCGGGCTTGCGCTCCAGGGCGTCGGTCATGAGCAGCTCGGCGATCCGCACCCGCTGCTGGCTGCCGTCGGCGCGGCACAGCATCAGCGACTGGCCCTTGCGGATGGTGCCGTTGTGCACGCGGCAGATCGCCAGCCGGCCCAGGTAGGGCGAGGAGTCCAGGTTCGTGACGTGCGCCTGCAGCGGCATCTGGTCGTCGTACTCGGGCGGCGGGACCGTGCCCAGGATCGTCTGGAACAGCGGGACGAGGTTCTCGGAGTCCGGCATGCCGCCGTCCTCGGGGCGGTTCAGGCTCGCCCGGCCGGCGCGCGCCGAGGCGTAGACGATCGGGAAGTCGATCTGCTCCGCGGTGGCGTCGAGGTCGAAGAACAGCTCGTAGGTCTCGTCGACGACCTCGGCGATCCGGGCGTCGGGGCGGTCCACCTTGTTGATCACCAGGATGACCGGCAGGTGCTTCTGCAGGGCCTTGCGCAGCACGAACCGCGTCTGGGGCAGCGGGCCCTCGGAGGCATCGACGAGCAGCAGCACCGCGTGCACCATCTCCAGGCCGCGCTCCACCTCGCCACCGAAGTCCGCGTGCCCGGGGGTGTCGATGATGTTGATCGTGACCCCGCCCTCGGGCGCCCCGACCCCGTGGTAGTTCACCGCGGTGTTCTTGGCCAGGATCGTGATGCCCTTCTCGCGCTCGAGGTCCATGGAGTCCATGACCCGCTCCTGGACCGAGCCCTCGTCGGCCTGGTGGGTGGTGAACGCCCCGGACTGCCAGAGCATGGAGTCGACCAGCGTGGTCTTGCCGTGGTCGACGTGGGCGATGATGGCGATGTTGCGCAGGTCGCTGCGCTGGGCGATGGCCACGGGTGGAGATCTCCTCATCAGTGCCGGGGCGACGAGCCGTCGCCCCGCAGGTCCCGAGGCACATCCCCAGAACACCCCGGGCTCAGCCGGGACGCCCATTGTCCCACGGATCTCCGTCGCCTCTCAGCGATCCGCTCCGGCGGCCTCGAGGTCGGGGCTGGCGCCGGCCTACTGCAGGGGCTGGCCCCACGCGAGGGCGAAGTACTCGCGGTCCCAGAACCGGAAGTACGCCCACGCCGGCACGCGGTCGGCGTACGGGTAGGTGCTGCGGACCAGGTCCGGGCTCTGGGTGCCGTGCGTGAGCAGGACCTCGCCCTTGACGACGGTGTGGTCGTCGATGCGCACCGCGACCTCGGGCTCAGGCACCTGGTCGCCGATCGGCGCCTTCGCCAGGGCGTTCCAGGACACCTCACGGTCGCCGCGGGTGACGGTCCAGACCCGGGCGACGCCCGAGTCCTCGGCCTGCGCTGCGGCCAGGACATAGGCGGCGGCCGCCTGCGAGTCGGAGTCCTGGCCGGTCGTGTCGCCGACCGTGATGATGACCGAGGGGGACACCTCGCCGATCTCGGCGGCGATCGTGGCCGTGACGTCGTCGGGCTCGGCGGCCAGCAGCGCGCCATCGGCGTAGCCGGCCGTGGTCACCCGGTCGACGCCGAGGAGGTCGGCGGACCCGGCCAGCTCATCGGAGCGCACCTCGCCGATGCTGTCGGCGGCGAACTCCAGCTCCGGGGGCTGGGCCGCCCCATCGGTGAGAGACAGGACCGACACTGTCGCGCCGGCCTCGTCGAGTGCGGCCAGCGTCCCGGCCAACGGCAGCTCCTGCCCGGGGCGGGCCAGCACCACGAGGACGTTGGCGGCCATCTCCGGCGGGACGAGTGCGGTGGCGCGGACCTCCTCGGCCGTGCGGTGGATGGCCAGGAAGTGCAGCGTCGCAACGGAACCGACAGCAAGGAGGGCCACGCCCAGCACCAGGGCGACGAGCCGGCGGCCCGCGCGGCGGGTGCGGCCACGTGCGCGCTCAGGTCGGGAGGTGACCCGCAGCGGGGTCTGCTCGGGGGCGAGTCGCTCAGCCATTGGCCCAGTGTGGCGACCCTCGGACCAGCGCTCGGTGAGCGACACGCAGGGCGCGCCGATCAGTCCCAGGACCACCGTGTCGAGGCGACCAGCGGATCACCGGGGCGGACCATCCGCGGCGAGGTGTTGGGCCCGTCCGGCGGCCCCGTCTGGGGCTCGACGCAGAACGCCTCGGTGAGCTCGTCGTACACGACGGCGAACGCCGTGTCGGAGCTGATCCTCAGCCTGACGGCTCCCGGCCAGGTGATCGTCATCGGCCACCGGACCCCGACGAAGCAGTCGTCCCACGGGCCCGGCGGCACAGCCACGACGTCACCGCTCGGGATGCCCGCCGCGTCGCGCTGGAGCATCCCCTGGGCCTCGAAGGCCAGTTCGGCCACCTCACCGGAGGCCAGCGCGCGACGGAACCACGGGTGCCATCCCACGGTCGCCGGGAACGGCGCATCCCCGGCGTGCACCTCGACCTGCTGGTCCAGGTGGCCGCCCGCGAGCCGGAACTCCTGGACGACGTGGCCGGGGAAGGGCCAGCGGGAGTCCAGGTCGCACGTGATCCGCAGGTGCGCAGCCGACGCCTCGAGGACCTCCCACGGCCGGTCCATCACCAGGCCGTGACCGGCGTGCGGGTGGGTGCGGACCGTGGGCAGCTGGTGCGACACCCCGTCCACATGCAGCACGCCGTCGCGGATGCGACCGGCCCACGGGGCCATCAGGAACGACCCATGCTCGATGACCCCGGTGCCCACCCCGCCGAGCAGCTCGGCACCGGCCACCTCCAGCGAGGTGATCCGCCCGCCGTCCCGCGGGTCGAGGACCACACACGCGCCGTCCACCCGGAGCTCCACGGGCTCGCTGCTCACGCCGGAACCCCGGAGCTGCGCCGGCTGCGGGGCGGGGCAACGCTGTCCCGGGCGACGAACACCGGGGGAACGAGCTCGTGGAGGATCTCGCGCTCGCCCTCCATCTGGTCCACGACCATCCGCAGCGCGCGGCGGCCCACCTCCTCGAACCCCTGGCGGACCGTGGTCAGCGGCGGGATGAAGAAGCCCGACTCGGGGAGGTCGTCGAACCCGATGAGGCTGACATCGTCAGGAACGTGCAGGCCGTGCTCGTGCAGGGCCCGGAGGATCCCCAGGGCCGTCTGGTCGTTGGCCGCGAAGATGGCCGTGACGTCGGCGATCCGGGCCAGCATCTGGCCGGCCTCGTACCCCCGAGCGGCCGACCAGTCCCCCGCGATCACCGGCGGCACCTCCGCCCCGGCCCGCTCCAGGGTGGCCCGCCAGCCCTCGATCCGGTCCAGGCTGTCGAAGACGTCCGAGGGGCCGGACACGTGCCACACCGTCCGGTGGCCGGCGTCCAGCAACGCCTGGGTGGCCTCCACCGCCCCGCGGACCTGGTCGATCCCGACGCTGGTGATCGCCTCCTTGCGGTCACCACCGATCGTGACCAGCGGCAGGTCGGCCGGGACCTCGCGCACGGCCGCCGCGGCCGAGACGGCGGGCACGATCACCACGATCCCCCCGACCTGCTGGTCGAGGTGCCGGTTGACCGCCTCCTCGATGGAGGCCCGGTCCAGGGCCGCGACACTGGCCACGCTCACCCCGTACCCCGCCTGCACCGCCGCCGCCTCGAGTGCGTACAGCAGTGACGCGGGGCCGAACAGGGTCGAGGGTTGGGCCACGATGCCGATCTGGTCGCTGCGCCCACTGGCCAGCGCGCGGGCGGCCCGGTTCGGCCGGTACCCCAGCTCCTGCATGGCCGCCAGGACCCGCAGCCGGGTCTGCTGCTTGACGTTCGGGTGGTCGTTGAGCACCCGCGAGACCGTCTGGTGCGAGACCCCGGCCAAGCGGGCCACATCGGTCATCGCCGGCGGGCGGCTCGGCCCGGTGGCCATGGGAGTCTCCTCTCCGTCCCCAGTGGATCGGTCAGCCTAGGTACGACGATACTGCGCGCGCCGCCCCTCGGACGATCGAGCAGAGGCGCCTACTCCTCAGCGGGGATCAACTCGTCCACCTGGTCCTGGTCGGGCATCCCCTGGGAGGCTCCGTCGTCCACGGGGACGGTGGTCACCGCGCCCCCGACGGCCGAGCGGCGCTTGTTCCACACGTCGAAGGCGACGGCGAACAGCAGCACCAGGCCCTTGATCGTCTGCTGCCAGTCGACCGAGACGCCCATCAGGGACATGCCGTTGTTCAGGACGCCCATGAAGAAGCCACCGACGATGGCGCCGACGACCGTGCCGACGCCACCGGTGACCGCCGCACCGCCGATGAACGCGGCGGCGATCGCATCGAGCTCGAAGTTGACGCCGGCCTTCGGGTTGGCGGCCGTGAGCCGGGCGGCGAACACCATCCCGGCCAGTGCGGCGAGCAGGCCCATGTTGGCCATGACCAGGATGTCGACGCGCTTGGTGCGCACCCCGGACATCGAGGCTGCCGGGTAGTTGCCCCCGATTGCGTAGATGTGCCGGCCGAACACCGTGCGGTTCATGATGAAGCTGTAGATGCCGATGAGGGCGAAGAGCAGCAGCCCGACGATCGGCAGGCCCTTGTACTGCGCAAGCAGGTACGCGAACCCCATGATCACGGCCACGACGACCACCTGCTTGAGCAGGAACACCCCCATCGACGACACCGCGAAGTTGTAGCGCTGCTTCGAGGCGCGCTTGCGGAAGTCCACGGCGACGAGGAAGACGCAGAGCAGCACGGCCAGCAGCATCGTGAGGTTGTGCATGCCCGTGTCCGGCCCCACCTCGGGGAGGAACCCGTTGCCGAGCTTCTCGAAGCCGGGGGGCAGGTTCCCGACGGTCTCACCCTGGAGGACGACCAGCGTCAGGCCGCGGAAGATGAGCATGCTCGACAGGGTCACGATGAAGGCGGGGATGCCCATGTAGGCGACCCACAGTCCGTGCCACGCGCCGATCGCGGCCCCGGCGAGCAGTGTGAGCACCACCGCGAGCGGCCATGGGACGTCCCACTTGACCATCATCATGACGGCCAGCGCGCCGGTGAAGGCGGCGACCGACCCGACCGAGAGGTCGATGTGCCGGGCGATGATCACCATCACCATGCCGATGGCCAGGATGAGGATGTAGCTGTTCTGGGTCAGCAGGTTCGTCAGGTTCAGCGGCTTGAGCAGGATGCCGTCGGTCAGGATCTGGAACAGGATGATGATGGCGATCAGCGCACCGATCATCCCGTACTGGCGGATGTTCCCGCTCAACAAGGTCTTCAGGCTGGTCATCGGGTCACCTTCTGCTCGACGGGGGAGGTCATCTGTGTCACCTTCTGCTGGTCGGGGGAGGTCATCGCCGGCACCTTCTGCTCGTCAGGGGAGGTCATCGGTGTCACCTTCTGCTCGACGGGGGAGGTCATCGCTGTCACCGGCTGCTTGTCGTCATCTGGCGCATCAGTGACTCCTGGGTGGCCTCGCTGGCCACGAACTCCGCTGTGATCCGCCCCTCGGCCAGCGTGTAGATGCGGTCGCAGAGCCCCAGCAGCTCAGGGAGCTCGGAGGAGATGACGATGACGGCGTTGCCCTGCCTTGGCCATCTCCTGGACGAACCCGTAGATCTCGTACTTGGCGCCGACGTCGATCCCACGGGTCGGCTCGTCGAGGATCATCACCTTCGCGTCGGTGTAGATCCACTTGCTCAGGACGACCTTCTGCTGGTTGCCGCCCGGAGAGCTGGGCGACCTTGGCCTCGACGGTCGGTGCCTTGATGTTCATGCGGCCGCGGAAGCCCTCGGCGACCGTGACCTCCTCGTTCTCGTCGACTGTGAGGCCACGCTGCAGCTTGTGGATGCCCGCCGAGGTGATGGAGGTCTTGATGTCATCGAGCAGGTTCAGTCCCAGGGACTTGCGGTCCTCCGTCACGTAGGCCAACCCCGAGTCGATCGCCTCGGCGACCGAGTTCAGCTCGAGCTCCTTGCCCTCGAGGACGAGCGTGCCGCTGATCCGGGCTCCGTAGGACTTGCCGAAGACCGATCGGGCGAGCTCGGTGCGCCCGGCGCCCATGAGCCCGGCGATGCCGACGATCTCGCCCCGACGGACCTCGAGGTTCGCATCGATGACGACCGGACGCGAGTGGTCGACCGGGCTGAAGACGTTCCAGCCCTTGACCTCGAAGAGCACCTCCCCGATCTCGGGGGTGTAGGGCGGGAAGCGGTGCTCGAGGTCCCGGCCGACCATCCCCTGGATGATCCGGTCCTCGTCGACCCCACCACCGGCGACCTCGAGGGTCTCGATCGTCCGGCCGTCGCGCAGGATCGTGATGCTGTCGGCGATGGCGGCGATCTCGTTGAGCTTGTGGGAGATCATGATGCTGGTGATGCCCTTGGCCTTCAGCTCACGCAGCAGGTTCAGCAGGTGCGCGGAGTCGTCGTCGTTGAGCGCCGCGGTCGGCTCGTCGAGGATGAGCAGCTTGACGTTGCGGGACAGGGCCTTGGCGATCTCGACCAGCTGCTGCTTGCCGATGCCCAGCTGCTTGATCGGGGTCAGCGGGTTCTCCGACAGCCCGACGCGCACGAGCAGGTCGTGTGCCTCCCGGTTGGTCCGGTCCCAGGAGATCACCCCGCGGGAGACGTTCTCGTTGCCGAGGAAGATGTTCTCGGCGATCGACAGCTCGGGGATCAGGGCCAGCTCCTGGTGGATGATCACGATCCCGGCATGCTCACTGGCCCGGATGTCGCGGAACTCCACCGGCTGGCCCTCGTAGATGATCTCGCCGTCGTAGCTGCCGTGCGGGTACACACCGGACAGGACCTTCATCAGGGTCGACTTGCCGGCGCCGTTCTCCCCGCAGATCGCGTGGATCTCGCCGTCGTGGACAGTGAGGTTCACGTCCGACAGCGCCTTGACCCCCGGGAACTCCTTGGTGATGGAGCGCATCTCGAGGATGGGTCCGCTCATGTCTGACAGCCTCCGTGTGGCTCCGTGGTCTGGGTGGCAGCGTGGCTGCTGCCGTGGTGCGGGTTGTGGTGGGTGGTGGTTGCAGGATGTGCTCTGCGACCACCACCCACCTTCTCACCGTGTGCCCGTGGGCAGGTGGGTGAGGATCAGCCGTCGATCTCTTCCTGGGTGTAGTAGCCCGAGTCGACCAGGGCCTCGGTGACGTTGGCCTTCACCACGGTGATCGGCTTGAGCAGGTAGCTCGGGACGACCTTGACGCCGTTGTCGTAGGTCTCGGTGTCGTTGACCTCGGGCTCCTCGCAGTTGCCGATCGCCTCGATCATCCCGACCGTGACCTTCGCCAGCTCGCGGGTGTCCTTGAACACCGTCGAGCTCTGCTCGTCCTTGTTGATGGACTGGACGGACTGGATCTCGGCGTCCTGGCCGGTGACGACCGACAGGGGCTTGTCGCCCTCGCCGTAGCCGTTGGCCTTCAGCGCCGCGATGATGCCCAGCGACAGGCCGTCGTACGGCGAGAGGACGCCGTCAACGGTCTCGGTGGTGTACGCGCTGGTCAGCAGGTCCTCCATGCGCTTCTGGGCCGTTGCCGGGTCCCACCGCAGGATCGCGGCCTGATCGAACTCGGTCTGGCCGGAGACGACCACCATGTCGCCCTTGTCGATCAGCGGCTGCAGGACCGACATGGCGCCGTTCCAGAAGAAGGTCGCGTTGTTGTCGTCGGGGGACCCGGCGAACAGCTCGACGTTGTACGGCGCCTCACGGCCGGTGGCCTCGAGGCCGGCAACCAGTGCCTCGGCCTGGAGCACGCCCACACCGAAGTTGTCGAACGTGGAGTAGTAGTCCACGGCATCCGACTCGCGGATCAACCGGTCGTAGGCGATGACCGGGATGTTGGACTCCTCGGCCGTGTTCAGGATGTCACCCAGGGCCGTGCCGTCGATCGCGGCGATGACCAGCATCTGCACGCCCTTGGTGACCATGTTCTCCACCTGGGAGACCTGGGTCGGGATGTCGTCCTCGGCGTACTGCAGGTCGACCTGGTAGCCGGCGGCCGTCAGCTGCTCCACCATGGCGTCGCCGTCGGCGATCCAGCGGGTCGAGGACTTGGTGGGCATGGCCACACCGATGGTCCCCTTCTCGCCCGGGGTGCAGTCGCCGGCCGCAGCTGACGCCTCGCCGGACGCGGCGGGCGCGGCGGTCTCGCTGCCGCTGCTGCAGGCGGCGAGGCTGAAGATGAGCCCCGCTGCTGCGAATGCGGATACGTACTTCCTCATTGAGCATTCCTTCCTGGTGGTTCATGGGACGGGGCTCGTCCCATGGGTCGTGCGCCTGGCTTCGGGCTAGAAGCCCAGAGCCAGGCGGTAGTACGCCTGGCTCCACCGTCGCTCCTGGATGAAGTGACGGATGTCTGTTGTGCTGTCGATGAGCGCCAGCTCGGTGCCGACGATCTCCGACAGGTCCCACAGGTGCTCCGCGGACAGGGCCGTGGTGAGCACGGTGTGGTGGGGGCCCCCGGCGGTGATCCACGCCTCGGCCGAGGTGCGCAGGTCCGGCGCCGGGCGCCACACGGCGCGGGCGACGGGCAGGTTCGGCAGGTCCGCGTCGGGGGCGACGAGCTGCACCTCGTTCGCCACGAAACGGAACCTATCGCCCATATCGCACAGGCCGAGGACCACCCCTGCGGCCGGCGTGGCGGTGAAGACCAGGCGGACCGGGTCCTCCCGACCGCCGATGGACAGGGGATGGATCTCCAGGCGCGGGCGCTCGTCGGTGATCGACGGGCAGACCTCGAGCATGTGCGCGCCGAGGATCTTCTCCGCGCCCGGGGCCAGGTGGTAGGTGTAGTCCTCCATGAAGGACGTGCCGCCGGGCAGGCCCTGGGCCATCACCTTGAACGTGCGGACCATCACCGCGGTCTTCCAGTCGCCCTCACCGGCGAACCCGTAGCCGTCGGCCATCAGCCGCTGGACGGCCAGTCCGGGGAGCTGGCGCAGCCCGCCGAGGTCCTCGAAGTTCGAGGTGAAGGCCGTGAAGCCGCCGTCGGTGAGGAACCGGCGCAGGCCCGCCTCGATGCGAGCGCCGTACCGCAGCGCATCGTGGCGGGCAGCACCGGCGTGCCAGCTCGGGGGCGATGTCGTACAGGTCGGCGTACTCGGCGACCAGGGCATCGATCTCGGACTCGGCCACCGCGTCGACGACCGCGACCAGGTCGTTGACGCCGTAGGTGTTCACCGAGACCCCGAAGCGGATCTCGGCCTCGACCTTGTCGCCCTCGGTGACGGCGACGTTGCGCATGTTGTCCCCGAAGCGGGCCAGGCGCATCGAGCGCATGGCGGCGGCCCCTGCTGCGGCCCGCGCCCACTGCCCGATCCGCTCGGCGACGACGGGGTCGCTGACGTGGCCGGCGACGGTCTTGCGCGCGATGCCCATCCGGGTCTGCACGAAGCCGAACTCCCGGTCGCCGTGGGCGGCCTGGTTGAGGTTCATGAAGTCCATGTCGATGGTCGCCCACGGCAGGTCGCGGTTGGCCTGCGTGTGCAGGTGCAGCAGCGGCTTGCGCAGCGCCTCCAGGCCCGAGATCCACATCTTGGCCGGGCTGAACGTGTGCATCCACGCGATCACGCCGATGCAGGCGTCGTCGGCGCTCGCCTCGATCATGGTGCGCCGGATCGCGTCGGCCTCCTTGAGCACCGGCTTGAACACGACCTCGAAGGGGATCGCGTCCGACGCATCGAGCGTGCGGGCGATCTCACCGGACTGCTCGGCCACCTGGGCCAGGACCTCGTCGCCGTAGAGCGTCTGGCTCCCGGTGAGGAACCAGATCTGGGCGGGTGCCTGGGCGGTCATCGCTGTCCTCCGTGCTGTCCGTAGACGTTCTGGTAGCGCTCGTACAGGCCATCGATGTCCTCGGTGGCCAGGGGAACGGGTTCGCCGAGCTGGCGGGAGATGTGCACCGTGCGCGCGACGTCCTCGAGCATCACGGCGGCCTTGACCGCCGAGCGTGCGTCCGGGCCGATCGTGAACGGGCCGTGGTTGGCCATCAGGACGGCCGGCGAGCGACTGCCCCGCAGGACGTCGACGATGCCCGCCCCGATCGAGTCGTCGCCGATCCGGGCGAACGGGCCGATCGGGATCTCGCCGCCGAACTCGTCGGCGATCATCGTCAGCACGCAGGGGATGGCCTCGCGGCGGGCCGCCCAGGCGCAGGCGTAGGTCGAGTGCGTGTGCACCACGCCGCCGACCTCGGGCATGTGCCGGTACACGTAGGCGTGCGCGGCCGTGTCCGACGAGGGGGCGGAGTCGCCCTCGACGAGGTTGCCGTACAGGTCGGTGACGACCATCCGCTCGGCCGACAGCTCGTCGTAGGCCACGCCCGAGGGCTTGATGACCATCAGGTCATGCGCCGGGCACCCGCGCCGAGACGTTGCCCGCGGTCCAGATCACCAGCTCGTAGCGGGTCAGCTCGGCGTGCAGGGCGGCCACCTGGGCGCGCAGGGCATCCAGGGCAGGTCGGGCCTCGGGGGAGATCGTCATGTCAGGCCCCCGCCGCGATCTGGGCAGCCACAGCACGACGGCGGGCCTTGAGCCGGTGCATCACGTCGTTGGCACCCCGGCCGAAGTAGTCGTGCAGGAGCAGGTACTCGGCGTACAGCTCGTCGTAGGCGGCCGCATCGGCCGGATCGGGGTTGTAGACACCCCGGATCGAGCGGCCCATCGCCCGCGAGGCCGCCAGCACGTCCGGGTAGGCGCCCGCGGCGACCGCCGCGTGGATCGCCGAGCCGAGGGCCGGTCCCTGCGCGGAGTCGATCGTGCTCAGGGGCAGGTTGGTCACGTCGGCGTACATCTGCATGAGGAACGTGTTCTTGAGCAGTCCGCCGGCGACGACCAGCTCGGTGACGGGGATCCCGGACTCGGTGAAGGACTCGATGATCCGGCGCGTGCCGAAGGCCGTGGACTCCATCAGGGCCCGGTACTGGTCCTCGGGCCGGGTGCTCAGGGTCTGGCCGACGATCACCCCGGAGAGCTCGTGGTCGACCAGCACCGAGCGGTTGCCGCTGTGCCAGTCCAGGGCGACCAGACCATGCTCGCCCACCCGCTGCTGGGCTGCCAGCGCGGTCAGGTGCTCGTGCAGGGAGACCCCGGCCTCGGCAGCGGCCTGCGCGTAGCTGGCCGGAACGCTGGTGTCGACGAACCAGCCGAAGATGTCGCCGACGCCGCTCTGGCCGGCCTCGTAGCCCCAGAGCCCCGCGGTGATCCCGCCGTCGACGACCCCGCACATCCCGGGGACCTCGTGCAGGGACTCGCCGTTCATCACGTGGCAGGTCGAGGTGCCCATGATCGCGACCATCTGGCCCGGCTCGACGGCCTGGGCGGCCGGGGCGGTGACGTGGGCGTCCACGTTGCCGACCGCCACGGCGATGCCCGGGCGCAGGCCGGTCCATTCCGCGGCCTGGGCGGTGAGGCCCCCGGCGCGGGCGCCCAGCTGCCCGATCGGGTGCTCGAGCTTGCTGGCCACGAAGTCGGCGAAGTCGGGGTTCAGCGCGGCGAGGAACTCCCGCGAGGGGTAGGCGCCGTCCTGGAGGATCCCCTTGTAGCCGGCGGTGCAGGCGTTGCGCACGTAGGTGCCGCACAGCTGCCAGATGATCCAGTCCGCGGCCTCGACCCAGCGGTCCATCGCGGCGTAGACCTCGGGGGCCTCCTCCAGCACCTGCAGGCCCTTGGCGAACTCCCACTCCGAGGAGATGAGCCCGCCGTAGCGCGGCAGCCACGACTCGCCGCGCTCGGCGGCCAGGGCGTTGATCCGATCGGCCTGGGGCTGCGCGGCGTGGTGCTTCCAGAGCTTGACGTAGGCGTGCGGGTTGCTGGCGAACTCGGGGAGCTCGTTGAGCGGCGTGCCGTCGGTGGTGGTCGGGACCATCGTGCAGGCGGTGAAGTCGGTGCCGATGCCGATCACGTCCGCGGGGTCGATCCCCGCTGCGCGGACCGCCTCGGGAACGGCGGTGCGCAGGACGTCGACGTAGTCGCTGGGGACCTGCAGGGCCCAGTCGGGTCCCAGCGGGGTGATGCCGTCGGGCAGGACCCGGTCCAGGACGGCGTGCGGGTAGTCCAGCGAGGCGCCCGCGAGCTCCACCCCGTCGCTGACCCGGACCACCACGGCGCGGCCGGACAGGGACCCGAAGTCGACCCCGATCACGTAGGACTCGCGCTGGCCGTCCACCTCGCACCTCACCCTCTTGTCCCGTCTGGGCCAATAGTTAGCGCTAACAAGATCGGAGTCAAGCGCTGGACGTCCCCGACTCGCCGTGTGTCGATAACGATTTGGTAACGAGCGGTTCACCGGGACCACTTCGGTGGCACGAGCCCCGCCGCGGGCCTCCGCGGGCTCGCTGTCCCGCACGAATACGTGGCGACCGCTCCCGATGGGGGCATCCGCGTCGTTGCGACCATGCCCGCAGCGGCCCTGGCCACCACTACGAGCCACGTCGGCGTGGGAGCGGTAACATGATGCCGCCGCAGCCACGTGATCCGACGTGCCGGACCCGCGCCGGGCAGAATGGTCACGGGTCATGGACACGCCCAGGAGGAGACCGCCGAGATGATCGACGACGCACAACGCGCCGAGCAGGCGCACAACCGGCACCAGACGCTCTTCGGCACCGCCCCGGAGGCCATCACGTTCGCCCCCGGTCGGGTGAACCTGATCGGCGAGCACACCGACTACAACGGTGGGAACGTGCTGCCGATGGCCATCGACCTGGGCACCATGTGCGCAGTCTCGCCCCGCACCGACGGACGCCTCGCCCTGCACTCGCGCCAGGTCAACGGGCCGATCGCCACGGTCGACCTCGCGACGTTCGACCCCACCGCGGCCAACGGGTGGCTCGGGTACGTGGTCGGTGCGCTGGCGGTCGCCGCGGACCGCGGGTGGTACGTCGGAGGTGTGGACCTGTCGATCGACGCGGACCTCCCCCTGGGCGCCGGGCTGTCCTCCTCGGCGTCCCTGGAGTGCGCCGTGCTCAGCGCCGTGATCGCCCTCGGTGGGGTCGAGGTCGCCCCGATGGAGATCGCGCTGGCCGCCCAGCAGGTCGAGCACGAGTACGCCCACGTCCCCTGCGGGATCATGGACCAGGCCGTGTCGATGCTCGCCCAGCCCGACAGTGCCCTGCTGCTGGACTCCGCGACGCTGGCGACCCAGCCGGTCCCCCTGCACCTGGACCGCCTGGGCCTGCAGGTCCTGCTCATCGACACCAACGTGCGCCACGACCTGGCTGACGGCGCCTACGCGGATCGCCGGGCGTCCTGTGAGCGCGCTGCCGCCACACTCGGGGTCACGTACCTGGCCGAGGTCCCGTTGGGCGAGATCTCGCGGGTCGATGCGCTGCCCGAGCCCGACGCCCGCCGTGCGCGGCATGTGATCACCGAGCAGGCTCGGGTCGCCGACGCGGTCCGCGCGTTCGAGGAGGCCGATGCCCCGGCGCTGGGCAGGGCGTTCGCCGGGTCGCACACCTCCCTCTCGCGCGACTACGAGGTCAGCTGCCCGGAGCTCGACGTCGCCGTGTCCGCCGCAGTTGTGGGTGGGGCGACGGCAGCCCGGATGACCGGCGGCGGATTCGGGGGCAACGTGGTGACGCTCTGCCGGCCCGCCGACGTCGCCCAGGTCCAGGCCTCGGTGCGTGAGGCGCTGACCCGCGAGGGCCTGGCCGCCCCCACCTTCCGGACCGTCACCCCCGCCGCCGGCGCCCGCCGGATCGACCAGGTCGCCCCGACCGCCACCGAGTGATGGAGGACCCTGATGGACGCTGACGCCCGATCCGGACCGGCGATCCGCCGCAGGCGCGGTCGCCGGGACCATGCCCGCGCGCGTCCTGGGCCGGACGGGGCGGGCCGTCTCGGTCATCTCCCTGGGCACGTGGCAGCTCGGCGCCGACTGGGGGCAGGTCCAGCCGGAGGACGCCCTGTGCCGTGCTGGCGCGCGTCCGTCGACGCCGGCGTCACCATGTTCGACACCGCTGACGTGTACGGCGACGGCCGCAGCGAGCAGACGATCGCCGAGTTCCTGGCCGCCAACCCGGGGCTGGACGTGTTCGTGGCGACGAAGATGGGCCGGCGCGCCGAGCAGCGCCGCGAGAACTACTCGATGGCCAACTTCCGCACCTGGACCGACCGCTCGCGGGCGAACCTGCGCACCGACACCCTGGACCTGGTGCAGCTGCACTGCCCACCGAGTGACGTGATCACCAGCGACGAGGTGTTCGACAACCTCGACACGCTGGTCGCCGAGGGCGTGATGGCGGCGTACGGCGTCAGCGTGGAGACCGTCGACCAGGCGCTGGCCGCGATCGCCCGGCCGGGCGTGGCCTCCATCCAGATCATCATCAACGCCTTCCGGCTCAAGCCGCTGGAGGCGGTCCTGCCCGCCGCCCGCGACGCCGGCGTGGGGATCATCGCCCGCGTCCCGCTGGCCAGCGGCCTGCTGTCGGGGCGGTACAGCGAGACCACCACCTTCGCCGCCGATGACCACCGGACCTACAACCGGCACGGGGAGTCCTTCGACCGTGGTGAGACGTTCTCCGGTGTCGACTACGACGACGGGGTGCGGGCTGCCCGGGAGTTCGCCGCCCTGGCCGCCTCGCGCGACCTGTCACCGGCGCGCGCCGCCCTGGCCTGGGTCGCGCAGCTCGACGGCGTCACCACGGTCATCCCCGGGGCAAGGTCCGCCGAGCAGGCCCGGGACAACGCCGCGGCCGGGCTGGTCCCCCCACTGGGTGCGGAGTTCACCGCGGCCGTCACCGACCTCTACGACCGGCGCCTGCGCGCCTCGATCCACGACCAGTGGTGAGGAACCCGTAGGTCTACCAGATCACCACGCGGTCCTCGGGCTCGCGCCACATCCCGTCGCCGGGCCTGACGTCGAACGCCTCGTGGAACTCCGTGAGGTTGCTCACGATGTTGCAGCGGAACTCGTCCGGTGAGTGCGGGTCGATGGCCAGCAGCTGGATCGCCCGCGCCTCGCGGTGCTTGCTCCGCCACGCCTGGGCCCAGCCCAGGAAGAAGCGCTGCTCACCGGTCAGTCCGTCGATGACGGGGGCCGGCTCACCGCCCAGGCTCAGGCGGTAGGCCTCGAACGCCACGGCGACACCACCGAGGTCCCCGATGTTCTCCCCCACCGTCAGCGCCCCGTTCACGCCGTTGCCCTCGGGCAGTCCGCGGGGCACCAGGCCGTCGTACTGGGCGATCAGGCGGGCGGCCAGCTCGTCGAAGCGGGCGCGATCCTCGTCGGTCCACCAGTCGACGAGGTTGCCGGTGCCGTCGTAGCGGGAGCCCTGGTCGTCGAACCCGTGGCCGATCTCGTGACCGATGACCGCCCCGATCGCGCCGTAGTTGACCGCGTCGTCGGCGTCCATGTCGAAGAACGGCGGCTGCAGGATCGCAGCCGGGAACACGATCTCGTTCATGCCCGGGTTGTAGTAGGCGTTGACCGTCTGCGGGGTCATGAACCACTCGAGGCGATCCACCGGTCCGCCGAGCTTGGCCCACATGTGACGGGCCTCGAACAGCGACGCCCGTCGGACGTTGCCGATGAGGTCGCCTGCCGAGATCTCCAGCGACGTGTAGTCGCGCCACTTGTCCGGGTAGCCGATCTTCGGGGTGAACGACGCAAGCTTCTCCAGGGCGCGCTCGCGGGTCTCGGGGCTCATCCACTCCAGGACCTCGAGTCGCGCGTGGTAGGCGGCCACGAGGTTCGCCACGAGCTCGACCATGCGTGCCTTGGCCTCCGGCGGGAAGTGCTTGCCCACGTACAGCTCGCCGACCGCCTCGCCCAGGGATCCCTCGACCAGCCCCACGCCGCGCTTCCACCGCTCACGCAGCTGGGGGGACCCGCTGAGGGTGGTGCCGTAGAAGTCGAAGTTCGCCTGCACGATCTCGGCGTCCAGCAGCGACGCGCCATTGCGCACGACCGCCCACGCCAGCCAGTCCCGCCATGCGTCCAGCGGCTGGTCGGCCAGCAGCGCGGGCAGCGACTCGACGTAGCTGGGCTGGCGGACGACGACCTCGTCGACGTGCTCCATCGGGGCGCTCAGGGCCGTGAGCCACTCCCGGATCCCGTAGCCGTCGATGAACGCGGGGACCTCGGCCAGCGCCCGACGGTTGTAGGACTTCAGGGCATCGCGGGTGTCGACGTTGCTCCAGTGCCGGTCGGCGATGGCGGTCTCCAGCGCCATGATCCGGTCGGCGGCTGCCTGCGCCGCCGGGGCGTCGACGGCCCATCCGGCCAGCAGCAGCATCCTCGCGATGTGGGCCACGTAGGCCTCGCGGATCGCTGCGAACGACTCCTGGTGGTAGTACGACTCGTCGGGCAGGCCCAGGCCGGCCTGGGTGAGGTACACGATGTAGCGGCTGGAGTCCTGGGCGTCGGTGTTGACGTACGGGGCGAGGAACCCGCTGACCGCTCCCTGCAGCTGCAGCCGGGCCATCTCCGCGAGAAGGTCGGTGAGGTCCGTCACTGCACGGATGTCGGCCAGGTCGGCCTCCAGCGGCTCGCGCCCCCGGGCCTCGACGGCCGCCTCGTCCATGAACGAGGCGTACAGGTCGCCCACCTTCGCCCCCAGGGTGCCGGGTGCGGACTCCGCGGCCGAGGCCTCGATGATCGCCCGCACATCGGCCTCGGCCGCATCGCGCAGGGCGTGGAAGGCCCCGTCCGAGGGTCGGTCGGCGGGGATCTCGTGCTCAGCGAGCCAGCCGCCGTTGTGGTGCCCGAACAGGTCGTCCTGCAGGCGGATGGACTCGTCGATGTGCTGCATGTCGATGCCGGAGGGCATGTCAGCTCCTGTGCTGGTGCGGTGTCGGGCGCCGGAGTTGCGGGCCCACGGTCAGGAGAGTGAGTCTGCCATCCCCGGCCCACCCCCGCCGCCCGCCAAGATCGCGGTTCGCTCCAAGTCCCGGGCGCTCTGCGCGGTTCGCTCCAAGTCTCGGGCCGGCGTTCGGCCCCGAAGTTGGATCGAATCGGGATCTTGGGGACGCCCTGTGGTGGGCGTGGCGCTGTGGGCCCGTGGCAGCATCGGGATCGTGGGTGCTGCCCTCGATCCGGGTCGCGTGGCCGACCTGGTGCGTCCGATGCTCACGGCCGTCGCCGAGCCGGAGCGCGCCCCGGCGATGGCCGCGTACATGAAGGGGATCGCGCCCTACCTGGGCGTGACCACACCGGCC
This sequence comes from uncultured Actinomycetes bacterium, assembly GCA_963706885.1. Classification (GTDB taxonomy): domain Bacteria; phylum Actinomycetota; class Actinomycetes; order S36-B12; family CAIYMF01; genus Prado023. The sequence continues at coordinate 33,504 of CAVPNX010000023.1, read as the reverse complement.
CGCCGCGCGGCCACCCGGGACTGGATCCGCGCGTTCGACCCCGGCCCGCAGGCGAGCGACCTGCTGGCCGCCGCACGCGCACTCGTCGCCGAGCCGGAGCGCGAGTTCGCCTACGTCGCGGTCGACCTGGTCGCCCGCCACCGGAGCGCCCTGCCGGAGACGAGCCTGTGGGACCTGCGCCGGCTGGCCCTCGAACGCCCCTGGTGGGACACCGTGGACGCCTGGTCGACCCTGATCGGGCGCACCGGCCTCCGGCACCGAGCGTGGGACCGCGAGGTGGCCACGTGGGCCACCGACGAGCAGCTCTGGGCGCGTCGGATCGCGCTGGTGTTCCAGGTCGGCCGCCGCGACGCCGTCGACCTCGAGCTGCTGTTCGCCGCGTGCGAGGCCAACCTCGCCGACCGGGACTTCTTCATGCGCAAGGGGATCGGCTGGGGCCTGCGCGACGCAGCCCGGACCCACCCCGACGAGGTCCGGGCGTTCGTCGCGGCCCACCGGGCGCAGATGTCGGGACTGTCGATCCGCGAGGCCACGAAGCACCTGTGAAGGCCGCGGGCTGTTCGCCGTGACCTTCCGTGCACGTCGTCGGACGACTAGCGTGACCCATGGCCATCCACTCCAAGGAATTCCTCGAGCTCGAGCGTCTTTCGATCGCCCCCGTCTATGCCCGGCCCAACGAGCTGGCCGGGATCCCCAAGGACGCCCTGCCCGCCGACGGCATGGACCCCCGGGTGGCGTACCGGCTGCTCCACGACGAGCTCATGCTCGACGGCAACTCACGGCAGAACCTCGCGACCTTCGTCACGACGTTCATGGACGAGGAGGCCGACCGGCTGATGGCCGAGACGCTGGACAAGAACATGATCGACAAGGACGAGTACCCGCAGACGGCCGAGATCGAGGCCCGCTGCGTGAAGATCCTGTCGAACCTGTGGAGCTCGCCGAGCCACGAGCAGGCCACCGGGACCTCCACGACGGGCTCCAGCGAGGCGGTCATGCTCGGGGGGCTGGCCCTGAAGTGGCGCTGGCGCCAGCGCCGAGAGGCGGCGGGGCTCGCCACCGACCGACCGAACCTCGTCATGGGGATCAACGTGCAGGTCGTGTGGGAGAAGTTCTGCCGGTACTGGGACGTCGAGCCCCGCTACGCCCCCATCGCGGAGGGCCGGCTGCAGCTCAACGCCGAGGAGGCGCTGAAGCTCGTCGACGAGAACACGATCGGCGTCGTGGCCATCCTCGGCTCCACGTTCGACGGCTCCTACGAGCCGGTCAAGGAGATCGCCGACGCCCTCGATGCACTGGCCGCCTCAGGCGGTCCCGACGTGCCGGTGCACGTGGACGCCGCGTCGGGAGGGTTCGTCGCCCCGTTCATCGACCCCGACCTCGAGTGGGACTTCCGGGTGCCCCGCGTCCGCTCGATCAACTCCTCGGGCCACAAGTACGGCCTGGTCTACCCCGGCGTCGGCTGGGTCATCTGGCGCACGCCCGAGGACCTGCCCGAGGACCTGATCTTCCACGTCAACTACCTCGGCGGCGACATGCCGACGTTCGCGCTGAACTTCTCCAGGCCCGGCGGACAGGTGATCGCCCAGTACTACAACTTCATCCGCCTGGGCCACGAGGGCTTCCGCGCGATCCAGCAGGCCTGCCGCGACACCGCGCTCTACACCTCGGCAGAGATCGCGAAGATGGGGCCCTACGAGCTGCTCTCGGACGGCTCCGAGCTGCCGGTGTTCTTCTTCCGGCTCAAGCCCGAGGTCACCAACTACACCGTCTACGACGTGTCAGCGAAGCTGCGCGAGCGCGGCTGGCAGGTACCGGCCTACTCGCTGCCCGAGCCGCTGACCGACCTGTCCGGGCTGCGGGTGGTCGTGCGCAACGGCTTCGGCCGCGACCTGGCCGACCTGTTCCTCGCGGACCTGCGCCGGGCCACCGACTACCTCGAGGGCCTCCCGGCGACGCTGCCGCCCGACCCGAGCCACACGGACTCGTTCCGGCATTGAGCCCACAGCAGGCGCACGATCCTGCCCGTCGAGGTCCCTCCCGACGCCACCGACGTGGTCGTCACGGGCCCACGGCCCTTCGTGACGCGGGTGCACTACCGGGCAGCTGACGGGCGGATCATCGAGTGGTCGGCACGTCGGCATCGCAAGGCCGACGAGGCCTCCCGGGGACTCACGTGGTGGATCGGCCTGCTCTTCGCCATCGGTTCGACCTGCTTCCTGGTGGGCCCGATCCCGGCGTTCGAGGATGCCGTGGGGACGACCGCCACCGACGTCACGTTCTTCGTCGGATCGGTCTTCTTCACCACGGCGTCCTACCTGAGCTACATGCAGGTCGTGCGTGTCGGCGGACGGCGCTGGGTGGGCTGGACGCCCCAGCTGATGGGGTTCTGGGCCACGGCGATCCAACTCGTCGGGACCCTGTTCTTCAACGTGACCACGTTCGCTGCCCTGGCCAGCCTCACCCGGCCCGAGGCCGAGCAGTACGTGTGGCGGCCGGACGCGTTCGGGTCGGTGTGCTTCCTGGTGTCCTCGGCGATCGCCTTCGCGGAGGCCGGCCACCGCTGGTTCTCCTGGCGGCCAGGCAAGCGCGACTGGCACATCACCGCCCTCAACATGTGGGGCTCGGTCTTCTTCGGGATCTCCGCGATCGGCGCCTATGTCGACCCGGACGGCCAGATGGTCAGTGCGACGTGGGCCAACGCCGGGACGTTCCTCGGGGCGGCGTGCTTCCTCGTCGCCGCGATCCTGATGATGCCCGAGGGCCGCAGCCCCGCGAAGGACCACGACTGAGAGCTCGCTGGCCGCGCCGCACACGGGCAACCTCCCCGCTCCCGTGGCCGATCCGCATGCCACCGCTCGTCGGGCGTGACGACCGTTCGTCGCACACCGGCTGACCTCTGGTCGAGGGCCACCTCCCGCTCACCGCAGGCAGGCCCGCAGCTGTTCCCGGCCACGTCCCGGCTGCCCTACGTTCACGCCACCCACACCGGGCACAACCAAGGCCCGGGCCAGCCGGTCCGGCGAGCACATACCAGGAGGCAGCACGATGACCAGTGATCTCCAGGGGCCCCCGCGCCAGGGGCCGCCGCCGCAGGGAACCGGGGGCGTCCCGGATCCTGAGGCGTACTCGCGGGCGCAGACCAGCCCGCAGTTCATCGAGCTGCGCAGCCGCTACCGGGGCTTCGCCTTCCCGATGACCGCCGCCTTCCTCGTCTGGTACTTCATGTTCGTGTTCGCCGCGGTCTTCGCGCCGGAGTGGATGGCCACCGAGGTCGTCGGCAACATCAACATCGGCGTCATCTTCGGCCTGCTGCAGTTCGTCTCGACCGCGTTGATCACCTTCCTCTACGTCCGCCACGCCAACAACCGCCTCGACCCGCTGGCGACCGAGATCCGCGACGAGATGGAGGGCCTCGCATGATCACCACAGCCGTTCCCGACCCTGTCGACCACGACCGTGGGCAGCCCGGTGGTCAACATGGCGATCTTCCTGGCGTTCGTCGCCGTCACGATGATCATCGTCATCCGCGCCTCGAAGTCCAACACGACCGCCACCGACTACTACACCGGCGGTCGGTCCTTCACCGGCGGCCAGAACGGCACCGCCATCGCCGGGGACTACCTCTCCGCGGCGAGCTTCCTGGGCATCACCGGGGCCATCGCCCTGACCGGCTTCGACGGCTTCCTGTACTCCATCGGGTTCCTCGTGGCGTGGCTGGTCGCGCTGCTGCTGGTCGCCGAGCTGCTGCGCAACACCGGGAAGTTCACGATGGCCGACGTGCTGGCCTTCCGGATGCGCCAGCGCCCGGTGCGCACCGCTGCAGCGATCTCCACGCTGGCCGTCTCGTTCTTCTACCTGCTCGCCCAGATGGCCGGTGCGGGTGGGCTGGTCAGCCTCCTGATGGGCATCAACAGCGGGATCGGCCAGTCGATCACCATCGCGATCGTCGGCCTGCTGATGATCGTCTACGTGCTCGTCGGCGGGATGAAGGGCACCACCTGGGTGCAGATCATCAAGGCGGTCCTGCTGATCTCCGGTGCTGCCCTCATGACGTTCTGGGTGCTGAGCAAGTACGGCTTCTCCCTGTCGAACGTGATGGGTGCCGCCGCCGACAACAGCCCTCTGGGTGACAAGCTCCTCGAGCCGGGCGCCAAGTACGGCAAGAGCACGTTGACGAAGGTCGACTTCATCTCGTTGGCCATGGCGCTGGTCCTGGGCACCGCTGGCCTGCCGCACGTGCTGATGCGCTTCTACACCGTGCCGACGGCCAAGGACGCCCGCAAGTCCGTCGTCTGGGCCATCGCCCTGATCGGGATGTTCTACCTGTTCAGCCTGGTCCTGGGCTACGGCGCGGCGGCGATGGTCGGTCCGGAGAACATCCTGACGGCTCCCGGCAAGGCCAACTCCGCGGCACCACTGCTGGCCTACGAGCTGGGTGGCACCCTGCTGCTGGGCTTCATCTCCGCGGTGGCCTTCGCCACGATCCTGGCCGTCGTCGCAGGGCTGACGATCACGGCCAGCGCCTCCTTCGCCCATGACGTGTACGCCAACGTCATCAAGAAGGGCGACGTCGCTGCGGACAAGGAGGTCCGGGTGGCCCGGATCTCGGCCGTGGTGATCGGCCTGGTCGCCATCGTGGGCGGAATCCTCGCCAAGGACCAGAACATCGCATTCCTGGTCGCGCTGGCGTTCGCGGTCGCGGCCTCGGCCAACCTCCCGACGATCCTGTACTCCCTGTTCTGGAAGAACTTCACCACCCGCGGCGCACTGTGGAGCATCTACGGCGGGCTCATCGCCTCCGTCGGGCTGATCATCTTCTCGCCCGTGGTCTCCGGCAAGCCCGTCGACGAGGTCACCGGCAGGAGCGCCTCGATGATCCAGGGCGTGGACTTCTCCTGGTTCCCCCTGGACAACCCGGGACTCGTGTCCATCCCGCTGGCCTTCTTCCTGGGCTGGCTCGGCGCGGTGACCGACAAGGAGAAGCCGAACAAGGCCAAGTACGCCGAGATGGAGGTCCGCTCCCTGACCGGGGCCGGGGCCGAGAAGTCCGTCGCGGTGCACTGAATGACAGCCGTCCGGGCGTCGGCGAGCCAGCTGCCCCGGCGCCCGGACGGCCCACACCCCCCACGCCCACGCCCCACACCACGCCCACGACGCCCCACGCCCCCCGCCCCCGCCCACTTCCCGGTTTCATCCAAGATCGCTGCGCGGATTGGCGGTTGATCCAACTTCCGGGCCACCAGCAGGGCCTCGATCTTGGATCAATCCGACACCACGCCCCCGCACCCGACACCACGCCCCCGCGCCCGACACCACGCCCCCGCCTCCCACCCCGACCCTCCGCGCCGACAGGAGCATCACCGATGTCCACCGACACCCTCGCCAACCTGGCCACCGAGAACCGGACCTTCGCGCCGGATCCGGAGTTCGCCGCCCAGGCCAACGCCCAGCCCTCCCTCTACGACAAGGCCGACGCCGACCGGCTCGGCTTCTGGGCCGAGCAGGCCGATCGACTCACCTGGGACCGCCGCTGGGACGAGGTCCTGGACTGGTCGAACGCCCCGTTCGCGAAGTGGTTCGTCGGCGGACAGTTGAACGTGTCGGCCAACTGCCTGGACCGGCACGTCGCCGAGGGCCGTGGCCAACGCACGGCGATCATCTTCGAGCGGGAGGACGGCAACACCGAGCACATCACCTACACCGACCTGCTCGCGCGGGTCTCGCAGGCCGCCCACGCGCTGACCGCCCTCGGCGTGACCGCCGGTGACCGGGTCGCGATCTACATGTCGATGACCCCCGAGGCCGTCGTGGCGATGCTCGCGTGCGCCCGGATCGGCGCGGTCCACTCCGTGGTCTTCGGCGGGTTCGCCGCCGAGGCGCTGCGCTCGCGGATCGACGACGCCCAGGCCAAGCTGGTGATCACCGCCGACGGCCAGTACCGGCGCGGCGCCGCGATGGCCCTCAAGCCCGCCGTCGACGAGGCCGTCGAGCACTGCCCGAGCGTCGAGCACGTGCTGGTCGTGCAGCACACCGGGCAGGACGTCGACTGGCACGAGGGTCGCGATGTGTGGTGGCACGAGTGGATGCCGATCCACCCGACCGAGCACACCCCGCAGGCCTTCGACTCCGAGCACCCGCTGTTCATCCTCTACACGTCGGGCACCACCGGGAAGCCCAAGGGGATCCTGCACACCTCCGGCGGCTACCTGACCCAGGCGGCCTCCACCTACAACAACGTGTTCGACCTCAAGCCCGAGACCGACGTGTACTGGTGCACCGCCGACATCGGCTGGGTCACCGGGCACTCCTACATCGTCTACGGGCCCGCTGGCCAACGGCGCGACCCAGCTGATCTACGAGGGCACCCCGGACACCCCGCACCGTGGCCGCTTCTGGGAGATCATCGAGAAGCACCGGGTGACCATCCTCTACACCGCGCCCACCGCGATCCGCACGTTCATGAAGTGGGGCGACGACCTCCCCGCGGCCTACGACCTGTCCAGCCTGCGGCTGCTGGGGTCGGTCGGCGAGCCGATCAACCCGGAGGCGTGGATGTGGTACCGGGAGGTCATCGGCGGCGGGCGCTGCCCCATCGTGGACACGTGGTGGCAGACCGAGACCGGGGGGATCATGATCAGCCCGCTGCCCGGCGTGACCTCCTGCAAGCCCGGCTCGGCGATGCGTCCGATGCCCGGGATCTCGGCGGCGGTCGTCGACGACGAGGGGCACCCCGTTGGACCCGGCGGGGGTGGGTACCTGGTGCTGACCGAGCCCTGGCCGGCGATGCTGCGCGGGATCTGGGGCGACAACGACCGCTACGTCGACACGTACTGGTCGCGCTGGGACGGCTACTACTTCGCCGGGGACGGGGCCAAGCTCGACGAGGACGGTGCCATCTGGCTTCTGGGCCGCGTCGACGACGTCATGAACGTCTCCGGGCACCGCATCTCCACCACCGAGGTCGAGTCGGCGCTCGTCTCCCACGAGGTGGTCGCCGAGGCGGCGGTCGTCGGGGCTGCCGATGCCACGACCGGGCAGGGGATCGTCGCGTTCGTGATCCTGCGCTCGGGGGTCGAGAACACCCCGGACCTGGTCGGCGCGCTGCGGGCGCACGTGGCCCACGAGATCGGCCCGATCGCCAAGCCCCGCCAGATCCTGGTGGTCTCCGAGCTGCCGAAGACCCGCTCGGGCAAGATCATGCGCCGCCTGCTGCGCGACCTGGCCGAGCATCGCGACCTCGGCGACGTGACCACGCTGGCCGACCCCACGATCATGGCCCAGATCCAGGCCGGCCTCGCCGCCCCGGCCTGACCCGCCCGCCGGCACACCACGCCCTGTGTCATGGATCCTGCACTCCGATGGCCGGATCCATGACACAGCGGCGGGCGGCCGATAGCGTGCGCCCGTGGGTGACTGGGTGCTCGCAGTCGCGGCGATCGCAGGGGCCATCGCTCTCGGAGTGCTGCTCGCCCGGGCGGTGCGCGGCCGGACCCGGCTGGGGTCCGAGGGCGACATGGCCACCTACCGCACCCTGCACCTGGCCAGCCTCGCCGCACCCCGGCTGCGCGGTGGGCTCACACCGGCGTCGGCCCAGCGCGCGGCCAAGCCCCTGCGCACCCTGCTCGGGGTGGATGCCCTGGCGATCGCCGATCGCGCCGAGATCCTGGCGTGGGAGGGCGTGGGTGAGCGCCAGATGCGCGCGGCCCTGGCGCACGCCGCGCTGGCCCTGGAGTCAGGGGCGGTCGTCGTGCTGACCTCGCAGCAGGCCCGGGAGGTCTCGGAGATCATGCGCAGCGGGGTCGCGGCACCCCTGACCTCCGACGACATCGTCATCGGCGCCCTCGTGGCCTACTCGACCCAACCGGCCGGGCCCGCCATGGTCCGTGCGGTCCAGGAGGTCGCGGTGTTCGCCTCCGGCCAGCTGGACCTCGCCGAGCTCGACCGGACCCGGGCACGCTCGGCGGAGGCCGAGGTGCGCGTGCTGCGCGCCCAGATCTCCCCGCACTTCGTCTACAACTCGCTGACCGCCATCGCGTCGTTCGTGCGCACCGACCCCGACCGCGCCCGCGACCTGCTGCTCGACTTCGCCGACTTCACCCGGTACAGCTTCCGATCCCACGGCCGGTTCACGACGCTGGCCGAGGAGCTGCACTCCATCGAGCAGTACCTCCTGCTGGAGCAGGCCCGGTTCGGCGATCGGCTGACCGTCGCCCTGCGCGTGGACCCCGAGGTCGTCGGTGTCCGGATCCCCTTCCTGTGCATCCAGCCGCTGGTGGAGAACGCCGTGCGCCACGGCTTCGAGAACACCGATGGACCGGGAACGATCACGATCACCGCCCGGGACCGCGGCGCCGACTGCCTGATCAGCATCGAGGACGACGGTGCCGGCATCGACCCCGCGGTGGTCCGGCGCAGCCTGTCCGGCGCGCCCGGGGACCATGTGGGCCTGGCCAACGTCGACGAGCGCCTGCGCAGCACGTTCGGTGACGACCGGGGGCTGGTCGTGGAGACCGCACCCGGTGCGGGCACCAGGATCACGATGCGCATCCCGAAGTACGCCGAGGCGGTGGCGGTCGATGAGTGAGCCCACCGGTACCCCTGCGCCCCGGGGCCTGCGCGTGCTCGCCGTCGACGACGAGCCGCCGGCGCTCGGTGAGTTGACCTACCTGCTCGAGAACTCCGACGGCGTCGCCGCGGTCACGCCCGTCACCAGTGCCGCCGATGCCCTCGCGGCCCTGCAGTCGAGCGAGTTCGATGCGGTCTTCCTCGACATCCGGATGCCGGGCATCGATGGGTTGGCGCTCGCGGGGATCCTGACCCGGTTCGCCGCGCCACCACCGGTCGTGTTCGTCACCGCCTACGACAACCACGCCGTGGACGCCTTCGAGGTGGCGGCCGTCGACTACCTGCTCAAGCCGATCCGCGCCGAGCGGCTCGCCCTGGCGCTGGCCCGGGTGGGCGCGGCCATCGAGGCCCGGCGCACCGGCGCCGACCGCGAGGCCGCCGCGGTCCAATGCACGACCGGCGCCCCAGCCCCCGCCGTCGCCCCCGAGCCCACGCCCGGCCCCCCGGCGCCACCCGCCGACGAGACCATCGCCGTCGAGCTCGGGGGCACCACCCGCTACGTCCGCCGCTCCGACATCGTGTACGTGGAGGCCCAGCGCGACTACGTCCGCCTGTGCACCCGGTCCGGCGGGCACCTGGTGCGGGTCCCCCTGGCGAGCCTCGAGGAGCGCTGGGAGGCCGCCGGGTTCCTGCGCGTGCACCGCAGGTACCTGGTCAACGGTGCCTTCGTCGAGGGACTGCGCTCGGCAGCCGGCCGTGTCTCGGTGGAGCTCGGCGCCGGGCAGTCGGTGCCCGTCAGCCGGCGGTTCACCCCCGGGGTGCGGGCTGCACTGGTCCAGCGCCACCGGCTGGACCGCGACCAGCCGGAGCCGGCGGAGGGCGCGGCGCCATGACCGCCACCCAACGCCCCCGACGCGAGGTGATCACGGGTCCACGGCGCGACGTGCGCCGGCGCACCCGCCGCTCAGCTGTCGAGGACATCGACCAGCAGACCCGCGTGGGCGTGGTCTACGTGCGGGCGCTGATCCGGACCCAGCTGCTCCTGGGCCTGTCGACCGTGGCCCTGGTGGTCGTGCCGCTGGCCGCCCTCCCCCTGCTCTTCGGCCTGGTGCCCGGAGTTCGCGCCCTGCAGGTCGGTCCGCTGCCGCTGTGGTGGTTGCTCCTGGGCTTCCTGGTGTACCCGGCGATCCTCGGGGTCGGCTGGTGGTACGTCCGCCACGCGGAGGGCAACGAGGAGCAGTTCACCGACCTGGTGGAGGGCCGATGAACGACGCTGCGGTCATCGCGGGCATGACAGCCACGGTCGTGGCGACCATCGCCCTGGCCGGCTACAGCTCGCGCGTGGCCCGCACGACCGGTGACTTCTACGTCGCGGCCCGCTCGGTGCCGGCCTGGTGGAACGCCTCGGCGATCTCCGGGGAGTACCTCTCAGCCGCCTCGTTCCTCGGGGTGGCCGGGCTGATCATGGTCGGTGGGGCCGACGCGGTGTGGTTCCCGGTGGGATACGCCGTGGGCTACGTGCTCCTGCTGGCCCTGGTTGCCGCGCCCCTGCGCCGGTCCGGCGCCTACACCCTGCCCGACTTCTGCGAGGCACGGCTGCGCTCCTCGACCGTCCGCCTGGCGGCCAGCGTGCTGGTCGTGGTGATCGGGTGGCTCTACGTCGTGCCCCAGCTGCAGGGGGCCGGCCGTGCCCTGCAGACCGTGCTCGGCACCCCCATCTGGCTCGGGGGCGTCCTGGTCGCGCTGACGGTCCTGGTCGTGATCGTGGGCGGGGGGATGCGCAGCGTCACGATGGTCCAGGGCTTCCAGTACTGGCTCAAGCTGGTCGCGATCATGGTGCCCGCGCTCTTCCTGCTCGCAGCCTGGCAGCTCGACGGCCGACCCTCCGCCCTGGTCGACGAGGTCCCCACGTTCGCGGAGGTCACCACGGTGTCGGTCGGGACGGACATCACCGTCACCGTCACCGAGCCGGTGGCCGTCCGGGCCGACGGGACGATCGACGCAGTCCCCGTGGCGGGCGAACTGCAGCTGGACCCGGGAACGCACAGCATCGACGCGGGCACCACGATCACGTTCCCCGCCGGTGCGGCCGTCCCGCACCTGGAGTCCACCCCCGCGACGGCTGGGACGGCGTGGGGGCAACCGCTGCAGGGCGGGCAGTCCCACCCGATGTACCGCACCTACGCCCTGATGATCGCGCTGTTCCTGGGAACCATGGGCCTGCCGCACGTGCTCGTCCGCTTCTACACGAATCCCGACGGCCGACAGGCGCGGCGCACCGCCCTGATCGTCATCGGCCTGGTGGGGCTGTTCTACCTCTCGCCGTCGGTCTTCGGGATGCTCGGGCGGATCTACACCCCGGCGCTGCTCATGACCGGGCAGACGGACGCGGTCGTCCTGCTGCTGCCCCAGGCGCTGGTCGGCGGCACCGTCGGCATGGCACTCACCGCCCTGGTGTGTGCCGGTGCCGCCGCGGCGTTCCTGGCCACCGCCACGGGCCTGACCGTCACGGTCGCCGGGGTGCTGTCGCAGGACGTGGTCAGTCGCTGGGTGCACGACCCGATCCGCTCGTTCCGGGTGGCCGCAGTCGCGGCCGTGCTCGCCCCGTTCGTGCTGAGCCTGCTTGCCAGCGCGCTGCCGCTCGCCCAGGCCGTCGCACTGGCCTTCACCGTGGCCGCTGCGACGTTCTGCCCGCTGCTCCTGCTGGGGATCTGGTGGCCGCGGCTCACCGACGTCGGGGCCACTGCCGGGCTCGTCCTCGGCGGGGTCCTGGCCGTGGGCGCGATCGCGCTGTCAACCGCGATGCCCGACCTCACCGGCTGGCCCGACGCCCTTCTCGCGCAGCCCGCCGCGTGGGCGATGCCCCTGGCGCTGGCCACCATGGTGCTCGTGTCGCGGGCGACCAGCCATCGCCTGCACCCGGGCGTGGACCGGATGATGATCCGGCTGCACACGCCCGAGACCGCCCACCTGCACCCGGCCTGGACCGCGAGGGGACAACGATGACTGATCGGATCACCTCCGAGCCACATGCGGGACGGGTCGGGCCCGTGAGCGACCTGGTGGCCGTTGCGCTCGCGCTGCCGGCGGGTGCAACCCCCACCGGGACCGACCTGGGTGCCGCCCTGGCACGCGCGGCCGATGAGCGAACCCGCGACCTCGTCGACGGCTTCGTGCACCAGGCCGGGCCACCGCCGGGGCGCTTCGCGTGGGTCGCCCTCGGGTCGCATGCCCGCGGTGAGCTGCACTGCGCCAGCGACCAGGACCACGCCCTGATCTGGGACACCGACCGCGCGGCCGCCAGCAGCTACGCCGACGACCTGGCTGCCGAGGTGATCGCCGGCCTGGCGGAGTTCGGGATGCGACCCTGCGACGGCGGGTACATGGCCGACCGCTGGTCGGTCAGCCTGGCTGACTGGGTCGTGGCGGCCCGGCACCGGGTGGAGGCGCCGACGCCCGAGGCCGTCGTGGACACCGACGTCTTCCTCGACCTGCGCGAGGTGGCCGGGACCCTCGACATCACGCCCGCCGTCGACGTCCTGCTCGGCGGGGCCGACTCCCCGCGCCTGCTGCACGGGCTGGCCGTCGCCGCCACGTCGTTCCCCCCGGCGCTGAACACCTTCGGCCGGCTGCCGCACGGACCGGTCGACCTCAAGCGCACAGGCCTGGCACCCCTGGTCCTTCTGGCTCGCCTGTACGGGCTGGACGCCCGGTCGAGCGCGGTCGGCACGCGGGAGCGGCTGGCCGCCACGGCCGCCGCAGGGCTGCTCTCCGAGGAGCTCGTCGACCGACTTGTTGAGGGTTTCGACGTGCTCACCCGGCTGCGCCTGGTGGCTCAGGTCGACCAGGTGCGCGCCGGTCTCGCGCTCTCGGACGTGGTCACCGTCGACGACCTGGCCGAGGCCGACCAGCAGGCGCTGCGCGAGGCCTTCCGCGCGGTGCGCGCCGCCCAGTCGGTCACGTCCGTGACGTTCCGGACCGGCCTGTGACCGGGACCCCGACCGACCGCTGCGGAGGTGGATCAGTGACCAGATGGCGGGTCCTGGCACTCATCGCGATCGCCACCCTCGTGCCGGCGCTCACGGTCGCCGTCGTCCTGGCGGATCTCCCACCGGAATCGCGACGGGCGCTCCTCGACTCCCTTGGCTCGCAGTGGCTCATCCTCGCGCTGGGCCTCGTCGTCCTCGTGGCGGGGATCGGCTGGGTGGCCTGGAGCACGTGGCGCTCCGAGCAGCGCGCCGACGCCCGGCAGGCGGCCGACATCGAGATCATCGCGACGGTCAACCCGGCCCACCGCCTCGCCGGGACGACCGCGGTCCAACGGGCCGTGAACGTGCTGGCCGAGCGCCACGCCACCGCCGAGGACCGGCTCACCGAGCAGCTGGACAGCGCCCATGCCGAGCTCACCCGCGAGCGCGACATCCTGTTCGCCGTGCTCACCGGCCTCGACGTCCCGGTCGGGGTCGTCGACGACAGCGGCCGGATCCTGCTGGTGAACCCAGCGGCCCGGCGCATGCTCGTCTCCCGCTCGCGGATCGCCGCCGGGACGCAGCATCTTCGGGGTGTTCGACGCCGAGGACCTGACCCCGCTGCTGAGCCGTGCCCTGGCCGGCGAGCGGCCGGCAGCCGTCGTCGCCGGCACGCCGATCCGCCTGGTGCGCATCACCGGTCCCGACGAGCCCGGGATGGTCCTGATCATCGGGGAGCCCGGCGAGGAACCCGCCGGACCGGTGGTCGGGATCTCGGTCGACCTCGCCCGGCCCAGCCGCCCGACCGTGACGCGTGAGGAGTGGTTGGCCACGCCGCTGGACCAGATCGTCTTCACGGTGCTGGACTGCGAGACCACGGGGCTGCACTCGGAGGCCGGTGACCGCCTCATCGCCCTGGGCGCGGTCCGGGTCGACGGGGCCCACGTGCGCGCCGATGACACGTTCGATGCCCTCGTGAACCCCGGCAAGCACATCCCCGAGTCCTCGACGAAGTTCCACGGCATCAGCGATGAGCTGGTCGCCGACGCACCAACTGGGGCCGTCGTCCTGGCGGACTTCGCCGACTACGCCGCCGACTCGGTGCTGGTCGGCCACCACCTGGCCTTCGACCTCGGGTTCCTCGGGCCACCGGCCGCCGAGGCCGGGGTCACCCTCGAGCCGTTGAGCCTCGACACGATGATGCTCTCCGCGGTCCTCGATCCCGACCCGGACGCCCGCCACGGGCTCGACGGGGTGTGCGCGCGGTTCGGCGTGGAGGTGATCGGCCGGCACACCGCCCTGGGCGACGCGCTGGCCACCGCGGAGGTGCTGGTCCGGATGATCCCGCTGCTGCGCGAGCGCGGGATCCACACGCTCGGCGACGCGCGGCGCGCGTCGTCGGGCACCGAGCTCGCCGGCCGGATCGAATCGGCCGGCTCGTAGGGCGATTGGGTGCTGCGAACCCCTCAGCCGAGGGCTGCGCGGATCTGCTCGGCGTGGTCGCGGGCGTGGGCCACGTAGGTGTCCAGCCAGTCGGCCAACGTGTAGGGCCCCGAGTCGGTGTGGACACCGGCGCGGGCCAGGTCGGCCGGCGTGATCAGGTCCAGCAGCTCCGCGCTGGAGTCGCGCACCGCCCGGAACACCGCCAGGGACAGGGCCACCGGACGGTCGTAGTGCAGCGCCCGGGCCCACTGCGCCTCGTCGTAGCCCTGGATGGTCGTGCCGGCGGGCTCGGCCAGCAGCCGGCGCAGGCGCACGTACGAGTTCGTCTCGGAGTCCGCGACGTGGTGGATCACCATCCGCGGCGTCCACCCGTCGGGCTCGGGCGGTTGCCGGTCGAGGTCGTCCTCGGCCAGTGCCGAGGCCACGACCAGGAACAGCTCGGTGGCCTCCCGGTAGGCCCGGATGCTCTCGGCCAGCGCAGCGGCCGACGTCGAGGGACCAGCGCTGGGCTCGTGGGTCATGTCGGTGTCCTCTCGCCGGTGCGGTGGCCGGCACCTCTCGCCGGTGCCGGTGCCGGTGGCCGGAATGCTACTGGGGTGGGACCCTCCCGGAGGAGGACCCCACCCCAGCGGGTGGTGCAGATCAGGTCAGCGGATCAGAAGACCCGTCTCCCGATCAGGGATGACCCGTGGATCACATACCGGCCTTGAATGCAGCCAGCAGCGTCTCGTTGTCGGCGTAGACCTCTTCGCCGTTCTCAGCCGTGACGATCAGCGGCTCGAGGTAGTACGTCGGGATCTCCAGGCCACTGTCCGGCCAGGTGAAGGTGGCGGTGGTCGGGAAGACCTCGCCGGTGCAGATCTTCTCGATCATCGCGACGGTCTCGGCCACCAGCTTGCGGGTGTCCTTGTAGATCGTCGAGTACTGCTCACCGGCGGCGACGCGGGTCACCGCGACCTCCTCGGAGTCCTGACCGGTGACGACCGGGGTCAGCTTGGCGGCGGTGGCGGCGTTGAGGATGCCCTCAGCCAGCTGGTCGTTCGGCGAGAGGACGCCCGACAGGTCGGTGCCATCGCTGTAGTTGCTGGTGATCAGGTTCTCCATGCGCTCCTGAGCCTTCTCCTTCTTCCAGCCCTCGGTGGAGACCTGGTCGAAGGTGGTCTGGCCCGAGGTCACCACGAGGGTGCCGTCGTCGATCTTCGGCTGCAGGACGTCCATGGCACCGTTGAAGAACACCGGCGCGTTGGCGTCGGTGGCCGCACCGGCGAAGAGCTCGATGTTGTACGGGCCCTCACCCTTGAGCTTGGCAAGACCCTCGAGCAGGGCGGTGCCCTGGAGCTGGCCGACCTTGAAGTTGTCGAACGCGATGTAGTAGTCGGTGCCCTCGGCATCGATCGGGCGGTCGTAGGCCACGACCGGGACGCCAGCGTCCTCAGCGGCGCTGACCTGGCCGGTCAGCTGCTTGCCGTCCTCGGCGCCGATGACGATGACCTTGGAACCCTGGGTCAGCATGTTGTCGATCTTGGTCTGCTGCGAGGCGGCAGCCGATGCGGCGTCGGAGAACTGCACGTCGGGGGTGAACCCGGCGGCGGTCAGGCCAGCGTCGAACTCCTCCTTGGCCAAGGTCCAGTTCTCGGAGGTCTGCGCGGGAAGCGAGACGCCGATGCGGTCGCCGGCGGCGCAGGTCGTGGTGGTCTGACCACCTGCGGCTGCAGCCGATCCGCTGGCCGCGGGGGCCGCCGGCTCGGCGGTCTCCGACTCCGTGGAACAGCCGCCCAGGATCAGCAGCGAGCTGCATGCGGCCGCGATCGCGACCAGTGACTTCCTCATATCCAATTGCTCCTTCGTGGTTGGGGTGGAGATCTGTGGGGCGCGGCAACCGCGCGATGGGGCCGCCTAGTTCGCGGCGGGGACGGAGGCCGGCTCGGCGTCGGTGTGCTCCGCCTTCTTGTGCCTCCTGCGGCTCAGGCTCGGGAACAACGGCGGACGGTCCTGCTGCTTGCTCAGCAGGTCGAAGGCCACGGCGGCCAGGAGGACCAGGCCCTTGATGACCGAGACCCAGGACTGCTCGACACCCATGAGCGACAGCCCGTTGTTGAGGAACGCCATGACCAGGCCACCGATCATGGAGCCGACGACCGTGCCGACACCCCCGGTGACCGCCGCACCTCCGATGAACACGGCGGCGATGGCGTCGAGCTCCCAGCCGACGCCATCCTGCGGGCCGGACGCGCCGGCGCGGGCGATGTACATCATGCCGGCCAGTGCAGCGAGCATCGACATGTTGGCCATCACGAAGAAGTTGACCCGGGGGACGTTCACGCCGGACAGAGCCGCGGCGCGCTTGTTGCCGCCCACCGCGTAGATGTGCCGGCCGAAGGTCGTGTTGCCCATGATGAACGAGTAGATGAAGACCAGGGCCAGCAGGATCAGGCCGGAGACCGGGAACCCGGTGCCCTCGTTGCCCGTGGCGAACTTGAACGCGAAGAACATGATGACCAGGCCGAGCAGGAGCAGCTTCACGATGGCGGTCCACAGGGGGGCCACATCGTCACCGACGGACTTGGCCTTCGCACGCTTGCGGAACTCGAACACCGCCAGGACCAGCACGGCCACCAGGCCCAGGAACAACGTCGGGTTGTTCACGACCCGCGTGCCATCGGCCAGGATCAGATTGGGGCCGATCTGCGGGAGGTAGCCACGGCCGATCACCTTGAAGCCCTCGGGCACGGGCACGGTGTTCGATTGGCCGATCACCTGGTTGAGGCCGCGGAAGATGAGCATGCCGGCCAGGGTCACGATGAACGCGGGGACCATCACCCGGGACACCCAGAATCCCTGCCAGACACCCACGAGGATGCCGGCCACCAGGCCCACCACGATCCCCAGGGGCCAGCCGAATCCCCAATCGGCCATCGACTTGGCCACGACGATCCCGACGAAGGCCGCCACTGAGCCCACCGAGAGGTCGATGTGCCCGGCGATGATCACCATCACCATGCCGATGGCCAGGACCAGGATGTAGGAGTACTGGGAGATGATGTTGATCAGGTTCACCGAGCTGAGCACCACACCATCGGTGGTGACGAAGAACAGCCCGATGATCGCGACCAGGCTGAAGACCATGCCGTACTGGCGCACGTCGGCGTTGCCGAAGACGCCCTGACGGAACTCCTTCATCTTGCTCATGCGGTGGTCCTCACTCGTGCGGATGTCATGGACTTCATCAGCGATTCCTGGGTTGCTTCCTCGACGGGGACGTCGGCCGTGACCTGACCCTCGAACACCGTGTAGATGCGGTCGGAGATGCCGATGACCTCAGGCAGCTCGGAGGAGATGACGATGACCCCCTTGCCCTGCCGGGCCAGCTCGAAGATCACCTCGTAGATCTCGTACTTGGCGCCGACGTCGATCCCACGGGTGGGCTCGTCGAGGATCAGCAGGTCGGAGTCGGTGAACATCCACTTGCTCAGCACGACCTTCTGCTGGTTGCCGCCCGAGAGCTTGTCCACGCCCTCGTTGACCGACGGGGTCTTCGTGCGCAGGCGCTTGCGGTAGTCCTCGGCGGCGACGAACACCTTGTGCTTGTCGATCACGCCGCTGGTGCTCACCTTGCTCCACTTGGCCTGGACGGTGGCGGTCTTGATGTCGTCGAGGAGGTTCAGGCCCAGGGTCTTGCGGTCCTCGCTGACGTAGGCCACGCCGTGCTTGATCGCCTCCCCGACACTGCGCAGCTCGATCTCCTGGCCGTCCTTGATGATCGTGCCGGACTCCCAGATGCCGTAGCTGCGGCCGAAGATGCTCATCGCCAGCTCAGTCCGCCCGGCGCCCATCAGCCCGGCGATCCCCACCACCTCACCGTGGCGCACCTTCAGGCTCGAGCCCTTGCAGACGTAGCGGTCGTCGGCGATCGGGTGCTTGACCCAGATGTCACGGACCTCGAAGAACACGTCTCCGACGTGCTTCTCCCGGGTCGGGTAACGGCTGTTCATCTCACGGCCGACCATGCCCTTGATGATCCGGTCCTCGTTCGCCCCCTCGGCGTCGAGGGTCTCGATGGTCCTGCCGTCGCGGATGATCGTGATCTTGTCCGAGATCTGCTCGATCTCGTTGAGCTTGTGCGAGATCATGATGCAGCTCACGCCGGAGTCCTTCAGGCCCTGCATCAGGCCGAGCAGGTGCTGGGAGTCCTTGTCGTTGAGCGCCGCGGTTGGCTCGTCGAGGATCAGCAGCTCGACGTCCTTGCTCAGGGCCTTGGCGATCTCGACGAGCTGCTGCTTGCCGACGCCGATGTTCTTGATCTGGGTGTCGGGGCGCTCGTCGAGGCCGACCCGCTCCATGAGCTCGATGCAGCGCCGGCGTGCCGTCGTCCAGTCGATGGCCGTCCCGGCGAGCCGGCGCGGCTCATTGCCCAGGAACATGTTCTCCATGATCGACAGCTCGGGGATCAGCGCGAGCTCCTGGTGGATGATGACGATGCCGACGGCCTCGGACTCGCCGATGTTGCGGAACTTGCAGAGCTGGCCCTTGTAGTAGATGTCGCCGTCGTAGGAGCCGTACGGGTACACCCCGGACAGCACCTTCATCAGGGTCGACTTGCCGGCGCCGTTCTCGCCGCAGATCGAATGGATCTCCGGGCGCCCCACCGTCAGCGAGACATCCGACAGGGCCTTCACACCGGGGAACTCCTTGGTGATGCTGCGCATCTCCAGGAGGGACGCCTCACTCACTGCATGCACCACCATGATCACGGATCGTCACGACTACTGGGGCGTGGGTCAAAGCGCCACGCCGGGCATGTCGCAGGAATGTCACAACTCCGTAGCCAAGCGGCCATGTCCCACGTTGTCAAGCGTGGTAGATAACGAGTCGGTAACGATGAAGCTGGTGGCGCCGGGCCGCCGCAGCAATCGCTCTCCGGCCCCGCGGCGCGCTACAGTCCTCTCGTGACATCGATGGACACGCGGGGGGGAGCGTCGCTGCCGCCCGCCGGCCGCGCCACGCTGGCCGACGTCGCGAGGCTGGCCGAGGTGAGCACCAAGACGGTGTCCCGCGCACTGTCCGGCGGGGCCAACGTCGACCCCGAGACCCGCGCCCGGGTGGAACGGGCCGCGGCGACCCTGCGGTTCCGCCCGAACGTCCTGGCCCGGGAGCTGCGCACCGGTCGCGGCAGCAGCACGGTGGGCTTCGTGATCGGCGACCTCACCAACCCCTTCTACGCCCTGGCGGCCGCAGGAGTGGAGCGAGTCCTTGCCCGGGAGGGCATGACGCTGATGATCGCCGCGTCCGACGACGAGTCGCGGCTGGAGCCGGCCGTGGTCTCGGCCATGCTGGAGCGGCGCATCCGCGGACTGCTGCTCGTTCCCATTGCTGCCGACCACAGCTACCTGGAGGGTGAGCGCCAGTACGGCACACCGGTCGTGGCGGTCGACCGGCCCCTGTCGAACGCGACCAGTGACAGCGTCGTCCTGGACAACCGTGCCGGCGCCCGGGCCGGGGTACTCGCACTCCTGGACGCGGGTCACACCCGAGTGGCTTTCGTCGGCAGCGCTGACTCCCTCTACACCCATCATGAGCGGATGCTCGGGTACCGCGATGCGCTCGAGGCGCGGGGGTTGGCGGTCGACCCGGTGCTCGTGCGCACCGACTCCCCGGACATCGCCTCCGCCGCGGCCACCGTATCGGCGCTCCTGGACTCCGACGCACCCCCGACGGCCGTGTTCGCCGGGAACAACCGCGCCACCATCGGCGCCCTTCAGGGGATCCGGCAGCGCGCAGCGCACATCGGGCTGCTCGGCTTCGACGACTTCGAGCTCGCCGGGTTCCTCGGCGTGAGCGTGGTCGCCCACCAGCCGGAGCGGATGGGCGAGGTGGCCGCGGAGATCATCCTGCGCCGGATGGTCGACCCGATGGGTATGGCCGAACAGGTCGTGCTGCCCACACGGGTGATCCTGCGCGGGTCAGAGCGGGCGCTCCCCTGAGGGGTGGGTGGCCCGCTCAGCCCGTGGGGAACCCGAAGGCCGAGTAGGTCACCGATGCCAGCTTGGCCTGACCCGACACGGAGGGATGGAAGTAGTCCACCTTCGAGATGTCGGTGAGGGAGAAGGACGTGCTTGTAGACGGCGTTGTCGTCGAACTTGCACGGGACCGTGGCTTGGACTCGCAGCGCCTCGGCGAGCTCGGCGTTGAATGCGACGACGCGAGCACGGACCCGTGTCCCGCCGTTCGACGTCGGCCTGGAGCGACGATGTGGGGCTCTTCAGCATGGACTGGCAGATCTTGTAGAGCCCCCACACGAACCGTGCCGATGAGGACTTCGAACCAACCTCCCACAGCTTGTAGATGTCTGGGATCGAGGCAACCACGATCTGGTCGACGCCTCTTGGAGGACAGGACGCCAAGGCCGCATCTGCTCGGGCACTGAAGTCCGCGACGGATCGTCATTCCGGACTCGGTCGAGGTGCATGCATCGTTGGCGCCCATGAGCACCGTCACCAGGTCGGTGCCTCCAGCGACCTTCCCGGCCTGTGTTGCCAGGTCGCCGATCTTCGCCCCGGACACCGCGTGGTTGACCCGCGCGAGGCTTGGGGTGCTGTCGCGCCCCTCGAGCCGGGTGTACAGCGACTGCACGGCCGACTGGGTGCCCGTGCTCCACGAGTAGGTGGGGTCGGCCCTGAGCAGGGACTTGATGTCGTAGGCGATCGTGATGGAGTCGCCGAGCGCCGCCATGGAGGTGGGGACCGGCAACGGGGACGGCGACGGCGCCGCACTCGATGGTGCGGCGACCCCCGCCACCAGTGCCACCGAACCCAGTGCTGCCCAGAACCGACGTGCGCGCATCGACGACCTCCCGTTGTCGAATGCCCGCACCCTACGGGGATGACCGGCACAGGGGAAGGCCCCGAACCGCACGCCGGGGCCGCGACTCCCCTCGCGCC
This sequence comes from uncultured Actinomycetes bacterium, assembly GCA_963706885.1. Classification (GTDB taxonomy): domain Bacteria; phylum Actinomycetota; class Actinomycetes; order S36-B12; family CAIYMF01; genus Prado023. The sequence continues at coordinate 12,587 of CAVPNX010000023.1, read as the reverse complement.
CAGGATCCGTGCACGTTCGGTGGCTTCTAGGGTCCGGAACCACCATGGATCACCGGGGCGAAGGGCTGCCACACCCGCCACCCGCGTCATGGCGCGACCCGGGCGCCGCCTCGGATACCGTCCGAGGCATGGCACTCACGTGGGCACATCGAATGGGGATCGTCACCACCGCCGCACTCCTGACCGGCCTCACGCTGGCCCCCGCGGCGTCCGCCGCCCCGACCACCGCCGCGGCCCAAGCGGCGGCCCCGGCCCCGGCGCGTGGGGTGGTCACCGCCGACGATCCCGAGGGCACCATCCGGATCATGGGCCGCAACCTCTACCTGGGCGCGGACACGGGTGTGGCCCTGGAGCTCCTCCCCGACATGCCCGCCGCCGCGCAGTTCATGTGGGACCAGGTCGCGGCCACCGACTTCGACCAGCGCGTGACGCTGCTGGCCGCTGAGGCAGCGGACGCCAAGCCCGACGTGATCGGCATCCAGGAGGCCACGATCTGGTCGTGCCGGCCGAAGCCGTGGAGCTCGCCGGAGCCGGTGTTCGACTTCACCGAGCAGTTCCTCGAGGCCACCGCCGCGGCCGGGGTGCCCTACGTCGTGGCGGAGAAGGACGGCCAGAAGGCCGAGAACCCGGGCTACGGGATCCCGCCGATCCCGTTCCTCACCACGGTCAATGACCCCGACACCTTCCAGCCGCTGTTCGGCACGGACACCGCCGACTGCGGCTTCGTGATCGGCGACGCCCTGCTGGTCCGCGAGGACCTCGCCACGGACGTGCTGGCCGTCGGCACCAGCGAGTACGAGGAGCGCTACCCCGTCGCACCGGTCGTGTTCGAGGTCGACCGGGGATACGCCTGGGCCGACATCGCCATCGCCGGGACGACTGTGCGTGTTGTGACGACGCACCTCGAGTCCTCGTGGGAGGGGGTCGACATGGGTCCCCTCCGCCGAGCAGGCCAAGCAGCTCGTGGCGGACCTGTCCACCACGACCACGGTCCCGACCATCGTGATCGGCGACTTCAACTCCGACCCGCGCGACCCCCGACCCGCCGGCAGCTCGGAGCCGGGCGGATCGAACCCCGGCGGTCAGCCGGAGGCCGGGACCCAGTGCGCGGCCCAGCCCGACCCGGTGACCGCGGACAACGCCGACGCCTCGTGCAGCGCCTACTGGACGATGATCGACGCCGGCTTCACCGACGCAGGACCCGACGCGATGGACCCGGAGAACCGCACGTGGGGCGCCGAGGGGGACCTCGCCGGGCCCAACCCGGAGCGCCTCGAGGTCTCCCTCGAGCAGGGCAACGACGCGGGCTTCACCGATCGCCTGGACTACGTGTTCACGAGCAACGGCGCGAAGCCGGTACGCGCGGAGGTGTTCGGCAACCAGTGGCCCGACACCGATCAGGTGTGGGAGTGCAACGACCCGACCCAGATCGCCACGACCGAGGCGTCCTCAGCGATCCTGGCCGAGGAGGGACTTGCCGAGGCGATCACCGGCAAGGGCGTCTGCCTGCCGACCGACCATGCCGGACTCCTGGCCGTGGTGGACGTCTCGGCGGGGCCCCAGGGAGCAGTTGCCCAGGCGGCTACGCCGGAGCACTCCTCGTTCCGGATCGACCTCCTGGGCTGGCTGCTCATCATCATCGGCGTCCTGTTGCTTGTCCTGATCCTGATCATCTGGGGCATCTATCGGCTCGCCACCCGGGGACGCCGCAAGCGGCGCAAGGCCGAGTCGGCGGCCGCCGGCTGGCAGGGCCTGACCTGCGAACCTCGCATGACACCTGCATTCGTACGGTGGGGACAACAGGGCGGGTTCACGCGCCTGTACGGGGCACGTAAAGAAGGCCACTCAACGGGCCTCCTGGCCTTCGCTCGGAGCCCTGTGCGACGGTGCAAGCATCGAGGCATGACGACGATGGTTGACCCACCGATGAGCGCCCCGCCGGAGCCCGGCGACGACCGGCCCGCCGATCCAGCGCGCTGGCCGCCCGAGCAGCCGCCCGCGATCAGCGCCACCCGTCCCGGCGAGCCCCGGTCGCGCTACGGCGCCGTCCACGCTCCCGGGGCCGCCCCCCGGCCGCGCCCGGCGGCCAGTGAGCGACCCCGTCCCCGTGGGCGGCGGCGATCACCACCATGACGATCGGACTGTGGGCCCTGACCGGTGGGCTCACGTCACTGGCCTCCGGCGGGATCGACACGGCCCTGGCGATCAGCCGCCTGTCGGGACTCGTGGCGGCGCTTGCGGCCCTGGGTGGGCTGGTCCTCACCGCGAGGCCGACGTGGCTGGAGCGAAGTGCTGGCCTGGACCGGATGATCTCCTGGCACCGGATCACCGGGATCACGGCGGCGTTCGGGATGGCGGTGCACGTCCTGGCCTCGCTGTACGCCGCGGGCGGTGGGATCACCGGCCTGTGGACCGGGCTCATCGACCTACTGGGGACCGACTGGTTCGTGGCCGCCCTGGTCGCCGCTGCGCTGTTCGCGGTCGTCAGCATCACCTCGTGGCGGCGGATCCGCACCCGGATGAGCTACGAGACGTGGCACATGGTCCACCTGGCCGGCTACCTCGCCGTCGCGCTGGCCTTCCCGCACGCGCTGTTCAGCGGCTCGACGTTGAACGGCAGCGCCGTCGCCGCCTGGTGGTGGATCGGGCTGTACGTGATGACCACGGCCATCATCCTGGTCAGCCGGGTCGGCGGGATCGTGGGCCCCGCGCTGCGTCCGCGCACGTCGATCGCCCGGATCATCCCGGAGGCACCCGGGATCGGCTCCCTGGTCATCACCGGACCGGGGGTGGACCGGTTGGGCGCCCGGCCGGGGCAGTTCGTCTGCCTGCGCGTCCTGACCCGCGACCTCTGGTGGCAGGCGCACCCGTACTCGCTGTCGGCCGCCCCGCAGCCCGGGCGCGCTGCGCCTCACGGTCAAGGCCCTCGGCGACGCCTCGACCCGGACGCTGGCGGTCCCCGCCGGGACGCGGGTCCTGCTCGAGGGCCCCTACGGGATCATCGGGATCGATGCGGCCCGAGGGTCGGCGCGTCCTGCTGATCGGGGTGGGGGTGGGCCTGGCGCCCATGCGCGCCCTGCTGGAGGACACCACGCCCGCCCACGCCCCGCTGGTCCTGGCCCGGGCGCACAGCGCAGCCGACCTGCCCCTGGCCCAGGAGTTCGACCAGCTGGCCCGGGACCGAGGTGGGGCCGATGATCCCGGTCACCGGCCCGCGCACGTCGTTCCCCGGGGGCAACCCGTTCACGGCTGAGGCGCTGTCCGCCCACATCCCCGACCTGCGAGCCCGAGCGGTCTTCGTCTGCGGCCCCAGGTCGCTGCAGGACCGGGTGTGCCGGGAGCTCGAGCGTGCGGGCGTCCCCCGCGACCAGATCCACTCCGAACGATTCGCCTGGTAGGAGCACCGACATGAGCGAGCTGATGAGACGAGCCGCCCCCGGGCTGGCGCTGGCCGGCGCGGCCCTGGCCACGGTGTGGGTGTTCGACCCGGCGCTGCACGCCCAGGCCTCGACGGCGGCCGCCCAGGAGCCCACGCCCACCAGCGGGGAACCCGCGCCCACCGCCGAGGAGCCCACCACCGATCCGAGCGACTGCAGCACTCCCACGTCCGTCACCGGCGATGCCGCCATGACCCGATGGGGGCCTGTGCAGGTCCGGATGGACTTCGCCGCCGACGGCACGCGTGTGCGGCGTTCAGGCGATCACCTATCCGGACGACGACCAGCGCTCGGCGGATGATCAACAGCAGGGCGATCCCGTACCTGGACGCCCAGGCCGCCGAGGTCGGGGTGGAGTTCGACTCCGTCTCCGGGGCCACCTACACCTCCGAGGCGTACCGCGAGTCGATGCAGTCCATCCTGGACCAGCGATGAGGCGATGGTCCTGGCCCACGATGGGCTCCCAGGCCTCTCTGGCGGTGGCCGGCGTGGATGGGGCGGGACCGCTGCCCAACGACCTCGACGGCGCCGTCACCGCGGTCCGGGCGTGGCTGGACGCCGTCGAGGCCGCCCTCTCGCCCTACCGCGCCGACAGCGACCTGTGCCGCTGGCGCACCGGGGTCCCCCTCCCGGGGTGCTCGCCGCTGCTCGCGGAGGTGATCGATGCCGTCGGGTCCTTGAGGACCTGACGGGTGGGGGCTTCCGACCGTACGACCGGCAGGGGCGTTTCGACCCGACGGGGTACGTCAAGGGCTGGGCCGTCGAGCGTGCCGTGGCGATCCTGACCGACGCCGGCATCACCGACGCCTCCCTCGGCATCGGCGGGGACATCCAGATGGTCGGCCGAACCGACACCGGTCGACCGTGGCGGGTGGCCGTCACCGATCCCGCCGACGAGCGCCGGATCGCAGCCGTCATCGAGGTCCCAGCCGATGGGCGTCAGTTCGCGGTTGCGACGTCCGGGGCAGCCCAGCGCGGGGACCACATCTGGGCCGCTCTCGGCGGGCGGCCCGCGGTGCGCGCCCTGTGGACACCCTGGCCAGCATCACGGTCGTCGGCCCCGACCTCGGCCGCGTCGACGCCTTCGCGACAGCCATCTGGGCGCTCGCGAAGGACCGCCCGCTGGCCGAGGCCTGGCAGTGGCTGCCCGAGCGGTCGTACGCCGCCATGGCAGTCCTGTCGTCCGGGGCCCACGGGACCCCCGGAATGGACTCGTACCTGGTGCGCGTGGCGGCCTGACGCCACGCCCGCCATCTCGGGATAGAGTCCGGCCCCAACCGAGCCGACCCCGTCAGGAGTGCCATGTCACGCGTCGCCGACGCCGTTCGCGAGACGGGGACCGCCCTGTCCACCGTGTTCCGCAACCCGAACCTGCGCCGGCTGAACCTGGCGTTCGCCGGGTCGGCCATCGGCGACTGGGCGTACGCCACCGCCATGACGGTCTGGGTCTACGATGTCGGCGGTGTCACCGCCGTTGCCGTCTGGGGCACGCTTCGGCTGATCCTCATGACGCTGATCACGCCGTTCGCCTCGACCCTGGTCGACCGGCTTCCCCGCAAGATGATCATGGTCACCACCGACCTGCTCCGGGCTGCGATCGCATTCGGCGTCGCCGCGCTGATCTGGGCCGACGCCGCACCGATCTTCATCTACGTGCTGGCCACCGTCTCGACCATTGCCGCCGCCCCGTTCCGCCCAGCCGTCGCGGCGCTGATGCCGAAGCTCGTGACGCAGCCCGAGGAGCTGACGGCGGCCAACGGCACGGCCAGCACGATCGAGAGCCTGGCCTTCTTCGTCGGCCCCGCCATCGGCGGCCTGCTGGTCGTCTGGTTCGACGTCCCGATCGTGGCGGTCCTGAACGGGGCGACGTTCATCCTCTCGGCACTGCTGGTCAGCCGGATCCGGGTGGGTTCCGCCGCGGAGGCTGAGCCGGCGAGCGCTGGGCAGGGGGGCACCGAGGAGGCGTCCGGTCCTCTCGCGGAGGCTGCCGAGGAGGACTCGGAGGGCTTCTTCACCGAGTCCATGGCCGGGTTCAGGACGATCTGGGCCGACAGGGACATGCGGATGATCTCGGGGGTCTACGCCGCGCAGACCGTCGTCGCCGGCGCCTCCCTCGTGTTCGGGGTCGAGATGGCCGTGCAGATGACGGACTTCGGCACGCCGGGCATCGGCTACCTCGACGCGATGATGGGCGTGGGGGCCCTCGTCGGCGGGCTCGTGGCGATCGGTCGGGCGTCGGCGGGGCGTCTCGCCACCGACTTCGGTATCGGCGTCGTCTTCTGGGCCCTGCCACTGCTGCTTACGGCCATCTGGCCGGAGATGTGGGCGGCGTTCCTGGCCATGTTCATCATCGGTGTGGCCAACCCGATCGTGGACGTCAACGCCACCACGATCATCCAGCGCTCCGCGTCCGACGAGGTCATGGGCAGGGTGTTCGGGGCACTCGAGACCCTGCTGATCGCGTCCATGGCCCTCGGCTCGATCGCTATGCCGGTCCTGCTGAACCTGATCGGTCTGCAGTGGTCGCTGGCCGTGTTCGCGCTCGTCATCACGGCCGCGGTCCTGCCCACGTTCGGCCGCCTGCGTCGCCTCGACGTCGAGCTCGCCGAGCCCGAGGGCCTGGTGCTGCTGCGCGCGGTGCCCCTGTTCGCCCCCCTGGAGCCGAAGTCCCTGGAGCTCATCGTCCAGCAGCTGGTCCGTGTCGAGGTCCCCGCCGGAGACGTGCTCATCCACGAGGGCGACGAGGGCGACCGCTTCTACGTCATCGAGTCCGGGCGCCTCACGGCGACGTTCCAGGGCGACGTGCTGTCCCAGATGGGTCCCGGCGACCCGTTCGGCGAGATCGCCCTCCTGCGCGACGTCCCCCGGACCGCGACGGTCACCGCCGACGAGGACTCCGTGCTGCTGGCGCTGGACCGCGCCGCGTTCCTGGATGCGGTCACCGGGGACAACGAGGTCAGCAGCCGCGCCGACGACCTGGTCGCCCGCCGCACCCCGACGTACTGACCGCGCGGGCGCGCTGGTCCTCAGCGATCCTGACGGTCCAGCTCCAGGCGGGCCGCCGAGATCTCGTGGGCCAGGCCCTCCCCGTCGGGCGTTGCGGTGACTGCCCCGAGGAAGCCCCCGCTGCTCACGACCAGGAGCTCGCAGTCCTCGAGGGCCGTGACCGTCGCCGTGCGGGCGACCCGGTTGAGCAGCGCGATCTCGCCGAAGCCGTCCCCGGCGGCCAACGGAAGGGGGCGAACGTCCCCGTCGATCGTGACGGACAACTCCCCTGACGCGACCAGGTAGTAGCTGTCGGCGTCGTCGCCCTGGGTCACGACAGCCGTGCCGGCCGAGACGGCCACCCACTCGGCGCCCTGCGCGAGTCGCTCCAGCTCGTAGGGTGGGAGCGCGGCGAGGAAGGGCACCCGCGCGAGCAGCGCGACCTCGCGCGAGTGGTCGGCCGAGACGGCGTCGAGCTGGGCGATCGAACGGCCCGCCACCAACGCGATGACCAGGATCAGCATGCCCACCGGGACGAACGCCGCGCTGGGTCCGAACAGCGCGATGACCAGCGGGCCGACGACCGCGCCGATCGTCAGGCCGGTGAGGTGCACGCCCTCCTGAACGGCCAGGACGCGCGCCAGCACCGCATCGTCCGTTGTGCGCTGGAGCAGGGTGCGGGCGGACACCACGATCATCGCCATCCCGACCCCGACGAGGACCAGCATGACCACGGCCGGGGCCAGCGCGCCGAGCAGGGCCACCGACGACTGGGCCACCCCGAGGACCAGCGCCCCACCGAGGACGACCGGAGCCAGCGCCCCACGCTGGGCCAGCCCGGCCAGGGTGATGCCCCCGATCGCGACCCCCACGCCGTACGACCCGGCCAGCAGGCCGGCGGTCGACTCCGTGAGGCCGAGTACCTCGTCGTTGAACGTGACCGTCAGCGGCTCGTTGGACCCCTGCAGGATCGCCACGCAGGCCATCAGCAGCAGCAACGCCAGTGCGCCGGGGTTGCGGCGCAGGGTCGCCACGCCCTCGAGGGCAGCCCGGATCTCCCCGGGCGCGTCCGCGTGCCCTGTGCCGACGACCGGTGTGCGCAGCCCGGAGGTCAGGACCGTGGCGACGACCCCGAAGACGGCGCTCACAGCCAGCACGACCCAGGCGCCGAACTCATGGGTCAGGACTCCCGAGACGACGAACCCGACGAAGATGGCCGCACCGTCCATGAACGAGGACCACCCGTTGGCCGAGACGAGGTCGCCAGGTCCACGTGCGAGCAGGGGCAGGGTCGAGAAGTGCGACGGCCGGACCGCGAACACCGCAACGGTCATGGCGGTCCCGCCGATCAGGACGACCCAGAGCGGGACATCCGCGAACAGCAGCACCGCGGTGAACCCCGCGCACACAGCGACAGCTGCGTGCGTGAGGTTCAGGGCACGCCCCCTGGGCAGTCGGTCGAGGTACCCGGCCAGCAGCGGGACGAGCACGATCGCCGGCAGCTGCATCGCGAACGCAGCGAGCCCTACGAGCGTGGCGCCACCCTGCTCGTAGGCCACCAGGAGGATCGCCAGCCATCCGGCGAACTCGGTGAATCGGCTCAATCCGTATGCCACCAGGATCCGACGCAGCCGCGGATCGGTGGGCAGGGTGAAGAGCGCGGCCACGCCCTGCTTCGCCATGCTCGCCCCCTTTCCGCCGGTGATCGCGCGCCACCCTATGTGGCGCGCGGACCACCCCTCGCCCACCGGGTGGCCCATCCCTCAGTTGGTACGTGTCGGCAACACCCACGAAACACGCGTTTGCCAAGGTGTGCCCCCAACACCGAGGGAGGGTTCTGTCCATGCTCGAAGGCGACCACGGTCCGGTTGACGGGTTGCTCGACGAGGTGTGGCAGTCCGTCCGATCGATCGACACCGGACAGGTCGCCGACTACATCCCCGAGCTGGCCAAGGCCGACCCCGCCACCTGCGGGCTGAGCTTGGCGACCCTCGACGGGGCGGTCTACACCGCGGGCGACCTCGTCCCCTTCACGATCCAGTCGGTCTCCAAGCCCTTCGTGTACGCCCTGGCCCTGGCCGACAGCGGCGCGGATGAGGTGCTGAGCAAGATCGGCGCCGAGCCCACCGGCGACCCGTTCAACACGATCAGCCTGGACGACGTCAGTGGCCGGGCGTTCAACCCGATGGTGAACGCCGGGGCCATCGTCACCGCGACCCTGGTCGCCGGGCGGACCCGCGCGGAGCAGTTCGACCGGATCCTCGACGGATTGTCCGCGTTCGCGGGTCGCCCGCTGGACGTCGACGAGGAGGTCTACGCCTCCGAGCGCGACACCGGCGACCGCAATCGCGCCATCGCGTACCTGATGCGCTCGGCCGGGCTGATCGACGAGGACGTCAACGACCAGGTGGAGATGTACTTCCGCCAGTGCTCGATCGTGGTGACGGCCCGCGACCTGGCCGTCATGGCCGCGACGCTGGCCAACGCTGGGGTGAACCCCACGACCGGTGAGGAGGTGATCCCGCGGCATGTGGTCGCGCCGGTGCTGACCGTGATGAGCACCTGCGGGATGTACGACTACGCCGGTGAGTGGCTGTACCGGGTCGGGATGCCGGCCAAGAGCGGGGTGAGCGGGGCGATCTCCGCGGTCCTGCCCGGGCAGATGGGGCTCGCCGCCCACAGCCCGCGGCTGGATCCCCGGGGCAACAGCGTGCGGGGAGTGGCCGCGTGCGAGCAGCTCTCCTCGCGGCTCGGTCTGCACCTGCTGCTGCCCACCGAGCGGTCCCGGCCGAACGTCCGGCGCACGTACCGCGGTGACCTGGTGCGGTCCAAGCGCACCCGGCCCGCTGCGGATCGGGCGCTGCTCGAGGCCGAGGGAGCGACGATCGTGGTCCACGAGCTCGTCGGCGACCAGGGGTTCGCGGGCATTGAGTCACTGGTGCGCACCGTGCTGTCCGACCCGCAGCCCGCCCAGTGGCGGGTGCTCGACATGGGTCGGGTCACGCGGATCGACGTCGCCGCCCGGACGCTGCTCGGTGGGCTGGTCGAGCAGCTGCAGGCGACGGGGGTCGTGGTCGGCCTCGTGGAGCCGCGGGGGCGGGCGCCCCGGGAGGTCGCCGGCGCCCTGGGCGAGGGGATGACCAAGTTCGCCGACAGCGACACCGCGCTCGAGTGGTGCGAGACCCAGCTGCTGCGCAGCCACGGCGTCGAGGAGTCGCTGGACGAGGGACTGGTGGCGCTGGCCGACCAGGACCTGCTCAGCGGCCTGCCCGCCGAGGTGGTGGCCGAGATCGAGAAGCGGACCACCACGCGGGTGTTCACCTCCGGCACCGTGGTGTTCAACGAGGGCGACGACTCCGACGGCCTCTACTTCATCGGCGCCGGGCAGGTCAGCGCCGACGTGCGAGTCCGTGGCCAGCGCGGGCGACGGCGGCTCAATTCAGCATGGCGGCCGGGTCGTCGTTCGGGGAGCTGGCGCTGGTCGATGGGCGCCCCCGCTCCACCCGGATCGCCGCGCTGGAGTCGACCATCTGCTTCGTGCTGTCGCCCGAGGGTTTCGCCGATCTGAGGGCCGAGGCCCCCGACGCGTGCGCGCAACTGACCCTGGCGATCGCCCGCAGCCTCTCGCAACGGCTGCGGGCGTCGACGTCCGAGGTCGCCGCACTGGAGGAGACGTAACGTGTCCGTAACCAATGTCCCCTACTGACGGTAGTCAGGCGACCTAACACAAGGTAGCCTTCCCGACACCCAGACCCACCCGGAGGATCCGGACATGATGCGCCCCACTCGAAGTGCCGCAGTTGGCCTAGCAGCCGCTCTCGGCTTGACCATCGCCGTGATTCCGGGCGTCGTATCGGCGGTGGGAGAGCAGGTTCCTTTCGTCAGCACGCTGACGCTCGACACGAGAGCGACCCCTCAGCTGACGCTCGAGGGCACCGAGTTCACGCAGGGACTGGACCCGAACCGGGCAGCAAGAACGAATGCACCTTGGCCACGGATTCGAGCTGATCAAGTTCAAGGGTCTCCTGGGCGCAACGACCCCACAGGACGTCGGATTCAAGGGCAACTCACTGGGGGTGAACGAGAAGATCGCGTCGGTCTGCAACCGCGTAGACAACCTGTCGGGCTCCAACCAGCCCGAGACGCTGCAACTGGAACTCACAAGTGGGCTCGAGGTGGTGCCGGGCTCGCCGGTGCTTGGCGCCCTCAGTGCTTCACTTGACATCGAGGTCACTTCGATCACGAAGTTCTTCAGGACGGAGAAGGCGATCGTTGAGGCCCAGGCTTTCATGGGAGCCTCCACCACCCCCGTGGGATCGTGGACTTTGGTGCAGGGCACCGGAACGACGGCAGGCTACACATATTGCAGTGTGGCAAATGGGGCAACTGCCGCCTGGAGATCGATCCCGCAGGCGACGCGACATTCACCCGGCTGACCCTCAAGGCCAAGGCCGGCGCCTTCTCCCTCGAGGGCGGATCCGATGAGGCCACCCCGGCGACGGCGACCACGCCTGCGACCTACGTGCCACCGACCACTTTTGAGTTGGTGAGTTTCGTTGATGAGGTGCTGGATTGCGAGACCAACTTCACGTCTGCGAACGAGAACGCGACCGTGGACTACCTTGGCAACGCTGACGGGAGCAAGTGCGGCGAGTTCGGCGTCACCCTCACCTCGGGCGACAAGGAGGTCATCTTCCTTAAGCCCCTCTCCCTGAACCCCAGCGCGCAATTCATCTTCGACGTGACATGGAAGCAGGCTGGCGGCCCCGCGGTCGAGATCCCGACAGTCACGATCGACTTCGAGAACCCGAGCGGGGTTAAGGTGGACGACATGGGGTTCTGCCCCGAGATCCTCTACTCGGAAGTCGAACTCGTCGGCGTCCAAGGTGATGGCGACACTTAACAACGATGGGCTGATCGATGGCCTCCCCGACTGGCGAAGTGACCTGGCTGGCACTCAGTTTGCCTGCCTTGGTGACCCTCGCTCAGTGGATATCGGGGCTGACACCACCACCGTCACCGACGAGGTCTTCCTCATCGGCGATGCTGCCATGCGCTAGGCCGGTCTGAACAGGGTACCCTCCTGGGCTCGGGCTGGGCGAACTGGCCCCCTGGGGTCAGCGCGCCCAAGTCCCTGAAGCAGTTTGCCCCGTCGAAGTCCTCCTCGGCAACGGGCTGAGAGCCCTGCCCATCAATGGTGCGCCAATCCGGCCCCGTTCCTGAGGAGCATCGCCTCCTCATAGGGCTGTCCTGAGTCCGGGCGGCCCAACCCGAACTCAACATGTATGTAGGCTTCGTTCACTTCGCCCCAGCAGTGAGGGCTCGGCCCCTCACCAGATGGATCCGCGCATGCAGGGCTTGCGCGTCAGCGCCCGCCCTCCTTGGGCAAGGTCGATCGCGGTCGAGGGCGTCTTGGGCACGTCCCCCTGCCACCCGCGCGTCCGCAACGACCAGATTCGCCTCCAGCGACGTGATCATGTCTCCGATGTCTGAAACCTGCTCACTGCATCGGCCGCATTCTCCTCCGCTGCTGCGAGGTCGGCGCGCGCCAGACGAAGGCGCGCCAACTGAAGGCTCCCTGAGCCGCATAGAACGCCACGCCTGACGCTGTAAGTACCCGGGCGCATTCGTCGAAGGACCGCTCCGCCTCTTCCAACCTCCCCTGATAGATGAGGATCTCTGCAACGTTGAGTTCCGTCTCGGCAGCACCGAAGTCGTCGCCACCTCCAAGGCGACGCGCCGGCTTCCGTGTACCACTGAATTGAGTCTTCCCATCGGCCCGCGTCAAAGGCGCGTACGCCGAGGTTGGAACTCGCTACAGACTCCGTCAGCCGATCGCCAATCTCCACTGATCTGAAGAGCCTCGAGGAGGCGCGAATCTGCATCTCCCTCAACGAGATGGTGTTCCGCAATCCCGAGGTAAGCAGGGTCGTAGCCAGCGTCCAACGCAGATCGTCGCCAGCAGCGCGTGCGGTTGCCGCCGTTCGGTCAGCCACCTCTAAGCACTCGCGGAGCCGTCCTTGACGCAGGCGAATGGTCGCGGTCAACGCATCCAGCCTAATCTCGGCTCGTCTTGCTGCCGGACCAGTCTGCTCGAGGAGCAGCCGCCGGGCGGCAGCGATGACTCGCAGAGAGGTCGTCAGAGATCCTGTTCGTTCCAGAACT
>CAVPNX010000022.1:0-57077 GCA_963706885.1 uncultured Actinomycetes bacterium | reverse complement strand
GTGCCGCCTGCGGTCGATCCTCCGCGGGCGGAACGCCCGGATGATCGGCGTCGGCGCGACGACGGATCCAACCCGGGTGGCGGCCCTGCCCCGCGCGATCGCCCATGGAGTGGGCGGTCCACACTGGGACCCGTGACGACCTCGGATGCCTCGGCCTACCCGAACCTGCTCGCCCCGCTCGACCTGGGGTTCACCACGCTGCGCAACCGCGTGCTGATGGGCTCGATGCACACCGGCTTGGAGGACGACTCCAAGCGCTTCGCCGACCTCACGGACTACTTCGCCGAACGCGCCCGCGGAGGGGTCGGGCTGATCGTGACCGGCGGGTTCGCGCCGAACATCGAGGGCTGGACCAAGCCCCGCGCCGGCACGCTGTCCACGAGCGGCGCCGCCCGCAAGCACACGCCGATCACCGGGGCGGTGCACGCCGAGGGCGGGCACATCGCACTGCAGATCCTGCACACCGGTCGCTACGGCTACCACCCGCTGGTGGTCGCGCCGTCGCGGATCAGGAGCCCGATCACCCCGTTCGCCCCGCGCGCCCTGAGCGAGCGCGGCATCGAGCGCCAGATCAAGGCCTTCGTGAACTGCGCCTCCCTGGCGCGCGAGGCCGGCTACGACGGGGTCGAGATCATGGGCTCCGAGGGCTACTTCATCAACCAGTTCCTGGTCACCCACACCAACCAGCGCACCGACGGCTGGGGCGGGTCGTACGCCAACCGGATGCGCCTGCCGGTCGAGATCGTCCGCCGCACGCGCGAGGCGGTCGGGCCGGACTTCATCATCATCTACCGCCTGTCGATGCTCGACCTGATCCCGGACGGCAGCACGTGGGACGAGGCGGTCACCCTCGCGAAGGCGATCGCAGCGGCCGGCGCGACCATCATCAACACCGGGATCGGCTGGCACGAGGCGCGGGTGCCCACGATCGCCACCAGCGTGCCGCGGGCGGCGTTCACCTGGGTCACCCAGCGGATGCGCGCCGAGCTGCGTGCCGACGGCATCGACATCCCGCTGGTCACCACCAACCGGATCAACACCCCCGATGTGGCCGAGCAGGCGCTGGCCGAGGGTGCCGCGGACATGGTCAGCATGGCCCGACCCCTGCTGGCCGATGCGTTCTTCGTGACGAAGGCCGCGGCCGGCCAGGCGGATCGGATCAACACCTGCATCGCGTGCAACCAGGCGTGCCTGGACCACGCATTCAAGGGCCGGACGGTCTCCTGCCTGGTCAACCCGCGCGCGGGCCATGAGCGCGACCTCGTGATCGCCCCGACCGCGGCGCGCAAGCGGATCGCCGTGGTGGGCGCCGGGCCCGCCGGCCTGGCGGCCGCCACCACGCTCGCCGAGCGCGGCCACGAGGTGGACCTCTTCGACGGCGCCGACGAGATCGGCGGGCAGTTCAACCTTGCGAAGCGGATCCCGGGCAAGGAGGAGTTCCACGAGACCCTGCGCTACTTCGCCCACCGGATCGAGGACACCGGCGTCCGGCTGCACCTGTCGACCCGGGTGTCCGCCGACGACCTGGTGGACCTCGGCGTGGACGAGGTGGTGCTGGCCACCGGCGTGACCCCGCGCGACCCGCACATCCCCGGCCAGGACGGGCCCAACGTGGTCAGCTACATCGACGTGCTGGCCCACGACGTCCCCGTGGGCCAGCGGGTCGCGATCGTCGGGGCCGGCGGGATCGGCTTCGACGTCGCGGAGTTCCTCGTGGTGGCTCCCGGGGAGTCACCCACGATGGACCTCGCCGAGTGGCGCCGCGAGTGGGGGGTCGGCGACCCGTCCGAGGACCGGGGCGGGCTGGTCAAGGCCCAGCCCGTGCCTGCCACCCGCCAGGTCACGCTGCTGCAGCGCACGCGCGGAAAGCTCGGCGCGGGACTGGGCAAGACCACCGGCTGGATCCACCGCTCGACGCTGGTCGCCAAGGGTGTGACGATGCTGCCCGGGGTCAACTACGAGCGGATCACCCCCGAGGGACTGGTGGTGTCGTTCGGCGAGAAGCACGAGCGCGAGCACCTCGTCGAGGCGGACACCATCGTGCTGTGCGCCGGGCAGGAACCGCTGCGCGACCTCGAGCCGGCGCTGGTCGCGGCCGGCATCCCGGTGCACGTGATCGGCGGGGCGGATGAGGCCGCTGAGCTCGACGCCAAGCGCGCGATCGACCAGGGCACGAGGGTGGCCGCTGCGTTGTGAGGCGCTCAGCCACGGCGTTCCCATGATCCATTCGGGTTCTGCCCGAAAGTGCGACAACAACCCGCATGGATCATGGGACTGCACGTGGATCAGGGCGCCGCGGGGGTCGGACCCGGGACTGGGCGACCCGTCACACCTCGATCGTGCCCTCGGTGACCAGCACCGATCGGCCGCCGATCCACACGCCGGTCACCTGACCGCCGACCCGTTGGGTCCGTGCCTCCAGGACGCTGGGGCGGCCCATCTCCACCCCCTGGGCGATCCGCCACGACCGTGCACCGTCGACCTCGTCGAGGGCGGCCAGCAGCCCGACCAGGGCGCAGTTGGCGCTGCCCGTTGCGGGGTCCTCAGCAACCCCGTCGAAGGGTGCGAACATGCGCGCCCGAAGGTCGAAGCCGTCGGGATCGTCGGCCCCACCGGAGACGTACAGGTGGATGTCCGGCGTTGACGCGCCCACATCCACCAATCGCTGGAGGGCCCGCTCATCCGGTCGGGCCCGCTCGAGGGCGGATCGGTCCACGAGCTCGGCGACCACGAACTCCAGCCCGACCGAGGCGACCCGCGGCCGGTGCCGGTCGGTGGCGATGTCCTGCGGGGTCAGGCCCACGGCACCGGCGACCGCGGCGACCGGCAGCTCGGGGCCCAGGGACAGGGCCTCCGGGGCCCGCAACTGGCACCAGATCCGGTCCCCGTCGCGCCGGACGGACACCGGGACCAGCCCGGCGACCTCCTCGAACGTCACCTCCACGGGATCCGCGAGGGGGCCGAACTCGCCCAACGAGGCGAGCACGAAGGCAGTCCCGACATTCGGATGCCCGGCGAACGGAACCTCGCGCGCTGGCGTGAAGATGCGCACGCGCCGGTCGTGGCCGTGCTCGGCGGGGAGGACGAACGTCGTCTCGGAGTAGTTGAACTCCCGGGCGACCTGCTGCATCTGGGCATCGGTGAGGCCCTCAGCGTCCAGCACCACTGCCAGCGGGTTGCCGCCGAACCGGGTGTCGGTGAAGACGTCGCAGGTGACGAAACGACGGCGCACGGTACCTCCCGGGGGTCGGTCCCCCATCATGCCGGCTCGGCTCCGCCGCAGGTGCCACCACCGCATGATCCGTGCAGGTTGATGCTGCTAGAAGGACCGGAACCTGCATGGATCATGACCGTGGGGGACGTTCGCCCCTTCCCGGGCTTTCGTGCGCGGTGGGACGGTGGACCTGGGGAGGTCGGCATCGGTTGGTCGGCCGCGCCCACGGAGGGGTGGTCCTGATGATCCGCGCCCGAGTTCCCGCCCTGCTGGCCGCTGCCGCCCTGATGGTGTCCATGGCCGGTTGCGCCTCCGAGGGGACCGATCCCGGCACCTCGCCGACGCCGACATCCACGTTGAGCGCGGCCGACCGTGCCGACGCAGCCCTCCTGCCGTACGAGGAGATCGAGCCGGTCGCACCCGGCACGGTCAGCGATTCGACAGGGACCTACACCGCCGAGGCGGACCTGATCAGTGCCCCGTGGGGGCAGTTCACGATCTGCTCGCGCGTCGGGAAGACCGACGACGCCACGCCCAGCGTGGTCGAGCCCGGCGCGGTGGCGGCGGCGTGGACCTTCGGCACGGCCGGCGCCTCCCAGGTTGACCAGTACGCCATCGTCTACGCCGACGAGGCCGCCGCGACCGACGCCGTGGAGCGGGCGCGCGCCGATGCCCAGTCCTGTGATGAGGCGTTCACGAACAATCCCGAGTTCGTCGGCGAACCCCCGGAGATCACCATCGGCGAGGTCCCTGACACGGTGGACGGGTTCCGGGTGACGGCCGTGTTCCGGCCCTCGGACGACGCGGTCAGCACGGTCATGCGCTCCGGCGACACCGTGCACTACATGCGCTTCCGCGAGTTGTACGCGGTGGAATCCGAGCCCGGGGAGTCGGAGAAGAACCCCGACACCGCGCTCGACCCGGCGTGGACCGAGGCCCTGATCGACCAGGCCGCCGCGAACCTCGTCGGCTGACCGAGCGCTGCACCTACTCGGCCGGTGCCACCGGCGTGACCGAGCCGTCCTCCTCGATCGTCCCGACCCAGAGGTCGCTCCTGAAGCGGATCGGCGAGAACGACGGGTACAGGCTGTGCGGCCACCGTGCCATACGTGTGCTCGACCAGGCCTCGGGCCACGTGGTCGACCAGGGCACGAGCTGGCGGGAGTCGGTGAACACCAGCACCTCACCACCCCACGCGCCGCGGATCGCGGCCAGGTCCTCGGGCGTGGGACGTGGACCGACCTCGACGACATCGACGTCGCACATGATCCGAAGTGTCGGCAACCACGGCGGACCGACCTCGCGGACCACCACGACGCGCTTGCCCTCGACCGCGTCACACACCTGGGCGACCTGGTCGGCCCGCCCCCCGTACTCGGTGGTCACGACCAGCGTCCCCCAGGTCGCGACGGGCGGGAGCAGGACCCCGGCGACCAGCACCCAGGCGCCGATCCGCTGCCAGCGGGCCCGGGCTGCGCGATGGATCCGGGGCAACGTCCACCCGGCCAGGACCAGTGCGGCGGGGATGACGGCCGGCAGGAACCGGCGCATCGCCCAGATGTGGTCCGGGGTGATGGCGGGTCGGATCAGGTAGAGCAGGGCTGGGATCCCGAGCGTGGCCAGGAGCACCAGGACCTCGGGGCGCCAGCCGACGATCGACCGGCGCAGCAGCAGGGCTGTGCCAGCCACCGCAAGGATCAGGGTGAGCGGCCCCAGGTACCAGCCCAACCAGGTGACGGTCATCTCGTCGTAGCTGCGGGTCCCGTCCACGGGGTCGCCGGCGGCCTTCTGGGCGGCGGCGATGAACCACGCCTGCCCGGAGCCGGGCTCGATCAGGTTGCGCTGCATCCACAGCGGCCGGCTGGCCAGGACGACGGCCGCCGCCACGACCAGGCCGGCGGCCACGGTGCCCAAGGGGCCGCGACGCGCCGCGAGCCAGGAGCGCAGCCGCTCCCAGCGCAGCACGACGATCAGGACCCCGGCCGCCACCAGGCAGGCCCCGAGCAGCGCGAGGAGCTGGACGTAGAGGCTGCGGTGGTCCGCCAGGTATCCGGCGCTGTGCAGCGCGAGGTCCACGTACCCGAGGCCGACCATCAGCAGGGCGGCCGCTGAGGCCACGACCAGCCCCGTGATGCGGGCCCGTCGGTCCGCAGGGCCGCTGACGGCGGCGACCACACCCAGCCCGAGGATCAGCCCGGCGGACACGGCCGCGCCGTCGATGCGGCTCAGGGCCGTGGCCCCGACCATCGCCCCACCGAGGGCGAAGCGCGCCAGCCGGGGGTCACGGAAGGCACTCCACAGCACGGCCAGGCCGCCGAACGTGAGCACGATGTTCGTCGGCTCGGTGAAGGCGCTGCGGCTGAAGTAGATCATCGGGGTGCTCAGCGCCAGGGCGGCGACCGGGACCAGGCCCCAGCGCGGGCTGATCAGCCGGCGCGCGACGTCGTAGACCGCGAGCAGGCCGAGCGCACCGATCAGCAGGTTGCCCATCAGGACCCCCCGCAGCCCGAACACCCAGCCGACCACCGCGAGCAGCCCCGGGAACGTCTTGGCGCCCTGGGCGTGGATCTCGTCGCCGAACCGCCAGAACGCATCCGAGATGACCCGCACGTCCGGGTTCCCGGCGGCCACGTCGGCCGCCGACCGGATCGGGATGCTCGGGTCGGCGTGCGAGGTCAGCCACACCCCCTCGAGGGTCAGGAACCCGGGGTCGCGCTGGACCAGGAGGACCTCCCCCGCGAACGCGAGGTTGACCACGAACCACGCGACCACCAGTCCCAGCGCCCAGGCCGCGCCGGTGCGGAACTCCCCCGACGCGGGAAGCCGTTCGGGGGCCATGCGCCAGGTCAGGACGACCACCACGACGATGGCCGGGACGACCACGAGCGGGCGGAACTGCCCGAGCGTGACCGTGGCGAACACCACGAGCGCGCACCAGAAGAACACCACCGGGGCCCGCGACGGCAGGTCGGTGACCAGGCGCGCGAGCCATCCGGGTCGGGGCGGACGGTCAGCGTCGGCAGCGCGAGCCCCGGGCTCCCCAGTCCGGTCGTCGGCCTGCGTCGCGCTGCCCGAGGGGACGCTCACCGCACCTGGGGGTGCACGTCGAGGTGCCCTGCGGGCTCGCCGGCTGCTGCGTGCGGGCCGGGAGCAGGGTCCGAGGGGTATCGGTCAGGGACGGGCTGCGCCGCGGGGGGCGTCGGGCTGGCCGGGGCGGCAGGGGGCGGCGCGGCCGACGGCGGTCCGGCCACCCACGGTTCCCCTGCGGGGTCGGGCGCCGGGCCCACCCGGGCGTCGGCGGGGCTCACGCGGGCGTCGGCGTAGAGGGTCCCGTAGTGCATCTCGCGGGTCTCGCGCAGGGTCCGGATGCCGATGGCGCGCAGGCTGGAGATCTGGTCGGCGATGACCCCGAGGGCGAACATCTGCACCGACGAGATCGCCAGGACCGCGCCCAGGATGATCGACTGCATGTGACCGCTGGCGGTTCCATCCTCCAACCAGTCCAGGGTCCACGGCAGCCACGCGACGAGCGCCCCCACTGCCAGCACCGCGGCCATCGTCCAGAAGAACTTCAGTGGGGTGTAGTACGACAGGACCCGGAACAGCGCGAGGCTGTTGCGTCGCACGTAGCCCCACATCGAGCCGAACAGTCGGCTCGGCCGCACCGAGTCGTTGCGGGTGACGGGCACGTTGGCCAGCGCCAGGCGGCTGTTGCCGGCCTGGATCAGCGACTCGAGGGTGTAGGTGTAGGGCGTGGTGATGACCAGGGAGAGGGCGGCCGCGCGTGAGTAGGCGCGGAACCCGCTGGTGGCGTCCCCGACGGACAGCCCGGACAGGGACCGGACGACACTGGTCCCCGTCGTCTGCAGCGCACGCTTGATCAGGCTGAACTCCGCGACCCGCCCGGTCTGCCGGTCGCCCACGACGATGTCGGCCTCACCGGCCAGGACCGGGGCCACCAGCGCCGGGATGCACGAGGAGTCGTACTGGTTGTCGGCATCGGTGTTGACGATGACATCCGCCCCGCGGCGCAGCGACTCCTCGATCCCGTAGGAGAAGGCCGCCGCCAGGCCCCGGTTGCGCGGGAAGCCGATGACGTGGTCCACGCCGCACGCCAGGGCGACCTGCCGGGTGTCATCGGTCGACCCGTCGTCGATGACCAGCCACTCCACCACGTCGAACCCGGGAACCTCCCGGGGCAGCGTGCTCAGGGTCGCGGGAAGGTGCTCGGCCTCGTTCAGGCAGGGGATCTGGATGATGAGCTTCACAACGACCTCGCAGGAGCGGACGCGCCCCGCAGCAGGGGCTCGTCAACGAGGATAACGGCCCCGACGCCCTCGGCCCTAGTCCGTCGTGGGCCGCCCACCGCGGGAGCGGACCGCACGCGCGGCCCGGCCGACCCCGAACAGCCCGGCCATCACCACGTCCACCCCCAGCAGGACCAGGCGTGAGACGAGGCTGACCGTCAGTGCTGCGGGCGCCCCGATCGACCCGGCCAGCGTGGCCACCAGGACTCCCTCGCGCACTCCCGCCCCAGCCGGGAGCGGGACCACGAGCAGCCCGGCGACGAATGCCAGCGCGAAGGCCCCGATGGTCGGGGCGAGGTCGGACGCTCCAGCCCCGAGCGGCCGGGCCAGCAGCCAGGCGTGCAGCCCGAACAGCAGCCAGCAGGCGATCAGCCATGCCACGGACGCAGCCAGCGCCCGACCGGGCAGCTCGACCGGGGGTGGGGTCCGGCCGGCCCGGGTGAACGCCCAGACCAGGCCGCGGTTCATCCAGCCGGGTCGCAGCAGGGCAGCGCCGACGATGGCCGCCAGGAGCAGGATCCACAGCGCGACGGCGCGCGGAGCACCTGCCCCGAACAGGACCAGGAGCCCGACCACGCCCCCCGTGGCAACGGCGATCATCAGCGCGACCATGTAGCTGACCAGCATGGTCGAGCCGGCGATCGCGCGCCGCCGACCGAGGTCGGCCTGGATGGCCGCGGTCCACACCGATCCGGGGACGTACTTGCCCAGCTGCCCGGCGAAGAAGATCGTGAGCGCCGGGTGCACGGGCACACGCTCGCCCAGCCCGGCCAGCACGACCCGCCACCCCAGGCCCGAGCAGGTCACCGCCAGGGCACCGGCGACCCCGGAGGCCAGCAGGTCGACCCACGAGAGCGCCTGCAGGTCGGCGCGCACCGCCTGCCAGTTGCGCACGAGCGCCACCGTGAGGAACACGGCGACCAGGACGACCAGCCCGAGCGACACCGCCCGCCCCCGCCACCCACCCACGCCCCGGCCCACGCCCTCGCCCACGCCCTGGCGCTCGACCTCGTCCGCCCTCCCGCTTTCAGCTGACCCTCCCAGAACTCCGGGAGGATCGAGCGAGTCCGGGAGGGTGACCGGAGGTGGCGCCGGGGTGGACGCGGCGTCGTCGGGTCCCGCGAGGGGGACCTCGGGGTCGGTCACTGCGGAGCGCGGGCGATCAGGACCAGGCCGGTCCCGGCGTCGGGGCGGCGGCGCTGCATCCAGATCCCGGGGGTGGAGACGGCCTTCGTGGCCCGGCCCGACCATGACGGGGGCTGCAGGAACGAGCTGCTCTGCTCGGTGGCCGCCGCAACCGCGTCCTGGCTGCCCGCCTCCCGGTCCGCGCGCGCCAGCCGCCGGGCGGCGACCGTGTTGCGCACCTTCTCCAGCAGGTAGCCCATCGGGTGGCCGACGTGGGTCACCCGGACGTCGACCAGCCCGCAGTCCTCGGCCATCGCGGCGAGCCCGTCGGCGGAGTAGCGCCGGAAGTGGCCCGCGATCTCGTCGGCGGCCCCCATCCGCTCCGGGCCCGACGGCGTCGAGATCAACAGGGTGCCACCGGGGCGCAGGCGCGCAGCCCAGGAGGCCAGCGCCTCGCGGTCGGCGTCGATGTGCTCGATGACCTCGAAGGCGCACACGAGGTCGAAGCGCTCATCCGCGGCCAGCTCGTCCAGGGAGGCGACCAGCCGGCCGGGCGATCCCAGCTGCTCCAGGCGCTGCTCGGTGATCGTGCGGGTCCGGTCGGAGAGCTCCACGCCGGTGTACGCCCGTCCGGGAGCCAGCCGGCAGGCCACTGCCCCCTCGCCGGGCCCGATCTCCAGGACGTCGGTCACGTCGAGCCCGGCCAGCTCGCGGGAGATCACGTCCCAGCGCAGGTGGGCGTTGAACGTCAGGGGCGGCAGCGCCACGCGGTTCCGGGGCGCAGCCTCCAAGCGGGCGTCCAGGCCGGCGGTGGACGACTCCGGTGAGAACTGCTCGGCGGCCTCACGGGCGCGGTCACGGGCCACGGTCAGCGACTCCTTGTCGTGGGCGAGATGGCGCAGCGCATCAGCCAGGGCCTGCGGATCACCCGGTGGCACGGACACGACTGCGTCCCCGAGGGTACCTGCCGCCGGGGTCCGGCCCGTCACCACAGCACAGCCGGCAGCAAGGCCCTGGTAGACCTTCGTGGGAACCACGCGCTGGGCCTTGGGACCGGTCCCGAAGATGCCCAGGCACACGTCGTGCGCCGCGACGAGGTCCGGCAGCGCCGCGCTGTCCACCCAGTCCACCCAGCGCACCCGGGAGCTCCCGCGGGCCAGCTCCCGGGCCTCGGCGAGGTCCTGGCCGTGGCCGACCATGGTGAACTCGATGGGCTCCTCCCGCAGGAGGTCGATCGCCCGACCGATGGTCGTGGCGCCCTGCAGCGGGGTGTACAGCCCGAAGAAGACCACGCGCAGCCCAGGCTCCGGCTCCGCCAGCCGCGGACGCAGCCCCGGGGCGGGCCGCGAACCACTCCCGGCCGGCCCCGACCGGGACGACGACTGCCCGCTCCTGGGCCTGCGACGGGAGCATCTGGGCCTGCAACGCGGTGTCCACGACCACCAGGTCCGCGGCGCGCAGGGCACTGCGATCGACGAGGTCGAGGACCCGCAGGGCGACCCCCCCACCCAGCCCGCGATCGCGCACGGTGTCCGCCAGGCCCACCAGGTGGTCCAGCGCGATCACCGAGCGCCGGAAGCGCAGCCGGGCCAGGTGCACATCGGCGTGCCCCATGTACCCGACGAGCACCACGTCCGGATCGGGTTGGCCGTGCGATCGGCGGACCAGACCGGCCCACGACCGCACCTGTCGCCCCACCAGCCGAAGCGCGGCGGACGGGGAGCCGGCGGCCGCCACCTTGTCCGAGGTCGCCGCACCGAGGGGCGCGTTGAGCTCCTGGACCGCCCACCCCCGCGCTGCCAGCCCGTCGCGGAGCACAGCGACGCGGGGGTGCAGCGTGGCGTCGTAGGACCCGAACACGAGCACCCGCCCGCGATCGCCCATCGGGTCCCTCCTCCTCGTGGCGCCTCATCCGGGCCGGCAGTGTCATGGATTCGGTGCAGGACGTGGACCGGATCCATGACACGACCGCCCGAACTCGACGCACTGGGTCGTGGATGGCGATTCTCCACCACGTGCGGCACACCTGCGGCATCGCAGGCAGCGCCCGTCCCCGAGGGGCTACGCGTCCAGCAGGGGGCTGTACGGGTCCGGTGACAGCCACACCTCTGTGCGCGGGGCACGCGGGCCGGGCAGGACGACGGCACCGGCGGCGCCACCGGCCTCATGGGCGTGCAGTGCTGCACCCACCCGGGCCATCGCCGCCCGCAGCCTGGCGGCACGCACCGCCTCCACCGGGTTCGGCCGGCGCCGTGCGATGTCCGCCAGCCGGTACTCCGCCCGGATCGTCTGGCCGTCGGGGGCCGAGTGCATGTCGGCATAGACCAGCGCGTCAGCCAGCGGCGACCGCTCCGGGGGGAACTGCTGGTCGAGGTCGAGGATGCCGTGCGCCACGGCCAGGAGACCGGCCTCGGAGTGGTGGGCGACCAGGCCGCACAACCGCTCGGACAGGCCCAGGGAACGCAGGTGCAGCGCACCGTCCAAGGGGTGGAAGCCGGTGTGCGTGCGATCCGCGGGCAGTAGCCCACATCGTGCAGCGTCGCGGCAGCGACGAGCAGCGCTGCCTCCTGCGGGTCGAACAGCACACCGAGCCGGGCGGCCATCTCCCCCGCGGTGCGCACGTGCGCCAGCCGGGTGCCCTGGTCGCCCAGGAGGTCGCGCGCGATCGCCTCGGCCTCAGCGCGCGTGGGCACGGCGGCCGGTGAGGGGAAGCCCTGCGGAGTGACCATTGCTGGAATCATCGCGCACCCAGCCGCGCCCGACAAGGGGTGCGGCCACTCGATCACAGGGCGTCTACCCGCTGTCCCGCACCCGACCGGACCCGAGCGCCCGGACGAGCCCCCAGCACGCGGTCCCCACTGACACCGGCCCCGCCCGCTGCTAGCGTCGCGAGGGTGGCGACCGACGAGGACATCCGCCGGCAGATCATCGACGCGGCTGCGGAGCTCTTCGCCCAGCACGGGTACGAGGGCGTCGGTGTCCGCCAGGTCGCCCAGGAGGTCGGCGTCTCCCAGTACCGGGTGCGGAAGCTGACCGGCGGGCGGGCACAGCTGTTCGCCGCCGCCATGGCCGAGAAGGTCTCCTCGGACGCGGCCGACCGGATCGCGCGCGCGGTCGAGTCCCCGGACGAACAGCCACCCCTGGCCGCCATCGTCGCGGCCGGGGCCGCAGTCTTCGCCGACCCGGAACGCAGCTGGGACCTGCTCGAGATCGAAGCCCTCACGCGGTCCCACCGTGACCCCGAGCTCCGCGAGATCGAGTCCGTGCGGATCCAGCAGCGCTGGGACAACATGCGTTCCGTCGTCCGGCGGGTCCGGGAGGCCGGGGGGATCGACGGCGATGTCGACGACGACGCCCTGGCGCACTTCTCACTGACCCTGTCGATCGGTCTGGCCATGCTCGACCCGGTCATCACCCACAAGCCCAGCCAGCTGGACTGGAACGCGATGATCGCGCGCATCGGCACCGCGATGGCGCCCCCCACGATGCTCCTGCGGGCGGAGGACCAGGCCCGACGCCACTGGCGGATCCTCATCGACGTACCCGACCGCCCCGGGGGGGTGGCCATGTTCGTCCGTGCCATGGCCGCGCTGTACGGGTACACGGTGGCTGTCTACGTGGTCGGCACGGGGGACGGGACCAGGACGTTGGACATGCGGATGACCGCCCCCAGCTCGGTCACCGAGGACACGTTGCTGTCGGCGGCCTCCTCCGCCGGCCGCAACGCCCGGATCTCCCCAGGCTCCCCCGACGACGCCCTGGACCTGCCGACCCGACTCCTTGATGCCAGCGCGGAACTGGTCACCAACCCCGGGTGGGCGCCCTACGTGGCCATGCACCTGGTCGCTGCCGACCATGTCGAGGTGGTGAAGGCCACCACCGGCCAGGACGACGGTCCCGACATGCTGCGCCTGCAGTGGACCCCCGAGCGCCACGTGCTGCTGCGCCGGACGTGGGCCCCGTTCACGCGGGTGGAGCAGGCACGGGCCTCGGCCCTGCTGCGACTCTCCGCCGCCATCGCCGTGGCCGCCGGGGACGCCGACGCCCAGGGGTGGGTGGAGTCGGTCAAGGACGGCACCGTCTGGATCCGGCTGGCGCACCCGGAGGACGCCGAGGCTGTGGGCGCCATGCACCGGCGGTGCTCGGATCGCACGCTCTACCTGCGCTATGTCTCCTCCGGGGACTGGCACGAGATCCAGATGCGTCGCCTGTCCGGCGGCCACAGCGGCGCCACGCTGGTCGCCATCGGTGCCGACGGCACCGTCATCGGGCTGGGCAACGTGTTCCCGGAGCGACCCGGCGACACCACCAGCGCCGAGATCGCCGTCCTCGTCGAGGACTCCCACCAGGGTGAGGGCGTGGGCACAGCCCTCCTGCGCCGCCAGCTGCGGGTTGCCGAGCGGATGGGGTTCACGGAGGTGGTCGCCGTCGTCCTCTCCGAGAACGGGTCCATGACGCGGATGCTCGAGCGGACCGGCCTGGCCTGGACGACGCAGATCGAGGAGGGTTCCTCGACCATGCGGGCCCCGCTGGCACAGCCCACGTCGGGGTGACTGCGGCGCCCGACCGGCGCCAACGACCGTCGACGCGGGGTCGCCCCCCGCGCGCTGGGCGAGGTCCACGGGCCAGATCAACGAACGCCGGCCGGTGTGGCGCGGTCCCAGCCCCCGGAGCCGGAGGCTATCGGCCCTGCTGCTCGAGCAGGTCGCGACGCTTGGCCGGCATCTGGTCGGCCGTCCACCGCTGGTCGCCGAGCGAGGTGCGGGTGGCGACCTTGCGCGGCTCGGCGAAGTCCACGGCGATGTCGACGGCGCGCAACGAGTCGGCCAGCCATCGATCCCGCTGGCCGTGGGAGAAGAACTGGTAGGCCAATCCGTCGCGGAAGGCGGTCAGGAGGGTGGCCAACGCGTTGATGTCGCTGTACTCCTCACCGGCGGCCACCGAGATCTGCACCAGGCCGTCGCGGGTGAACTCCCAGGAGGAGTCCCGGGTGTGGCGCAGTTGCAGCTCGTGGGGGTCCTCCGAACGACAGCCCAGGGTCATCTGGTAGCGCATCAGCTGCACGTTGGCCTCGTCGGCGAGGTGCTCGTACATGCGCTGGGTGGTGCCCCGGAGCTCCGCATGCAGGCCCCGGTCACCGACGAGGAAGACCGCGGTGTAGGTCGCGTCCTCGAACTCGAGGAGCAGGTCGTTGAGCAACGTCGCCGTGATGGAGTAGGCGCGGTGCAGGGTGCCCAGGGACCAGCCGAGGTGCGCGGCGACGTCGCGCAGGGTGAGGTCCTGGAAGGCGGTACCCGAGCGCAGCATCTCGCGGGCGGCCTCCCGGACCAACGCCCGGCGCTCCGCCAGCTTGAGATAGGTCCCCACCCGAACACCGTACGGCGCGGCCGACCCAGAGTGCAACTACTGTTGCGCATTGGAGTTGTGAATTGGAGTTCAATTCCCTTACCGGTTACCATGGCGCCACCTCGACCAGGTGGCAACCACCTGTCGGGCGCGTTGATCGGGACCGAACCCACGGGGGTGGCTCGGTCCCGTCAGTGCGTCGGCCGGCCGATCCCATGTGCCACGCGCGCGATCCGAACGTGACGCGGAACACCGGAATCGCCCACCCCATCGGCGATTCCGGCGATTCCCCGGTGGGACAATGGACCCATGGGCGCCGTCGTGCTGGGCTGGGACCCCGACCGGGGGACCCGGTGGACGACCTCGTACGAGGAATGCGTGCGCCGCTGCCGGGAGGAGCGCGGAATCCTCGAGCGCGTGGCCGTGGGGGACTGGACCCGGACCCCGGTGGGTACTCGGGTGCACCTGATGGCCCTGGGCCACCAGCGCGGGCTGGTCGGTCGGGGGACGGTTCGTTCATCGCCCTTCCTGTCCGCAGACCCGACTCGACCGGGGCAGGTGATCCACCACGTCCTCGTCGAGTGGGACACCCTGCTGCCGCGGGCCAGGCCGATCCCGGTCGAGGCGCTGGAGGCGGCCGCGCCCGGGGTGCAGTGGCGCAGGTGCAGCACGAGACGTCCTGCCCCTCACCCCGGACGCTGCCCAGCAGCTGGACCTGCTCTGGACCGGCTGGACAGCACAGCCCGCACAGCGACTGGCCCGATGGGCCTGGGGCCTGCTGCGGCGGTAGCGTGGCGGGCAGAGCCACCATCGCGGTCGGCGGAGAGCGGTGCCCCCATGCACGAGTTGTCAGTCCCCGCGGCGATCGACCTGCCGATCATCGAGACGCTGTCCTCGATCCCCTCCCGGCGCGCCGCCGAGACACCGGACCGCCCCATGTACGCCCTCCGTACGGGCCAGCGCTGGACGGATGTCACCGCCCGGGAGTTCAACGACCTGGTCCGGTCCGTCGCCCGTGGCCTCGTGGCGCGCGGAATCGAGGTCGGGCAGCCCGTGGCGATCCTGTCGCCGACCCGCTACGAGTGGACGGTCCTCGACTTCGCCCTGTGGACCGCCGGTGCCTTCGCGGTGCCGATCTATGACTCCTCCTCGGCCGAGCAGATCGAGTGGATCCTGCAGGACAGCGACGCCGTGGCCGTCATCACCGACTCGACGAAGTCCGCTGACCGGGTCCGAGGGGCGACCCTGTCGTCCCCGCCGCCCCTGTGGGTGATGGACGAGGGGCTGATCGATGCACTGGTCGCCGACGGGGCGGCGGTCAGCGACGAGGTCCTCACCACCCGCTGCGCTGCCGTGGCCCCCCAGGATCCGGCCACCATCGTCTACACGTCGGGCACGACGGGTCGGCCCAAGGGGTGCGTGATCACCCACGAGAACCTGATGTTCGTCGCCCGCACGCTGGTCGCGGGGACGGGGCCGGTCGTGAGCACCCCGGGTGCCCGCACGGTGCTGTTCCTCCCGCTGGCCCACGTCCTGGGTCGCGGCGCCCAGGTCTACAGCGCCCAGGGCGGGATGCAGGTCGCCCACTGCCCGGACGTGAAGCTCCTGCCCGGGGACATGCTCAGCTTCCGGCCCACCTACCTGGTGGGCGTCCCGAGGATCTTCGAGAAGATCTTCAACGCCTCCCAGCAGAAGGCGTACGAGGGTGGCAAGGCGCGCATCTTCGACCGGGCCACGGCCGTGGCCATCGACTTCGGCCGGGCCACCTGGGCCGGCGGGCCCTCCCTGTGGCTGAAGGCTCAGCACGCCCTGTTCGATCGCCTTGTCTACGGCAAGCTGCGCGCCGCGATGGGCGGCGAGCTGCGCTATGCGATCACCGGGGGGGCCAGCCTCGGTGCGCGACTGGGCAACTTCTACGCCGGGATCGGGCTCACCGTGATGGAGGGCTACGGACTCGACGGAGACCACCGCCTCCGGGACGTTCAACCGCGCTGAGGCGCCGCGGATCGGCTCAGTCGGCCAGCCGATGCCGGGCACGACCGTCCGGATCGCTGACGACGGCGAGATCTGGTTGCGCGGGCCCTACGTCATGGCCGGGTACCACAACAACCCCGACGCGACCTCCCAGGTGGTCAACGCCGACGGCTGGTTCCAGACCGGCGACCTCGGTGCGCTGGACGACCAGGGCTACCTGAGCATCACGGGCCGCAAGAAGGAGATCATCGTCACCGCGGGGGGCAAGAACGTGGCCCCCGCGGTGCTCGAGGACCGGATGGGGGCGCACAACCTGATCAGCCAGGTGATGGTCGTCGGTGAGGGCAGGCCCTTCATCGGCGCCCTGGTGACCCTCGACCCCGACGCACTGTCCGCGTGGGCCGCCGGACACCACAAGGTGGGCCGGACGGCCGGCGAGCTGCACGACGACCCGGACCTGCACGCCGCGATCCAGGCCGCAGTCGACGACGCCAACGCCGCCGTGTCGAAGGCGGAGTCCATCCGAGCCTGGCGGTTGCTCGATGCGCAGTTCACCGAGGACTCGGGGCACATGACCCCCACGCTCAAGCTCAAGCGCGCGGCAGTCACCAATGACTACGCCACGGAGATCGAGGCCCTCTACACGCGCTGAGCCCAGCGGGCGGCCCAAGATCGCGATTCGCTCCAGGTCTCGGGCGCTGCACGCGGTTCGCTCCAAGTCTCGGGCGCGACGTCGGCCCGGTTCTTGGATCAGATCGGGATCTTGGGCCGCTCGTCAGTCGCTGGCGCCGGGTTCGGGGGCTGTGCCACCCAGGCGAACCGGCTGCCACCACTGGTCGGTGCCGTCGTGCGGGTAGTCCGCCTGCGCCCGCCCGACCAGGTCGATGATCGACTCGCGGAGCCGGGCGGTGGCCTCCTCAGGGTCCCCGGAGGCGTCCACCGGCTCACCCACGTGGATCTCCACCGGGACGCCGTACTGCTTCATGCTCGAACGCCGGTCGTAGCACCACAGCCGCTGCGTCCCCCACAGCGCCATCGGGACCAGCGGGACGCCTGCCTCGTCGGCCATCCGCACGGCCCCGGACTTGAACGCCTTCGGCTCGAACGAGCGACTCATCGTGGCCTCGGGGAAGACCCCCACGACCTCCCCGGAGACAAGGGCCTCGACCGCGTGCGCGTAGCTGGCGGACCCCGCCTCCCGGTCGACCGGGATGTGGTGCATGCTGCGCATGATCGGCCCGCCCACGCGATGGCGGAACACCGAGTCCTTGGCCATGAACCGGACCAGCCGGTTCGCGGGGCGTGCTGCGTAGCCCGCGAAGATGAAGTCCAGGTAGCTCACGTGGTTGCTGGCCAGGACCGCGCCCCCCGTCCGGGGCAGGTGCTCCCCACCGTGGACACGCACCTTGAGTCCCAGGGCGGCGAAGGCGCCGTAGCCGACGAGGAGCACGGGCGGGTAGACGAGGTCAGCCATCCCGACAGCCTAGGTCCGGCGCCCGGACGTTCGCTGGGCGGAACCCTGCGCGCAGCGCCGCCGGAAGGGCGACGGCAGGCCGGCGTAGCTCAGCCCGGACCCAGCACGAGCACGACGCGCGCACCGCCGAGCGGCCCGGACCCCCGCTCGAGCCGACCACCGGAGGCCTGCGCCAGCCGCTCGGCGATGGCCAGGCCCAGGCTCGTGGACCCCGGGCGCTCCCCCACTCCCGCCGGGGGTGCGAGGCCGGGTCCGGCGTCCTCGACACTGACCTCGACCATGCCCTCGGGGTCGGTCCGGACCGACAGCCGGAGGGGCACGCCCTCATCGGTGTGCACGAACACGTTCTGCAGCAGGATGTCCACCGCCGTGGTCAGGTCGTACTCGGTCAGCCGGACCGGCAGCGGGTCGCCACCGGTGCCCTCGACCTGCATGTCCCGGCCCTGGTACTCGGCCAGCACGGCCCAGAAGGCGGCGCGGTCGGCGACCACGCTGGCCGCATCACACGTCGCGCGCAGGCCCTCGCGACTCGTTCGCCGGGCGCTGGTGATGATCTCGTCCGTGGTCCGCTGGAGGGTCAGGACATCGTCGTTGAGTCGCTGGCGCACGACCGGGTCGGCGACCGCATCGACATCCGCAGCCAGGACCGTCAGGGGGGTGCGCAGCTGGTGCGCCAGCTCGGCGGCCGCGGCCCGCTCCTCCTCCAGGAGCTCCTGGACCCGTGCGGCCAGTCGGTTCAGGGCAACGCCGACATCGTCGACCTCGGGGATCCGTGACGGCTCGGCCCTGGCCGTGAGGTCCCCGGCCGCCATCACGTCCGCGGTTCCCGCCAGCCTCCTGATCGGTGCTGCCGTTCGCCGGGCGAGCTGCCATGCGGCCAGGCCGGCTCCGACCAGCAGCAGCGCGCACAGCCCGGCCAGTGCCAGCAGCCGCGGTCGCAGCCCTTCGTTCATCTGCTCCGGGCCGGCCACGGTGAGCACGACCCCGGTCCGTTCGTCGAACACCGCCGGGGCCGCCGCGTACCCGCTGCTGCCGGTGTCGACCGACGCCGCGGTCCCGGACTTCGCCGAGGCCACCACGCCCGCCGCCTCCGCGGGCACCGGACCACCCACCACCGCACCGTTGGGGTAGACCAGGATCACCTCGCCGGGGTCCCCGGGGAGCCTGATCACGGGCGCCGCGTCATTCTCCCCAGCCGTTGCGCTGGCTGCGGCCTCCCACGCATCGGCCAGGGAACGTGCTCGGTCGGACAACGCCGAGAGGTTGCCGCTGCGCACGAGGTCGCGCGCGCTCAGGGCCAGGGGGATCACCAGGACCGTCGCTGCGACGGTGACCACGAGCAGGGCGAACGTGACCAGACGCCGGTACATCAGTCGGCGGGGTGGGTGGCGGCGGGCCGGTCCTCGAGCATCACGCCGACCCCTCGGTTGACGTGGATGAACCGGGGCTCGGAGGGCGTGTCGCCGAGCTTGCGGCGCAACCACGACAGGTGGACATCCACCGTGCGGGCGGCATCCGTGCGCTGCCACACCTCGCGCAGGAGCTCACTGCGGCTGACGACCCGTCCGGGGTGCTCCGCGAGGTAGGCCAACAGGTCGAACTCCAGCTTCGTGAGCTCGATCGGACGGCCATCCACCTCGGCTGTGCGCCGCGATCGGTCGACCCGCAGGCCACCGACCTTCAGCGGTGGCTCGACGACCTGGTCGCCTCCGGCAGAGACCCGGCGAAGCACGGCGCGGATGCGGGCCTCCAGGTGGGCGGGGTCGTAGGGCTTGATCACGTAGTCGTCGGCGCCGGCGTCGAGCAGCCGCACGATGAGTCCCTCGTCGTCACGCGCGGTGGCCACGATGACCGGGACGGCGCTGACCGAGCGGATCATCCCGAGCAGCCGCTCGCCGTCCACATCGGGCAGGCCCAGGTCGAGCACGACGGCGTCCGGGGATCCGGTGAGCATGGCCTGCAGCCCGTCCAGGCCGGTACCGGCGGAGTCCACTGCATGACCGCGGCTGTGCAGCGCGCGCACGACCGACGTGCGGATCCCCGCATCGTCCTCGATGAGCAGAACATGGGCCACAGCGCGAGCCTAGGGCCTGGCCCGACGCTCGAGTCGCAGCGCTGCCGCGGGGCACATCGCCACGGCCAGCTTGGCCGCACGCACCAGGGAGTCCGGGATCGCCTCACCACGGGTCGTGACGCCGATCGGATAGCCCCAGCTGTCCAGGTCGATGCGCTCGCCGAGGGCGGCAGCACACACCCCGTGTCCGGCGCACCGCTCCCAGTCGACCGACAGGACGCGGCTGCCGGTGTCCGTGCCCCGCGCGGGCGATGCCGTGGTCATCGGTCCTCCCCGATCAGGTCCAGTGCGCTGCGCAGCGCCGCGACGGCCGCGGACGGGTGGGCGCAGATCCCACGGCCGTCCACCTGCGCCATCAGGCCCTCGATCTCGACACGGTGGCTCCTGGCATCCGTGGCGCTGGCAATGACATCGGCCAGGGCCGGCAGCCCCCGCCAGCACGGCCCGCACTGCCCCGCCGTGCCCTCAGCCAGTTCTCGGGCGACACCGGCCAGGGCATCCCACGTCGGCAGGTCCTCGGGGATCCACACGAACGCACCTGCTCCCCAGCGACCGCCCAGCTCGGACAGCGCATCCCGCGTGAGCTCGGTCGCGGCGGTGAGCCCATCCCAGGGGACCCAGCGCCCGTGCCAGCCACCGGTGATCAGGACCCCGGGGGAACCGACCAACCCACCGGCGGCAGCCGCGAGGTCGGCCAGCGTGCTGCTCTCCGGAAGCTCGACGACACCCGGGTCGCGCACGGCACCCGACGCGCTGGCCAGCGCGGAGCGATCCGCACCACCACGCGCCGCCAGTGCCATCCGGGCGAACGTCTCGGCGTTGCTGAGCATCACGTGGGAACGCCTGCGCGCCACGCCGCTGCGGATCGACGGGGGACGGCCGAGGTCGGCCGGGCGCGCCGGGCCGCCGGTGATCGCCCGGATCACGGCCGTCGCCTCCCCGGCGACGAACGTCGCGGGGCCGATCGACAGCTCGATCGGGACCGCATCCCGACGCTCGGCCAGCGCGATCCGCAGGGAGACCGCGAGGTCCGGTCGGTCGGCGCTGATCCGCACGACGATCCGGGGAGCCCCCAGGGCCAGAGCCGCGGTGACAGCACCGTCGAGGACGAGGTGCGGGACATGGCCGAGCAGGACACCGTCCTTGCCGCTGGCCGTCTCCCCCTCGGCGCCGTTGACGATCACGTGCGAGACGCGGGATCCGGACAGCGACTCCAGCTTGCGATCGGTCGGGAATGCCGCACCTCCGGCACCCACCACCGCGGCAGCGGCCACCCGGGTGATGAGATCGTCCACGCCCAGCGAGGGGACGGACCCCCACTGGCGCTGGTGACCCATCAGGTTCACGGGGCGGCCGGGCTCGACCCCGGACAGGAGCAGGGTGCCGGGGGCGAGCAGCTCCCTGGGGGGTCGGCCGGGGAGCCGCCCCGGAAGGGCCAACCCGGGCAGGCCCGGGGCGGGTCGGGGAGCAGCTGTCGGCACGGACCAGGCTTCGTTCGCGAACGTCGGACCCGTCAGGTGCGCGGTCATCGGGCGACCCCCGCCCCGGCCAGGTGGGGCCGCACAGCCGCAACGGTCCGTGGCCGGACGAGGACCCGGATCGACAGGCCGAACAGGACGGCCGCGACGCTGATCATGGCCACGGCCCTCATGACCGCACCATCGGTACCGACGAGCAGTCCGTGCCCCACAGCCAGTGCCCACACGGGGTAGGCCAGGAGATGGGCGCGGCGCCACACCCGCGGGGTGCGCATCCGTGTGGCTGTCGTGACCAGGACGACGATCATGAGGTCGACGGCCAGCGCGCCGAGGGCAACCCCCCAGCGTTCCCAGCCGGCGACGCCGGGCAGAAGGGCAGCGGGCCAGTCAAGGACGATCCACTTGTCCAGCAGCGCCAGGATGATGTGCGCGCCGATGAGCAGCGTCCCAGCGACGGAGGCCGCGCGGTGCACGCTGATGCTCGACAGCCGCGCGGTCGGGCGAAGTCGCGGCCCGATCAACCCGAGCACGACCGACACCGTCAGCAGGCCGACGGCGACCAGCCCGCTGGAGCGCATGACGAACCATGTCCACGGCACCTCGTTCATGCTGCCTCCTGCATCTCGGGCCACTGGCCCACGGTGTGCGCGGTTGCCCGCCCTGATCCCGACCATCGCGTGAAGAGCCCGTGCAGCCCCCGTTCGGCGAACCACGTGGGCGCCTCGCCGTCCAGGAGCATCCCTGCCGTGGCAGCGACATTGGCGGCCGTCGCGCTGGCGGCCAGGGCGGAGACCGCCCACCAGCCCGTGTCAGCGCTGCGCCCCGTCCGTGGGTCGATCAGGTGGTGGGCCGGCCCGGCCGTCGTCAACCACCGTCGGCGGCCCTGGCCGCTGGTCGCGAGCCCTCCGTCGGTGATCCCGATGGCGCGCTCAGTCAGCCCCGGGACCTCGTGGTCCGCGCTGACGACCAGTCCCGGCGCCGCAGCGATGACCCGCAGGTCGCCACCCATGTTGGCGATCACGTCGAGCCCGAGCTCGTCGGCGACCCGCTCGGCCACCTCGTCGGCCAGCCAGGCCTTGGCCGTCGCCCCGAGGTCGAGGGCGATTCCCGAAGGGATGCGCACCCGCCCGGCGGAGACCTCGACATCGCGCCATGAGCCCACGGACGCGGCGCCCGGGACCGCCACATCGAGGACCGCGACGTCACCGGCCGCCCAGGAGCGGTACCCGGCGGCATCGACCTGTCGGCCCAGGCACGGGTCGACGAGGCCGCCCGTCGACTCGGCAGCCGCCAGCGCCACCTCGACCAGCTCGATGAGCAACGAGCTGGCCGGAACCCAGGTACCGCAGGCGCGGTTGACGCCGGAGATCTCCGAGTCCGCGCGGAACCTGCTGGCCGCCTGCTCGAGGCGGGTGACCTCCTCGGTGAGGATCTGGGCTGCCGTCCGGACAGCGGCCGGATCCGCCGAGCCCGGCAGGGTGACAGCAAGCGTCGTCCGCCAACGCTGCTCCACGATCTCGATGGTGCTCATGAGGTCTTCGACTTGGCCTTCGGGGCACTGGGTGCCGGCGGGGGTGCGGCCGGCGCCGGCGCGATGACCGTGCGTGAGGGCCGTGGCTTGGGCGCGGATCGGACAGCGCGCTTCTGGGGGGCCGACTTGGCCCGGGGAGCCTGGACCCGGGCCGCGCCCTGTGCGGAGGGGACCCGGATGTAGACCTTGCGGTGCACGACGACGGGCTTCGGCGTCACATGACGCTCCTCGATCCGGGTGATCACCACGGGCCTGGGAACTGTCACGTCGCTCGCTGGTTCTTCGACAACCTGGGCCGCCGCCTCCAACGCCGCGTTGGCGGACCACTGCGCCGACATATCCGCGGCGAGGACTCCGACCGCCGCTCCGGCCCCGACCACGAGCGCACCACTGCTGACGACGGCCACACCACGCCGGACTGACTGCTTTCCACTCATGTCTCAATGGTCGGCCGCGGTCCGGCAAGCCATCAGGGCCTGACATGTCAAGGCTGCGTCAAGGCCCACGGAACGCAGCCTTGACGCAGGGCTTCCCCAGCGCGGACCTCGGTGGAGGGAGAATGTGGTCCAGCCAACAACCTATGAGGGGATTCACATGCGTACCGTGATCGGCTGGATGGCAGCCCTGTTCGCCAGCGCCCTGCTGGGCGCGGCGGTCTACCAGACCGTCCTGAGCGAGCCGGCCCCCGAGCTGGACCCGGCGGCCACCGTGGAGACGGTCACCGGTGAACCGGGGCCACAGCCGACCCTGTACCGGACCGAGGTCCGCACGATCGTGGAGCCCACCCCCACCAGGACGGTGGAGGAGGAGGTCCTGATCGTCGACGATCTCCGAGGACGCCGAGGTGCAGCCTGCAGCTCCGGCACCCACTCGGACCTCAGCCCCGCGACCCACCCCCGGGCCACGGCCGAGCGGGAGGACGACGACTCCACGCAGAGCCGCGACGACTCCGAAGAGCGCGACGATGACGGAGAACGGGCCAGCACGGAGGCAGAGGACGACGCCGAGGACGCAGCCAAGGAGGCTGAGGACGCCGCTGAGGCAGCGTCCGAGTCCGAGTCCGAGTCGGACGACGACTGACGGCCCGCCACGTCAGGCCCGCTCAGTCGTCGCCTGCCACCCTCTGCGCTCGCGCGGCCCGGAGGTCGGCGAGGTCGGCGGGGTCCACCGTGAGGTCGACCGTCGAGTCACCGACCAGTGCCTGGGTGCCATGCGCGTCATGGGCCTCATCACCGTCGGGCAGATCCGTCCCGACCTCGTCGACCCCGTCCTGCTGGGCCGTCAGGCCGACGGGCACGTCCGGCTCCGGCTCCCCCACCGCCGGTCCGGCCAGGGTCACCTGCTCATCGTCCTCGGGCCCGAGGGGATCGTCTCCCACTGACACGTCCGCCGCATCGCTGGCGCCGACGTCGGCCACAGGTGAGGCGCCGCCCTCCTCACCGTGTGCCGTGGCCGGCGCCTCCTCCGTCGACGCCTCCTGCGGTTCCACGCCGGCCACCACGATCGGGATCACCAGCGCGTCACGGACCCGCGGCGGCTTGCGAACGGGCACCGCCCCGGCCGGCGGGACCGCATCGGGCTCGTCGGTCCCCGGCCCGGCCACGGCATCGGACCCGGTCTCCACCCGGTCCTCGATCGGGGTGGCATCCGGGCCCTCTGCGACGGGGTCCGCCAGCCCCCGTGCCGCGCGGCGCAGTCGACTCTCCTCGGCGCGACGCTCGGCCTGATGCAGCTCCCAGGTCAGGCGCAGCGACTGGAGTCCCGCGTCCGCGAGGAAGCCCAGCAGGACCAGCCCGGCAGCGGCTGCCGCCACCGGGAGGGCAGGGGGGCCGACCTGGGCCAGCCGCCCCCCACCCAGTGAGCCGGAGGCCAGCAGGACCAATCCGCCCACGAGCACGGCAACGACACCGGCCAGCCCGGCGCCGGACACCGCGGACCCGCTCAGGGTGGGCAGGTCGCGACCCCACCGGATCCGGCCGGCCAGCACTCCAAGAGCCACCGGGACGACCAGGAGCGCAGGAGCCCACCCCGGTGACGTGGTCGGGATGGCGGCCAGGACGGGCAGGGCCGGCAACGACTCGACCTGCCCGCCAAGAGCGCTGAGCGACCCGGACGAGCCGAGGTCGACACCCGGGCCCACCACCAGGGCCATCGCCCAGATGTCCAGCGTCGGCAGGCAGAGCATGCCCAGGACCGTGAGGGCCAGGGCACCCGCGGGCCCCGCCTCCAGCTCTGCGAGGGTTGCCGCGAGCTCCGCGAAGTGCCGCACGAGGCTGACGGTCACGAGCAGGGCCCCGACGCCGAAGAGGCCGACCACTGCGGCCAGCGCACCCATCACCGTCCGCCAGGCCCCATCCGAGACCCGGGCCCGGGCCCAGTCCACCAGCTCGGCCGAACGGGCCACCCCCCAGGTCACCCCCACCAGGGCGACCGCACCGGTCCACAGGAACGCCACCGGCGGGCTCGCTCCGGTCCCGGGCCCGGTGGCCAGCCACGCCACGCCCGCACCGCCGGCTGCGTAGACCAGCGAGCAGGAGACCACAACGGCCGCTGCCTCACCCGGGGTCGTGCCGGCGAGCAGTCGCCCGGCCCAGCGGCCACCCCGACGGGTGAGCAGCAGCCCCAGGAGCAGCGCCCCCAGGGGGAGCAGGGTGAGTTCGCGGTCACCGATCTGCAGGGGCACCTGGTGCGCACCGAGCCACACGGACCCCGCGGCCCGCCACGCCGCTGCGGAGTCGCCGGCCGAGTTGGGGGAGACCGCCCACACGGCCATCACCACGCACGTGACCAGGGCCACTCCGACCAGCAGCGCCCACAGCCCCGCCGCAACGCCGGCGACGACGGGCCGCCGCGACTGCTCACGGTCCTCGTCCTCGACGTCGCGCTCCAGTGGCTCGTGCACGCTCACCCCGGGATTCTCTCCCACCCGGACCCGCACGCCGGCCCCCGCACCGGCGTGTCGCCGGCACAGGTGGGCGAACCCTGCGGGGGCCCCGGCCGATCGTGGCCGGGGCCCTCACGCAGGGTCAACGACCGAGTACCTCGCGCATCAACCGGGCGGTCTCCGACGGGGTCTTGCCGACCCGGACGCCAACCGCCTCGAGGGCCTCCTTCTTCGCCTGGGCCGTGCCCGACGAGCCGGAGACGATCGCGCCGGCGTGCCCCATGGTCTTGCCCTCGGGGGCGGTGAAGCCGGCGACGTAGCCGACCACCGGCTTGGTGACGTGCTCGGCGATGAACGCGGCGGCCCGCTCCTCAGCGTCGCCGCCGATCTCGCCGATCATCACGATGCCCTGCGTCTGCGGGTCGGCCTCGAACGCCGCGAGGGCGTCGATGTGGGTGGTCCCGATGATCGGGTCACCACCGATCCCGATCGCCGTCGAGAAGCCGATGTCGCGCAGCTCGTACATCATCTGGTAGGTCAGGGTGCCGGACTTGCTGACCAGGCCGATGGGGCCAGCCCCGGAGATCGAGGCCGGGATGATCCCCGCGTTGCTCACACCCGGGGTGATGATCCCCGGGCAGTTCGGGCCGATGATCCTGGTCGTTCCCCGGTTGACCGCGTCCTGGAAGAACGCGGCCGTGTCGTGCACCGGCACCCCCTCGGTGATGACCACCACCAGCGGCATCCCGGCATCGATGGCCTCGGTCACCGCCCCCTTCGTGCCGGCCGGAGGCACGAACACCACGGAGACGTTGGCACCGGTGGCCGCCATCGCCTCAGCCACCGTGCCGAAGACCGGGAGCTCGGCATCCGGGAACGCCACCGTCTGGCCGGCCTTCTTCGGGTTCACCCCGCCGACGACGTTCGACCCGGCCGCGAGCATCAGCGTGGTGTGCTTCATGCCCTCCGAGCCGGTCATCCCCTGCACGATCAGGCGCGAGTCGCCATCAAGGAAGATCGCCATGGTCCTACCTCACTTCCCTGCTGCGAGCTGCGCCGCCCGGCGGGCGGCCTCGTCCATCGTCTCGACCAGTTCCACGCCGGGTATCCGGGCGTCGCGCAGGATGGCCCGGCCCTCCTCCGCCTTGTTGCCATCGATCCTGCACACCAGGGGCTTGTCGACCGGCTTGCCGGCCTCGGCCAGCATCGCCAGCGCCAGCTTCACGCCGTTGGCGACCTCCACGCAGGAGGTGATCCCGCCGAACACGTTGACGAACACCGACTTCACCGACGGGTCGGTCAGCACGATGTCCAGGCCGTTGCTCATCACCTCGGCGCTCGCACCACCCCCGATGTCCAGGAAGTTGGCCGGGCGCACGCCGCCGAACTCCTCACCGGCGTAGGCCACCACGTCGAGGGTGGACATCACCAGTCCGGCGCCGTTGCCGATGATCCCGACCTCCCCGTCGAGCTTCACGTAGTTGAGGTCGAACGCCTTGGCCCGCAGCTCGATGGGATCCGCGTTCGCGGTGTCCACCAGGTCGGCGTGTGAGGCGTGCCGGAAGTGGGCGTTCTCGTCCAGGGAGACCTTGCCGTCCAGGGCGAGCACCCGTCCGTCGGTGGTCTTGACCAGTGGGTTGACCTCGACCAGCGTCGCGTCCTCCTCGACCAGCACGACCCAGAGCTTGACCAGCACGTCGGCCACCGCGTCGGCGACCTCGGCGGGGAACTTCGCGGCCGCGACGATCTCACGCGCCTTCTCCGGGGGGCACCCCTCGAGGGCGTCGACCCGGATCATCGCCAGTGCCTCGGGGTTGTCCTTGGCGACCTGCTCGATCTCCACCCCGCCCTCGACCGAGGCCATGGCCAGGAACGTGCGGTTGGCCCGGTCGAGCAGGAAGGAGACGTAGTACTCCTCGGCGATCTCGGCGGCCTCGGTGATCAGGACCTTGTGGACGGTGTGGCCCTTGATGTCCATGCCGAGGATGTCAGCAGCCCGTGCGCTGGCCTCATCCTCGCCGTCCGCGAGCTTGACGCCACCGGCCTTGCCACGCCCGCCGACCTTCACCTGCGCCTTGACCACGACGGTGCCACCGATCCGGCGGGCGGCCAGCCGAGCAGCATCGGGGGTCTCGCAGACCGCCCCCGGGACGACCGGGACTCCATGCTTTCCGAACAGGTGCTTGGCCTGGTACTCGTACAGATCCACGCGGGGCTCCTCACCGACGAAGGGACGCGGACCACACTAGTCAGGCCCGATGGCCCGCCGGCGGCCGGTCCCCCGGTTCTGCGACGAGTGGTGGCGCTGGTGCGTCAGGCGGCGTGTGCGACGTTTTCCCTGACCCAGTCGACGATCTCGTCGGTACGGGTCCCGGGGGTGAAGACGTGGGCGACACCCATCTCGTAGAGCATGGGGATGTCGGCCTCGGGGATGATCCCGCCACCGAACACCCGGATGTCCTCGGCCCCCCGCTGGCGCAGCATCTCGATGACGGACTTGAACAGGGTCATGTGGGCACCGGACAGGATGCTCAGGCCGATCCCGTCGGCGTCCTCGGCGATGGCCGTGGCCACGATCTGCTCGGGGGTCTGGTGCAGCCCGGTGTAGATGACCTCGATCCCCGCGTCGCGCAGAGCCCGGGCGACCACCTTCGCGCCGCGGTCGTGGCCGTCCAGGCCCGGCTTGCCGACGATGACCCTGATGTGCTCGGCGTTCGGTGTGCTCATGGGGCCAGCGTAGCCCTGCCCGATGGGCACAGGTCGAGTGAGGATGCGCTACCGTGCCCGGGTGCCGAGCCACGACCAGGCCCCCCACGCGCCGGACCCCGGTACCGCGCAGGGGCCCGCCGACCCCGGTGGCAGGGTCCGCCGGGCCAGCAGGGCCACCGGACGGGGTCTGCGCCGGGCCACGAGTCCCTCGGTCCTGCGCGGGACCGCGATCGAGGTGGCCTGGACGGCCACGCACGTGGTCACCTACCCGCTGGGCGTGCTCGAGGAGCAGGTGCGCCATCCCGAGGAGCGGCTGAACCTCGACGGCCTGGACCCGATCAAGCGTGGCCTGATCATCGGCGACGTCGAGAACGCCGGCACCCCGATCATCCTGATCCACGGGGTCGTGGACAACCGCTCGATCTTCACCCGGATCAAGCGCGGCCTGCGCCGGCGCGGGTTCGGTCGGATCATCACCCTGAACTACTCGCCCCTGACCGACGACGTCCGGGTGGTGGCCGACCGTCTGGAGGCCCTGGTCGAGGCGGTGTGCATCGAGACCGGCTACGAGCGGGTCCACGTGATCGGGCACTCGATGGGCGGGCTGGTGGCGCGCTACTTCGTCCAGCGCATGGGCGGGGACTCCCGCGTCCACACCCTGGTCACCCTCGGAACGCCGCACCAGGGGACCGCCCCGGCGAACCTGGTGCCGCACCCGGTCGCCCGGCAGATGCGCCCCGGCTCGGACATCATGACCGAGCTCGCCGCACCCTCACCGGGATGTCGCACCCGGTTCGTGGCGATCTGGTCGGACCTCGACCAGATGATCATCCCGAAGACGAACGCCCGCATCGAGCACGCCGACCTGAACGCCCGCAACGTGTTCGTGGCCTGCGTGGGGCACAACTCGCTGCCCGTCGACGGCCGCGTCGTGCACGAGATCTGCACGACCCTGGCCCACGTCGACCAGGACGGGTCCACGGTCGCGGAGGGGGCCACGTCGATCGCCAGCGCCCCCAGCCGCCAGGGCCCCCCGCGACCACCCAGCGCTGACCGGCCCGCCGCCAGCCCGGTGGTCGGATCGCTGGGCGCCCGCTCTGTGCGAACCTCGCGCCCTCTCGCGTCGATTGCCCGTGGCCGAACCGGGCCAGAGACCGACCTCGCGCCCATGTGCGTCGATCCCGGGCGTCCTGGTGGCGGTCTACAGACCGGAACAGGCGCGAGGCTTCGGGGACCGCGGCCTCACCCCGTCGGAATCGACCCGAGCGGGCGCAGGGATCGCTACAGCTTCTCGACCGGGGCGTAGCGCAGCAGCAGGCGCTTGACGCCCTCGGAGCCGAAGTCGACCGACGCCTCGGCCTTGTCCCCGGACCCGAGCGTGCTGACCACCGTGCCCATGCCGAACTTCGGGTGCAGGACCCGCTCCCCGACGGACAGCGAGATCACGGCCCGCGCCGCCGGGCTGCGGTACTCGGCGCGGTCGGCCGCCGCCGAGAGCGCCGGCGCCGAGCCGTACCCGCCCGAGGAGGCGCCCGTGTACCGGGCCGGCTCCTCACGCTCCCACCGGAGCAGGTCGGCGGGGATGTCGGCCAGGAACCGGGACTCCGGGTTGTAGCTCGGTGCCCCCCAGGCCGACCGGCTGATCGCCCGGGTGACGTACAGGCGCTCCCGGCCCGGGTGATGCCCACGTAGGCCAGGCGCCGCTCCTCGGACAGCTCGAAGGCATCGGCCATCGCCCGCATGTGCGGGAACACCCCGTCCTCCATCCCCGTCAGGAACACCACCGGGAACTCCAGGCCCTTGGCCGTGTGCAGCGTCATCAGCGTGACCACGCCCTCGTGGTCCTCACCCTCGGGGATCTCGTCGGCGTCGGCGACGAGGGCCACCCGCTCGAGGAAGTCCCCCAGCGTGCCCGGACCGTCACCGGCCTGCTCGGCCTCCCGGGAGAACTCCGCGGCCACCGCCTCGAACTCGGCGACGTTCTCCACCCGGACCTCGTCCTGCGGGTCGGTGGAGGCCTGGAGCTCGGCGAGGTACCCGGAGCGCTCCAGCACCGCGCGCATGATGTCCGCGGGCCCCGCCCCGGAGTCGACGACCGCGGCCAGGTCGTCGAGGATCGCGACGAACGCCGCCACCACCGTGGCGCTGCGTCCGGCCATCCCGGGGATCTCCGACGCGCGCCGCAGGGCCTCGCCGAAGGTGATCCGCTGCGCCTCGGCGAACCCCGCCACGTAGGCCTCGGCCCGGTCGCCGATGCCGCGCTTGGGCACGTTGAGGATCCGGCGCAGGCTCACGTCGTCGGCTGGGTTGGCCACCACCCGCAGGTAGGCCAGGACGTCGCGGATCTCCCTGCGCTCGTAGAAGCGGGTGCCCCCCACGACCTTGTAGGGCAGGCCGGTGCGGATGAACACCTCCTCCAGCGCCCGGGACTGGGCGTTCGTCCGGTAGAACACCGCCACGTCGCCGGGTCGGGCCAGGCCCTTGTCCGACAGGCTGTCGATCTCGTTGCCGACGAAGGCAGCCTCGTCGTGCTCGGAGTCGGCGACGTAGCCCACGATCTGCTCACCGGCGCCGGCGTCGGTCCAGAGCTTCTTCGCCTGGCGGTCGGAGTTCCGCGCGATCACCGCGTTGGCCGCCGAGAGGATGGTCTGGGTCGAGCGGTAGTTCTGGTCGAGCACGATCTGACGGGCGTTGGGGAAGTCGGTGCTGAACTCGACGATGTTGCGCACCGTGGCGCCACGGAAGGCGTAGATCGACTGGTCGGAGTCGCCGACCACCACGAGCTCGCCCGGGGGGATCTGGCCGTCGGGCCGGCCGACGAGCTCGGCGACCAGCCGGTACTGGGCGTGGTTGGTGTCCTGGTACTCGTCGACGAGGATGTGCCGGAACCGCCGGCGGTAGTGCTCGGCCACGTCGGGGAACCCGACCAGCAGGGCCACCGTGTGCCCGATCAGGTCATCGAAGTCGACGGCCTGAGCCCGGGCCAGGCGCGCCTGGTAGGCCGAGTACACGTCGGCCAGCGTCGCCTCGGTGTCGTTGGTTGCCTGGGACCGGTAGGTGTCGGGATCGATGAGCTCGTTCTTCAGCCCGGAGATCCTGTTGAGCAGACCCCTCGGCGGCATCCGCTTCGGGTCGAGGTCGAGATCCCGGGACACGAGGGTGACCAGGCGCAGGCTGTCGGCCTGGTCGTAGATCGAGAAGCTCGACTTCATCCCCAGGCGCTCGGCCTCCCGACGCAGGATCCGCACGCAGGCTGAGTGGAAGGTCGAGACCCACATCGCCCGCGCCCGGGGTCCCACGGCGACCTCGACACGCTCGCGCATCTCAGCGGCCGCCTTGTT
Organism: uncultured Actinomycetes bacterium; assembly: GCA_963706885.1. Classification (GTDB taxonomy): domain Bacteria; phylum Actinomycetota; class Actinomycetes; order S36-B12; family CAIYMF01; genus Prado023. Next base: position 25,620 of record CAVPNX010000022.1, on the reverse strand, counting down.
CGTGAACGTGATGGCCAGGATCTCCCCCGGACGGGCGTCCCCGGTCGCCAGCAGGTGGGCGATCCGCCGGGTCAGCACGCGGGTCTTGCCCGAGCCTGCGCCGGCGACGATCAGCAGCGGGCCACCGCGGTGCTCGACGGCCTCCCGCTGGGGCGGGTTGAGGTCGGCGACGAGATCCACCCGCTCCGCGGCCTGCTGCGCCTCACGCTGCGCCCGCCGGTCGGCCGCCTGGGCGTCAGCGCCACCCTTGGCAGCGGCCACGGCCGCACGCACCATGTCGGCGGCCCGCCCGGCCTCGGCAGCGCCGGCCGGACCCGGCGAGGAGGGGGCCTGCCCTCCCGTCGACGCAGGAGCCGCGAACAGCGCGCCCTCGTCGGCCTCCCGATCGGCCTCCCGGTCCACGGCCTCCGCGGGCATGGTCGTGCGCGGGAGTCGGGGAAGCAGGTCATCGGCGAGCACCTGTGGATTCTAGGCTCCCGGCCCGACACCCGAGGGCAGTCCACCGATCGCCACCCGTCCCGCACGACCAGTCGATCCACCCGCCGCGGGCCCGAGGTCAGCGGACGCGGACCTTCTTGCGTGGGGCCCAGGTCGCGCCGCCGGAGTTGGCGACTGAGACCGACATCCAGTACGTACGACCCTTCTTCAGCCCCGGGATCGCGCACGAGCGGGCGGTCGGCGCCGCTGAGCAGGTCCCGGCAACCTTCGCACCCTTCTTCTTGCTGACCAGCGCCTCGACGCGGTACCCCGTCACGGCAGCCCCGCCCGCGCGGGCCGGGGCCTTCCACCGGGTCGTGACCGAGCGTCGGGCGGACTTGACCGAGACGGAGCGTGGCTTGCTGGGGCGGGCAACCGGCTCGACAGCGGGGGCCGGTGCCGGCGCGGAGAAGGCGCTCGCGCCCGGTGCGTAGCCGATGACGGTTGCCGAGAGGTTCGCCGCCCCCAGCGACGTGCCCAGGGCGATCGACCCGTCCGAGGCGAGCGGAACGACGACCGTGGCGGCTGTCGTCCCGATCGGCGTGGCGACCTGGCCGGGGGGCCGGGCTGAGCCCGACGACCACGCGGCCAGCGTCGCCGGGGCGTTGCTCGAGGAGGTGACCTGCAGGACGACCGCACCGACCCCCGGCGGGATCAACCCGGCGACGGCCGCCGAGGGGTGCAGCGCTCGTCCGGCCAGGGCTCGGCACGAGCCGGTGAGCCCTGCGCCCACACCGGCGACGGTGTCGAGGATCGGGGTGGGGGTGACCGGGACCACGCCCGGGACGGCGCTGAGGTCGGGCACGACCAACCCGGATCCGGCACCCGGCGTGGCCTTCGAGGACGTCGCCGGGCAGAAGGGCTGGGTCTGGGCCACGCCGGTCCACCAGCTGGTGATCCCGGCTGCCCCATCCCAGGACAGCGACAGGTGGACGTGGTTGCGGTGGCAGCTGTTGTCCAGGCCTGTCCCGGCCCGGGCCGGGTCCTGGCAGTCCCTGTACTCGGTCCAGCCGCGGCCCGGGTCGTACATCCGGATCATCCTGCTGTCCCAGATGATGTACATGATCCCCAGGCGACGGGCCATGGCGTGCGGCGTCCCATCGGCGGCAGGGGCGAGCAGCCATGCGACGAACGCGTCGGCCATCTCCTTCTCGGCCGGGACGCGCACCGAGCGCATCCAGTCGAGGGCCCGGCCGTCGAAGTGCTCACTGGTGCTCGAGGTGCAGGTGCGTGGGATGTAGATCGTCGCCGGGCCGTAGGTGGCCAGCAGCAGGTCCCGCAGGGCAGCGGTGCCCGGACGTGGGGTCGGGTCGCAGATCGTCTGGGCCTCGTAGAAGGCCGCATTGTCGAGTGCTGCCGGCATGGGAACGGCGGTGGTCGGGGTCGGCGCAAGGGCCTGGGCAGGCCCACCGACCAGGGCCACGACCAGGGCAGCCGAGGTCGCAGCAACGAGCGCACGCATCCCTGCCATACCCCTCCCCTCGACACCCACGCCCCCGCGCTTGACCCAAACTAGGGGGCCCTGAGGTGAAATCCAGTCATTTCGCAGCCCTAAGGCCGGCCCATCGTGGGTCGGTGCGTCCGATCCGCACCGCTGCGGGGGGTCTCGGCCTACGATGTCCGGCGTGGAGATCCCCCCTGAGCTCAGCCGCGTCCTGGTCGTCACGGCCCACCCCGACGACGTCGACTTCGGGTCAGCGGGAACCGTGGCCACCCTTGTGGACGCCGGGGTCTCGGTGACCTACTGCATCGTGACCGATGGTGATGCCGGCGGGTTCGACCCGGCCGTCCCGCGCTCGGAGATCCCGGGGATCCGACGGGCCGAGCAGGTCGCGGCGGCCGCCATCGTGGGGGTGACCGACGTCCGCTTCCTGGGCTACAAGGACGGCGAGCTCACCGTCAGCCACGACCTTCGGCGCGACATCTCCCGGGTGATCCGCCAGGTGCAGCCGCAGCGGGTGATGACCATGTCCCCGATGCGCAACTGGGAGCGGATCGCCGCCTCGCACCCGGACCACATGGCTGCCGGCGAGGCGACCGTCCAGGCCATCTACCCCGATGCCCGCAACCAGTTCGCGCACCCCACCCTGATGACCGACGAGGGCCTCGAGGAGTGGCATGTCAGGGAGCTGTGGATGTCGGGGTCTCCCACGCCCAACACCTACGTCGACGTCACCGACAAGTTCGAGCGGAAGCTGGCGGCCCTGCGCGCGCACGTGAGCCAGACCGAGCACATGGAGGACCTCGAAGGCATGATCCGCGGCTGGATGACGCAGACCGCGCAGCGGGGCGGGCTGCCCGAGGGCCGCCTGGCGGAGATGTTCCACGCCGTCACCCTCGGCTGAGACCGCGGCGGGGAGTTTCGTCCGGTTCGCCGGGTTGGCCTACCCTGTGACCATGAGTTTCGTCTTCGAATCCCTCGTCGTGCTGCACTTCATCGGCCTTGCGGCCCTCCTGGGCGGGTGGCTCGTGCAGATGTCGGCGCCCACCAAGGTCGTCAACCGCGCCATGCTCGATGGGGCGTTCACCCAGCTGGCCACAGGCCTGGCGATGGTCGGCCTGGCCGAGACCGTCCTGTCCGACGACGAGGACGTGAACCACATGAAGGTCGGCATCAAGCTGGCCATCCTGCTGGTGATCACGGTCCTCGCGTGGGTCAACCGCAAGAAGGAGTCCGTGCCCGTCGGGGTGTGGGGCGCGATCGGCGGCCTCACGATCGTCAACATCGTCATCGCCGTCTTCGTCTGAGCCGCCAGGGCCAGGGGCGGTCCGCGCCGCCGCCGTCGGCCTCGGACCTCAGACCACCCCGCGGGCCTGCGCCCAGCGTGCGAGCTCGTGGCGGTTGGACAGCTGGAGCTTGCGCAGCACCGACGAGACGTGCGTCTCGACGGTCTTGACCGACAGCACCAGCTCCTTGGCGACCTCCCGGTAGGTGTACCCCCGCGCGATGAATCGCATCACCTCGCGCTCGCGGGGGGACAGCTGGTCCAACTCGTCGGACACGGGAGCAGCACCTGAGAACGCATCGAGGACGAATCCGGCGAGCCTCGGGGAGAAGACCGCCTCACCGGCGGCAACCCGGTGGATCGCGTCGAGCAGCTCCTCGGCTGTCACTCCCTTGGTCACGTAGCCCCGGGCGCCGCCCCGCACCACGCCGATCACATCGTCGGCCGCGTCGCTGACGCTCAGCGCCAGGAAGCGGGTGCCCGGCAGCTCCGGCACGCAGGCGTCCAGGACCGCGCGCCCGCCGCCACCGGGCAGGTGGACGTCGAGCAGCACCACATCGGGCCGGGTGGCCCGGATGACGTTGATCGCCTTCTCGACATCGCCCGCCTCACCGACCAGGTCCACCGACCCGGACAGCTCGTGGGCCACCCCGGCACGGAACAGCCCGTGGTCGTCCACGAGGACAACACGGGGAAGGTGGGCCCCCGGCGAGTCGTTCGGCGCGGCCCCTCCCACGTGCTCAGCCACGGACCACACCCGCCATCGGCAGCACCAGGCGGACCTCGGTGCCCTCCCCCGGGGTGCTGCGCACCGTGGCCGAGCCCCCGACGGCCGCCATCCTGGCGATGATCGACTGGCGCACCCCATGGCGGTCGGGATCAACGGCTTCGATGTCGAACCCGCACCCGCGGTCACGCACGTTGACCTCCACCTGCCCCTCATCGACCTCGGCGTACACGCTCGCCGGCGCCCCGGCGTGCTTGGCCGCATTCACCACTGCCTCGCGGGTGGCCGCGACCAGGGCTGCGAGCCGATCATCCACCACCGCGTCGCCGACGGTCACCAGGTCGATGCGCGCGTCGTAGTCGGCCTCCGCGGTGGCCACGACCTCAGCCAGCGCGGCCCCCAACGAGCCCCTGGGCCCTGCGGGGGCGTAGAGCCAGGACCGCAGGGCGCGCTCCTCGGACCGGGCGAGCCGGGTGACCTCGGCGGGGTCGTCGGCGCGCCGTTGGATCAGGGTCAGGGTCTGGAGCACCGAGTCGTGGACCCGAGCCGCCATCGCCGCCCGCTCCTCTGCCCTGACTGCGGCGTACCGCTCGGCCTCCAGCCGCTTGATCCAGGCCGAGAGCCAGGGCAGGGCGATCAGGACCACCCCGGCGACCACCGCCCCAGCCGCGGCAAGCGACTGCCCCGTCGTGACCAGGTCGAGCTGTGGGCCGATCACCGCCACCAGCCCCAGCAGGACCAGGCCCAGCCCCACCAGGACGCGGACCCAGCCCTGCCGATCCGCGGCCGCCCCGGTGACCTGGACGCCCTCCTCCGCTCGGCTGCGGATCGTGGCGCGCTGCAGGTCGTCGCTCTGGCGCCAGAGCAGGACAACACCGGCCCCCACGATCAGGACCGGTCCCCACAACGACACCCGGATCGGTAGGCCGAGCGCGGCCAACCCCAGCAGCACGCCCAGGCCCAGGGCGAGGAGCCCCAGCACCCCGGTGAGGTCCCAGCCGGTGGTCGACGCCCTGGTCGGCTCCGCCTCGGCAGGCCGCTCGGGATCCAGGGGCAGGAACACCCACATCAGTCCGTAGGCCACGATCCCGACTCCGCCGACGAGGGTCGTCACGACGAACGCCACGCGGAAGACCCAGGCGGGGGCGCCCAGGTGCTCGGCGAGCCCGCCGGCGACGCCGCCGATCCACCGATCGGACACGCTGCGCACCACGCGTCGGGTCCCCACCGCCTGGCTCATGCCCCCATGATCGCCTGCACCCCGCGGGGGTGTCCTCAGGGACTCACCCTGAGACCCACTCAGGGTCCGATCAGGGTCCGATCAGGGGGAAACCGGGTACCAGCCGGGGTTGCGGGGGATGATGCTGGAGCCATGAACGAAACAGGAAACACCCCGCCCCCCGTCCCCGACGACCAACCCGACGAGCAGCCCACCACGGCGCTCGACCCGCAGCCAGGTGCTGGCCCCGTCCCTCCGGCCGCGCCCGACCTGCCCGCCGCACCGGCCGCACCGGACCAGCCGACGCAGGTCCTGGGCACCGACCCCACCCCGGTCGAGGCCCAGTACACCGGCGAGTACGGCCAGGCCGCCAACCCCGCCTACGCAACGGTCGGCGGGCCCTCGGCCGCCCCCGCGCCGCAGGGTGCCTACCCGCAGGGCGGCACCTACCCGCAGGGCTCCTACCCGCCCCCGGGCACGTTCGAGCAGACGGCCTACCCACCCCCCGGCGCCTACCCGCCGCCGGCCGGTTCAGCGCAACCTGGCGCCTACCCGCCCCCGGGAACGTACTCCCAGGGCACCTACGCCCCGGGTCCGTACCCGCCTCCCGCGGCCTACCCGCCCCCGGCTCCCGTGCGTCGGCTCACCCGCAGCCGCAGCCAACGGGTCATCGGCGGCGTGTGCGGCGGCCTGGCCCGGTACTGGAACACCGACCCGACACTGCTGCGCATCCTGACGATCGTCCTGACCCTGGCCACCGGTGGCGCGTTCCTGATCGGCTACCTGATCGCCTGGATCGCGATCCCCGATGAGCCGATGGGCCCGACCGGCCCCTACGGCCCGCCCAGCGACCAGCTCGGCTACGCCGCGGGGGGCAACCCCGGGTACGCCGACGCCCCCGCCGAGTACATCCCGCCCGCCCCGCGCGAGCGTTCCTACCTCGGATGGCTGGCCCTCTCCGCCGCGGTCCTGGCGGCCGGCGTCCTGGGACTGATCGGCTTCCTGGTGCCTGCGAGCGTGGGCATCTGGGGCGTCATCCTCGGGATCAGCCTGGCGATCCTCGGCATCGGGATGCTGGTCGGGACCAGGTACGGCCGTGCCCGCTGGCTGCTCTGGCTGGCGATCCCGCTGACCTTCATCACCTTCGCCACCGTCACGGCCAGCAACTTCGTCGCGTCGAACCCGAACTGGGACCGCTGGACCGCCACCGCTGAGGGCGACGGTCAGTGGGGCGGGCTGACGATCGGGGACCGCACCTGGCTGGTCACGCCCACCGACGCCGCCGAGTCCCCGTTGGACTTCCAGCTCTCGGCCGGTGCGGCTGTGCTCGACCTGACCGAGCTGACCGCCATCGGCGACTCGGAGCCCGCAGATCCCGGCCAGCGCGTCGAGATCGACGCCGGCGTCGGGGTGGGTGAGCTGATCATCCTGATCCCTGCCGACATGCAGCTGGACCTGACCGGAACTGTGGACATCGGCCAGATCGACCTCCCCGGGTCGCGGCCGACGGAGGGTGACGACCTCACCGTCGACACCACCATCACGCCGCTGGTCGAGGACCAGCCGGCCTACATCGTCACCCTCGACGCCGCTCTCGGCGCCGGAAACCTGGAGGTGCGCCGTGAGGCAGCATGAGACCGACTACCTGTCCCTGGCCGCTGGCCTGCTGTTCACCGCCCTGGGCATCCTGTTCGCCCTGAGTGCGGCCACCGGATGGCAGATCGACGGACGCTGGATCGCCCCGACGGTGCTGATCGCCCTGGGCGCCGGCGGCGTGGCCGCCTCGTTGGCAGCGGCCAAGCGCCAGCAGCGTGAGTCCGAGGCCCTGGCCACCCCGGGCACCACGGACTCCTGGCCCTCGGATCCCTTCGCCTGACCCCGTCGCCCGGCATGCCGGGACGACCGCCCGACAGGACCCCCTCGGACCCCTCGAGGGGGTCCTGTCATGCCCGCGGCCGGATCCGCGTGCCCCGCCCGGTGATCCATGTGCCTTGCGAACCTTCTAGCGTCGGCAACCTGCATGGATCATGGCGGGCCCGGGGCGGGCCCGGGGCAGGGCGGGGCCCGGGGCCGGGCGGGATCCGCGGGCCGGTGCTACTCCCACTCGATCGTGCCGGGGGGCTTGCTCGTGACGTCGAGGACCACGCGGTTGATGTCACGCACCTCGTTGGTGATCCGCGTGGAGATCCGGGCCAGCACGTCGTAGGGCAGCCGCGACCAGTCGGCGGTCATCGCGTCCTCGCTGGACACCGGGCGGAGGACCACCGGATGGCCATAGGTCCGGCCATCGCCCTGGACGCCCACGGACCGCACGTCCGCGAGCAGCACCACCGGGAACTGCCAGACGTCGCGGTCCAGGCCGGCGGCGGTGAGCTCCTCACGGGCGATGGCATCGGCCGCCCGCAGGATCTCCAGCCGCGGACGATTGACGGCACCGATGATCCGGATCGCCAGGCCGGGGCCGGGGAACGGGTGCCGCCAGACCATCGCTGCGGGCAGCCCGAGCTGCTCGCCGACGTGGCGGACCTCGTCCTTGAACAACGTCCGCAGCGGCTCGACGAGCTGGAACTTCAGGTCGTCGGGCAGCCCGCCGACGTTGTGATGGCTCTTGATGTTGGCGGTCCCGGTGCCGCCGCCGGACTCCACCACGTCCGGGTAGAGCGTGCCCTGGACGAGGAAGTCGACTGTCCCGCCGTGCTCGCCGCGCTCGGCGACGACCTGCGCAGCGGCGTCCTCGAACACCCGGATGAACAGTCGTCCGATCGTCTTGCGCTTCTCCTCCGGATCGGTCATCCCATCGAGTTCGGAGAGGAACCGGTCGGCGGCGTCCACGACGACGAGTCGGATGCCCGTGGCCGCCACGTAGTCGCGCTCCACCTGCTCGCGCTCGCCCTGGCGCAACAGGCCGTGGTCGACGAAGACGCACGTGAGCTGGTCTCCGACCGCCCTGTGCACAAGCGCGGCGGCGACCGCGGAGTCCACCCCACCGGAGAGCCCACAGATCACCTGGTGGTCGCCGACCTGGGCGCGGATCGCCGCGACCTGCTCGTCGACGATCGAGGCGGTCGTCCACTCCGGGGCGAGTCCGGCGAGGTCGTGCAGGAAGTGCTCGAGGATCGCCTGCCCGTGCTCGGTGTGCAGCACCTCGGGATGGAACTGCACCCCGGCGCAGCGCGTGGTGGGGTTCTCGAACGCCGCGATCGGCGCTCCCGCGCTCGACGCGGTGACCATGTAGCCCTCGGGGGCAGCGGACACCGAGTCCCCGTGCGACATCCAGACCGAGATCCCGGCGGGCAGCCCCGCGAACAGCGCACCCGGCTCGCTCACCTCCAACGGGGTGCGGCCGAACTCGCTCAGGCCGGTCTGCGCGACCTCTCCGCCGAGGGCACGGGCCATCGCCTGGAAGCCGTAGCAGATCCCGAACACGGGGATCCCGGCGTCGAACAGCGCGGCGTCGATCGATGGGGCACCGGGGGCGTAGACGCTGCTCGGCCCACCCGACAGCACAACCGCCACCGGGTCCTTGGCGAGCATCTCGGACACCGACATCGTCGACGGGACGATCTCGGAGTACACCCGCGCCTCACGCACGCGCCGCGCGATCAGCTGGGCGTACTGGGCACCGAAGTCGACGACGAGGACCGGCCTGGGGTTGCTCACGGGGGAAGCGTACGCGGCCGCGACCGACGTGGCTGCGGGCATCAGGGCTCGCAGCCACGGACAACCCGCAAGTCGTTCGGACAGTGGCCGTCGGGCCAGCCCCCCCGGCGGCAGGCGCCGCCGGGGCACACGGCCTGGCCGCCACCGGGCGCGAGGGCACACGAAACCGCTCGTCTCAGGGGGCACTGCGCCCCGTCCGACCTCCCACGCACACAGAACCGCTCGAAAGACCGCCCCCGGCAGGGCCAGACGGGCGGTTCGAGGTGCGCCACCCTTCGCGGCTTGAGCGACGGCCCCGTAACGGGCGGTCTCGTGTGCGCCCGCCTCCGGTGCATCCGAGGGTCCGAGGTCCTGCGGGTGGCCTCGGACGGCGCACACCGTGGGGTGCGCCGGGCGTGGCCGTCGCACCTGATCGCCCAGGCTGAGGGCAGCGCAACGCCCGCGGACCGATCATGGTTCGGCGCGCATGCGCAGGACGCCCGCGGACCGACAACCGGGATCAGCGACCGGGCGCGAGGGGGTCGGCTACTGCTCCGGACGGACCACTGGGATGCCCGAGGTCGACCGGGAGGCGCAGGGCGCCCGGGGCATGGTCGGGGACCACCGGGTTCTTCGGCTGCACCGCGGCGATCCGCACGTATCCCTTCCCCTGCTCCGGGCGGGAGTCCTCCTCGCCGGCATTGGGCCACAGGGACATCGCGCGCTCAGCCATCGCGGTGATCGTCAACGACGGGTTCACCCCGACGTTGGCGGTGATGGTCGAGCCGTCGACGATGTGCAGCCCGGGGTAGCCGTGCACCCGGTGGTACGGGTCGATGACGCCGTCGTCCGGGGTGAGCCCGATCACGGCACCGCCGATGAAGTGCGCGGTCATCGGGGCGTCGATGACCTCACCCCAGTTGCCCATGGGCCGGCCCTTGAGGATCCGGGCCAGCCGACGCATCGCATCGTTGGCCACCGGGATCCACGTCGGGTTCGGCTCACCCTCGTGCTGCTGGCTGCGCAACCGGAACCGACCCGACCGGGTCCGTTCGCCGAACACGACGATCGAGTTGTTCACGTTCTGCATGACCAGCGCGATGATGCCGCGCTCGGACCCGCCGCGGACCCAGAGCGACCCCAGGGCGTCCTTCGGGTTGGCGCGCGCCGCGCTGAACCACTGCTTGTAGCGCGGCACGCCCTCGGCCCCGTCGGAGAGCACGGTTCCCAGCATGAACATCGCGTTGGAGCCCTTGCCGTAGCGGACCGGCTCGATATGGGTGTTGGGGTCCGGGAAGAACGACGAGGTGATGGCCACACCGTGGGTGAAGTCGGGGTGGCCCGGCGGCTCCTTCGTGACCACGCCCACCAGCGACTCGGAGTTGGTCCTGGTCAACGCGCCCAAGCGGGGCGACAGGCCGGGGAGCTCCCCCTCGAAGCGGAGCCGGTGCAGCAGGCTCTGGGTGCCCCACGTGCCGGCGGAGAAGACGACGTGATCAGCGGTGAAGGTGCGCACCGGACCAGCCGGCTCGTCTCCCGCCCCGCCCTTGCGGGCCGCCACCTTCGTGCGCGCCGCTCCCACGGCCCTGGCGGCTAGCGAGGCCGTCGCGCTCGTGTCGACCGCCCAGCGGCCGCCCTCGATCGGCCGGACGTCGGTCACCGTCGTCAGGGGGTGGACAACCGCACCGGCACCCTCGGCCAGGCCCAGGTAGTTCTTCACCAGGGTGTTCTTGGCGTTGTGACGGCAACCGGTCATGCACTCACCGCACTCGATGCATCCGGTGCGCTCGGTGCCGACGCCACCGAAGTAGGGGTCCGGGTCGGTCACGCCCGGCGATGAGCCGAAGTAGACACCGACCGGGGTCATCTTGAACGTGTGGCCGACGCCCATCTCATCGGCGACTGCCTTGAACGCCACGTCGGCGGCGGTCATCGTCGGGTTCTTGACGACGCCGAGCATCCGCTGGGCCTGGTCGTAGAACGGCAGGAGCTCCTCGGACCAGTCAGTGATGTGCGCCCAGTGCGGGTCCTTGAAGTACGCCTCGCCGGGCACGTAGAGCGTGTTGGCGTAGACCAGCGATCCGCCGCCGACCCCGGCGCCGGCCAGGACGATCACGTCGTTGAGCCGGTGGATGCGCTGGATCCCGGTGCAGCCCAGCTCCGGGGCCCACAAGTAGTCCTTGATCCGCCAGGAGGTCTTGGCGAAGTCCTCGTCCGTCGAACCGGCGCCCTGCCTCGAGCACCCCGACTCGGTACCCCTTCTCGGTCAGGCGCAATGCGGTCACGGATCCGCCGAATCCGGAGCCGATCACCAGGACGTCGTAGTCAGTGGCGGGGGTCTCGGGTCCGCCGCCCGTGGTGTCGAAGTCGCCCATGGCATCGACGATATCCCCGTCCGGTCCCGCCCGCCCCACCGGGCGCCCACGCGCCGGTGGGAAGGTCACGTCGCCGGTCGCCCGGGCCGCGGCACGTTGGGCGACATTCCGGTGGATACCGGAGATTCCGCCCGCCAGGAACCCTGATCCGTACGCGCGGGCCGGCACCGGGCCCTGGGGGCCCGACGGCTACTTGAAGCCGACCGCCTTCAGGGCCCGGAATCCGCGCATGACGACATCGCCCCAGTCGTCGTGCTCCATCCCGAAGGGGGTGCCCAGGGCGATCCCACGCTGCGTGGCGATGGTCTGCTCCTCGGTGAACCGCGTCAGCCCCTGATCCCCGTTGCGCCGCCCCAGCCCGGAGAGCCCGCGCCCACCCATCGGGGCCCGGACGGAGCCGAACGTCGCCTCGTAGGCCTCGTTGACGTTGACCGTCCCGGTCCGGATCTGCCGCGCGATCCGCTCCCCACGCCTGTCATCCTCGGTGAGGACCGACGCGTTCAGGCCGTAGGGCGAGTCATTGGCCAGGGCGATCGCCTCCTGCTCGGACTCCACCCGCTGGACCGCCACGACCGGGCCGAACGTCTCGGCGCCGAAGCAGGTCATGTCCTCGGTGACCCCGGTCAGCACCGTCGGGGCATAGAAGTACGGTCCGATCTCGGGCAGCCGATGACCGCCGGTCACGACCGTGGCCCCCTTCGCGACGGCGTCCTCCACGGCTGCGGTGGTCCGCGCGAGCTGCTCGGCGCCGATCAGCGATCCGAAGTCGGTGCCCCACCCGACGGACGCGTGCATCCGCAGGGCGCCGATCCGTGCCGTGAACCGCTCCATGAAGGCGTCGTACACCCCGGCCAGGACGTAGATCCGCTCCACACCGACACAGAGCTGCCCGGCGTTGTCGAAGCACGCGCGGATCGCGATCTCGGCAGCCCGCCCGGGGTCGGCGTCCTCGAGCACGATCATCGGGTTCTTGCCGCCGAGCTCCATCGAGCAGCCGATCAGCCGCTGCCCGCACCGTCCGGCGATCTGCGCACCCACGGCGCTGGACCCGGTGAACATCATGTAGTCGGCGCGCTCGGTGATCTGCGGACCCAGCTCGGGGCCATGGCCGAGCACGACCTGCATGACCCGGCGCGGGATCCCCGCGCGGTGCATGAGGTCCACGGTCCACAGCGCGGTCAGCGAGGTCTGGTGATCGGGCTTGAGCACCACCGCGTTGCCAGCCATCAGCGCGGGGATCGGATCGGCGGCCGCCAGGTACAAGGGGTAGTTCCAGGGTGCGATGTCGCCGACCACGCCGACCGGATGGTGCTCCACAGAGACCTTGGTCAGCAGCGGGAAGAGGCCGACCTTGCGGTGCGGCCCGATCAGCCGACGGGCGTCGCGTGCGTAGTGCCGGGCGACGGTGCACACGCCCAGCAGCTCCTTGAGGGCATCCATGCGGGTCTTGCCGGTCTCCCACTGGATCAGGTCCAGGCCCTCGTCCCGGTGCGACAGCAGAAGGTCGTGGAACCGCAGCACGGCCCGCTTGCGGTCGGCCAGTGCCGTGGCCGCCCACCGGGGCTGGGCCGCCCGGGCAGTCTCGAAGGCCAGCTCCACGTCCGCCTCGGTGGACAGGGGGATCTCGGCCAACGGCTGGCCGTCGAAGGGGGCCAGGGCTGTGTGCCGGAGCGCACCCGGGTGCACCACCGGGATCGTCAGGAGGGCCTCGACGAGGTCCCGGTCGAAGCCCACCCGGGAGGTGCTGGTCTCCACGCTCATGCCCTGCAGGCTACCGCGCGGGTCGAGGGCCGGGCCCGGGGAGTCGGTGAGCCCCACCCACCCGGCCGCGCCCGTGGCCCCGGAGTCCGGATCGCCGCCGACGCACGCCCCGCGTCGGCGTGGCAGCCCCGGGCCGGAGCCGGGCGGCTGGTGCGGTGGTGTGACGCACCTCACGAAGCCCCATCAGCCCATTCTGCCGATCCCATGGGCACTTCCGGCGTTCGGGATGCTGTGGACGACCGTGGCGGAAATGTGCATGAACCCGCCAACCCGTGCGGGGAGAGGGGTTGCCCGGCCTGTGGACAACCACCCGGATCCTGTGGATATCAGTGCCCGGGCGAGACCATCACGTCGACGCGCTGGAACTCCTTGAGCTCGGAGTACCCCGACGTTGCCATCGCCCGGCGCAGGGCGCCCACGAGGTTCATCGTGCCGTCGGGAACCCGGCTGGGCCCGTGCATGACCTGCTCCAGGGAGCCGACGGTTCCCGTCCAGTGCCGCTCGCCCCGGGGAAGCTCGGCGTGCACCGCCTCCATCCCCCAGTGCCAGCCGCGCCCGGGGGCCTCGGCGGCCCGGGCGAGCGGTGAGCCCACCATGACGGCATCCGCGCCACAGGCGATCGCCTTGACGATGTCGCCGCTGCGGCCCATCGCCCCGTCGGCGATCACGTGCACGTACCGACCGCCGGACTCGTCCATGTAGTCCCGTCGGGCTGCGGCCACATCCGCGACCGAGGTGGCCATCGGCACGCGCACGCCGAGCACGTCGGCCGTCGTGTGCGAGGCGCCACCACCGAACCCGACGAGCACGCCGGCCGCACCGGCACGCATCAGGTGCAGGGCTGCGCGATACGTCGCCACCCCGCCGACCACGACCGGGGCGTCGAGGGTGTAGATGAACTCCTTGAGGTTCAGCGCATCGTCCTCGGCGCTGACGTGCTCGGCCGACACGGTGGTCCCGCGGATCACGAACAGGTCGACGCCCGCCCGGGTGACGATCGGGGCAAGCTCGGTGACCCGGTTCGGCGACAGCGCCCCCGCGACCGCCACCCCGGACGCACGGATCTCGGCGATCCGCTCGGCGATGAGGTCGGGCCGGACCGGCTCGGAGTACAGCTGCTGCATGCGGGCGTTGGCCTGCAGCTCGGGCAGCTGGCCGATCTCCTCGTAGATCGCCGAGGGGTCCTCGTACCGCGTCCACAACCCTTCGAGGTTGAGCACTCCCAGGCCACCGAGCTGTCCCATCCGGATCGCGGTCTCGGGGGAGATGATCGAGTCCATCGGGGCACCGATGATCGGGTTGTCGAACCGGTAGGCGTCGATCTGCCAGCCGGTGCTGACCAGCTCCGGGGCCCGGGTGCGCCGGCTCGGAGCGATCGCGATGTCGTCGAAGGACAGCGCGGCCCGGCCCCGCTTGCCCAAGCCGATCTCGATGTCGTTCATGTGCTCCTCCTCGACGTCCGGCCCGCGCCTCAGCGGCCCTGGTAGTTGGGTGCCTCGACGGTCATCTGGATGTCGTGCGGATGGGACTCCTTGAGCCCGGCCGGCGTGATCCGGATGAAGCGACCGCGGGACTGCAGCTCGGGGATGGTCCGGGCCCCGACGTAGAACATCGACTGGTGCAGTCCGCCGACCAGCTGGTGGGCGACCGCCGCCAGGGGCCCCCGGTAGGGCACCTGCCCCTCGATCCCCTCGGGCACGATCTTCTCGTCCGTGGTGACGTCGGCCTGGAAGTAGCGGTCCTTGGAGTAGGAGACCCGCCCACGTGAGGCCATTGCTCCCAGCGACCCCATGCCGCGGTAGTGCTTGAACTGCTTGCCGTTGACGAACACGAGATCCCCGGGGCTCTCCTCGCACCCGGCGAGCAGTGACCCGAGCATCACGCTCTCCGCTCCGGCGACCAGCGCCTTGGCGATGTCCCCGGAGTACTGCAGCCCGCCGTCGCCGATCACCGGCACGCCTGCGGGCCGGCACACGCGGGCCGCCTCGAAGATGGCGGTGACCTGCGGCACCCCGACCCCGGCCACGACCCGGGTCGTGCAGATCGATCCGGGCCCGACCCCGACCTTGACCGCGTCCGCCCCGGCCTCGACCAGGGCCTGCGCGCCGGCCTTGGTCGCGATGTTGCCGCCGATGACCTGCACGTGCGCCATGGCCGGATCGGCCTTGATCCGGGCCACCATGTCCAGCAGCAGCCGCGCCTGGCCGTTGGCGGTGTCGGCGACCAGCACGTCCACCCCTGCCTCCACGAGGGCCGTCGCCCGCTCCCAGGCATCACCGTAGAAGCCGATCGCCGCCCCCACCCGCAGGCGGCCCTCACCGTCCTTGGTCGCGCTCGGGTACTTCTCGGTCTTGACGAAGTCCTTGACGGTGATGAGCCCCGTGAGCCGGCCGGCGGGATCGACCAGCGGGAGCTTCTCGATCCGGTGCTTGGCGAGAAGCGCGGCGGCATCCTCGCGGCGGATCCCCTCCGGGCCGGTCACCAGGGGCATGGGGGTCATGACGTCGCGCACCAGCGTGGTGGCGAAGCGCTCGGCCGGCAGGAACAGGATGTCGCGGTTGGTCACGATGCCCAGCAGGGTGCGCTCGGCGTCGATGACCGGCAGGCCCGAGACCCGGTAGCGCCCACACAGCTCGTCGAGCTCGAGCACGGTGGCGTCCGGGCTGACCGTCACCGGGTCGTGGATCATCCCGGACTCGCTGCGCTTGACCGTGTCGACCTCCGTGGCCTGGGCGGCGATCGACAGGTTGCGGTGCAGGACACCGATCCCGCCCTGGCGGGCCATCGCGATGGCCATCCGGGCCTCGGTGACGGTGTCCATCGCCGCCGACACGAGCGGCACGGCCAGGGAGATCTCCCGGGTCAGCCGGGTGGTGGTGTCCACCTCGGAGGGCACGACGTCGGAATGGTCGGGAAGGAGCAGGACGTCGTCATAGGTCAGCCCGGTGTACCCGAACATCTCCTCGGCTGCGGCGCGGTCCGCTGGATCGATCACGTGATGCCCCTCTCCCAATCGGGATCAGGGTATCGGCCCGTGGACCCAGCCGCGCCGGAGCGCGGCCACCGGTCAGGTCAGCAGGCCCCAGCGGAATCCCAGGGCAACGGCCTGGGCCCGGTCGGCGGCGCCCATCTTGCGGAACATCCGACGCGCGTGGGTCTTGACCGTGTCCTCCGAGAGGTAGAGCTCGCGGCCGATCTGGGCGTTCGACTTGCCCCGGGACATGCCCTCCAGCACCTCCACCTCACGCGCGCTGAGGGCGGGACCACCGGCCATCGGGCGGACCGGGAGCGCGACCACGTTGCCCGTCCGCTGGACCGGCGCGGTCGCCGCCAGGCTGAGCATCGTCGCGGTCTCCTCACGGGAGGCGTCCTTGACCATGTACCCCCGGGCACCGACCGCAACCGCCGCTGCGACCCCCTCGATGTCCTCCCCCATCGTGAGCATCACCACCACGGCGCCCGGGTGGGCCGCCATCAGGCGACGGGTGGCCTCAACACCGCCCATGCCCGGCATGCGCACGTCCATGAGCACGACGCTCGGGCGCTCGAGCGGGTAACGGGCCAGCACCTCCTCGCCGGACCCTGCCGCGCTGACGCGGTCGACACCCGGCACCGAGGCGACGGCACGCCGAACCGCCTCCCGCGCCAGGGGAGCGTCGTCGCACACCAGGACCGTGGTCATCGAGGTACCTCCTTCCCCGATCAGTTCGACACCCCGGGGCGCCCACTTGAGGGCGCGCGGGGTCCCAGCAGCGCGGGCTGACGACGCCGGCCGTCAACCCGCCGGCACGCCCGGGAGGGGGCTTCAGCCCAGGAGGGCGCGGATGTCGCGGCGCGCCAGCCATTCCGCGGCCAGCAGGGGCGGGAGGTCCGCAGCGATGGACCGGATCACCCCACGAGCCACCTCAAGGCTGCGTTCGGACTCCGTGGGTGCCGAGCCGGACAGCAGGGCCCCGAGCAGGCCCCGGCTGGGCCAGACCAGCGGTCGGGCGCCCAGGCCCTCGGCCAGGACCGCAGCACGGGCAAGGAGGTCCACAGCCGCCCCCTGCTGACCGTGGGACGTGGCCGCGACGCCCGCGAAGAGCAGCGACTTGGCCACGTGCCGCGGGGCGCTCGCCGCCTCGGCGGCATCAAGTGCGCGCTCGGCCGCAGCGCGCGCCGGTCCGGGATCCCCATCGAGCAGCGCGGCCTCGGCCCGCACCCAGTCCAGCCGGATGTGGTGCCGCCACCACAGCGGTCGGTCCGCCAGGATCCTCTCCACGCCGGCGACAGCCTGGCGGACGGCGTCCGGCTCGCTGAGGCCGACCGCGTCCGAGGCGAGCCCGAGCAGCGCCTCGCACTCGGCCTCCGGATCCTCGGCGGAGTCCAGTGCCGCCTGGTCCCAGTCACGGCCCTCGGAATGCCTGCCGAGCTGGCGCTGGATGGCGCCCACCGCCGAGGCCGGCAACGAGCGCTGCCCGCTGGGGACCTCCGGGTCGCTGGCGACGGTGGTCAGCCCGGCCAGGGCCGCCCCGTAGGACCCGGTCGCCGATCGGCACACGCCAAGCAGCCACGCGGCGCGGGTTCCCCGGGCCACATCCCCGCGCTCACCGGCCAGCGCCTCGGCCCGCTCCAGCGGCACCAGGCCCTGCCCGGGGACGCCGCGGAAGACGGCCCGTTCCCCGGCCGCGAGAAGACCGGAGAGCTCCTCGTCGACCACGGGGTCAACCCTAGGAGGTCACAACGCCATCGCCGTGCGCACCGCGCCGACTGCGTGCTCCAGATCGCCCATGTGCGCCACCCCGTCCGGGATGGCCGACCAGCCCGGCCCCCCGACGAGCAGGGTCGTCGCGGGCCTGCGGACCGGCAGGTCCGGCACCCGCGCACCGGGCATCTGGGCCCAGATGAAGACCACGGGGGGGCCAAGGCGCTCCAGCGTCTCGCGCAGGGCGTCGTCCGGCGTCCTGGCTCCGACCATGTGACTGCGGATCCCGACATCGGCCAGCGCCGCTCGCAGGACGGCCAGGGGCAGGTCGTGCAGGTCGTCGGCCGCACCGGCCAGCACGACGGGCCGCCCGTTGCGGGGCCGCTCGAGGCGCGCGGAGTGGGCGGACAGGGCCCCCAGCACCACGGCCGAGAACGAGTGCTCGATCTCCACCCCGCGGTTGGACTGCTCCCAGCGCTCGCCGACTGCCCCCAGCACCGGGCGGATGAGCTCCTCCCAGGTGGCGATCGTCCCCCGGTCGGCCAGGGAGGCGCTGATCGTCCGGTGGCAGGCGTGGGAGTCCAGGGCCATCGCGGCACGGGCCAGGCCGCGCGCCGACCGGGGGCTGCGGGGCAGGGGCAGCACCCGACCTCCGCCGGGTGAGGCGCTTGCCGGCGCCATGGGTTCCACGTGGCCGTCCGGCTCCGGAGCCCTCACATCGTGGGAGGGCACCTCAACACCTGCGTGCAGGACGGCCCACGGATTGGCGGCATCCACGGCTTCGGGGGAGATCTCGGTATGGATGGCCACCCGCGCCGCCTCGGCGGGGGGAACCCCCTGCTGGACCAGGCGGTGCATGACTGCCAGGCGCGCCAGGTCGATCGGGCCGTACCGGCGATGTCCTCCCGGTGTGTGCAGGCTGGGAGCCAGGCCGTAACGGCGCTCCCAGCTGCGCAGGGTGCCCGGCGCCACACCCAGGCCCTGCGCGGCGCCGGCCACGCTGAGGGCGACCATCGGCGTGGCGTCGGTGGCGGTCCCCGGATCGGATCCCACCACAGCCTCGCCGTCGGACGGGTCTGCCGACTCCGGCGGGATGTGCGGGCGGGCTCTGAGAGTGTTCACGTGAGCATTGTGCAAGACCTCTGCAAATTCCGCCTGCGGACGCGGCCGGATCGGGTCGGATCAGGGGAACATCGGGATGTCCCCCGGCGTTGTCATCAGCAGATGGATCCACCGGGGATTCGACACGCGAGACACTTGCACAAGATTCGCGAAAGTTCTACGATGAGGGGACAGCGACGGTGAGAGGACCGGCCATGGCAGACGTGTCGAGACTCCCGGGACCCAATGCGGACTTCTGGGACTGGCAGATGAAGGCAGCGTGTCGAGGTGTCGACTCCGAGATGTTCTTCCATCCCGAGGGCGAGCGCGGCGGCGCGAAGGAGGCACGCGAGCGCGAGGCGAAGGCCCTGTGCGCGAGCTGCCCGGTCATGATGCAGTGTCGGGCGCATGCCTTGAAGGTGCGCGAGCCCTTCGGCGTGTGGGGCGGCCTGACCGAGACCGAGCGCGCAGTCATCTACCAGGCCGAGGCCACCCGCAGCGGGCAGCGCGCGACCGCCTGAGCGCAGCCCGACCCGGTATGCCGCGTCACCGGGTCGCAGGTGGCAGCCGGAACGTGAACGGCCCCTTCTCCGACCAGCGCTGTGGTCGGAGAAGGGGCCGTTCGTCGTTCGGGCGGCAGCGCGTCAGTGCGTGTGGCCACCGGGGCCGTGGCTGTGCCCGTGGCCGTGGCCGTGGCCGTGGTCGTCCTCGGACTCCGCGGGCTTCTCGACGACCAGCACGTCAGTCGTGAGCAGCATCCCGGCGATGGAGACCGCGTTGTCCAGGGCGGAGCGCGTCACCTTCACCGGATCGATGATCCCGGCCGCAACCAGGTCGACGTACTCCCCGGTGGCAGCGTTCAGGCCCATGCCCGGGCCCGCCTCGCGCACCTTGGAGACCACGACGTAGCCCTGCTCACCGGCGTTCTCGGCGATCCAGCGCAACGGCTCGTCGAGCGCCTTGCGCACGACGTTCACGCCGATCCGCTCGTCCCCGGAACGTCCCAGGCCGTCAGCGAGTGCCGAGGCGGCGTGGACCAGGGCCGCACCACCACCGGCGACGATCCCCTCCTCGATCGCGGCACGAGTCGCCGAGACGGCGTCCTCGATGCGGTGCTTCTTCTCCTTGAGCTCGACCTCCGTGTGCGCCCCGACCTTGATGACCGAGACACCGCCGGCCAGCTTGGCCAGGCGCTCCTGGAGCTTCTCGCGGTCCCAGTCGGAGTCCGACTCCTCGATCTCGCGGCGGATCTGGGCGACCCGGTCGGCCACGGCTGACTTCTCGCCGCCCCCGTCGACGATCGTGGTCTCGTCCTTGGTGATCACGACGCGTCGCGCCGAGCCGAGGACCTCGAGGCCGACCTGGTCGAGCTTGAGCCCGACCTCGGCGGCCACGACCTGGGCGCCGGTGAGGATGGCGATGTCGGCCAGGATCGCCTTGCGGCGATCCCCGAAGGCCGGGGCCTTCACCGCGGCGGAGTTGAACGTGCCACGGATCTTGTTCACGACCAGGGTGCTCAGTGCCTCACCCTCGACGTCCTCGGCGATGATCAGCAGCGGCTTGCCGGCCTGCATGACCTTCTCCAGCAGAGGCAGGATCTCGCCGATCGCGGCGACCTTGCCCTGGACCAGCAGGATCAGGCAGTCCTCGAGGACGGCCTCCATGCGCTCCGGGTCGGTCACGAAGTACGGCGACAGGTAACCCTTGTCGAACTGCATGCCCTCGGTGAACTCCATCTCCAGGGAGGTCGTGGAGGACTCCTCCACCGAGATGACGCCGTCCTTGCCGACGCGGTCGAAGGCGTCGGCGATCAGCCCGCCGATGATGGCGTCCTGGGAGGAGATGGTCGCCACCTGGGCGATCTCATCGCGACCCTCGACGTCGCGGGCCATGCCCGCCAGCGCCTCGGTCACGGCATCGACGGCCGCGCTCATCCCGCGCTTGACCAGCACCGGTGCCGCACCCGCGGTGACCACCTTCAGGCCCTCGCGGACCAGCGCCTGGGCCAGCACCGTGGCCGTGGTGGTCCCGTCGCCGGCGACGTCGTTGGTCTTGGTGGCGACCTCCTTGGCCAGCTGTGCGCCGAGGTTCTCGTAGGGGTCCTCGAGCTCGATCTCCCGGGCGATCGTCACGCCGTCGTTGGTGATCGTCGGGGCGCCCCACTTCTTGTCGATGACGACGTTGCGCCCCTTCGGTCCGAGGGTCACCTTGACGGTGTCCGCCAGGGCGTTGACGCCGCGCTCGAGGCTGCGCCGGGCACCCTCGTCGAAGTCCAGGATCTTGGCCATGTGTGCTTCTCTGCTCTTCTCGTGGAATGCGACGCGTCGAGCCCCGGCCCCGGTGGTCCGGAACCGGGGCTCGATGCGAGGGGGGATCGGCTACTTCTCGACGACCGCGAGGACATCGCGGGCCGACAGGAGCAGGTACTCCTCGCCGTTGTACTTGATCTCGGTGCCGCCGTACTTGGAGTAGATGACGACGTCATCGACCTTCACGTCCAGCGGGATGCGGCTGGTGCCGGCATCGTCGAAGCGGCCCGGTCCCACAGCCAGGACCTTGCCCTCCTGGGGCTTCTCCTTGGCGGTGTCCGGGATGACAAGACCCGACGCGGTGGTCTGCTCGGCGTCGAGGGGCTGAACGAGGATGCGGTCCTCGAGTGGCTTGATCTGGGCCACGGTCTGACCTCCGTTGAGGGGGTTCGCAGGAACGGATGTGTGCGGCGGGCCGGTGCGTTCCGTCGTCGCGGTGCCGGGACGACCTGCGTCGCTGCTGGCACTCTCTTTGGCTGAGTGCCAGACGGAACACTAACACCCTTTGGCACTCGGTGCACACGAGTGCCAGCCTCACGCGCTCGGCGAAAGGGGACTCAGGTGCAGCGCGTGACCCACGGACTGGTGCGACCTGCCCAGTCGATCGCACGGACCCGTGCGCACAGCGCGGTTCCGGCTCCC
Organism: uncultured Actinomycetes bacterium; assembly: GCA_963706885.1. GTDB lineage: Bacteria > Actinomycetota > Actinomycetes > S36-B12 > CAIYMF01 > Prado023. The sequence continues at coordinate 3,960 of CAVPNX010000022.1, read as the reverse complement.
TCGGCGGGGACCGACCACTGCCGCGCACTGCCGGGGAGCTGCTGGACGGCCGACCACGGCCCCCGGCCCGACGTGGTGCGCACCGCGTTGCGGACCTCGACGACGCGGACTCCCCCGCGGTCGGTGGCCCGGAAGGTCAGTCGCGCGCCCTGGCCGTCGGTGCGCAGCCGGACCTTCGCGATCCGGGGCCTGGTGCGGTCGCGGACGGTGATCCGCAGCGGCGCGGATGTCACGGCGGCGAGCTCGGGACTGCCCGCGAACTCGGCCACCACCTGCTGACGCCCGCCGAACAGCCGCGTGGTCGGCAGCACCGCCCGCCCGGATGCGATCCGGGCCCGGCCCAGGACGTGACCGGAATCCCGGAAGGTGACCCATCCCGTTGCCGTGGCGGGGGACACGGTCGCCGTCAGGGTCACCCGGGATCCGACCCGCGCCGCTGCTGGCCGTGATCGCAGGGCGACGGTGGGCACCGCGAGAGGGGCCGAGACGGGGCCGGCCACCTGCTGGGGGTTCTCGACGGGGGAACGGGTCGCCGGCGGTGGGGCTGCCGACGACGAGGGGTCGCCGGTCGCCAGGGGATCAACCGACGGATCCGGGGTCGGGGTCGGGGTCGGGGTCGGGGTCGGGGTCGGGGTCGGATCCGGGGTCGAGCACTGGGTCTCGATCGGGGTCCCGGGGGCGACCCCGGCAACATCGACGTCGCGACCCGCGAGGAGCGAGTCCTGCACGGCGAGGCACCCGCTGGAGATCCAGTCGGTCACGCCGGGGAGCAGGACGTCACTGCCTCCACGCGGGCGGGTGAGGACCCGGTAGGCACCGGCAGGGAGCCCGAGCACCTGATAACCGCCGGAGGTGTCGGAGACGTCGTACCAGCGCGCAGCCGACTGGTCGCCGGCGGGGACCACGGCGACATCGGCCAGGGCCACCGGCACGCCGCTGCGCAGCACCCTTCCGGAGATCCCGCCCGTTGCCGGCGGGGAAAGGACGCCGTTCAGGTCGAGCAGTCCTGCGCCACAGGTCGCCGTCGTGCAGTCCCGGCCAGTCCCTGTCGGGAAGGCCCTGGCCGCGGAGGTCAACCGGGCCAGCGCCTGGGTGGCGGTGTCCCCGGGGTACGCCGAGCGCACGAGGGCCAAGGCACCGGCCACATGGGGTGCCGCCATCGAGGTGCCCGACTTGGTGGCATAGCCCGCCGCCACGGGAGCCGTTGCCCCCATGTCCACCGTCGACAGGATGGCGTCCGCGCCCGAACCGCCCGGGGCGGTGATGGCGACCCGGGAGCCCACGTTGGAGTAGGCGGCACGCGATCCGTCGCGCCCGGCTGCCGCGACCGCGGTCGCGCCCGCGCAGTTGGCCGGGAAGGTGCCCGAGACATCGCCCCCGGAGTTGCCGGCGGCAGCGATCACGTGGATCCCCCTGCCCACAGCGGAGTCCACCGCTGTCTGGAGGTCTTCCGGGCAGGTCCCGGGCGCTCCCAGCGACAGGTTGATGATGTCGGCTGGGGTCTGATTGGCCGGGGTCCCGGCGACGGGAACGCCTGCGGCCCAGTTGACTGCGGCGATCACGTCGGCCAGGTCGCCTCCGCACTTCGCCAGTGCCCGGACGGGCTGGATCCGCACTCCCGGAGCCACTCCCACGACGCCTGCAGCATTCCCGGCCTGGCCCGCGATGATCCCCGCCACGTGGCTGCCGTGCCAGGTGCTGTTGGCGACACCGCAACCGGAGTAGGCACCCGAGGCCAGGTCCGTGGCATCGACCCAGTCCCCCGGGTCGCTGGCGTCCGGGTCCCTGCCGTTGCCGTCGTTGGCATACGGCAGGTCTTCGACGAGGTCGTAGCCGGGGACCACGGCCGCAACCAGATCCGGGTGCGCAACGATCCCGGTGTCCACGACGGCCACGACGACGTCGGCCGACCCCTGCTGCGTGCGCCACGCCGTGGGCGCACGAACAGACCAGCCCCCGAATGCTCCGGACGAGTCCCACAGGTTCCACTGCTCGACGAAGCGGGGATCGCCGGGATCCACCGGAGCGACATCCAGGGGCATGATCCGGCTGTTCGGCGAGGCCGAGTCGATGGAGGGGCGTGCGGTGACCTCGGCAGCCAGGGCCGCGGGGTCCTGGGGCGGCTGCTCCTGCCAGGTGATCTCGTAGGTCTGCCCACCCAGCGGGGTGATCGACTCCACCCCGACGCCGGACGCGGCCTCCAGCTCGGTGCGCAGCCCTGAGTCGAGCGCCGAACCCGTTGTTGTGACCACGAGCGAGTACGGGTCGGCCGGAACGGTCGTGGTGGTGACCGGATCGTGATCCAGAGGGATGTCGGGCCCGGCGGCATGGGTCGGGGCGGGGATCAACAGCAGGCACGCCAGCACGACGAAGGACCCCACAGGCCGCCAGCGACCGTGCATGCTGCCTCCGAGTGGGTGATCCGTGGCGAGATCCCGGTGACCCATGGTAGTTGCCACAGCACCTTCAGGGCACCCCCGATCGCCCGTCCGGGTGACAATGCGGGGGTGGACCCCCCGACCACCGACGCACTGCTGACGCCCGAGGGCCGGGCGCTCGTGGAGTCACTGACGCCCTACGAGCCGGGAACGGCGATGGCCATGCTGAGCCGCGCGCGATCCGACCCCCGCTGGGCGGATCGCCCGGAGGTCGTCGCGGCCGCAGCCACCCAGGCCCGGCTGCGCACCCGGGCGACGACCCGGTTCCCGGGCCCTGCGCGCTGGTGGACCTCGGACGGGCTGGAGCAGGCGACCCGCCCCGTCGTGGCCGCACGCCATGCTGCACGCTTCGTGCGCGCCGGGGTCGAGTCCGTGGCCGACCTCGGGTGCGGGGCGGGCAGCGACGCCCTGGCGATGGCTCGCGCCGGGTTGCCGGTGCTCGCCGTGGACCTCGATGTCGACGCACTGTGGGCGCTGTCCGCGACAGCCGCCGACCTCGAGCTGGCGATCACGACCCGCCACGGGGACGTGCGCACGATGCCGGCCGCGTGGAACGACCCGGACCCGCCCCCGGACCTGGGGTGCTTCGTGGACCCGGCGCGGCGGGTCGGCGGGAGTCGCGCCATGGCTCCCGAGTCGTGGTCCCCACCGTGGTCGTGGGTCCGTGCGCTCGCCCAGCGGGTCCCTGCGACGGGGGCGAAGGTCGCACCGGGGATCGACCATGCAGCACTTCCCCCCGAGCACGCAGGCCGAATGGATCAGCGTGGGTGGGGACCTCGTCGAGGCCGGGGTGTGGTGGGGGCCGCTGCGCGACGGTGTGGCCAGCCGCGTGGCCACCGTCATCACGCCGAGCCCAGCAGGGGGACCGACCGACGCCGGGACCCAGGCCGTGGACTCCCTCGATGACCTCGACGGGATACCCGCGCCGCCCGTCGGGGCGGTGTCCGACTGGCTCGTCGAACCCGACCCGGCAGTGATCCGGGCGGGCCTGGTCTCAGTGCTTGCCGCGCGCCTGGACGGGCACCTGCTCGACCCGAGGATCGCCTACATCGCCTGCGAGCGCCCGCCCCGGCCAGGGTCCCTGGGAACGGCCTTCGCCGTCGTGGCGGAGGTGCCGTTCGGGCGCAAGCCCCTGCGCGCCGACCTGCGGTCGCGCGGGTTCGGCGACGTGATCATCAAGAAGCGGGGGATCAACGTGGTGCCCGAGGAGCTGCGGGCGGCGCTGCGCCTGACCGGTGACGGCCCGACCGCGACCCTGATCCTCACGCGGACCGACGCGGGACCGATGGCCCTTCTCGTCGAGCGCACCACGCTCGGGTCAGGACCCCAGCCCGGGTGAGCCGTCGCCGGGTGCGAGGAACCCGCGGAACAGCCCGGGCCACCCTGCTGAGGTCACCGGGCCGGACTGAGCCGCAGGTACGTCCACGCCGGCACCCACGTCTCCCCAGGCCGGCCCCGTGACGTCGACCGCATCTGCGCGCGGGGCCATCCGCTGGCGGGCCAGGGTCACCGTGATCCGGGC
>CAVPNX010000021.1:0-136371 GCA_963706885.1 uncultured Actinomycetes bacterium | reverse complement strand
TTTTTTGCAGCGCCTGGTTCAGATTACGTATTGCTTGGTGCTGACCAACGTCAGCTACCTGCCACTGGCCGGCGCCGAACGCGCCGGCATTCCCTCGCTCTGCCTCTGTTCGCTCAACTGGGCTGACTTATTTGCGCATTTCTTTGCCGATGCGGCGTGGGCCTGGCCGATCCACGACCAGATGCTCGCGGCCTATCGCAGCGCACGAACCTTCCTGCGCCCCGCCCCCGGCATGCCGATGAGCACCCTCGACACGGTTGCAGGACGTCGGCCCGATCGCCGCCATCGGTCGCCGGCACGATCTCGGGCTGAACGGCGAACGTGCCGTGCTGATCGCCATGGGCGGCGTCGCCCATCGACTGCCGGTGGAGGACTGGCCGCGACTGCCCGGCATCCGCTGGCTGGTCGCCGCCGACTGGCAATGCACACATCCCGACGCCATCGCCTTCGAGTCCTTCGGCCTCGGCTTCACCGACCTGCTCTGCTCGGTCAACGCGATCATCACCAAGCCCGGTTACGGCACGTTCACCGAGGCCGCCTGCAACGGCACGCCGATACTCTACCAGCGCCGCGAAGACTGGCCCGAGCAGGACTGCCTGATTGACTGGCTGCACGCGCACGCACGCTGCCTGGAGATCCCTGCCGCCTGCCTGAACGACGGCGAACTCGCGGCAAGCCTGGCCGCGCTGTGGCAGCAAGCCGCAGACCTCCCGGCCACTGCCCGCCGGTGCCGCAGAATCGGCGGCGCGGATATGCGGACTGCTACCGCCTCGTAAGCCTGTCGGCAAGCCGCTACCCCATACTTTCCGAATTTCCTGACGATTCTTGACCGCCGCCAGGTCGGCGAACCGCCATTTGAGACACAATCCCGCATGCAGGAAATTCAGCCCGCCGCCGACCACCACAACGCTGAGCCTCATCAAGGGCCCCGCGCTGCCCGAATTGATCCGGCCCGAGGTGCTGGCCGACCTCTTCGAGGCAACCGCCCGCCGCATCCCCGGGCGAATCGCTCTCGCCTGCGCTGCGCACTCGCTGACCTATGGCGAACTCGATGAACTGGGCGACCGCGTGGCGGCCCATCTGATCCACGCCGGTGTCGGGCCCGGGCAGATCGTCGGCCTTTGGTTGCCGCGCGGCATCGACCTGCTGGTCATGCAACTGGGAATCGCCAAGAGCGGCGCGGCCTGGCTGCCGTTCGATGCCGATACGCCGGTCGGACCGCATCCGGGCCTGTCTGGCCGACGCCAACGCGGCCGGCCTGCTGGCTTGTGCCGCCAACGCGCACGCCCTGTTCGACCTTGCCTGCCCGCTGTGGACGGCCGAGGCCCTGGCGGCCGCCAGCACCCCTGGCGGCTTGCGCCGCAGCGGCGTCCTGCCGACACACCCGGCCTACGTGATCTACACCTCGGGCTCGACCGGCAAGCCCAAGGGCATCGCGGTCAGCCAGCGCAGCATCTGCCATTTCCTGCGCAGCGAAAACGACGTGCTGGGCGTCCGCGAAGACGACCGCGTCTACCAGGGCTTCTCGGTGGCCTTCGACATGTCCTTCGAGGAAATCTGGATCAGCTACCTGGTCGGCGCCACGCTGTGGATCGCCCCGCGCGAACTCGCCGGCGATCCCGACGCGCTGCCGCAGGCGCTGAGCGAAAACCACGTCACCGTGCTGCATGCGGTACCGACCCTGCTCGCGCTGTTCGCCCGCGACATGCCCAGCCTGCGCCTGATCAACCTGGGCGGCGAGGCCTGTCCCGAAGCGCTGGTCAGTCGCTGGGCGCGGCCCGGCCGCCAGGTTTTCAATACCTACGGCCCGACCGAGGCCACGGTCTCGGCCAGCCTCGCCGAACTCCATGCCGGCCAGCCAGTGACCATCGGCGTCCCGCTGCCCAATTACGGCGCTGCTGGTCGTCGCCCCCGACGTGGAAAACGGCCTGCCCTGCTGCCGCGCGGCGAAACAGGCGAACTATGCATCATCGGCCCCGGCGTGGCCATCGGCTATCTCGGACGGCCCGACCTGACCGCCGAGAAATTCCTTGCCAACCCTCTGGCCGCGGCTCTGCCCAGGATGCCCGCCTCTACCGCACCGGCGACCTCGCCCGCATCGATGCCGACGGCCGCGTGCATTGCCTCGGCCGCGCCGACGACCAGGTGAAGATCCGCGGCTTTCGCGTCGAGCTCGGCGAAATCGAGGCTGCGCTCTGCCACCAGCACGGGGTCGGCACGGCCGCGGTCGTGCTGCGCCATGATGACGGAATCGAACGCTTGGTCGCCTATGTCGTCGCCGACGGCGAGTTGATCGCTAGCTCAGCCGAGCTGCGTCAGGCCCTCGCCGAAACGCTGCCACCCTACATGGTTCCGGCCCACCTCGAAAATCTGCCCGAAATGCCGCGCCTCACCTCGGGCAAGATCGACCGCAACGCCCTGCGCGCGCGGCCGCTGGAAATCCCGTCCGGCCGTTCCGCCGCGTCAGACCAGCCCGGAAAACCTGGCGGAGGAAGTATTGTTTGCGCGGACTGGCCAAGCTCTTCCCCGGCCAGGCCATCCACCGCGTCGCCGACTTCTTCGTCGACCTCGGCGGGCATTCCCTGCTCGCCGCCCGGCTGCTTCGGCAATCCGCAGCCGACCCACGCTTCGCCAGCTTCACGGTGCGCGACATTTACCAGCAGCGCAGCATCGGCCGCATCGCCGAAGTGCTGGCCGAAACCCCCGACCATGCACCGGCTGCCGTGCGCGACTGGACGCCACCGCCGGCCCTGCCGGCGCTGGCTGTGCGGCGCTGGCCCAGGCGCTGACCTCCCCGGCCTGGTCGTGCTTGCACATGGCGCGATTGGCTGGCGCCCTTCTTCACCTACCACTTCTTCACCGGCGAACGAAGGCGACAGCGATCCCGCTCGCCATTGCCGTCTCGGTCGTCGTTTTCCTGCTCGCGACCGCGCTCGACGTTCGCGATCGCCGCTCGCCGGCAAATGGCTGATCGCCGGCCGCATTGAAGCCGGGCCGCTACCCGCTGTGGGGCGACGACCTATTTCCGCTGGTGGCTGGCCGACCGGCTGATCGAAGTGGCGCCGGCCTACATGCTCACCGGCTCGCCGCTCTATGTCTGGCTGGCTGCGCCTGCTCGGGACGCGGATCGGCCGCGACGTCTGATCGATTCGCTCGACCTGCGGGCCCACCGATCTGCTCACGCATCGAGCGCGGCGTCAGCATCGGCACGGCCGTCAATCTGGAGAATGCGCGGGTCGAGCGCGGCGAGCTGGTGGTCGGCCGCTGCACCCTCGGCCGCGAACGCCGTGCATCGGCTCCTATGCCGTGATGGAAAACAACACCGCCCTGGGCGACGGCGGGCAGCTGGGCGGACTGTCCGCGCTGGCCGCGGGCCGCAGCGTGCCGGCCGGGCGAGATCTGGGAAGGGCTCGCCGGCGAATGACATCGGCGGGTCGAACCGCACGTGCCGCCGCGGCCGCCGGCCGTGCGCGAACCGCGCTCGCCCGCGAGCAGCTGTTCTTCTTCGCTGCGGCGTGCTGGCCGTGGCCGCATGTTCTTCATGACCGTCTTCCCCAGCTTCATGCTGATCGACTGGATGGACGCCAAGTCTGGGACCCTGTACGAAGAGAGGCGCATCCGCTTTCGCGCTTCGGCATCTTCTTCCTGCTGGCCATTCCCGGCCAGCTGCGTGCTGTGTGTGGCACGGTGCTGCTGGCGGCCGGGCTGCGCTGGACTGCTCCTGCCGCGCCAGGAGGCAGGGCTGCTGGCCGTACATGGCCTCGCCTATTGCCGCAAATGGCTCCTGACCCGCGTGCTGGACAGCAGCCTGGGCGTGCTCCACGGACTGTATGCCTCCGTCTTTGCCGCCGCTCTGGCTGCGGCTGATGGGCGCCAAGGTGGGCCGTGGGGCCGAGGTTTCGACCGCCTCGGGCATCGTGCCCGACCTGCTCACCCTGGGCGAGCACAGCTTCATCGCCGATGGCGTCATGCTGGGCGACGAGGAGAGCGCGGCGGCTGGATGATGCTGCGCCCGACGGCCATCGGCAATCGCTCGCTTCGTGGGCAACGGCGCCTATGTGCCGACGGCTCGGCGGTGCCCGACGACGTGCTGATCGGCGTGCAGACGCGTACGCCCGACAACGACCAGCTCCGATCCGGGCCAGACATGGATGGGCTCGCCGCCGATGCTTTTGCCGGCCCGCGAGTAGCTCGGCTTCGCCGAGTCGCTTACCTTCCATCCTTCGCTGCTCCGCCGGCTCGGCCGTGGCATCGTCGAGGCGCTCCGCATCGTCCTGCCGCTGGCGTTCGTGATCGCCTTCGGGCTTACCTGATCATCAAGATGGTCATGCCGATCGCCGAAGAGGAGGCGTGGCTGTGGATGGCGGCCGCTCTGGCCGTGGCCGGCTGCCTCTACGGCGTGGCGTCCTTCCTGTTGGTCGTGGTCTTGAAGTGGTCCTGGTGGGCCGCTACCGCCCGCGGGCCGCGCCGATGTGGACGCCCTTCGTCTGGCTCAGCGAGGCGGTCACCAACCTCTACGAATCGCTGGCGGTGCCCAACCTGCTGGGCTTCCTGCGCGGCACGCCATGCTGCCTTGGCCCTGCGCCTGCTCGGCGCCCGATGGGCAAGGGCATCTACCTGGACACCACCGACCTGACCGAGTTCGACTGCGTGCCATCGGCGACGAGAGCGAGCTGAACGACTGGTGCGGCCCGCAGACGCACCTCTTCGAGGACCGCGTGATGAAGATCGACCATGTCCACATCGGCGGCCGCGTCTCCCTGGGCTCGCGTAGCGCGATGCTCTACGGCGCACAGGTCGGCGACCGCGCGGCTCGGGCCGCTGACCCTGGTGATGAAGGGCGAGGCTATCCCGGCGAACTCGCACTGGCATGGCTGCCCCGCGGCGCCCGCCGGCTGATGTTCAGCCCGGCACCGACCGGCAACACTCTGGCGGGCAGTCCAACTCACTCCACTTCCGCTGCATCGCCACACCCGACACCGCGCAGCGCGCCAGCGCCCGCCGCATGGTCCGCGAGGCTTTGCGCGAAACGCTGGCTCGACTTCTTCCGGCCGAACTCGAAACCATCACGCTGATTGATCCACCCGGACACCCGCTCCGCCTCGCCGCGCCATGGAGTGGCATCGGGCTGTCGGTCAGCCACGAGCCCGGGTTGTCGCTGCTGGCGATCAACCTGGCCGGGCCGGTCGGGGTCGATCTGATGCGCCTCGCCACGGCACCGACCGACATCGATGCGGTGGCCAGTGACTACCTCGGACCGGCCGCCGCCAGTGCCCTTGCCGGTTTGCCGGCCGCGCAACGACAGGTCGCCTTCGCCCGGGCCTGGACCCGCCATAGAGGCGCAGCTGAAATGCCTGGCCCTCGACTTGCGCGAATGGACACCCGAACTCGCTGCGCGACTGGCCGAATGCACCGTCTCCGAACTTGCAATGCCTTCGGGCTGGATCGCCGCGGTGGCGATTCCGCGGCATGGCCTCAGCGCCGCCCGGCCGCCAGCTGCTGCCGCGTGTAGCGGCGCAGCGCGTTCATGTCCTGCGCCCGCGCTTCCTTGTCGCGCGCATTGAGCACCACCAGCGCATAAACCTGGCCGCCGAACTGCTCGGCCATCGCCAGGCAGTAGCCGGCCGCCGAGGTGAACCCGGTTTTGCCGGCGAGCAGCGACACCGAGCGGTCGTGGGCGAAGCGGTTGACATTCATCTTGCCGCCCACCGCCGGACTGCGTCGCCAGTTGCCGGAACCACGGCAGTTGCGACAGCGTCACCAGCAACACGCCGAGATCGCGTGCGCTGGCGCGGTTGAACGCGGACAGCCCGGAGGGGTCGCCGAAGTCGAAGCTGAACAATTGCATCTGCGTGATCAGCGCGCGCATGCTGTACTGGAACTCCGGCCAGCCGCCGGGGAAGCTGCGCGCCAGCGCCGCGGCGGCACGGTTGTCGGAGGCGACCAGCAGCCATTCGAGGAGTTCCTCGCGCTTCCAGGTCGAACCGACCGCAAGCTGCGATGCGGTGTGCTGCGAGCGCACGGCGTCCTCGCCGGTGACCCTTATCCGCTCGTCGAGCGGCAGGTCGGCGCTGAGGATGACCGAGGCGGTGATCAGCTTGCTGACCGAGGCGATCGGCACCGGCACGTCGGCCGCGACCGCCAGCAGCGTGTCGTTCAGATTGCCGACGTAGGCGTGGCGGGCCGCTAGCCTGGGCGCCGGCGGCGGCGTCGCCGCCCACGCCCCGCTGCCGACGAGCCCGGCCAGTGCGCCGCCGAGGACCAGCCGCCTGCCGGCTTGACCCTCGGCAACAGCCCTTCAGAAACGCCAGCCAAAACGCTTGAGCAGTTCGCCCGTCTCGCACACCGGCAGGCCCATGACGCCGGTATAGCTGCCGGCCATGTACTCGACGAACAGCCCGGCGCGCCCCTGGATTCCGTAGGCGCCCGCCTTGTCCATCGGCTCGCCGGTCAGCACGTAACGGCGGATTTCATCGTCGTCGATGCTGGCGGAAACGCACTTCGCTGACGACTAGCACGTATTCGGTCCGCCCCTCATGCGCGACCGCGACGCCGGTCAGGACGCTGTGCGTCCGGCCCGAAAGACGGCGCAGGATGGCGGCCGCGTCAGCCTCGTCGACCGGCTTGCCGATGATCTCGCCGGCCAGTTCCAGCGTCGTGTCGGCCGCCAGCACCGGGCGCAGCGGCAGGCGCCGCTCGAGGAGCAGGTCGATGCCATGGTCGGCCTTGGCGCGGGCGACGCGCTCGACATAGGCAAGCGCCGCTTCGCCGGCATGCGGACGCCTTCGTCGACTTGCGGGATCGGTGCGCAGGCCGCCGCGGAAGATGATGGTGTCGAACGCCACCCCCATCTGGGTGAGCAGTTCGCGGCGGCGCGGGCTGCGCGAGGCGAGGTAGAGACGCATCATCCCTCCCGGTGATAGGGGTGATTCTTGAGCACGCTGACCGCACGGTAGAGCTGCTCGCACAGGACGAGCCGCGCCAGGCCGTGCGGCAGGGTCAGGCTCGACAGGCGCAGGCGGTCGTCGGCCTGGCGCTTGAATTCCTCGTCGAGTCCGTCGGCGCCGCCGATCAGCAGCGCGACGTCGCGGCCATCCTGCATCCAGCCCTCGAGCCGCCGGGCAAGGCCGAGCGTCGTCAGGTCGTCACCCTTCTCGTCGAGCACGACGATCCGGCAGTCGCCCGGCAGGGCATCGCGGATGCGGCCCCTTTTCGGCGGCGAGCAGCTGCTCGCGCGTCTTCGCGCCGCGCGGCTCGGGCTTGATTTCGGTGACGCTGGCCGGCAGTTCGCGCGGCATCCGCTTGAGGTACTCGGCGCAGCCGGCGGTCACCCAGTCGGGCTGGCGATGGCCGACGGCGAGCACGGTCAGTTTCATTTGGCGGCAGCCTGCTCCATCGCCTTGCGGCGCTGGGCCGGCGTCGTCTTCCAGAGTTCCTCGAGGTTGTAGTACTGGCGCACGCTGGGCTGCATGACATGGACGATGATGTCGCCGAGGTCGACCAGCACCCACTCGCCGGTCTCCTCGCCTTCGACCGAGAGCACCTCGGCCCCCGCCTCGCGCACCTTTTCCTGGACGTTGCGGGCGAGCGCCTTGACCTGCCGGTTGGAATCACCGGTGGCGATGACCATGCCGTCGAACATCGAGGTGAGCCTGGCGGTATTGATGACTTCGATATTCTTGCCCTTGATGTCCTCGAGGGCGGAGACGACGAGTTTTTGCAGCTTGCGGATTTCCATCAGGGAAGCTTTCTGTAGAGTTGGTGAAGCCGAATGTAGTCGAGAACGCTGTCGGGCAGCAAATAACGGGCGCGACTCGCCGGCGGCGATCAGCTTGCGGATCTGCGTCGCCGAAATCGCCAGCTGGGTCATCGCGAAGGTGACGATGCCGCCGGCCGGCGCTCGCGCGCAGGCCGCCGGCGCCGGACAGGCGGCGGTCGCCGAATTCGGTCGGCCAGTTCGTGCGGCAGGCTGGCCACCTCGACCGGAAAGCCGGGCCGGTGCGACGACGGCGATATGCGCCAGCGCGAAGAGGTCGCGCCAGCGGTGCCAGGTCGCCAGGCCGGCAAAGGCATCGGCGCCGACCAGCAGGACCAGCGCCTGGTCCGGCGCCGAGTTCGCCGCGCAACGGCGCCCAGCGTATGCACCGTGTAGCTCGGGGCAGCGGCCTCGACCTCGGCGGCATCGACCGAAAAGCGGTCGTTTCCGGCGGTTGACCGCAACACCATCTCCAGGCGCTGGCGCGCCGTGACCTGCGGCGCGCCGCGATGCGGCGGCTGCCCGGCGGGAATCCAGCGCACGCCGCCGAGGCCGAGGTGGCCGATCGCCTCCTCCGCCAGCCGCAGGTGGCCGAAATGCACGGGGTCGAAGGTGCCGCCGAAGATGCCGAGCGGCTCAGTCAATTTCGGCAGGTGCCGAAGACGTCACGGTAGCTGGCGTAGTAGCTGGCGATATGACCGGTCGAGGATCACAGCATCATCGCGATCACGCCATCAGCGGCAGGATGATGAAACTGCCGACGAACTCCTCGCCGACGGAAAACACGCAGGCCAGCAGGAGGCCGAGGACGCAGGCCCGGCACTCCAGCACGAGATCAGCCGGCGCCGAAGACAAGAAAAGCGCGCCAGTTGATCCAGCAGGCGACGAGGCTGAAGAACAGCGACTTGCCGACGCCCTGTCCGTGCCAGGCGGCCAGCACCGGGGCGAACCACCAGGCCATCAGCACCGGCGTCATCAGGGCCATGACGAACAGCGCCGGCGCGACGAAGGCGCCGCTTTCGATCATCTCCCTGTCCATTTCCTTGCCGGCCAGGATGACGCGCGCCAGATCGCCGCCGTCGATCAGCGACGAGAGGACGAGGCGCCCAGCGTGCAGCACAGATAGAGGACGCCGAGGGCGACCAGCGTGCGGGTATTGCTGCTTGAGGCCGCCGAACAGCGTCTGCAGCCCGACCGGCTGGCCGCGCTCGAGGTCGCGCGCCGCCTGCATGAGGCCGACCGCAAGGCCCGGGCATGACCATGAAGGCGGCCACGCTGACCGATGATCGGGCAGCAGGTTGAGGAAGACGACGGTCAGCCAGTAGCAGACGACCAGCATCGAGTAGCAGCGGCGGGTTGCGCCGGAAGATCGCGAACCCGGCGACGATCCAGCGCCAGCCGGCGGCGGCCGGCAAGGTTCTGCGCGTGCATGGTCAGACCTCCACGAAAATGTCGCGATAGGAGGCGTAGGCCGCGCCCGAGAACACGCGGGATCAGCACACAGGAAGCCGAGCGAAGTCAACGGGCAGCGCGCGCGAAGAACAGTGGCGACTGATCCAGGAGCAGGCGCGAACGACGCAGCATCGCCAGACCCAGTTCTTGCGCCCCGGCGGCGAAGCTGGCCTTCATCGCCGGCAGCGGCTGCCATGTCGTGGAGGAAGACCAGCAGCGGGGCGAACCAGGTCGCCATGATCACCGGGATCGATCAGGATGAAGACAGCATGCTGGCGAGCATTACCGCACTGAGGGCGATGCCGAAGCCGGCGAGGCGGCCCGGTGATCACGCTGCCGACGGCACCGCCGCTGACTGATCATGAAGGCGATGAAGGCAAGGCCGAAAATCCCCGTCGCGAAAATGACGCCGACGATCACCAGACCCCCGGAGTTGTGGCGGAAACCGGCGAAAAGGTCGGCGATTTCCGCCTGCCCGCCCTCTTGCTGGTGATGGCACATGCAGACCATGCCACCGGCGAAAACCGGCAGCAGCAGGCTGACCGCGATCTGCCCGAAGACCGGCACGAGGTTGGCGGCGAAGAGGATGACCATCAGCAGCACCGGCTGCCGATCCAGGCGCCGAGGTTGGCGATGAAGATCGCCCACCCCTGGCGCAGCCAGGTCAAGCAGTCGCCGGGATCGACCTCGCGGCAGTCGCCGCGGAAGGCTGCCGCAGGGACCACGGGAAGGTTGTGTACTCTGGTTCATATGCGGATGCTAACGGGGGAGACCCGGCGGAGCAAGGCAAAGCGCTGCAAAAGGCGAGCGAAATGTTCCGGGTCCTTGATCGTTACCACAGCACCGGCGCGCGGACTGTGCTGCGCCTCGAGGCGCAACAGCCAGAAGCGCAGTGCCGCCGCCCGGCGCAGCGCCGGCCAGGCGGCCACCTCGCCCGGCGTCAGCGGCCGCAGCGCCTCGTAGCCGGCGATCAGAGCGCGCAGATGGTCGGCGTCCGCGCACCAGTCGTTGGCGGCCACCGCCAGGTCGAACAGCAGGCAGTCCTCGCCGGCGAAATAGAAATCGAGCACGCCCGCGAGAGCTCCCGTCCGGCATGCCACAGGACATTGTCGCGAAAGAGGTCGGCATGGATGATGCCGCGCGGCAGGCCGGAGTGATCGCAGGCGCGCCTGGAAATCGAGTTCGGCGAGCAGTTCGACCGCGCTCGTCGGCGGAAAGCGCCGGCGCCAGCGCGCGCCCGGTCGCTTCGCGCCAGGCGGCGCCGCAGGGATTCGGCAGCGGCGCAGGAAAATCGGCGCCGGCCAGCGTGCAGGCGCGCCAGCATCGTCGCCGAGCGCCCGGCAATGCGCCGGCGTCGGCGTGCTTCGACGCACGCACCCGGCAGGCAATTGAACAGCGCCGCCGGCTTGCCGGCGAGCGGCCGCCACAGGCGCCCCGTCGGCATCCGGCTGCGGGCGCGGGCAGGGAATCGCCGCGCGCCGCGAGGTGCTCCTGCAGGGCAAGGTAGAAGTCGAGCTCGCGCGGGCGCCAGATGCTCGAAGACAGTCAGCACCCAGCGGCGGCCGCCGGCGGTGACGAAGTAATTGGAGTTCTGGATGCCGGCGGCGATGCCGGCGAGCTCCTCGGGCGTGCCGACGCCGAGCGGCGCCAGCCAGGACGCAAGTTCGTCACGCCCGACCGTCGTGTAGACCGACAAGTCTTACCAGGAGCGGATGATCCACATCGGCGGCCGCGTCGGCTGCCCGACGATGGTGTCCTGCTGGACGAAATTGCCGTCGCCCTGCTTGTCGACCAGGTAGTAGGCGGGCCGACCGCCGGGGTCACCCTGACCATGTAGAGCCTGCCGTTGCTGCGGATACTCCTCGCGGGTCTCGCGCTCGGTCTTGACGATGGTGACCTGCGGCTCGAGCGCGGCATCGAAGGCCTCCATGCCCGGCGGCGGCGGCGGCACCGCCGGCAGCGGCTGGAGATCGGATTTCTGGGCCCAGACAGGCAGGGCGGCGAGCAGAAGGAGAGGAAGCAGACGGCGCATGGGGATTATCCTGAAAGATCTGACCGCGATTCTATTACAGGTTGAGCAACATCTCGCGCTCGCTCGGCAGCGGAGCGAACGGACGCGCCTCGTAATGCTTGAAGATGGCCTCGACGACCTTGCTCCGGCTCGTCGATCAACTGGATCAGGCCGATGTCCTCGGGATCGACCAGCCTCTCCTCGACCAGCCGGGTCGCGAACCAGTCGATCATGCCCTGCCAGAAATCCGAGCACATCAGGATCAGCGGAATCTTCCGCGCCTTGCCGGTCTGGATGAGAGTGAGCGCTTCCATCAGCTCGTCGAGCGTGCCGAAGCCGCCGGGCATGACGACATAGGCGCTGGCGAAGCGGACGAACATGTACTTGCGCGCGAAGAAGTGGCGGAAGGTCTGCGAGATGTCCTGATAGTGGTTCGCCTGCTGCTCGTGCGGCAACTGGATGTTGAGGCCGACCGACGGCGACTTGCCGTGGAACGCCCCCTTGTTGGCGGCCTCCATGATGCCCGGCCCGCCGCCCGAAATGACCGAGAAGCCGGAATCGGAGAGCAGCCGCGCGGTCCTCTCCGCCAGGTCGTAATACGGGGAGCCCGGCGTCACGCGGGCGCTGCCGAAAATGGTCACGGCCGGCTTGATCGCCGCCAGCCGGTCGGTCGCCTCGACGAACTCTGACATAATGCCGAAAATCCGCCAGGACTCCCGCGCCGATGCCGATTGCAACAGGGCCTCGGATTCCACGCCCATCACCAGTTTTTCGCTTTCCGTCACGACTGATGCCTCTCCTGTTGTTGGTGGACGGTTCGTCCTACCTCTACCGCGCCTTCCATGCCCTGCCCGACCTGCGCAACCAGGCCGGCGAGCCGACCGGCGCCCTCTACGGCGTGCTGAACATGCTACGCCGGCTGGAAAGCGACTACAAGGCGGACTACAAGGCGGTCGTCTTCGACGCCAAGGGCAAGACCTTCCGCGACGACTGGTACCCGGAGTACAAGGCGCACCGGCCGCCGATGCCGCGACGAAATGGTCGGCCAGATCGAACCGCTGCATGCCGCGATCCGGGCCGCCGGCTGGCCGCTGCTGATGGTCGACGGCGTCGAGGCCGACGACGTCATCGGCACGCTGGCCACAGCGTGCCGCGGTCGACGGCGTCGAAACCCTGATTTCCACCGGCGACAAGGACCTGACCCAACTGGTCGGCCCGCACGTGCGCTGGTACAACACGATGAGCAACGAACTGCTCGACGAGGCCGGCGTCGCGGCGAAGTTCGGCGTGCCGCCGGCGCAGATGGTCGATTACCTGGCGCTGGTCGGCGACACCGTCGACGGCGTGCCGGGCGTCCAGAAATGCGGCCCGAAGACCGCCGTCAAATGGCTCGAGCAATACGGCTCGCTCGACGGCATCGTCGCCCATGCCGACGAAATCGGCGGCGTGGTCGGCCAGAACCTGCGCGACCACCTCGACTTCCTGCCGCTCGGCCGGAAGCTGGTCACCGTCGTCTGCGACCTGCCGACCTGCCGGCCCCGGACGACTGACCGCCACGCCGCCGCGACACGCGAAACGCTGCGCGAGCTGTTACGGGCGCTTCGAATTCCGCACCTGGCTGCGCGAACTGGACAGCCCCGGCCGCCGACCCCGCCGCCGAGCGAACCGGCGACGGCCAGCGCCCACGCATCCGCGGCGACCCGTCGCCGTCAGCTACGAAACCGTCCTCACCTGGGCGCAATTCGACGCCTGGCTGGCCAAGATCGAAGCCGCCGAACTCACCGCGCTCGACACCGAAACCACCAGCCTCGACCCCTTCGCCGCGCGCATTGTCGGCATTTCGCTCGTCGGTCGACGCCTGGCGAGGCCTGCTACATCCCGCTCGCCCACACCGCCCCGGCGTCGCCGACCAGTTGCCGCGCGACGAAGTGCTGGCCCGGCTGAAGCCCTGGCTGGAATGCGCGACGCGCACAAAAAGTGCTGCAGAACGCCAAGTACGACCAGCACGTCTTCGCCAACCACGGCATCGCGCTGGCCGGCATCGCCCACGACACGATGCTCCAGTCCTACGTGCTCGAATCGGACAAGGGCCACGACCTCGGCCAGCTGTGCACCGCCACCTCGGCCTCGCCACCATCGCCTACGACGACCTGTGCGGCAAGGGCGCCAGGCAGATCGGCTTCGACCAGGTCGACATCGAACGCGCCGCGACCTATGCCGCCGAGGACGCCGACGTCACGCTGCGCGTCCATCACGCGCTGCATCCGCGATTCGCCGGGGAGACGCGGACTGTCGCGCATCTACCACGACATCGAAATGCCGGTCACGGCAGGTGATCTGGCGCATGGAGCGTACCGGCATCCTGATCGACGGCGAGCCGCTGGCCCGCCAAAGCCACGAGATCGGCCAGAAGATCATGGCGCTCGAAACGCAGGCCCATGAACTCGCCGGCCAGCCGTTCAACCTGGCTTCGCCCAAGCAGCTCGGCGACATCCTGTTCGACAAGCTCGGCCTGCCGGTCAAGAAAAAAACCGCCTCCGGCGGCCCGTCCACCGACGAGGAGGTGCTCTCCGAGCTCGCGCTCGACTACCCGCTGCCCAAGCTGCTGCTCGAACACCGCAGCCTGGCCAAGCTCAAAGGCACCTACACCGACAAACTGCCGCGCATGATCAACCCGCGAACCGGCCGCGTGCATACCACTTCTCGCAGGCCGTCGGCGGTGACCGGGCGGCTCGCCTCCAGCGACCCCAACCTGCAGAACATCCCGGTACGCACCGAGGAGGGCCGGCGCATCCGCACCGCCTTCGTCGCCCCGCCGGGCAGCAGCATCGTCTCGGCCGACTATTCGCAGATCGAACTGCGCATCATGGCCCACCTTTCGGGCGACGAGCGCCTGCTCGACGCCTTCGCCCACGGCGAGGACGTGCACCGCGCCACCGCCGGCGAGATCTTTGGCGTCACCCCGCTCGAAGTCGGCCCCGACCAGCGCCGCGTCGCCAAGACCATCAACTTCGGCCTGATCTACGGCATGAGCGCCTTCGGCCTCGCCCGCCAGCTCGGACTCGAGCGCGGCGCCGCGCAGACCTACATCGACCGCTACTTCGCCCGCTACCCCGGCGTCGCCCGCTACATGGAAGAAGCACGCGCGAGTCGGCCCGGCAGCAGGGCTATGTCGAGACCGCCTTCGGCCGCCGCCTGTGGTTCCCGGAAATCCGCTCCAGCAAGGCGATGCGCCGCCAGGGCGCCGAGCGCGCCGCGATCAACGCGCCGATGCAGGGCACCGCCGCCGACCTGATCAAGCTGGCGATGATCGCCGTCCAGCACTGGCTGAGAAGCCACGCGATTGAAATCACGCCTGGTGCTGCAGGTCCATGACGAACTGGTGCTGGAAGTACCGGATGGCGAACTGATGGAAGTCCGCACCCACCTGACCCGCCTGATGAGCCACGTGGCAACGCTCAAAGTGCCGCTGGTGGTCGAGGTCGGGGTCGGGCCGAACTGGGAGGCGGCGCATTAGGCCAATTCTGGTCCGTTGGCATGGCGCAGCAAGAAGTCCTAGCCGGCCTCGCCTGGTCGGGGCCGGGATTGGGCTAGCCAGATACCGAACACGACCATCGCAATCAATGCATGTTCATGATGCAGTGTCGTGTTGAAAACGCCCCCGACGGCAGTGATAACCCAAGCCCCCAGGGCTGCACCCCAGAGCGTCTGTTGCAATGAGGTCGAAGCAGCCGCTGGGCGACTGCGAAGCAAGGCAAGCCCGATGCCCGCGAGAAACACCAGAAGAGGCAAGAGGCCTGTCAGCCCTCGCTCCGCGAGCGTGTTGAAGTACAGGTTGTGGGAATGCGTAGAAAAATACAGGTCCTGCGGATCAAAAACCTGACCGCTCTTCTCCTGCCAGCGGGCCGCCACTTCCGGATCAATCTTGGCGAAATTGCTGATGCCGACGCCAAACACCGGATACTCTCGCGCTGCCAGCAGTGCAACCTTGGCCAGTGCGGGGCGACGCGAGGCCAGTTCCTTCGCCTCGATATTATCCTTGGTCTTTTGCACAACGCCTGGAACCAGGGCGACAGCCCCGCCAAGCATCACCAAGACCAGCAGAACCGGCTTCCAAAGCGCGCGTCGCATCATCATTGCCCGTGCAAAAAGCCACAGCAAGACGAAAATTACTACGGGAATCAGCGCGCCCCGTGCCCCCGAGACGAAAAGCGAGAGCCATAACATCGCGACGCCTGCCCAAAGCAAGGCGCGCTGCCGCCATGAGCCAATCGCAGCGCCGGCCCAGGCCAAGCCATCGAGAAAATGATGGCCATGTAGATTGCGCTGTGGTTGACGTGCCCGACGGAATTGAGTCCCAGAAATACGCGCTTCTTGGTTACCAGCAAGCCCCAGTATCCGTAGAGCAGAGTCAATAGCGTGGCCACGATTGCCACCGCGAACAAGCGCCAGAGGAATTTTTCCTCGAACCGGCTGCGCCGCAAGGCAAGGAAGACCAGACCATAGATCAGGACATCATTGGCAGCACCCAGGCCCTTGTCTGGCCAAAAGGCACCAAGGCCGCCGAGGCGTATGCACCGCCAATCAGGGCAAGCACAACGAAATCCCAGCCTGACAAGGATCCACCCCATTCCTTTGATCGCCACCGATTGATTACCCAGAAAACCAGGTACAAAACGACAGCAATCTTCTTGGGCGCCTCAAGCGCGGGCAAGAAGGCAACCATCGCCAACAGCGCCCATTGCTCAGCGGAGTTCAGATTGATCCGGCGCATATCTTGCTCAGAAGGTTTCGATTAAGACCAGCCACCGACAAGCTCATCTTCCGGTCGAAGATGAAGCGCGGCATAGACGGCAACGAGACAGCCCACAGCCCTCACCCGCTCGAGGCCTTGCTGCCGTAAAGGCAGGGGTTCAGGGATGGATCGTTGTACATCTTGAACTGGCGATAAATCTTGAAATACCTCTGGCCGGCAGCCATGCCTTCCAACAAGTCATCAAGGCAGGTCGCGAGGTCGGCACACTGTTCGCGCAAACGTTCAAGTTTGAGCCGGCATGCTTCACGATGCTCGAGGCTGGCCTCGGCACGGTCGGCTTGAGCACCCATTGCCCGGATCTTGAGGCTCATGATCGAAAGCCGGTCAACCATCATGCCCGCCGTCTCTGAATGCTGGCGGGCGATCGGCGAGTGCTCGACATTGCCCAGGGCAACCAGGATTTCCTCGTCGATACGCTCTACCGCATCATTGCGCGCCTGATTGAATCCGTCGATAGCTCGCTTGTTCTTGGCAATATCACTGTCCGGCACCTCGCGGCGCCGCGCCAGATCCTCCTCCGCCCACAAAAGGCTGTTGAATCGATGGTTGGCGAGAATCCATTCCCAAACCTTATGCTCCCCGGCAGGAACGGCGGCTTCCAATGCCGGCCAGCCGTCCCGGGCGAGGCATTGCTGATGAAACGCGGTCACCTGAGAACTCCTGATCATTGCTTCTCCCCTTCGTCCGAACGCAAAGCAGCCCGCGCATCCAGCGCTTCGAGCAAACGTGCAAATACGGCATCGACGCCAAGCTCGCCCATCGGCGTCGTTTCATCGCACAGACCACCCTGGCGCGGATGTTCAACGAAAAAATCATACGGGTGGTCTTGGGCCCCGTAGCACCGGTGTGGCAGCTTGCAATGATAGAGCGCGACAAGCGGAATATCGAAGCAGCCCATGATGTGGGTTGGCCCGGTATCGACACCGACATAGGCATCAAGAAAGGACATGACACCGGCCGTCTTGCGTAACGACAACCCGGCCAGATCGACAGCCATCGGACCCAGGGCGGCCTGTATTCGCGAGACTTTCTCGCGGTCGTCGGGGCCACCGAATATCACGAATGCGGCATCGGGCTTGAGCGCCAGCACGCGCTTGCAGAGGTCTATGAAATGGGCTTCCGGCCAGTCGCGATACGCCTTCGTGGGAAAACATGCGACCTGAAAGCCAATCAGCGGTGGCCGCCGACGAACTCGTAGGCGATCGACGCACCCCCGCCGTCCACCAGCTCGAAGGCCTCGACGTCGTCCGGGAGCTTGAGGGCAACTTCCACCACGTCCCGGCGCGCGGACGACAACGGGTTGAACACAACCAACGCCGACACCGCCCCCTCGGCCGTCGTATCCACTGCTCGGGAGATCGCCTGCAGTGCCTGCAGGGAGATCTCCTCGGCGATCTGGTCGGCCTGGTCGAACCGTGGGCGCATCTCCTCGTGCACCTGGTCGATGGAGCAGCCGCAGATCGAGTCGTGCGGATGGTTCTCCATCAGGATCCGCCACGCCTGGCGCAGCAGCGGAGCCACGTTCCAGATCCGGTTCGCGGCGATCGCCTCGGGGGTGGTCAGCGACGTGTCGACGGTAGTCATCCGCTCGGCGAAGACGCTGAACGGCTCGGCCCACCTCTCCAGCAGCGTCTCGCTGGCGTGGTTGCGCTGCTTGATCCACATGCGGGCGGACAGGACCCCGGGCAGCAGGTGCGAGTTGCTGCACTCGCGCAGCTCGCCGGTGAGGACCGGGAGGTCCGACGGGAGCGCCGCGACCTGATCGTTCACACGGGCGACGTAGTCAGGCAACGTGGAGTGGACCAGAAGCAGGTCGGACAGGCGCCCGTTGGCGTACGCCAGCGCACCGGACGTGTATGGCGAGGGCTCCATGTGGTCCGTGCCCAGCATGAGCAGGTGGTCGGTCAAACCACGGAGTGCGTGGCGAGCCTCTCGGCCTCGAGGACGACCTGTGCCGCGAAGGCCTCGGCGTTGTGGACCGGCAGGTTGGCTCCGTTGCCGTAGCTGTTGCGCAGGTAGGCCAGGAGCACCCGGGACCCGTCCGGGGAGTCCCACCAGAGCTCGGTGGGCAGGTCACCGACACCACGCCACAGGCAGGCCGTCCCGATCCCGAACCCCCGCAGCATCTGGGGAACCTGGCCGTGGTTGCCGAACGGATCCGGGCTGTACCCCACCGGCATCTTCGGACCGAACCTGGTCGCGGTGCGCGCCCCCTCGAGCAGGTTGCGGATCTGCGCCTCGGGGCTGACCAGGAACATGTCCGAGAGGATGTGCCACGGACCGATCAGGATGCGCCCGGCCTCGATGTGTTCGCGCAGGACGGCCTCCCGCTCGGGGCGCATCTGCAGATAGTCGTCCAGCACGATGGTCTGGCCGTCGAGCATGAAGTACCGGTACTCGGGATCCGCCTCGAGGATGTCGAGCAGCTTGTCGACCATGTGGACGAGCTTGAGACGGAACTGCTGGAACGTCAGGTACCACTCGCGGTCCCAGTGGGTGTGCGAGATGACATGCAGGGTTTGCACGGCTGGAGCCTACGGGGTTCCCGCGAGGGCACGTCCGCCGACAGCATGGCTAGCATCAGGCGCATGACCACCCCTGCGAACTCCGTCCTGAGCGTGATCGCCGACGTCGAGGACCAGGAGCGCTCGCTGGTGTTCACGCGATTCGACAACGACGACGCGTGGCGCCTGGGCTGCGAGTTGGTGGAGATCGCCCGGGACCGGGACCTGGGCGTCACGATCGACATCCGTCGGGGCACCCAGCAGCTCTTCCATGCGGCGTTGCCGGGCACCACGGCCGACAACGATGACTGGATCCAGCGCAAGGTGCGGGTGGTGCAGCGCTTCGAGGAGTCGTCCTACCTGGTCGGCCTGCGTTCGATCGCCAAGGGGGTCCCGTTCGCCGAGGCGCGCGACGACCTCCCGGCCGCGCAGTACGCGGCCCACGGGGGCAGCTTCCCGATCCGTGTGCGCGATGTGGGCGTCGTCGGGACGGTGACGGTCTCGGGGTTGCCGCAGGAGGCCGACCACGCCCTGGTCGTCGAGGCCCTGCGCTCGTTCCTCAGCTGAGCGACCGACCGGGCCACCACATGGGGAATCGCCGTCCGCTGACGGACAAGCTGCTCGAACAGGCAACGCGCGAGTACAGCCCTCGCGTGCGGGGAGTCGCGCTGCTGTTCCTGGCGCCTGTCTTCCTGTTCCTCCTGCCCTGCCTGTTCATCCGGCTGGGGGCACGTCTCGACCAGACGATGGACTGGCCCCAGGTGCCACCCGCACCGGTCAACCTGATCGCCGGCGTCGTGCTGATCGTGCCCAGCGGGATGCTCGGCCTGTGGGCCAACCACCAACAGTTCACCACGGGCAGAGGCACCCCCGTTCCCCTGATGGCCACGCAGGAACTCCTCGTCGAGCCTCCCTACACCTACACCCGCAACCCGATGGCCCTCGGCGCGATCGGCCTGTACCTCGGCGTCGCCCTGCTCTTCCAGTCCTTGGGCGCCGTCATCCTCGTGCTGCTCTTCGCAGCCGCCCTGCTCGCCTACATCAAGCGCGGCGAGGAGAAGGAGATGGTTGCCCGGTTCGGGGCGGAGTACCTGGCTTACAGGCGAAGGACCCCATTCCTGATCCCCCGCATCCGGAACCGGCAGTAGCCGATCGGACGACCGGGGGCGCTCGGGGTGCCGCGGGATGCTCTGCTCCCGGCCGTCCCACACCGGGCGTCGCCCGTCAGCCCCCGTGGCGCATCACGAGGAACAGGAAGAGCAGTGCGCCGGCCACGACGACCACGCCCCAGACCAAGCCGATGAGGCTCGGGATCCGGCCCCGTCGATCGCCGTCGCTCAGGGCGTTCGTGCCGAACCAGAACGCTCCGATGCCCGGAAGCAGCATGACGAGGGTGTAGGGGATGCCGGCGGCGAGTGCCTGGAGCAGGGTGGGGGTCTGCTCCGGCACAACTGTCTCATCGATGCCCATGAGCCCGAGGAGGCCGTGGAGCACGCCATCTGCCAGAACCAGCGACACCGGGATGAACACCAGGCTGATCCACGCGTTGCGCACGGCGTGTCGTCGCGTGGTGACCGTTGCGGTTGTCGTCATGTCCGCCACCTCTCACCGGCCCACCCAACTCCAGCATCGATCGCTGTCGTGCCGGGGGCAAGGGGCCAATGTCACCAGGCGTGCGCCGAGCCCATCAGCCGATCCGGGCCACGGGCCCCAACGACAGCGCCATGCAGCGCGCCCGGAGCGTCCCCGGTGCCATGATCCGGTTGTTGGCCGAGTGAAGGGGGCGATCATGACCGATGCCGCGCTGGAGCAGCGGGTCCTGAAGCTGTCGATCGTGATTTCGGGCGTGCTGGGCGGCTTCGCGGTCGTGCTGGGGCTGCTGTCGGGCTCGATGTCGATCGTGTTCGACGGGCTCTTCTCGGTCATCGACGTCACGATGGGGGTTCTGGGGCTGTGGATCGCCCGCCTGGTCACGCGCGAGGCCGATCGCCGGTTCCAGTACGGCTACTGGCACATCGAGCCGATGAGCCTGGCGTTCTACGGCGGCATGCTGATGGTCCTGTGCGTGTACGCGTTCTTCGATGCCCTCGGCAGCCTGCTGGACGGCGGCCGGGAGGTGGCTCTGGGCCCAGCCATCGCCTACGCGTCGGTGATGACCGTGGCCTGCTTCGCCATGTACTTCTACGAGCGGCGCACGAGCCGTGCGGCGAACTCGCAGTTCCTGCATCTGGACGCCCAGGGCTGGTTGATGTCTGCGCTGGCCACCGCAGCGCTGCTGGTGGCGTTCGTGTTCGCCTGGGGGCTGAGCTTCACCCAGTACGCCGACCTGGCGCCCTACGTCGACCCCGGGGTGCTGGCCCTGCTCAGCGTGGTCATGTTCCCGATCCCGCTGCGCACGGTGCGCCAGGCGCTGTCGGAGATCCTGCTGATGACCCCGAGCGACCTCGATGCCGAGGTCCGGAACGTGATGGACGCCATCGTGGCGCGTCACGGCTTCTCCGACTACACCAGCTACGCGGCCAAGGTGGGGCGTGGTGCGTTCATCGAGATCCACATCGTCGTCGCCCCGGACCGGCATGTGGGCACTGTGGCCGACCTGGACCGCATCCGCGAGGAGATCGCCACAGCCCTCGGGCCCGACCGGGCAGACGCGTGGTTGACGGTCGACTTCACCGCCTCCGAGGTGTGGGCCTGAGCGAACCGCAGGGTGGTCACGCCCGACACGGCGCGAGGCTCCCCGTGACGATCAGGTGGGTCGACCGACGCCGGCCCATCGGGCAACCAGCCAGATGAACCGCTGCTCACCCCCGGTGGGGGTGACGTGCGTCTCGCGCTCGCTGGCGACTTCGGTGAACCCCAGGCCCATCGCGGCGAGCAGCTGGTCGTGGCTGTGGCGTTGGACCGGCAGGCCGGAGCACATCTCGGGACCGTCCTCGGCGAACGTCGCGATGATCACGTGACCGCCGGGCTCCAGGTGCTCGCGCACCCGCCCCCAGTAGACGCGCTGGTCCTCGGGCTGGGTCAGGAAGTGGTAGGCCGCGCGGTCGTGCCAGAGGGCATACCGACGACTCGGCTGCCATGTGCGTACGTCAGCCCTGACCCAGGTCACACCCGGATCGGGGACGCGCGCGGCGGCGTCGTCCAGCGCCCGCTGGCTGATGTCGACGACCGTGACGTCGCTGAAGCCACCGCGGACCAGCGCATCGACGAGTGTGGACGCCCCACCCCCGACATCCACGATCGGTGCGCGCGCGTCGAGGCCCAACGTGTCGATCAGCCGCATGGACGGCGCCGGGTGCTCCTGGTACCACGACACCTTGGCCGCGCCGATCGTGGCGTACCGACCGTCCCAGTACTCGGAACTCCCCGGCTCGATCGTCATCGCTGCTCCTCCTTCGCCAGGCTCCGGACCAGATCGTCGATCCCACGGGCCGCTGACTCGAGCACGTCCAGGTCGGCCAGGTCCGGGGTGTCAGTGGGGCTGTGCGCAACCTGCTCCATGACGGTGGTCAGGTCCCAGGAGGTCAGTGCGATCGCCGGGCAGCCGGACATCGCGAACACCATGTGGTCGCTCTGCGGCCACGCCGGGCCGGGGACCAGCCCATGGGCCAGCAGTGGGGTCAGGTCGAGGTGGTCGGCCGATCCGTAGGTGCTGACGGCGGTCGGCCCACCCCGGAACCCCGCCCCATCCACGTTGATGGCCAGGCGCACCTTGCTGAGGTCCGTGGTGCGCAGGTACTCCATCTCACCCGGGGCGGCGTACTGATCCTCGCCGTTGACAATCAGCAGCTCGACGCCGAGGTCGTCCGGTGCGCCGACGAGCAGCTCGGCCACCCGGGCCAGGACCACCACCCCGGTGGCGTTGTCGATCGCACCCGGGGTGCCGGGCTTGGAGTCGATGTGCGCCACGAGGACGACCCGCCCCTACCTGCGGACCACGACGGGCCATGATGTTGCGGGCAGTGGCCGGCCAGCGACGGGCGGGCAGGTCGAGGACGGCCGATCGAGGGGCGTCGCCTGCGCCGAGGACCCCGAGCAGCTCGGCTCCGTCGGCGTCACGAAGGTTGCCGGTGGGGACCAGGAAGGCGCCGTCCTCGATGAGGGCGAATGGTTCCACCGAGCCGACCAGCTCCGGGGCCCGACCGGTGATGGCCAGCACCGCCGCAGCGCCGCACTCCTCGAGCCGGCCCACGATGCGCTCGTCGCGCTCGGAGCCGTAGAACGGGTACCCCTTCGGGGTCAGCGGGCCCGCGCACAGCTCCCCGTGGAGCAGAAGCATCGCGCCATCGTGGTCGGCAGCCAGCTCACCCTCCGTCGACACCGGGTGCATCGGCGCGGTTCCCTGCCAGCCCAACGCGTACGGGCTGGGGGCGACCGACCAGGCCCGCCCGCCCAGGGCGACGCGCCCCACATCCCCCTCCCAGCACACGACCGGGAACTCCGGGGTCTCCACGTCCCAGCCGAGGTCGGTGAGCAGCCCAGCCACGAGGTCCACCGCCTGGTGGTTGCCCGGGCTGCCCGGTCGCCGGTCGGGCAGCACCGCGCAGAGCCGGTCGAGCAGGTCGGCGAGATCGACCATCGGAACCTCCGGAACCATCCTGCCCAGAAGGGGGGCGCCATGCGCGCTGTCGGTGGCAGCCGGGTCAGTGCTCGTGTCGGTGCTCGGTGTCGGGGAAGTGCGGGTCGCCCCCGGACCACCTCGGACCTCCCCAGCTCGACCCAGATCCCGCCGGCCCCAACCTACCGAGCCAGCTGGCGCTTGCACCTCGAGACGGACTCCGCTAACGTACAACCCAATGGTTGTATATCAGCAGGTGCAGAGCACGATGCCTGACGACGAGGTGGACCGGATCTTCCGGGCCCTGGCCGACAGGACCCGACGCGACATCGTCCGGCGCACATTGGTCGGCGAGGTCACCGTCTCGCAGCTGGCGAGCCGCTACGACATGTCGTTCGCCGCAGTCCAGAAGCACGTTGCCGTGCTGGAGGGAGCAGGCCTCATCACCAAGCAGCCGCACGGCCGCGAACGCCTCGTCCGGGGCAATCCCGAGACGATCCGTCGGGCGCAGTCGCTGCTCGACCAGTTCGAGGCGCTGTGGCGCGAGCGGGTCGCCCGACTCGACGCCCTGTTCGCCGACGACTCCCCCGAAACTCCCTGATCCGTACCCGACCCACACGAAGGACCCACGATGCCCATCACCTCCGTCAGCAAGGATCCGGCCGCCCTCACGATCACCGTGGTCGCCGACTTCCCCGTGCCCGTCCAGCGGCTCTGGGACGCCTACGCCGACCCGCGCGAGCTCGAGCGCTTCTGGGGTCCACCGACCTACCCCGCTCGGTTCACCCGGCACGACATGTACCCGGGCGGGCGCAGCGAGTACTCGATGATCGGTCCGGATGGCGACGGGACGACCGCCTACTGGGAGTTCCTCGACGTGGTGCCGCTGGAGTCCTTCGAGGTCCGGGACGGCTTCGCGAACCCCGACGGAACCGCCAACTCCGAGATGCCCACGCATGCGGGTGGCGTTCGTGTTCACGGAGACCGAGGCCGGATCCCGGGTCAGTCACCACGACGTGGTTCAACTCGGTCGAGGACCTCGACCAGCTGCTGGCCATGGGCATGGAGGAGGGCATGCGCGAGGCCATGTCCCAGATGGACGCCGTGCTCGCCGACCTGGCCACGTTCTCCGCCGGGCGTCGCCTGCGAGGCGCAGGTCCTCAGCGACACCCAGGTGCGGGTGAGTCGGGTCGTCCGCGGAACGGTCGAGCAGGTGTGGGCGGCCCATCACGAACCCGCCCTCATGCAGCGCTGGCTGCTCGGCCCGGACGGCTGGACGATGCCCGTGTGCGAGGTGGCCACCCGGGTGGGCGACACCTACCGCTACGAGTGGGAGTCCGTCGACGGCGCCCAGCGGTTCGGGTTCACCGGGGCACTGCTCGAGAGCGCACCTCCCCATCGTGCGGTCACCACCGAGCAGATGATCGGCATGGAAGGTCCCCCGGCCACGAACGAGATGACCCTGACCCCGGTTGCCGGCGGCACCCTGCTGAGCCTCGTGATCACCTACCCCAGTGCCGAGGTCCGCGACATGGTGCTGGCCACGGGCATGACCGGCGGGATGGAGATCAGCTACGCCCGGCTCGAGGACCTGCTCCTGCCGGCGGCCTGACCCAGGCGGGAGGCTTCGCTCAGCTCCTGGCGTGGCGCACCTTGAGCCGGCCGTACTCCATCGTCCCGAGGATCCGGATCCTGGGCCCGCCGGCCCCCACCCGCTGTGGCGCCCGATAGTGGGGCTGCTTCCACACGGTTGTCAGGCCGTCCAGGTCGACCACGGCGTCCGCGGGCACGGTGATTCGCGCCCTGCCGTAGGTGAGCTGGAGCTCGATGTCCACCGAGGGCTCGTCGAAGATCGCCCGGGAGAGGTCCAGATCCACCTTCCCGTACTCGGACTCGACCGTGATGGCACCGGGCACCCGCCAGACCCCGTCGCGGCGGAACCGTCCGTTCATGCCCGTCAGGACCAGCGTCCGCCCCGCACCGCGTTCCGGGAGTGCGGCGAGCACCGGCACAAGGTCGGTGGAGGTGCGGGCGGTCAGCACGACATCCAGGTGGGCAACAAGGTCCTCGTGGGATATCTGCCCGGCGGCGAACGCCTCCTGCGCACGCTGGACAACCAGGTCGCGATCTCCCTCGGAGAGCGGCGCAGCCTGCTCGCCCGGCACGGTTGTCACGGGCCTAGATGCCCCACGGGATTCCCAGCAGGTACCAGGCTATGAAGAACAGGGTCCAGACCACGGTCAGGGCCAGGAAGTAGGGCAGCATCAGGGCGATCACCGTGCCGATTCCCGACCGGCGGTCGTAGCGGGCGGCGAAGACGACGATCAGCGGGAAGTAGGCCATGATCGGGGTGACGATGTTCATCGGCGAGTCGCCCACGCGGTAGGCGGCCAGCACGGCCTCGGGCTCGACGCCCAGGCGCATGAACACGGGGATGAAGATCGGGGCGAGCAGGGCCCACTTGGCGATCGCCTGCGGGAGGATGATTCCGACGACCAGCGTGATCAGGATCGCGAACACCAGCAGCCATCCGGCGCCGACGTTCACACTCTCGATCAGGTCCCCGAGCTTGACCGCCGCAACCTGCGGCATCTGCGAGTAGTTGAAGTAGGCGATGAACTGCGCGATCAGCAGGAACAGGAACAGCAGCCCCGCCAGGCCCGCCCAGGACTTCACGATCGCGTCGATCACCTGGTTGTTGCCCCGGACTGTGCCCGCACCGCGGCCGTAGCCGAGGCCGGCGGCCAGGAACAGGATGGAGATGATCACGATCAGGCTGTTCATGAACGGTGAGGTGCCGATGATGGAGCCGGTCTCCGGATCACGCAGCGGGGCGCCCGGCGGGAGGGTGAGCAGCAGGATGACCGCCAGCGCACCGAGGAAGTACAGCCCGGAGAGCCGCAGGCCGCGGCTCTCGGCCGCAGGGTCGACGTCCGGGGCATCATCGGCGGCCTGGATCTGGTTGGTGCTCGGATCCGGAGCAACGGACGGGTCGTAGCCGCCCAGCCGGCGCTCCACGATCCGGCTGGTCACCACGCCGAGCAGGACAGTGAGCATGATCGTCGAGCCGATCCCGAACCACAGGTTGGCGGTCAGGTCGATCGACCCGGCGGGGTCGGTGAGCTGGATCGACTCGTTGGTGATCTCGGTGAGCACCGCATCGGTCGGGGTCACCATCAGGTTCACGCCGAACCCACCGGCCACACCGGCGAACGCAGCGGCCATGCCGGCCAGGGGATGGCGACCCACGCTGGCGAAGGCCGCTGCCCCCAGTGGGATCAGCACCAGGTAGCCGGCGTCCGAGGCGATGCTCGAGATCACCCCCAGGAACACGATGATGTAGGTCAGCGCACCCGCCGGGGACGATGCGACCAGCTTGCGGATCAGGGACGCGATCAGGCCCGAGCGCTCGGCGACCCCCACGCCGATCATCACGATCAGGATGATCCCCATCGCCGTGAACCCCATGAAGTTGGGTACGAACGACGTGAACAGGTAGCGGATGCCGTCCGCGTCCAGGAGGCTCTCGATCTCCACCGTGCGGGTCACCATCTCGTAGGCTGAGGCATCCGGCGGCTCGGAGGGCATGGCCTCGGCCGGCAGGGTCGAGCCGCCCACGTAGTTCGGCTCCACCGACTGGTCCGGCGGCGCGACCACCTGATAGGTCGCGCCGACCCCGGCCCAGGCCATCAGCTGGGACAGGACGATCACGCCGATGCACAGGGCGAGGAACATGATCGCCGGGTGCGGCACCTTGTTGCCGACCCGCTCGATCCCGCCCAGGACGCGATCCATCATCCCGGGGCGGTCCTCGACCTCCGGCGTCGGGGCGGAGGCGGTCGCGCTCATCGGGCGGCCCCCGTCGAGAGGGACCCGAGCATCGGGCGCCTCCCCCGTCGGGTCCTGCTCGGGTGCTGTCGTGGCCTCGTTCATCTGGCGTCGCCTCCCACGGGTGGGCCTGCGGACTCCGCGATCCGGATCCTGGCCACATGGTGGCATGTACCCCACCCGTCTGGGCAGGTGCCGCGCGCGGGATGTCGGACGCTGGCCTCGTCGCGACCTGCGGCGCCGGATCAGCACATGTCCGCACCTGCCAGCCAACCGTTCGACGGTCCGACGCGCCCACCTCCGCCGACCGGCACGCCCCGGGACCGCCGCAGCCCGGAGCGCTCGAGGCTGTCCACGCCGGCTGCCCTCGCGAAGAGCAGGTGGTGGGAGGCGATCAGGTGGTCGGCCGTGGTGCGGTTGCAGGCGGTGGGGATGTCGCGAAGCACGGCGATCCGCAGCAGCGCCTTGACGTCGGGCTCATGGGGCTGGGCGGTCAGGGGGTCCCAGAAGAAGATCAGCATGTCGATGCGGCCCTCGACGATGCTGGCCCCGATCTGCAGGTCGCCACCGAGCGGGCCGCTGCGCACCCGTTCCACGGGGACGCCCAGAGCGTCGCCGAGCAGGTGGCCGGTCGTCCCCGTCGCGACGAGGCGGAAGCCGGCCAGGGCCTGCCGGTTGGAGGTGGCCCAGTCCAGGAGGTCGTCCTTGCACTGGTCGTGGGCCACGAGGGCCAGGGTCAGTGGTCGGTTCATGCCCCCACCATGACCGGTCCAGGTGTCGGCGACCCGGCGACCCGATGACGCGGGCATGACATCTCGCCGCGATCCCGTCCGCGGGGTCCACCGCATCAGGAGGACTCAGCGGAGGCACGCACGCGTCGCCATGAACACGCGGTGTCAGCGTCATGAACGTGTGGTGCTCGGCGGGGCCTGGTGACGCGAGCGCAACCGCGAGGCACCACCATGGTGCTCAGCGCACTGCGCGCGGTCGCCGATCACAGGTTCGGGCGGAGGTTACGAGATGGTCGATCAGAGCCGTTCGGGGTTGCTGCACGGCGGACTGCTGCATCGCGTCGGGCGCACCGGGCAGGCGCGTCCGACGCCGCCGGACCAGGCGGCCGAGGGCCGAACCGGCACGCGCTCGGACTCCGTGGTGAACCTGGCCCTCTACCGTGACGGTCGACGCCTGGCGGGACCCGCGACCCTCGCGGAGTTCTTCACGAGCCGTCGCGCGCACCCGGGTTGTGTGTCCTGGGTGGGGCTGTACCGGCCCTCGCACGACGATGTGGCGCTCCTTGCCCGGGAGTTCGGCCTGCACGAGTTGGCGGTCGAGGACGCCATCACGGCCCATCAGCGCCCGAAGCTCGAGCGGTACGGCGACACGCTCTTCGTGGTCCTGCATGCGGCCCGCTACCTCGACGACGTGGAGGAGGTCGAGTTCGGCGAGCTGCACGTGTTCGTCGGCCCGGACTTCGTGATCAGCATGCGCCACTCCGAGTCCCCCGACCTCACGGGGGTCCGGGCGCGCATGGAGAGCGAACCGGACCTCCTGGCGCTGGGACCGGAGGCGATCCTGTACTCGATCATGGACCGTGTGGTCGACGAGTACGGCCCCGTCGTGGCCGGCCTGGAGAACGACATCGACGAGATCGAGACCGAGATCTTCTCCGGGGACCCTGCCGTCTCGCGGCGCATCTACGAGCTGTCCCGCGAGGTCATCGACTTCCGTCGCGCCACGCATCCGCTGAACACCATGCTTCAGGCCCTGCAGGACGGCTTCGACAAGTACGAGGTCCACGAGGAGATGCGCCGCTACCTGCGCGACGTGGCCGACCACAACCTGCAGGCCTGCGACCGGGTGGACGGCTTCAGCCAGATCCTGCGCGACATGCTCACGGTCAACGCGACCCTGGTGGCGCAGAAGCAGAACGAGGAGATGCGGGCCCTGACCGAGGCCAGTCACGCCCAGGGCATCGAGGTGAAGAGGATCTCGGCGTGGGCGGCGATCCTCTTCGCCCCGACCCTCATCGGCACCGCCTACGGGATGAACTTCGCCAGCATGCCCGGCCTGGACTCCCCGCACGGCTTCGCGGTCGCGATGGCGCTCATGCTGGCAACGTGCGTGGCCCTGTACGTCGTCTTCAAGCAGCGCGATTGGCTGTGAGGAGCGAGCTGGCTACTTCAGGACGCGCTTGAAGTACTTGTCCCGGGCCTCGTCGGCCTTGTTGCGCGACTTGGACAGGGCCAGGGCTGAATCCTTCTTCACCTTCGCCGGCGGCCCCTCTCCACCGAACGCCGCGAGGACCTCGGCGTACTTCGCCTCGGCCTCCCGCCAGTCGGTGTACAGCCGCTTCTCCGTCTTGCCCGCCTGCTCAGCCATGACGGGCACGCTAGTGGAGACAGGTGAACACCCCATGACGCCGAGGTGACCATCCGAACCAGTGGAAGCATGCCCACGAAGGGCGGGGACCGCCGCTACCCCGTCGCGAGTCGCTGACGCATGGCCTCCTGCAGCGCCTGGCTGACATCCGGGTTCGTCTTCTCCAGCTGGCGGAACGCCGTCCCGAACAGCTTCCACACTGTTGTCGGTTCAGTGGCCGTCACGGACGCGGTCCGTCGACCCCCGCCGAGGATGGCGATCTCACCGAAGAACTCCCCCGGACCCAGCGTCCGCAGTT
Organism: uncultured Actinomycetes bacterium; assembly: GCA_963706885.1. GTDB lineage: Bacteria > Actinomycetota > Actinomycetes > S36-B12 > CAIYMF01 > Prado023. Next base: position 106,769 of record CAVPNX010000021.1, on the reverse strand, counting down.
CCTCACCCTCATGCGTGACCGAGACCTGACCCCGGTCCACGACGTAGAAGGCGTAGCCCGCGGTTCCCTCGAGCAGGATCTTGCGACCGGGATCGAACTCCTCGATGTCGAACCGCGGCGCCAGCACCTCCGCGGCACCGTTGGGCAGGTCCGCGAACAGGGGCACGCGGAGCAGGTCGTCGGGCGTGGGGTGGCTCATGGTGGCCTCTCGGACTCGGGAACGGATGCGCCGAAAACTACTATGCGATCGGTGCCGGCGGATCCAGTCGGACAGCGCCGTGACCCTAGTTGGCCGAACGTTCACCGTCCAGTTCCGCGATGTTCGTGGCGATCCCACCGCGTCGCGGGGGCCACGGCCGTCAGTTGGCGGCGAGGACGCCGGCCAGGAAGTCCAGCGCCGAGGTGGTGTCCACGCGGGACGAGACGTTCGTGGCGTAGCAGGCGCCGTCCCCCGTGCTGGTGACGCCGACCACCGTGGTGCGCCCGTTCAGCTGCATCAGGCTCGGCCCGCCCGAGTCGCCGTAGCACGCCCCACCCTGGCCCTTGTTGATGCTCATCTCCTGGTGGATCCACTGGGGGTCCAGCGCCTTGGTGAAGAGCACGGCGGATCGGCGCTCGCTGCTGTCGAGGAACACCGGCCCAGTACCCTGCACCACGGTCTTCTGGATCGTGCCATAGCCCAGGACGGTCGTCGGGGCCGACTTCAGGGTCCCTGCCGACTGCATCTGGTCCAGGACACCGGCCGCCGGCAGCACCGGGAAGTGGCGCTTGGCGACCCCCAGGGGCTTGGCGATGACCTGCGCCGAGACGTCATCCCGGTAACCCCGCTCGTACAGCGGGTTGGACACGACCTGGCTCACCTCCGCCACGTTCTTCAGGTCCGCGTCGAACCAGCCGGTCCCGTCGACCGGGGGCAGGACGGGGTCGTTCGTGACGACGAGATCCCACCCGGTCTCGAGCAGGCCGTCGTTGCAGTGGCTGGCCGTGAGGACCACGGTGGGCGAGATGAGGGTCCCGGTGCAGTACTGGTAGGCCCTGGCACCGTCCGGGGTCCGGTAGAGCAGGGCGACCACCGACGGGTGGGCCGTGCCGTCGAAGTCCGCGAGGTCGGTCATGGCCGAGGAGGGTGCTGCCGTCATCACCATCGCGACGCCGACCGACCCGGCCGTGATGGACAACCGCATTCGCAGACCCCGCATGTCAACCCCTCCTCGTCAGCCCCGCGGTCGAACCGTAACCACCGGGCATGCCCGGATCCGGGAAGGCGCGCGGTCTTGCGGCGCCTCGGCGGGAGACGGGGCAGTGGCACCCAGTCTTGACTGACTCCAGAAAAAGGGCAAGACTCGGGGTGTGCCGTCGGCCACCGACTACGAGGACCAGCTGCGCGGGGCGTCCCTTCGCGTGACGCGCCCCCGGGTGGCCGTCCTGGCCGCCGTCCACGACAACCCGCATGCCGATACGGACTCACTCATCGGCGTCGTCAGGACCGAACTGGGCGAGGTGTCCACGCAAGCCGTCTACGACGTCCTGCGGGTGCTCACCGACACCGGCCTGGTCCGGCGCATCCAACCGGCAGGCTCCGTGGCGCGCTACGAGTCGCGCGTCGCCGACAACCACCACCACGTCGTGTGCCGGTCCTGCGGCGCCGTGGAGGACGTCGACTGCGCGGTTGGCGACACCCCCTGCCTGACCGCATCGGACGACCGCGGATACTCGATCGACGAGGCCGAGGTCACCTACTGGGGCCTGTGCCCCACCTGCTCCACCGCACGACCCACCTGATCCCACCGCCCGAGCATGGAAGGAACGTCATGACTGAGCACAACGCCGTCGTCGGAGACATGAACGCAGAGGAGGCGTCGGCCACGTGCCCCGTCGTGCACTCCGTCGGGGGCACGTCCAACCGGGACTGGTGGCCCAACCAGCTGGACCTCGACCCCCTGCGCGCGAACTCCCCCAAGAGCGACCCCCTGGGCTCCGGCTTCGACTACGCGGCAGCCTTCGCGGCCCTGGACCTCGCGGCGGTGAAGCGCGACATCGAGGACGTGATGACCACCTCGCAGGACTGGTGGCCCGCGGACTACGGCCACTACGGCCCGCTGTTCATCCGCATGGCGTGGCACAGCGCGGGCACGTATCGCATCAGCGACGGCCGTGGCGGAGCCGGTGCCGGACAGCAGCGCTTCGCCCCGCTGAACAGCTGGCCGGACAACGCCAACCTGGACAAGGCCCGCCGGCTGCTCTGGCCGGTGAAGAAGAAGTACGGCCAGTCGCTGTCCTGGGCCGACCTCATGGTCCTGGCCGGCAACTGCGCACTGGAGTCGATGGGATTCGAGACGTTCGGCTTCGGTGGTGGTCGGGCGGACGTGTGGGAGCCCGAGGAGGTCAACTGGGGTGCGGAGGCCGAGTGGCTCGGCGATGCCCGCTACACCGGTGATCGTCAGCTCGCGAACCCGCTGGGTGCGGTCCAGATGGGCCTGATCTACGTGAACCCCGAGGGGCCCAACGGCCAGCCCAGCGCCCTGGCGGCAGCCCGCGACATCCGTGAGACGTTCGCGCGCATGGCCATGAACGACGAGGAGACCGTCGCGCTCATCGCCGGCGGGCACACGTTCGGCAAGACCCACGGCGCCGCGGACCCGACCAAGTACGTCGGCCGCGAGCCGGAGGCCGCATCCCTGGCGGAGCAGGGACTCGGCTGGCACAACACCCTCGACGGCGGCAACGGCGGGGCGACCATCACCAGCGGCCTCGAGGGCGCCTGGACCCCCACGCCGAAGGCGTGGGACAACAGCTTCTTCGAGACCCTGTTCGGCTACGACTGGGACCTCACCAAGAGCCCGGCCGGGGCCTGGCAGTGGGTCCCGACGGATCCCGCTGCGGCCGATGCCGTACCCGACGCGCACGACCCGTCGAAGCGCCACGCCCCCGTGATGCTCACCACGGACCTCGCGCTGCGCATGGACCCGATCTACGAGCCCATCTCGCGGCGGTTCCTCGAGAACCCCGACCAGTTCGCCGACGCGTTCGCCCGAGCCTGGTTCAAGCTGACCCACCGCGACATGGGCCCGATCAGCCGGTACGTCGGCCCGGAGGTCCCCGCCGAGCGGCTGATCTGGCAGGACCCGGTCCCCGCCGTCGACCACGACCTGGTCGGCGCGCAGGACATCGCCGGACTCAAGGCGACGATCCTGGCCTCCGGACTGTCGGTCTCGCAGCTGGTGTCCACCGCGTGGGCCTCGGCCTCCACGTTCCGCGGCACCGACAAGCGCGGCGGCGCCAACGGTGCCCGCATCCGCCTGGCGCCCCAGAACGGGTGGGACGTCAACGATCCCGCGGAGCTGGCGGGCGTCCTGCGGACCCTCGAGGGGATCCAGTCGGACTTCAACGCGGCCCACGCCGGCGGCGTGCAGGTGTCCCTGGCCGACCTGATCGTCCTGGGTGGGTGCGCCGCCGTCGAGAAGGCCGCCAAGGACGCGGGAGTCGAGGTCGTGGTCCCGTTCACGCCGGGTCGCACGGATGCCTCGCAGGAGATGACCGACGTGGACTCGTTCGCGGTGCTCGAGCCGACCGTCGACGGGTTCCGCAACCACGTGGGCAAGGGCGTGGACAAGCCGGCCGAGCACCTGCTCGTCGACCGAGCGGCGCTGCTGACACTCACCGCGCCCGAGATGACGGTGCTCGTCGGTGGCCTGCGGGTGCTCGGGGCGAACACGAGGGGCTCCCAGCTCGGCGTCCTCACCGAACAACCCGGCGCGCTGACCAACGACTTCTTCGTCAACCTGCTCGACATGGGCACGAAGTGGTCTGCCGTCGACGAGTCCGAGGACACGTTCGAGGGCCGCGACGCGAGCTCCGGCGAGCCGAGGTGGTCCGCCAGCCGCGCCGACCTCGTGTTCGGCTCGAACTCGGTGCTGCGCGCCCTGGCCGAGGTCTACGCCAGCGACGACGCGCAGGCGAAGTTCGTCAATGACTTCGTCGCCGCGTGGGACAAGGTCATGATGCTCGACCGCTTCGACGTCGCCTGACCGGACGCGCAGGCCCGGATCGGCTCCCTGCGGGGTCGATCCGGGCCTGCGTCGCTCAACCCTCGATCCGGAACCCGGCCCGCAGGAGGTCCGCGGCGCGCGAGCTCGGTCCGACGAGCAGCTCGAACTCGCCAGGCTCGACGATGCGCCGACCGTCGGAGGTGACCATCGTGCAGGACGCCGCCGGGACCTCGACCTCGACGTCCACCACCTGCCCGGGCGCCACCCAGACCTGGCGCCAGGCCTTGAGCTCCTTGTCCGCCCAGGTCGCACTGGTCACCAGGTCGCTGATGTAGGCCTGGACCGTCTCCAGGGCCGGGCGCGTCCCGGTGTTCGTCAACGTCACGTGGGCGCGGATGACCCCGTCGCCGGGCACGGCCGACTCCACCAGCGTCAGGTCGGCGTACTCCACCGTCGAGTAGCTCAGCCCCTCGCCGAAGGCGAACAACGGCTCCTGCGTGAGGTCGGCGTACCGCTCACCGTGCTGGCCGCGGATCTGGTTGTAGTACACCGGCTGCTGGCCCACGTGCCGGGGGACGGACAGCGGCATCCGCCCGGTGGGCTCGATCAGGCCGAGGACCAGCTCGGCGATCGCCTGCCCGCCGCACATGCCCGGGTTGAACGCCTCGATGATCGCGGCTGCCCCGAGCGCGGACGGCGGGAGCACCGCCGGCTTCGAGTGCACCAGCACGACGACGGTCGGCGTGCCCGTTGCCGCGAGCGCATCGAGCAGGGCCACCTGACCTCCCTGCAGCTCCAGCGTGGCCGTCGAGCGCGTCTCGCCGGTCAGCGCGACCGTGTCGCCGACGACGACAACCACATAGTCCGCCGACTCGGCAGCCGCGACCGCCTCGGCCAGCAGCCCCGCGTCGACGGGGGCCGGCGAGAAGACCGGCGCCCGCGGCCCACCGTCGTGCCACGACGCTCCCGCGGGATCCGGGACGAGGACCTGGATGTCGGCCCCCCGCGCGAACGTGACGTCCCAGCCCCGCGGCGCCACGGAGCGCACCCCATCAAGGACCGTCTGCACCATCTCGCGGGGGTGCCCGTCGGGCATCCAGTTGATCTGGCCCGAGTCACCGGCCCAGTCGCCGAGCATGGCCTCGGGATCGTCGGCGTTCGGCCCGATGACCGCGATCGTCCGGGTCGGGCCCGTGGCGCCAGCGCACGTCCCTCGGATCCGGCTGCGAGGCCCCCCTCGAGCGGCAACGTCCCATCGTTGCGCAGCAGGACCAGCGAGCGCCGGGCCACCTCGAGGTTCACGGCCGCGTGCTCGGCACTGCCGATCACCTCCGCGCGACGTGCGGGGTCCGCGGGTGGCCGGGGATCCTCGAACAGGCCCAGCTCGAACTTCACCCGCAGGATCCGCCGGACGGCCGCATCGATGTCGGCCTCGGCGAGAAGCCCCTGGTCCACCGCGTCCTGGGCACCGTCGAAGAACTGTGGCGTGGTCATCACCAGGTCGTTGCCCGCCCGCACGGCCACCGCAGAGGCCTGCACGTAGTCGGCGCACACCTTCTGCTCCCACACCATGCGTCCCACGTCGTCCCAGTCGGTCACGAGCATCCCGGTGAAGCCCCACTCGCCCTTGAGGACGTCGTTGAGCAGCCACCGGTTCGCGGTGATCGGGACCCCGTCCATCGCCTGGTAGCCGAGCATGAACGTCCGACAGCCCGCACGGGCCACCCGCTCGAACGGGGGCAGGAACCACGACCGCAGCTTGCGGGGGCTGATGTCCGCCTCGCTGGCATCCCGCCCGCCCTGGGTCTCGGAGTACCCGGCGAAGTGCTTGGCACATGCCAGGACCCCGGTCGGGTCGGCCGGGCCGGACCCCTGGTACCCGCGCACCATGGCTGCCCCGAGCTCCCCGATCAGGAACGGGTCCTCACCGAACGTCTCCCCCACCCGACCCCAGCGCAGGTCCCGGGCGATGCACAGCACCGGCGAGAACGTCCAGTGCAATCCGGTCGCCGCGACCTCGACGGCCGTCACCCGGGCCATGCGCTCGACCAGCTCGGCATCCCACGAGCACGCCATGGCCAACTGCGTCGGGAAGATCGTCGCACCCGGCCAGAACGAGTGACCGTGGATGGCGTCATCGGCGGTCAGCAGCGGGATGCCCAGACGGGTCCGGCCCGCCAGGTCGATGGCCCGGACCATGGCCTCAGGTGATGCGTGCAGGATCGAGCCCGCGAGCATGCCCGCGACGATGTCCTCGAGGTCCCCCTGGGCGTTGAGCTGCAGCATCTGCCCGACCTTCTCGGGCAGGGTCATCCGGCCCAGCAGGTCCTCGACCCGCTCGTCGACGGGCAGCGTGGCATCCCGGTAGGCAGGCGTGCGCGTCACGTTGACTCCTCACGTGCAAGGGGGCCCGACGGCCGCCACCTGGTCAGGAGCAGCCGACCTCGGCCTTCACCGCTTCGATGTCCGCGGTCAAGCCGTCGATGGCTGCCTTGTACTCGGGCGCCGCCTCGCTCGGGGGGGTGTCGGCGGGGATCGCCTCGATGGCGGCGCTGAACTCCTCGTACGCCTGGCCGAGCTCCTCCTGCGTCGCGTCCTCGAGCTGGGACAGCGGCACGGAGTTCGCCTGGATGGCCGCCTCCACCGCATTGAACTGGGCCTTCACCGCATCCGACGTGGCTCCCGACTCGATGAGGCTCTCCATCGTCGCGATCTCGGTCTCGACCTTCTCAGCCCCCTCGCACCAGGCGGCGCTGGAGTCCTCGGTGGTGTCCGGCGACGAGGAGCACGCCGACAGGGACAGGGCAAGGCCGATGCCGGCGAGGGCGGCTGTGGTGCGCGTGAGGTTCATGGCAGTAGCTCCTCTGGGGGCCACCATCTGCGTTGCCAGTGCGTCCCGGAACGCGGAATGGGACTCCCGCCGTGGGTTGGTGACCCCAGTAAAGCAGGGAGAGCGCTCTCCTGTCATGCTGGTGGCCATGCGCCCCCCGCTCATCTCCGGCGAACCCGTTCCGCAGCCTTCGGACCCGTCCGGTGGCGGACCTGCTTGGATGCGGGGATGACCGCCGACCGCGAACTGGCCCGGCGATGCGGCTCGACCGAGGTCACGTTCCTGCCCTCCGAGGGCGGCCGGCTGGCCAGCCTCCGGTACGAGGGGGTCGACCTCGTCCTGCCGCCGGGCCGGGTGCCAGGATTCCACGGCGACACGTTCTGGCCCAGCCCGCAGGCACGCTTCGACTGGCCCCCGCCGCCGACCATCGACGGCGAGCCCTACGAGATCGTCACCGAGACAGCGACCAGCCTCACCGTGCGCAGCGCACCCGACCAGGACTTCGGGCTCCAGGTCGACAAGCGGTTCGACCTCTGCGAGGACGGGCTGGCCATCGAGTTCACCGTCACGAACATCTGGCCGCACGCCCAGGACGTCGCTCCATGGCAGGTCACCCGGGCGCCCCGTTCGGGGGTCGTGGTGTGGGCCACGGGCGAGCCGTTCCACGACGCCGACCGGCTCCAGAAGCAGGCCGAGGACCCCGGCAGCTGGTTCGTGCACCGGGACTCGACGGCAGTGTTCGCCGGCCTGGCCATCGGTGCGGACCATTCGAGCGTCCCGGTCGCGGCGGTTCCCGTCACCTCGAAGCTGTTCGCCGATGCACACGGGTGGCTGGCGCACGTGCACCACTCCACCGTGTTCCTGAGGACCTTCCCCGACCTGACCGTCGAGCAGGCCGCACCTCGCCAGGGTGAGGTCGAGCTGTTCGTCGACCCCGAGCGCGACTACATCGAGCTCGAGAACCAGGGCGCCTACGTGACCCTGGCACCGGGCGCGAGCCTGACCTACCCGGTCGAATGGCGCTTCCGCCGACTGGACCCCGAGGTGCCGACGGATCGGATCACCCCCGACCTCCTCGCCGAGATCGACGCGCTGCGCGCTGTGGGGCTTGACAAGCCCTGACTGCCGCGCCATTCTGGGCAGGTCGGGAGAGCGCTCTCCGAGTCGCTCCCGGACACCCGCACACATCAGGTCGTGGCCACCGCCACCGCGCTGGCCCGGTGCACCCCGGCACCGCCTTCCACACGGATCGTCCGGCACGTTCCTGCCGGTGAAGGGATTGATCATTCATGGCCACTGTGACGTTCAAGGGAGCGACCCGGATCTACCCGGGGTCGACCAAGCCGGCGTTGGACAAGTTGGACCTGGAGGTCCATGACCAGGAGTTCCTGGTCCTGGTCGGCCCGTCGGGGTGCGGGAAGTCGACCTGTCTGCGGATGCTGGCCGGGTTGGAGGAGGTCAACGAGGGCTCGATCTTCATCGGTGAGCGGGATGTGACGAACCTGGCCCCGAAGGACCGTGACATCGCGATGGTGTTCCAGTCCTACGCCCTGTACCCGCACATGACCGTGCGGGAGAACATGGGCTTCGCGCTGCAGATCGCCGGGATGGACAAGAAGGAGATCACCCAACGCGTCGATGACGCCGCGAAGATCCTGGACCTCGAGCCGTACCTGGACCGCAAGCCCAAGGCGATGTCCGGCGGGCAGCGCCAGCGTGTGGCGATGGGTCGGGCGATCGTGCGCAACCCGCAGGTGTTCCTGATGGACGAACCGCTGTCGAACCTGGACGCCAAGCTGCGGGTGCAGACCCGCACCCAGATCGCCAAGCTGCAACGCGACCTCGGGGTGACCACCGTCTACGTCACCCACGACCAGACCGAGGCGATGACCATGGGCGACCGGATCGCGGTGCTCAAGGACGGCATCCTGATGCAGGTCGGCACCCCCCAGGACCTCTACGACACCCCGAACAACGTGTTCGTCGCCGGGTTCATCGGGTCGCCTGCCATGAACATCATCACCGCCCCCATCGTCGAGGGCAACATCCGCCTGGGCACCAAGTCCGTGCCCCTACCCGAACCCGTCGCCGCCACCCTGAGCGCCAACGGGCGCACCAGCGTCACCATCGGCATGCGCCCCGAGGACCTGCGCGTCACCGACAGCGACACCGCCTGGCCCGTCGAAGTCCTCATCGTCGAAGGCCTCGGCGCTGATGCCTACGTCTACACCGAGGTCCAACTCCCCGGCGGCACCCAACAAGTCGTCGTCCGCACCGACGGACGCCAACACCCCTCCCGCGGCAGCACACTGACCATCGAAGCCATCCCCGACCACGTCCACTTCTTCGACCCCGAAACCGGAGAACGCATCCAGTACTGAGCAGGCGGAGGCAAGTGGCCCAGACCCGTACGGGGGCTGGGCCACTGTCCTGTCCGGGCGCGTGGCGCCGGGGTCAGTCGGCTGACGGGCTGTGGACCTCGATGAGGTCGACCTCGCCGCGACGCCGGAAGACGCTCGCGCTCAGGTCCGCCGGGATCACGCCCTCGGGGCAGTCCACCGCCGTCCCGTCGGCACGGACCACCCGAACCTGGAGCTCGTCGGACCGGTGGTACACGACCGGCACCTGGCAGAACGTGAAGGCCAACGAACCAGCGGGCAGCGCAATCGTGGCGTCCTGGCCGAGGACGTCGAGGTACTCGAAGACCGCGGGCTCCTGGTGCCACTCGCTGGCGCGCAGCTGGATGGGCCGGAACACGATCTGGCCGCCCTCGACCCGGACCCCGAGCTCGCCGAGGCGCGTGAGCACCTCCTCCTTGACCTGGCCGGTCATGCCCGGCTGGCGGGCGCCGTGCCCGGCGGGGGTGTGGGAGTACGGATCGGTCGGGAACGCCCCGTAGACATCGGCCGGCTTGCAGTACCCCAGCCCGGCCCGGACGTCCTCGTAGGCGGCGATCAGGGCCTGGACCGTGGCAGCCGACTCGCCCTCGGCCACCGCACGCTCCAGGGTCTCCTGGACGGCCAGGAGCAGCTTGGACACCATGTGCCAGTAGATGCTGCCCAACCCCTCGTAGGCGAAGAACGACCCGGACCTGCCGGTGAACTCCGCGTGGCTGAACACCTCCTCGAAGATGTCGAGCAGCTCGGCGCGACTGGCCTCGGCGACCGGACCCAGGTCCGGGTCGGCGGCGAGTCGGTCGAGGACCTCGCGCACATCGCTGACGTTGCGGATCCCTGCTGCGAAGTGCAGGTCCCCGTGCACGTCCGCGACCACGAGGCTGCGATCCCCGGCCGCGACCAGGGCGGCGACCAAGGGACACGACTGCGCCCGGCTGGCCGGGAACGTGTTGCGGTTCAGGAAGCCGGCAAGATCCTTGTCGGGATAGAGCGTGTAGCTGTGCTGGTCGGCGCGGTACAGGGCGCTGGCACGAAGCCCGGCCAGCAGGGCCAGGGACTCCGCGACGCCGAGCTCCCCACTGGACAGCACGGCGACCTGGCCCTCGAGCATCTCGGGCAGGCGCCGGATCCCGGCCGTGCCGTCGGACAGGTCGAGGATGTTGTACGAGTGGTAGAGCCCGTCCTCGCGCCGGTTGGCGGTCAGGCTGGCATCGACGTAGTCCAGCGCCGCGTCGAGCAGGGACTGCAGCTGCTCGCCCGTGACGACCGTTCGCGCGCCGCTGAAGCCGGCGTACACACGGTCGCGGTAGCTGCTGCCGAGCGCCCCCAACTCGTCCATGAAGGCCCTGCGCGCCCCGTCGGTGAAGCCCCGCTCGAGGTCCACGCGGCGTCCCTCGAGTGCCTCACCCACGCCGTCGAACAGGTGCGCGAGCTCGACGGTCACATGTGTGTCGGCCGTGATGAGACCCCGGACGAACTCGACGTAGCGGCGCAGCTGGGCCAGGGTCACGACCGACAGCCCACGGCCCACGAGCGCGTTGTTGGCGTCGTTCCACTCCGGGCGCTGGGTGTTCATCCAGATCCCGCCGTCGGGCACGAGGTTCACCAGCTTCGCAAGCAGCAGGAGCAGGAGCTTCTCGGCGAGGGTGACCCGCACCAGCTCCCCGTCCGGACCGTGCACCAGCCGGCCGTCGGCACCGAGATCGGCCACTCGGGCGGTGACCAGCGCCTCGTGGTCCTCGTCGAAGGTGATCGTCTCGAACGGATCGGCCAGGATCTGGTCGTAGTCGGCGATCCGGTAGGGCACGTCGGCGTGGGTGAAGATCGCCGCATCCAGCATCTCCCCCAGCCGACCCGGGTGGAAGCGGGCCGAGGTCTCCAGGAGCCGGAGCAGGTAGACGATCTGGTGGTCGCTCCAGTAGCCGATGTTGGCGAACGGGTTCTCCGGCTCCGGCACCTCCCAGTCGACGCCCGAGCGGGAGATCCGGTACGGGTTGTACCCGTCGGCGGTCGTGGCATCGACGAACACCGTGACCATCGACTCCAGGTACTCCGGGAACGACCACGCCAGGGCCTCCCAGTTCTGGAAGATGTCACGCCAGTTGCCCTGGAAGTCCAGCTGCGGCTGCCCGTTCTCGTCGCGCAGTGCGATCCGGAACTTGTTCCACGGACGTGACGGATCACCGTGGCGACGGCTGAACGTCAGCGGGAGGTACTCCAGGGCCATCCGGTGCAGGTCCGGATCCCGGCTGGCGCGGGCGCCGTCGACGAGCTCCTCGATGGTCAGCCGCTCGGGCAGGTCGGCCAGCAGGCCGGCGCACCGGGCCGCGGTCGCCGGGCTGCGCTGGTCGATGAAGGCGCGGACGTCGCGGCCCTCGACCCAGTAGCCCTCCGCCGGGATCCCCCCACGCATGACGTTGAACAGGACGTTGGCGGTGTGGTGTGCCGTCGCCAGCTCCTCACCGGTGGACTGGAACCCGTCGGCGGAGGCGAGGATCCGGTCGAGGTCGGCGCGATTGGCCCGGACATCGGCCGCCAGCAGGTCGGCCACATCGTCGGAGCCGGTGAGCAGCTCACGCAACCCAACCACATCCGCGGCGTCGCGCTCCACGTCGCCGACGATGCTCCAGGTCCGCCGCTCCTGGGGAGCCAGGGCGACCCGGCTGTGCACGAGGTAGGCGCCGCGCTGGCCCCGGACGTCGTGCTCGGCGACGATGGGCCGGCCCCGACGGAATGCCGGCAGCTGCTGGGTCGAGGCGAGATGATCGACGTCACCCAGCCCCACATGCCAGGCGACGTTGGCGAACAGGGACTCGCTGGGCTCAGCCAGGTCGGTGAGCCGGGAGCTGAGCCAGAACATGCCCAACCCGGTGCGCGGGTCGACCTCCGAGCGCTTGTACGCATCCAGCAGGTTGCTCAACCTGTTCTGGATGTCCACGTCCACGCCGGCGGGCAGGACGTTGACGAAGCCGTCGAGGAGCTCGACCTCACAGGGACCGTCGCCGATGTTCGCCAGCTCGCAGCTGCGCACGATCCCGAACCTGGACCCGGTCTGCCAGGTGACGCGCATCCGCAGGCCGAGGTCGGCCCGGACCTCCTCGAAGACCAGGGCGGTGCCGGCCACGTCCTTGTACAGCGCGCGACAGGGACCCTCGCCCTCCGGCTGGCCCGAGGTGAACGGCTCCCAGAGGACCTCCGGCACATCCGGCCCCGACACCCGCAGCAGGCTCAGGCCACCGGTCCGCCCGGCGCTCTCAGCGACCTTGTCGTCGGTGTAGTAGGGGAACAGCGCCGAGTCGGGGGCCACCCGGCCGGCGGTCAGCCCGCCCGTGCTGGAGAGGAACAGCCACGCGTCCCCGGCCCCCACGACCGTCATGAAGAACGGGGCCATCCGGTCGTAGTCGTCGATCCGGTAGAACCGGCGGCCGAGCATTTCGACGTACCCGTCGGCGACCTCGGACTCGTGGTCGACGGCGACGGTGTCGAGCATCGAACCCTCCATCGTGGGACCCTCCTGCCAGTAGGTGAGAGCTGAAGCGTACCCATACTCGGAGAGCGCTCTCCCCCCGAGAATGTCACAATCCGATAACGGCCGCAAGGTCGTCTTGACAACCGCACCACGATGGGTAGATGCTGCGAGAGCGCTCTCCCAGAGAGCCCTCTCTCCGGGAGGCGGGCGCGATGCAGGGCCCCCGCCGGAGGACCCTGATCGGGCGCCTGACAAGACCGAGGTCGCGGAACCCCGCGGCCGCGCAGTCCGCGCCGCGACACGGCGGTGCGAAGACACACAGGGAGTGGATGTGCGATCACACAGGAAGTCGTGGGTAGCCCTCACGGCGACGTTTGCGGGGTTGGCGCTGGTGGCCTCGGGCTGCTCGAGCGGCAGCGACGAGGCCACGGACACCGCGTCCGAGGCGACGGGCACCGAGCCGGTGACCCTGTCCCTGGCGACGTTCAACGAGTTCGGCTACGAGGACCTGATCAAGGAGTACGAGGAGCTCAACCCGAACGTCACGATCGAGGCCAAGAAGGCCGCAACCTCCAACGAGGCCCGCGACAACCTGAACACCCGCCTGGCAGCGGGTGCCGGCGCGTCGGACATCGAGGCGATCGAGGTCGACTGGCTGCCCGAGCTCTCGCAGTTCCCGGACAAGTTCGTCGACCTGACCGACCCGGCGGTCGAGGGTCGCTGGCTGCCGTGGAAGGTCGAGCAGGCGACTGTCGACGGCAAGCTCCTCGGCTACGGCACCGACATCGGACCCGAGGGCATCTGCTACCGCGCTGACATGTTCGAGAAGGCCGGTCTGCCGACCGATCGCGCCGAGGTCGCCACACTCCTCGGTGGCGACGGCGCCACCTGGGAGAAGTACTTCGAGGTGGGCGAGCAGTTCATGGCCAAGGACACCGGGCCGGCCTGGTTCGACAGCGCGGGCGCGGTGTACCAGGGCATGATCAACCAGGTCCCGAACGCCTACGAGAAGGAGGACGGGACGATCATCGCGCTCGAGAACCCCCAGGTTCGGGCGATCTACGACCAGGTCCTGGCGGCGGCGGCGACCCAGTCGGCAGGCCTGGGCCAGTGGAGCGAGGACTGGACGGCCTCCTTCCAGAAGGACGGATTCGCCACGATGCAGTGCCCGGGCTGGATGCTCGGCGTCATCGAGGGCAACGCGGCAGGCGTCGAGGGTTGGGACATCGCCGATGTCTTCCCCGGCGGCGGCGGCAACTGGGGCGGGTCCTTCCTGACCGTTCCGGCGATGGGTGAGAACCAGGCCGAGGCCAAGAAGCTGGCCGCGTGGCTGACCGCCCCGGAGCAGCAGATCAAGGCCTTCAAGGCCAAGGGCACCTTCCCCAGCCAGGTGGAGGCCCTGACCTCGCCTGACCTGCTGTCGCAGACGAACGCGTTCTTCAACGACGCGCCGACCGGCGAGATCCTGGCCAACCGTGCGTCCGCCGTGGACGTCGCACCCTTCAAGGGACCGAACTACTTCGCGATCAACGACGCGATGCAGCAGGCCCTGAGCCGGGTGGACGTCGACGAGACCGACGACCCGGCGTCCTCGTGGACGAAGTTCGAAGAGGCCGTCAACGCTCTCGGCTGACGCCTGACCCGGTCGCCCGGTTCGTGTCCCCCGCCCCAGTGGCGCGGACGCGGACCGGGCGCCGGGCCCCACCCGCGCTGCGCCTGCACCTGGGCAGTTCGACGTCGGCGCGGAACAGACTCGGGAGAGTCACCCCACGCACCACCCGGCCGCACAGGCCCACTCCTAGAGAGTGTGGATCGCGGCGCACCCACACCCGCCGGATCCCGCGGCCACGGGTGCGCCGATCCGCAGACGAGGATGTCCGATGTCTTTGAACTCAGCCCCCCCGATCCCGATGAAGGCCGAGGCCGAGGCCGACCGCGCGCTTGCCCGCAGGACGAGGCGCAACGCGTGGGACCAGAAGCTCTCCCCGTACCTGTACATCTCACCGTTCTTCCTCCTGTTCGCCCTGGTGGGGCTGTTCCCGCTGGGCTACACGGCCTACGTGTCGGTCCATGACTGGAACCTCATCGGCGGCAAGGGCGACTTCGTCGGGTTGGAGAACTACCTGGAGGTCGTGCAGCAGCCCCTGTTCTGGAAGGGCCTGCGCAACACGTTCAGCATCTTCCTGCTGTCCTCCGTGCCCCAGGTTCTGATCGGCCTGTTCCTGGCCGCCATGCTCGATGCCAACCTCCGGGCCAAGACGTTCTGGCGGATGGGCGTCCTGCTGCCCTACGTCGTCATGCCCGTCGCGGTGGGGATGATCTTCAACAAGATCTTCGCCGACCAGTCCGGCATGGCCAACGCAGTCCTGGAGATCTTCGGCCTCGGGCCGGTCCGCTGGCACGCCGACGTGCTGGCCAGCCACATCGCCATCGCCACCATGGTCGACTTCCGGTGGACCGGCTACACGACCCTGATCCTGCTGGCCGGGATGCAGGCAATCCCCAACGACCTCTACGAGGCCGCCGTGGTCGACGGTGCCGGTCGCTGGCGGTCGTTCCGCTCGATCACGGTCCCGTCGCTGAAGCCCACGATCATCTTCGTGGTGATCACCTCAACGATCGGCGGGCTGCAGATCTTCGACGAGCCCCGCATGTTCGACCAGACCGGCCAGGGCGGATCGGACCGGCAGTGGATGACGGTCACGATGTACCTCTACGAGCTCGGGTGGGGGGCCCAGAAGAGCTTCGGCCGCGCCTCGGCAGTGGCGTGGATCCTCTTCCTGATCATCCTGGTGATCGGGGGGATCAACTTCATGATCACCCAGCGAATCTCGGGGACCGACTCGAAAGGCGGCAAGTGATGAGCTCCATCGGCGCGGTCGAGCAGACCGCAGGCAAGGGGGCGGCGCGCTACGCCGAGCGGCGCAGGAACCGCGCGACCGGGGTCGGCTCCAACCGCAGGGGCGGCTGGGTCACCTACCTCATCCTGACCGTGGTCCTGCTGATCTCGTTCTACCCGATCTACTACACCTTCCTGCTGGCGTCCTCCGACGCACAGACGATCGCACAGAACCCGATCCCGTCCCTGATCCCCGAGGGCAACTTCATCGACAACGTCACCCGGGTGATCAACTCCGACATCAAGTTCTGGCAAGCCCTGCTCAACTCGATCATCGTGGCGGTCGTCACGTCGATCAGCGTGGTGCTGTTCGCCACCCTGGCCGGTTTCGCATTCGCGAAGCTGCGGTTCCGCGGCCGGCGAGCACTGCTGGTGTTCGTCATCGCCACCATGGCCGTGCCCACCCAGCTCGGCGTCGTGCCGCTGTTCATCCTCATGTCCAACCTCGGTTGGACCGGCAAGCTCATCGCCGTCATCGTGCCCGGCATGGTCACCGCCTTCGGCGTGTTCTGGATGACCCAGTACTTCGAGGAGACCCTGCCCTTCGAGCTGATCGAGGCTGCCCGCGTGGACGGATGCTCCATGATCCGCACGTTCTGGCACGTTGCGCTGCCCGCGGCCAAGCCCGCAGCCGCGATGCTCGCGCTGTTCACATTCGTCGCCTCGTGGACCAGCTTCTTCTGGCCGTTCATCGTCCTGGGATCGACCAACCCCACGCTGCCGGTCAGCCTGCAGCTGCTCCAGGCGTCCTACTTCAAGGACTTCGCCCTCATCATGGCCGGCGTCGTCCTTGCGACCATCCCGCTGATCCTGCTGTTCATCGTCGCCGGCAAGCAGCTGGTCTCCGGCATCATGGCCGGTGCCGTGAAGGGATGACCGCCGAGCGGGGCTTCCCAGAGGGGTTCATCTGGGGAGCCGCCACCGCGGCCTACCAGATCGAGGGCGCCACGACCGAGGACGGTCGCGGGCCCTCGATCTGGGACACCTTCAGCCACACCCCCGGCCGGGTCCGCGGTGGCGACACGGGGGATGTCGCGGCCGACCACTACCACCGGTTCGCCGAGGACGTCGACCTCATGGCGGCGCTGAACCTCGGCGCCTACCGCTTCTCCATCGCCTGGCCCCGGATCCAGCCCTCGGGGCGCGGGCCGGTCAACCCAGCGGGGATGGCGTTCTACGACAGGCTCGTCGACGCCCTGCTCGCCCGGGGGATCACCCCTGCGGTGACCCTCTACCACTGGGACCTTCCCCAGGCCCTCGAGGACG
Source organism: uncultured Actinomycetes bacterium (assembly GCA_963706885.1). GTDB lineage: Bacteria > Actinomycetota > Actinomycetes > S36-B12 > CAIYMF01 > Prado023. Next base: position 89,920 of record CAVPNX010000021.1, on the reverse strand, counting down.
CCGGCGGCTGGCCAGCCCGTGAGACCGCCCACCGGTTCGCCGACTACGCCGCCCTGGTCCACGACGCCCTCGGTGATCGCGTGGACCTCTGGACGACCCTCAACGAGCCGTGGTGCTCAGCGCACCTCGGGTACTGGGACGGGACCCACGCCCCGGGCCGGACCGAGCCGGCCAGCGCGATGGTGGCGATGCACCACCTCCTGCTCGGCCATGGCCTGGCCATCCAGGCCATGCGCGCGTCGGCTCGCCCGCAGGAGCAGCTGTCGATCACGCTGAACCTCTGGCCGATCCTGCCTGCCACGACCAGTGACGAGGACGTGGCCGCGGCGCACCTCATGGACGGCTTCGCGAACCGGCTCTACCTCGACCCGGTCCTGCGTGGGGCCTACCCCACGGACGTGGTCGAGGCGACCCAGGACCTCACGGACTGGGGATTCATCCAGCCCGGGGACGCGTGCGGTGATCAGTGCGCCGATCGACGTGCTCGGGGTCAACTACTACGCACCACATCGCGCAGCATCGGCCCCGCGTGCCGGCGGGTGGGCGGACCACCCCCGCAACAGCGGCATCGCCATGCTGCCCCCGCAGGGGGAGCTGACCGACATGGGATGGGAGGTCTCCCCCGGGGCGTTCACCGACCTTCTCGTGCGGCTGCAGCGGGAGTACGGCGTCCCTGTCATGGTGACCGAGAACGGAGCCGCCTTCCCCGAGGTCCTGGAGCCGACGGGCCGGGTCGCCGACCCGCGTCGTGTTGCCTACCTCGAGGGCCACGTCGGTGCGGTGCACGACGCGATCGCCGCAGGGGCCGACGTGCGCGCCTACTTCGCGTGGTCGCTGCTGGACAACTTCGAGTGGGCGGAGGGCTACTCGAAGCGCTTCGGCCTGGTCCACGTCGACTACGAGACCCTGGCACGCCATCCGAAGGACAGCGCACGCTGGTTCGCGCAGGCGGCGGGGAGCAACCGATTACCATGAGGAGCGATCAGGTATGCCGGCGCAGCAGGGAAGGGGGACCACCTCATGACGCAACGGAGGCCGACGCGCCCCCACCTCGAGGACGTCGCCGCGCGGGCAGGGGTGTCCCGGGCTACGGCCTCCCGGGTGGTCAACGGCCAGGCGACCGTCGCCGAGGACCTGCGCGAGCGCGTCCAGAGGGCGATCGACGAGCTCGGGTACGTCCCCAACCAGGCGGCCCGGGCCCTCATGACCCGGCGCTCGGATGCGATCGCCCTCCTGGCGTCAGAGCCGGCTGCCCGGGTCTTCGGGGACCCGTTCTTCAGCGGCATCGTGCGGGGCGTCAGCATGGAGACGAACCGGGCAGGACTGCAGCTCGTGCTGATGATGGCCCAGGACTTCGACGACCTCGAGCGGGTCAAGCAGTTCCTGAGGTCCTCGCCGGTGGACGGCGTGATGTTGATCTCCGGCCATGATGGCGACGGGCTCCCCGAGGAGCTGGAGCGCCTGCACCTTCCCTATGTGATCGGTGGCCGACCGACGCGTGAGCTGCCCGAAGAAACGCCGTACGTCGACAACGAGAACGTCCAGGGGGCCGAGGCAGCAACCCGGCACCTGGTCTCCCTGGGGCGCCGGGCGATCGGGACCATCACGGGCCCGCTGGACATGTCCGCGGGCGTCGACCGACTCACCGGGTACCGCAACGTCATCGGGCCGGCGTACCGCGACGACCTGGTCGAGACCGGCGACTTCACGCAACGGGGCGGCGAGGTCGCGATGGAGCGCCTCCTGCAGCGGGCGCCAGACCTGGATGCGCTCTTCGTGGCGTCGGACCTGATGGCCCTGGGCGCCCTGTCGGTGCTGCGGCGCGCAGGTCGGCGGGTCCCCGACGACGTCGCCCTCGTCGGCTTCGACGACAACGAGTTCGCCACGACGGCCGACCCCCCGCTGACGACGATCCGTCAGGATCCGATGACCCAGGGCCGCGCCATGGTCCGGCTCTACCTCGCGCGCCATCGGCCGGGGATCAGCCTCGAACCCGTTGACGGGATACCGGACGTGAGCGGCCTCGACCACGTGATCCTGCCAGTCTCCCTGGTGGTCCGGGAGTCCGCCTGACCCGGAGCGCGTCCGTCGGTCGCACACCACGGGTGGAGCACGGCACCGCGACCCGCTTGCGGACCCGCCCTCCGCGCGCCCATCCTTGGCCGATGAGTGGCGAGCACGTCGACCCCCCGCCGCCGCCACAGGTCGACGAGGCCCACGGACCGCCGGTCGGGCGGCGGGTGGTGCTGGGGCTGCTGGGGCTGGCCGGTGTCGGCGTGATCCTGGGCAGCCGGGTGGGGTCGGCGCTGACCACACTGGCCGAGCGGGACCCCACCGGGCTCACGGGCCTGATCCCAGGCAACGGCAGGTTCCGCTTCTACTCCGTGGTGGCCTCGGTCGAGGAGGTCCCCGCACGCGAGTACGAGCTCACCGTGGAGGGCCTGCCGGAAGGCCCGAGCCGACTCACCTACGCGGACCTCGCCGGGCTGCCCCAGACGACGTTCACCAAGGACGTGCAGTGCGTCACCGGGTGGCGTGTCCCGGACGTGACGTGGTCCGGCGTCCTGCTGTCGGACCTGCTGGACCATGTGGGCGCGCGGGCAACGTCCGGCTGGAGCCGTCCTGTTCGGCTCCTCCGATGGTGCCTACACCGAGTCGCTGACGATGGAGCAGGCCCGGCGACCCGACGTCCTGATCGCCACCGCCATGGACGGCGAGCCGGTCTCCCACGACCACGGCGGGCCGGTCCGGCTGTTCGTGGCACCCATGTACTTCTACAAGTCGATCAAGTGGCTGGACCGGATCACCCTCAGCGACGAGGTCGTGCCCGGGTACTGGGAGGTCCGCGGCTACGACATCGACGCGTGGGTGGGCAGGTCCAACGGGAGGTCGGATGCCCCGATCGCCTGATCGGATCCGCCGCTTCACCTCCGGCGAGCGCTGGATCCACCTCAGCTTCGGTGCGCTCATGGGCGTCTGCATCCTGACCGCGGCGATGCTCTACTGGGGTCCGCTCAGCACGCTGGTCGGCCGACGTGACCTGGTGGAGACCGTGCACTTCACCGCCGGGCTGCTGCTGCCGTTGCCGCTCGTGGTCGGCGCCGTCGCCTCCCGGGCGTTCCGCGCTGACGCGCGCCGGCTCAACCGGTTCCTGCCCGGGGATGGCGCCTGGCTGCGCTCGAGCAACCGTCGCAGCGGCGCCTTCCCGTCCGGGAAGTTCAACGCGGGCCAGAAGCTGAACTCGGCGTTCACCCTCGGTGCGCTGCTCGTCCTCCTGGGCACCGGGCTGATGCTGCACTACTTCACCCTGTTCCCCGACGACATCAGCACCGGCGCGACGTTCGTCCACGACGTCTTCGCCGCGGCCGTCGTGGTGGTGTCCGCCGGGCACCTGTGGATGGCGTGGCAGGACCCGGAGGCCCGACGCGGGCTGCGCACGGGCTCCGTCTCGCGCCGGTGGGCCGAGCGGGAGCACGCCCTCTGGGCGGCGACGGTCCCGACCGAGCCCGCGCCCGACGTTGCGACCGAGGTGGAGGAGGGCCAACCGCCTTCGTGATCCGGCCGATCCCGGTCCGCGCCCTACGGCTCGAGCCGCGTGCCGTCGGCGATCCGCTCCGGCGCATCGGTGTCAGCCAGCTCCACGTCGCCGACCACCTGCACGTCGCGGCCGAAGGTCCAGTCGCCGCGGACAGCAAGCCCGGTGGCCTCCCGCAGCGAGGGTGGGCCGGCGGGGAACCTCGCGTCGAAGTCGGCCATCGTGCGGTAGAAGCGCGGGTCCAGCTGGACGAGCGGGGTCGGGTCGGTCGCCCGCTGCAGGGTCCCGTCCGGCGCCTCGGCATAGGCGTCCGAGCGCAGCAGCAGGAGGTCGTCGGTCGTCTTCACGGGCAGGAAGCGCTCGCGACCCACCACGATGGCCTGCGCCCCCTCGAACACCTCGATCGCCGCCCCCATGGCCGTCTCCACCTGCACGACCTTCGGCGAGCCCGCGTCGGTCGGGTCCACCGTCTTGGTGTTGCGGATCAGCGGCAACCCGAGCACCGAGCCACGGTCGACCAGTGCGGCGTGCAGCTTCTCGAGGTCGAACCACAGGTTGTTGCAGTGGAAGTACGGGTGCCGGTGCTCGTCGGTGAAGAAGTCCATCTCCTCCGGGGCGGTCTGGGCGGTGTCGCGCAGGATGAGCCGGCCGTCGGACCTGCGGATCGCCAGGTGCCCGCCCTTGCGGTCGGCAGGGGTGCGGCGGCAGAGCTCAGCAGCGTACGGGGCCCCGGACGCCGCGAACCACCCTGCCAGCGTCGCGCTGGGAGCCGCCCCGAGGTTGTCCGCGTTGGAGATGTTGGCATAGCGGTAGCCCCGGTCGAGCAGCGCGTCGAGCACGCCGGAGGTCCGGATCGCGGTGTACAGGTCGCCGTGCCCCGGCGGGCACCACTCGAGGCTCGGGTCCGCCGGCCAGTCGACCGGCGTCAGGTCGTCGGCCAGCAGCTTGGGCTCCTGGTTCTGCAGGAAGTCCAGGGGCAGCCCGTCGACAGGGATGTCGGGGTGGGCAGCCAGGGCCGCCAGGCTCTGCTCCCGGGTCCGGAAGCTGTTCATCAGGATCAGGGGCAGCGGGACTCCGTGGGCCAGCCTCGCGGCGCGCACCTGGCCCACGAGCACGTCGAGGAAGGACTTGCCCTCGCGCACCGGCAGCAGGGACTTGGCCCGGTCCATCCCCATCGAGGTGCCCAGGCCCCCGTTGAGCTTGATCAGGACCGTGCGCCCCAGGGCCTCGCGGGCGCTGTCGGGATCGACCTCGATGTCGGCAAGCACCGGCGGGTGGAGCAAGGGCTCGATCGAGTCCTCCGGGATCAGCCCGGTCGCTCCGGACTCGAGGAGCCCGTAGTAGTGGGAGAACACGTCGATGGCGGCATCAGCCACCCCTGCCGCGCGCATCTTCGCCTGGGCCAGTCGCAATCCCTCGACACTCATGGGTTCCACCCTACGGCGCCGTGGTCCGGAGCACCGGTCGCGCGAAGGGTCCCTACAGCCCGAGCCGCCGCGCAGCCAGCTCGGTCATCACCTCGGTGGCCCCACCACCGATCGACAGGATGCGCACGTCGCGGTAGTGCCGCTCCACCTCCGAATCGCGCATGCAGCCCTGGCCGCCGAAGATCTGGATGGCCTGGTAGGTCACGGCCTCGGCGGCCGCCACCGCGGTGTTCTTGGCCAGCGCCGCCTCGGCGATGACCTCCTGCCCGGCGACGTGGCGCAGCGCGATCTGGCGGGTGTAGGTGCGGGCGACGTCGGTCAGCCGGTCCATCTCGACCAGCTGGTGGCGCACCACCTGGTGGGCCACCAACGGCTTGCCGAACGTGTGGCGCATCCGGGCCCACTCCAGCGCGAGGTCCAGGCAGCGCTGGGCGGTGGCGTAGGCCTGCACGGCGATGGACAGTCGCTCCACCACGAACTGCATCGCGATCTGGATGAATCCCGAGTCCTGCGCACCGACGAGGTTCGAGGCGGGGACGCGGCAGTCGGTGAAGGCCAGCTCGGCGGTGTCCGAGCAGTGCCAGCCGATCTTCTCCAGCCGGCGGACGACGCTGAACCCGGGGGTGTCGCTGGGCACGACGATCAGCGAGATCCCGCCGAACCCCGGCCCTCCGGTGCGCACCCCGACCACCACCCAGTCGGCACGCACGCCGGAGGTGATGTAGATCTTCGAGCCGTTGATCACGTAGTCGTCGCCGTCGCGCTCGGCCCTCGTGCGCAGGGCGGCGACGTCCGAGCCCCCGTCGGGCTCGGTGATCGCCAGGGCAGCGATGGCCCGACCCTCGAGGACCGGCCGGACGAACCGCTCGATCTGCCCGGAGTCGCCAGCCACGACCATGTGCGGCAGGGCGATGCCGTGGGTGAACAGGCCAGCGGCCAGGCCTCCGCTGGCTCCGGCCTGCAGGAGCTCCTCGGTCATCACGAGGCCGTCGATCAGGTCCCCGCCGCTTCCCCCGACATCCTCGGGGAAGCCGAGGCCCAGCAGGCCCGCTGCGGCCGCACGTTCATGCAGGGAGCGGGGGATCTCCCCGGCGCGCTCCCACTCGTCGAGCCCGGGGAGGACCTCACGGGTGACGAAGTCGCGGGTCAGCGCACGCAGGTCCCTGCGCTCGGGCGTGTTGAACGGATCGGTCCACTCGGTTCCCATGCGCCCACGCTAGACCGTGCGTTCCCCCGGCCGGGTCATACCCGGCTCAGGCCGGGTCCGCCGCCTGGACGACCTCGAAGCTCCAGATCGTGGACCCCGTCGCGGCGGGTCGCTCGGACTCGTCGCGACCGCTGGCCTGGCCGTGCCCGGCGGCGAAGGACTGCGAGCGGGTCCACTCCTCGAAGGCCTCCCGCGAGGCCCACCGCGTGTACACCAGGTAGGAGTCCGTGCCCTCCAGCGGCCGGAGCAGCTCGAAGTGCTCGAACCCCGGCGCCCTCTCGACCGATCCTGCCCGACGCGCGAAGCGCTGCTCCAGCGTGGCGCCCGCACCCTCGGGGACGGTCAGGACGTTGACTGCGACGAAGGCCATGACCACATCCTCCACCACCGTTCCGTCCACCGCATCGGGGTGCTGGCCGGGCATGCGAGTGGCCCGTCCCAGGCTCGGGCGTTGTCGCCGACGAGGCGACTTGCGCCAACGCGCCAAAGGCACCAAAATGATCTTGAGAGCCTCGCTGCTTGCTCCCCCGTCGGCAGCGGGGCTCTCCCGCGTCCGGAGTGCCCCCACCCCCGGTCACCGCGGCCCTGTCACCCCGGCACTGGGACGTATCCCGCCACCCTGCCAACCCGCCCCAGGACGTGGTTGGCTCGGAGGCGGGGCCGCAGCGACTGCGCCGCGCGCGCCCCGTACCCGGGAGGAGGACCGACATGTCACTGGAGCGCCCGATCGCCCCGGACCCCTACGACTACCTGCCGCCGCGACCGTGGTTCGAGGTGTCCAGCACGGATCTTGTGGACGGCGCGGTCATGCCCATGCTGCACGTCCACGGCTCGGCCGGCGGGCAGAACATCTCCCCCCAGCTGGCGTGGACCGGCGCCCCAGCAGGCACACGGGGATACGTCGTCACGTGCCTGGACCCGGATGCGCCGACGGGTTGCGGGTTCTGGCACTGGTCGGTCGTGGACCTCCCCGCGTCCGTGACCGAGCTGGCCCGCGGCGCGGGCACCAGCGACGCCGCACTGCCCGGCGGGTTCCACGCCGGCACCGACTTCGGCGCTGCCGCCTACGGCGGGGCCGCCCCGCCGCAGGGCGACCACCCACACCGCTACATGTTCGTGGTGCACGCCATGGACGTCGAGCACCTGGGGGTCGACGCCGGCGGGTCCCCCGTGGCGGTGGCGTTCCACCTGGCCTTCCACACGCTGGCTCGGGCCCGGATCACCGTCACCTTCGCCCACTGAGCCGGCGGCCGGGCCCCCCACCGCCGCGACCTACGATGACCCCGTGAGCCTCTTCGCGCCGATCCGCGGCCTGTGCCCACCACCGGCGCGGGCCGGGGAGGTCGCCGAGCTGCCCTACGACGTGATGGACCGCGCCGAGGCGGTGGCCATGGCCGCGGGACGGCCGCACTCCTTCCTGCATGTCTCGCGCCCCGACATCGACCTCCCCGAGGGAACGCCCGCCGACAGCCCCGAGGCCTACGCCCTGGCGTCGGCCGCGTTCGCGCGGCTGAAGGCCGACGGGATGCTGGTGCGCGACCCCGGGGCGCGCTTCCACGCCTACCGGCTCACCGACGGAGAGCACACGCAGACCGGGATCGTCGGCGGCGCCAGCGTGCCCGCGTACGACGCCGGCCGGATCCGTCGGCATGAGACCACCCGCCCGGACAAGCAGGCCGACCGGGCGGCGCAGATCGAGGCGGTCGGCGCCCAGACCGGTCCGGCGTTCCTGATCCACCGATCCAGCGCGACGATCGCCGGGATCGTCGCGAGCGCCACGTCCGCGCCCGCGCGCCACATGCGTCGACGGGCCCGGCGGGGTTCGCCACGAGCTCTGGCCGATCGCCGACCCGGACACCGTGGCGACGCTGGTCGCGGCATTCGAGGAGCTCCCCGCGCTCTACATCGCCGACGGCCACCACCGCAGCGCGGCGGCGTCCATGGTCCACGCCCGGCGGCCGACACCGGCGACGGCGTCTGTTCCTCGCCGTGGCCTTCCCCGCCGACCAGGTGCGGATCCTTGCGTACAACCGGTTGGTCCGTGCCCCGCAGGGGATGGACCCCGCGGCCATCCTCGCCGGTGCCGCCGAGCGCTTCACCGTCGAGCAGTCCGACGGGCCGGTCACCCCGGCGGCCCCCGGTCGGTTCGGGCTCTACCTCGCTGGGCGGTGGTACCTGCTCAGCGCCCCGGACAACCTGCGCGGGTCCGACGATCCGGTCGACCAGCTCGACGTGGCGGTCCTGCAGCGGCACCTGCTGCAGCCGGTGCTGGGGATCGACGACCCCCGGACCGATCCCCGGATCGGCTTCGTCGGCGGTGTCCGGCCACTGGCGGAGCTCGAGTCCGCGGTCGACGACGGCCCATGGACGACCGCGATCTCGATGCATCCCACGACCGTCGAGGACCTCATCGGGGTCGCCGATGCCGGCGGGATCATGCCCCCGAAGTCCACCTGGTTCGAGCCCAAGCTCCTCGACGGCCTCGTGAGCCATGTCCTGGACTGAGCGAGGCCGTGCCCAGCGGCCGCCCCACCGGTCGGATCACCGTCGTCGGAAACCCCGGGTTGGACACCCTGGTGGTCCTCGCCGAGGCCGACCCCGACCTCGAGGCCGACGGGCACTTCGTCCGCAACGTCGACACCGTCGGCCATGCAGCGGCGTTCACCGCCCGCGCGTGTGCCCGCCTCGGCCATCACACCCGCATCCTGGGCAGCACGGGCGCCGACGTGATCGGCGGCATGGTGCGCGACGTCCTGGCCGCTGACGGCGTCGACACGTCCCTGATGTTCGACGACCCCGCAGGCACCGCGCGATCGGTCAACTTCGTGAGACCGGACGGGCGCCGCACGTTCTTCTTCGACGGCGGATCGCACATGACGCTGCGCCCGCCGGAGGCATCGGTCGAGGCCGCCCTGGCAGGTGCGGACCTCGTGCTCGCGTCGCTGCCCAACTGGGCGCGCGACGTCGTCGCACGTGCCCGATCGCTCGGTCGTCCGGTGGCCGTCGACCTGCAGGACGTGCGCCATCCTGCCGACCCCTACCGCGCGGACTTCATCGCCTCAGCCGACTACCTGTTCGCCTCCGCGGCGCACCTCGAGGACCCGGTGGCCGCGGCCGAGGCGTGGTTCGCGGCCGGTCCCGCGCAGGTCGTGGTGTTCGGCATGGGCCCGCGTGGGGCGTTGCTCGTGCAGCGCGCGGACGCAGGGGATCCGCAGGTCACCGCAGCGCCCCCGCCGGGGATCGACCTGCCGATCGTCGACACGACCGGCGCCGGGGACAGCCTGGCCACCGGATTCCTCGACGGCCTGCTGTTCGGCGGGCTCACCGCGCCCGAGGCGCTGCACCGCGGGCAGGTGCTGGCCCGGATCGTGGCCAGCGCGCTGGGCGGGGACGCACCCTTCGACCGCGCACACCTCGACGCGCTGGCCGCCGGCTGAGCCACGCCGCCGGTCAGCCACGCCCCCGGCGAGCACGAACCCGACTACCCTCGGGCGAAGGGCCGAGCAGGAGGACCGGATGCAGCAGGAGCGGGCACGCCGCCGGCGCTGGCCGTGGATCGTCGCCGGCGTCCTGCTGGTGGTCCTGGGCATCGCCGCCGGGGCGCTCTGGAGCGCCTACCAGCGACTGGACTCCAACATCGCGACCATCGATCCGTCCGAGGGCCTCGGTGACGTGCGCCCCGCGAAGGAGAACCAGGCGCTCAACATCCTGGCCATCGGCTCGGACACTCGCGAGGGCGCCAACAGCGTCGTCGGCGGCGAGTCACCGGGCCTGGCCGACACCACGATGGTGATGCACCTGTCCGCGGACAACACCTGGGCGGCCGGCGTGAGCATCCCCCGGGACTCGATGGTCCAGATGCCCGACTGCGTGGGGCCCAACGGCCAGATCGTCCCCGGCGCACTGCGCCAGTTCAACGCGGCCTACCCGATCGGGGGGCCGGTGTGCGTGCAACGCACCGTCGAGTCGCTGACCGGCCTGCGGATCGACCACTTCGTCGTCGTGGACTTCGCCGGCTTCGTCGACATGGTCGATGCCGTCGGGGGCGTCACCATCTACATCGCCGAGCCGATCAGCGACCCGAACTCCAAGATCTACTTCGAGGCCGGCTGCCAGACACTCGACGGCAAGCAGGCGCTGGACTATGTCCGCGTCCGCAAGGGCGTCGGCGGCGGCGACGGGTCGGACACCGACCGGATCCAGCGGCAGCAGGCCTTCCTCAGCTCGCTGATCCAGGAGGTGACCTCCAGCGGGGTCCTGTTCAACCCCATCGAGCTCTACAACTTCCTCGACGCGGTCACCCGGTCGGTGACCACCGACACCGGGATCGGCAGCATCCGGTCGATGGCCGCCATCGCCGTGCGGGTGCGCGAGGTCGGACTGGAGTCCATCGAGTTCACGACCGTGCCCTACGAGGTCTACCCCCCGGACCCCAACCGCGTGCAGTGGGCCCAGCCCGAGGCCGACGAGCTCTGGGCGAAGCTGCGCGCCGACGAGCCGCTGACCCCGAAGCCCACGCCCTCACCGAGCGGCAGCGGGTGGCCGACCCAGCGGCAGCGTCCTCCCCCCGTCGGCGACCGACGGCTCGGCAACGACCTCACCGAGCGCGACGCCCGAGCCCGACCTCGACCCTCGACACGACCACCGCGGACCCGCCGGTCTGCCCGACAATCCGCAGTCGACGCCCGTCACCGCGCCCCACTCCCGGTGGCGTCCCTAGTCTTGCGCCATGGCTGAGCTGAGACTGGGTGGGATCGTGGACGCGGCGACCCACGAGCGGACCACGGACCCGGCAGGGGTCCCCTCCGACGAGCTGACCACGCACGGGGTCATCGTCGGCATGACCGGCTCGGGCAAGACCGGCCTGGGCGTGGTGCTGATCGAGGAGTGCCTGCGGGCCGGGATCCCGGCGCTGCTCATCGACCCGAAGGGCGACCTGGCCAACCTCGCCCTGACCTTCCCGAACCTGGCCCCCGCCGAGTTCGAACCCTGGGTCAACGAGGGCGACGCCGCCAAGGCCGGCCAGACGGTGCCCGAGTTCGCCGCCGCCCAGTCCGGGACCTGGACCACCGGCCTGGCCGGCTGGGGCCTCGGCGCGGAGCATGTGCGGGCCCTGGACGAGGGTGTCGAGGTCACGATCTACACCCCGGGCGCCCCGCACGGAGTCGGCATGAACATCATCGGGACCCTCGATGTGCCGGCGGACATGAACGACCCCCAGGCCGTGCAGGAGGAGATCGACGCCTACGTCTCCAGCCTGCTGAACCTGGTCGGCATCGAGGCCGACCCGCTGAGCTCGCGGGAGCACATCCTGCTCTCGACGATCATCAACGACGCGTGGACCCACGGGCGCGCCCTGGATCTTGCGACCCTCGTCGCCTCCGTCCAGCAGCCGCCCGTGCGCAAGGTCGGCGTGCTGGAGCTGGACACGTACTACCCGGCCGACGAGCGCATGAAGCTCGCGCTGAAGCTCAACGGCCTGCTGGCCTCCCCCGCGTTCGCGTCCTGGCTCGTCGGCGAGCGGATCGACATCGCCTCGATGCTGCGCACCCCTGACGGGCGCCCGAGGTGCGCGGTGGTGTCCATCGCGCACCTCGACGACGAGCAGCGGCAGTCGGCCGTCTCGGTGGTCCTGGCCAAGCTGATCTCCTGGATGCGTCGGCAGAGCGGAACCTCCGACCTGCGGACCCTGCTCTACATGGACGAGGTCGCCGGCTACCTGCCCCCCGTCGGCAACCCGCCCACCAAGGCGCCGATCATGCTGCTGCTCAAGCAGGCCCGCGCGTTCGGCGTGGGCGTCGTGCTGTCGACGCAGAACCCGGTCGACGTCGACTACAAGGCGCTGTCCAACGCGGGCACCTGGATGATCGGACGCCTGCAGACCGAGCAGGACAAGGCACGCCTGGTCGATGGGCTCACCAGCGCCGCGGGCTCGGTCGACCCCGGCGCGGTCGGGGACACGATCTCCGGGCTGGCCAAGCGCGAGTTCGTGATGAAGCGGGCCAGCAAGGACACCGTCTCGGTGTTCACCACCCGATGGGCGATGAGCTACCTGCGCGGCCCACTGACCCGCGAGCAGATCACGTCGCTGAAGGCGAGCTCCGCTCCCCCGGCCCCTGCGGCCCCGCCAGCCGCCGCCACCCCCGCTGGCCCCGCGACACCTGCAGGCCCGGCCGCGGCCCCCGGGACCCCTGCCACCCCCGCGGCCCCTGCGTCCCCCGCGGCCCCGCCGGCACCCGCCGCCGCCACTCCACCGGCCGCCCCGGCTCCGGCTGCTCCGGCTCCGGCTGCCCCGGCCCCAGCCGCTCCGGCCGCTCCCCCTGCCCCGCCGGCCAGCCCGCTGGCGGCCGACGAGACCCCCGTCCAGCCGAGGGCCGCCGATGGGATCCCCGTGCACTACCTCGACCCGGCGGCGAACTGGGCGGCCTCAGTCGGGTCAGTCCCCGGGCACCGGCTGTCCCCGGGCGCCATCGCCCGTGTCCTCCTGCGCTTCGACGACGCCAAGGCCGGGATCGTGCTCGACCAGGAGTACGAGGCGATCCTGACGCCCCTGTCCCCGTTCCCCACCGCTGACCAGTTCCGCGCCGTCGACTACGACGACCGCGACCTCCTGCCCACGCCCCCGCCCGGTGCGGTCTACCGGATCCCGCCCACCGAGGTGGGCGCCAGGACGTGGTGGACGACCCTTCAGCGCGACCTGGCCGACCACCTCCAGCGATCCATGACCGTGGACATCCCCACCAACCCTGAGCTCAAGCTCTACGGCCGGATCGGGGAGGGCGCCGAGGACTTCGCCGCACGATGCCGGGCCGCAGCGACGGACGCGGCCGACAGGGAGATCGCCGCCCTCCAGGCGAAGTACCAGACCAAGCTCGCGGCCGCCCAGCGCAAGATCGACACGGCGAGCAACACCCTCGAGCGCCAGCGTGAGGCGCGCACGAGCGCGATCGGATCCGACGCCATGGGCATGCTCGGCGGGCTGTTCGGGGGACGCAAGACATCGATGACCTCCGCGGCGAAGCGTGCCGCATCCGCCTCGGACAAGGTCGGTGCTGCCGAGGACAAGGTCGAGGAGCTCCAGGCGGTGTACGCCGACCTGCAGGCCGAGCTCGACGCCGAGGTCGCCGGCATCCGCGCCGAGTGGGACACCAGGGCAGCATCGGTCAGCCCGATGTCCATCACCCTGGCGAAGTCCGACGTGAAGGTCACGGGCATCGGCCTGGTCTGGATCCCGATGGGCACCTGACCGCCCCCCTTCCGGCAGACTTCACCCGGGACGGGAACGCCCGCGGACCGCCAGGGAGGCAATGACGTGGAACACAACGCCGATGCGCTGATCGAGTTGGCCGAGGAGCACTCGGCGCACAACTACCACCCCCTGCCGGTGGTGATCGCCAGTGCGGCCGGCGCGTGGGTCACCGATGTTGCCGGGCACCGCTACCTGGACTGCCTCGCGGGCTACTCGGCCCTGAACTTCGGCCACGGTCACCCCGAGATCGTCGCGGCTGCACACGAGCAGCTCGACCGGGTCACCCTGGTCAGCCGGGCATTCCACCACGACCAGTTCGGGCCCTTCTGCGCCGAGCTCGCCGCCCTCACCGGCAAGGACATGGTGGTCCCCATGAACTCCGGCGCGGAGGCCGTCGAGACTGCGATCAAGGTGGCGCGCAAGTGGGGCTACATGGTCAAGGGGATCCCGGCACACCAGGCCTCGATCGTCGTCGCTGAGGGCAACTTCCACGGCCGCACCACAACCATCGTCTCGTTCTCCGATGACGACAGCGCCCGCGACCACTTCGGCCCGTACACACCCGGGTTCGTCCAGGTGGAGTACGGCAACATCGATGCCCTGCGGGCGGCGATCACCGAGCACACCGCCGCCGTCCTGCTCGAGCCCATCCAGGGCGAGGGCGGCGTGGTGATCCCTCCCGAGGGTTACCTGCGCCAGGTCCGGGAGCTGACCGCCGAGCACAACGTCCTGCTGCTGGCCGACGAGATCCAGTCCGGCCTGGCCCGCACGGGGCGCACCTTCGCCTGCGACCACGAGGGCGTGGTTCCTGACATCTACATCCTGGGCAAGGCGCTGGGCGGTGGGATCATGCCGGTCTCGGCCATCGCCGCCGACCGCGCCGTCCTCGACGTCCTGCAGCCCGGTGAGCATGGCAGCACCTTCGGCGGCAACCCGCTGGCGTGCGCGGTGGGTCGTGCAGTGATCCGGCTGCTGCAGACCGGGGAGTTCCAGGAGCGGGCCACGGAGCTCGGCGACGTCCTGGCCGCCGAGCTCGGCAAGCTCGTCGGCCACGGAGTGGTCGAGGTCCGCTCCCGGGGGACGTGGGCGGGGGTGGACATCGACCCCGACCTGGCCACCGGCCGCCAGGTCTCCGAGGCCCTGCTGGCCCGTGGAGTGCTGGCCAAGGACACCCACGGGTCGACGATCCGCCTGGCACCCCCGCTGGTGATCACCGCCGACGAGATCATCTGGGCCGTGGCCCAGCTGCGCGACTGCCTCGGGGAGTTCGGCGCGCGCTGAGTCCTCAGCGCCGAGGGCGCTCAGCCTTAGCCTGACGCTAGCCCGGCGGTGTCAGGGCCCGAGCCGTGGGCGCAGGTAGCGTGTGGCCATGCGCCCCCTCGGCCCGGCTGCCCTTGCGGTCGGTTGTGCCCTCACCCTGCTGGCGGGTACGGCCCCCGCGTCGGCGATGGCCCCCCTGCCCCGCGACGACCGCGTCCTGACGGTGAGCGCCGCCCCCGCCCGGGTGTCGACCAGCGCGGCCAACACCCGGATCAGCAAGGTCCTGGCCACACGCACCACGTCCAAGGTCCTGGGCAAGCGGTTCACCATGACCGTGTGGGACACCACCTCGGGCGCCTACGTCTACCAGCGCCGGGCGACGGCCTCACTGCGGGGTGCGTCGACGACCAAGATCCTGACGAGCGTCGGGGTCCTGGCCACTCTCGGCCCGGACCATCGCTTCCCGACCGCGGTTCGCGCCGGCTCCTCTCCCGACGAGGTGGTCCTGGTCGCCGGTGGTGATCCGCTGCTGTCCAGCGCCGACCTGCGCACCCTGGCCGCCACCACGGCAGCAGCACTCGGACTCCCGGCGGCACCGGTCCCGAGCGCCTCCGCGGACCCGACCGTCCCCGTCCCGAGCGCCTCGGCACCCGCCGCAGTCCCCATCGCGCCCGCGCGCACGATCACGGTCCGCGCCGATGACTCGCTGTTCTCCGGCTCGGGTCAGTCGCGTGGCTGGCCCACCTCCTACCTGCCGAGGCAGGTGCGCCCCGTCGGGGCCTTCGCACGCGACGACAACAAGGTGCGCGACGCGACGGCCGACGCCGGGAAGTATTTCGCCACCGCACTGGGCAAGCTCGGCGTGAAGGCCAGCTACGCCGGCGAGGCGACCGCAGCACCCGAGGCACCCACCTTGGCCAGCGTCCCCGGGCACTCGGTGGCCGAGGCGGTCTCGCGGACGCTGCTGATCTCCGACAACGACACAGCCGAGATGCTGTTCCGGCACATCGCGGTGGCCCGCGGGCTGCCCGGGACGTGGGCGGGGGCCCGACAGGGGCTGGCCGACACCCTCCAGGAGCTGGAGGTCCCCCTGACGGGCGTGCGGATCATCGACGGCAGCGGGTTGTCCCTCGAGGGCCGGCTCACCGCGGGGGCGCTGACCTCCGCCCTGGCCCGGGCGCTGTCCCCCGCACACCCGGAGCTGGCCCGGATCCGCGGGTGGCTGCCGGTGGCGGGGCGCACCGGGACCCTGAGGTCGTCCTACAAGCGCTTCAGCTCCACGCCGGCGAAGTGCGCCGCCGGCCGCATCCAGGCCAAGACCGGGACGGTGGCCGATTCGATCGCCCTGGCCGGGTACGCCGACGGCGCCGACGGGCAGACGAAGGTCTTCGTCTCCATCGTCAACTCCCGACCCACCCGCTACACGCGGCTCACCACCCGCAAGGCGGTCGACCGGGCCGCGTCGAGCGTCACCGGCTGCTGGTAGGAAGGACCCATGGGAGTCGAGGTCGAGCGCAAGTTCCTGGTGGCCGACGAGTCCTGGCGCGCTGGGGTCACGTCATCGACCCGGATCGTCCAGGGCTACCTGGCCCAGACCGACGTCGCGACCGTCCGCGTCCGCGTCAAGGGCGACACGGGCTTCCTGACCGTCAAGGGGGTCTCGGTGGGGGTCAGCCGCAGCGAGTTCGAGTACGAGGTCCCGGTGGCCGACGCCCTGGCGATGCTCGACGAGCTGGCCCAGGGTCCGGTGATCGACAAGGTCCGCCATCTCGTGCCCGTCGGGGACCACGTGTGGGAGGTCGATGTGTTCGCCGGGCCGAACGCGCCGCTGGTCATGGCCGAGGTCGAGCTCGCTCACGCCGACGAGGATTTCGTCCGCCCCTCGTGGGCCGGCACGGAAGTGTCCGACGACCAGCGCTTCTTCAACGTCAACCTCGCCCGGGAGCCCTACTCCACCTGGGCGTGAGCCGAGCCCGATGTCGTCGCGGGCCTCAGCGCTCGGCCTCGTACTGCGCCAGCTGGTCGATCCGGCGCTGGTGGCGCTCCGCGCCCGAGAACGGCGTGGCCAGGAAGGCGTTCACGATCCGGAAGCACTCCTCGGTCGAGTGCATCCGGCCACCGATCGCCACCACGTTGGCGTCATTGTGCTCCCGGGCCAGCGTGGCGGTCTCCACCGACCAGGCCAGCGCCGCGCGCACGCCGGGCACCTTGTTGGCGGCGATCTGCTCGCCGTTGCCCGACCCGCCGATCACGATGCCCAGGCTGCCGGGCACCTCCAGGACCGCCTGCGCGGCGGCGAAGCAGAACTCCGGGTAGTCGTCCTCAGCGTCGTAGTCGTGGGCGCCATGGTCCACGACGTCGTGGCCTGCCTCACGCAGGTAGGCGGCCAGCATGTTCTTCAGCTCGTAGCCGGCGTGGTCACAGCCCAGATGAACGCGCATGGAGAGGATTCTGTCCGATTCCCGGGTCGTGCGTCACCCCCGCGGGGCCCTGGCGGTCCACCAGCATTGGGCGAGGGCGCGGCATCGCCCCGCCGCCCGTCGGCCGATCACGTCTCGTGGCGTCCTCATCAGGGGCCTCGTGGAAGAATGCCCCGGGGTTGCGCGACTGCGAGGTCCCGACCCCCTCACCACACCCGACCGACTGGAGCCTCCACGTGGCACATCCGGCACTGCGTCGTGACGAGGCCGCTCAGCGCGCTGACCTCCTCGATGTCCAGGACTACGACATCGAGCTGGACCTGACCAGCTCGGAGACGACCTTCGCCTCGACCTGCACGGTGAGGTTCCGCTGCACGATGCCAGGGGCCCGCACCTGGATCGACCTGATCGCGGCGACCATCCACTCGGCCACGCTCAACGGTGTCCCGATCGACATCTCCGAGTACACGGGCCAGCGGCTCCCGCTGCCATCCCTGGCGGCCGAGAACACGCTGGTCGTGGTCGCGGACTGCGCCTACTCCCGCACGGGTGAGGGACTGCACCGGCTCGTCGACCCGGTCGACGACGAGGTCTACCTCTACACCCAGTTCGAGATGGCCGATGCCCAACGGGTCTACGCCTGCTTCGACCAGCCCGACCTCAAGGCCGTGTACACGTTCCACGTCACGGCGCCCGACCACTGGCAGGTCGTGTCGAACACGCCCACCCCCCTGCCGTCACCGGTGCGCAGCGGGGTCGCCCGGTGGGACTTCCCGACCACGGTGCGGATGAGCACCTACATCACGGCACTGGTGGCCGGGGCCTTCCACGTGGTCCGCGACGAGTACACCGGCCCGCACGGCACCTACCCGTTGGGGGTGTTCTGCCGGAACTCGATGGCACCCCACCTGGACGCCGAGCGCATCCTGGAGGAGACCAAGCAGGGGTTCGCGTACTTCGAGGACGTCTTCGGCCACCCCTACCCGTTCGGCAAGTACGACCAGCTGTTCGTTCCCGAGTACAACGCCGGGGCCATGGAGAACGCCGGCTGCGTGACCTTCATCGAGGACTACGTCTTCCGGTCCCGGGTCACCGAGGTCGCCTACGAGTCGCGGGCGAACACGATCCTGCACGAGTTGGCGCACATGTGGTTCGGCAACCTGGTCACGATGCGCTGGTGGGACGACCTGTGGCTCAACGAGTCGTTCGCCGAGTGGGCGTCCTACCACGCAATGGCGCGGGTCACCCGGTACACCGAGGCGTGGACCGGCTTCGGGCAGCAGCGCAAGACCTGGGCCTACCGCCAGGACCAGCTGCCCTCGACCCACCCGATCGCCACCGACGCCCCCGACCTCGAGACGGTGAAGCTCAACTTCGACGGCATCACCTACGCGAAGGGTGCCTCCGCCCTGCGCCAGCTGGTCGCGTGGGTCGGTGAGGAGGAGTTCTTCGCAGGCCTGCGTGCCTACTTCCAGGCCCACAAGTGGGGCAACACGGAGCTGGTCGACCTCCTGGTCGAGCTGGAGGCGACGTCCGGGCGGGACCTCTCGGCATGGACCCGGGAGTGGCTGCAGGCCTCGGGGGTGAACCTGCTGCGCCCGGACGTGGTCTACGCCGACCCGGACACCTACGGGACCGTGGCGATCGTCCAGGAGCCGCCCAGCACGCCGCCGGGGTTGAAGCCCGTCCTGCGCGGCCACCGCCTGCGTGTGGGCCTCTACGACCTGATCGACGGCCGACTGACGCGCACCGAGCAGATCGAGCTGGACGTCGTCGGGGAGCGCACGGAGCTGCCCCAGCTCGCCGGCCGCCCCGCGTCGGACCTCCTGCTGATCAACGACGACGACCTCACGTTCGCCAAGATCCGCCTCGGTGGGCGCTCGTCGGCGACGGCGATCCAGCACCTCGGCGACCTCGCCGAACCCATGCCGCGGTCGCTGGTCTGGTCCGCCGCGTGGGACATGACCCGCGACGCCGAATGGTCCGCCGGTGACTACCTGCAGATGGCACTGTCCGGCCTGCCGTCGGAGTCCGACGTCGGAGTGGTCCAGAAGGTCCTGCTCCAGGCCCGCACGGCGGTCGACCTGTTCGCCAGCCCGGAGCACCGCCCCGAGTACCAGCAGCGTCTGGCCCGAGCCGTGCACACGGCCCTGCTGGAGGCGGCACCGGGCAGCGACCACCAGCTGGCGTACGCACGGGCAACGGTCCACACCGCCCGGACAGCGGATCAGCTCGACCTCGTCGTGGGCCTCCTCGACGGCTCGGCCGAGGTCCCGGGGCTGGTCATCGACACCGACCTGCGCTGGTCGCTGCTCGCGTGCCTGGTCTCCTCCGGTCGGGCCGGGGAGGCGGAGATCGACGCGGAGCTCGCGCGCGACGACACGGCCAGCGGACGACGCAGCGCGACAGCCGTCCGGTCCTCGATCCCCACCGCGCAGGCCAAGGAGCAGGCCTGGGACTCCGCGATCACCGACCAGTCGCTGCCCAACGCCATGCTGGCGGCCACCATGTCCGGCCTGGGCATCCCCGATCAGCGCGACCTGTACCGGCCGTTCCGGGACCGCTACTTCGCCGTCATCGAGGAGGTCTGGGCAACCCGCAGCAGCGAGATGTCCTGGCTGATCGCCACCATGCTCTACCCCGGGCTGCTGGTCGAGCCCGAGACGGTGCGCGTGACCAACGAGTTCCTCGACTCACCGGACCTGCCGACGGGCCTGCGCCGGATCATCACCGAGGCGCGGGATGGAGTGGAGCGGTCCCTGCGCTGCCAGGCGCGCGACGCCTGATCCCGCCGACCTCTCAGCCCTTGACCGCGTCCACGAGACGGCGCAGGAGCGGCAGGTTCGGGAAGTCCTCGATCAGGACCGCCTGACCCCGGGCGTCAGTGAGCGGAACCCGCCAGTTGGGGTACTCCTTGTCGGTGCCCGGCTGGTTCTGGGCGCGCCGGTCGCCGACCGCGTCGGTCAGGGCCACCCCGATGAGCACCGACGGCGACGCGGCGACGAGCGCGTGCAGGGCGGCGATCAGGTCCTCGTCGGTCCCGTCGGCCGCCATCCATCCGCGGTCGACGCACATCGCGCGCCACTCGGCCACCTGGGCCGAGCTCTCAGCCAGCTCCTCCTCGGCGGGTCGGGTCAGCAGGCCGAGCTCGGCACGGATCCGCACGTGCTCCCCCGCGAGGTACCCGGCCGTCGGCGGCAGGTCGTGCACCGTCACGGAGGCCAGGCAGTGGGCTCGCCACTGCTCGGGCTGCAGCGGGACATCGGGATGGGCCTGGTAGTCGCGTTCGAACCACATGATCGTCGTGCCGAGAACCCCACGGGACAACAGGTAGTCCTGGACCCACTGCTCGACGGTCCCCAGGTCCTCGCCCACCAGCCACGCGCCGGCCCGCTCGGACTCCAGGGCCAGGATGCCGATGAGGGCCTCGTGGTCGGAGGTGACGAACGTGCCGCTGTAGGCCGGCATCCCCTCGGGGATCCACCACAGGCGGAACAGCCCCAGCACGTGGTCGACCCGGATCCCGCCCGCGTGGCGCAGGATCGTGCGCAGCATGTCCCGGTAGGGGATGAACCCCGCCTCGGCCAACGCGTCGGGGCGCCACGGGGGCTGCGACCAGTTCTGGCCCATCTGGTTGTACATGTCCGGCGGGGCACCCACCGACACGCCCTGGGCCAGGACGTCGCGCAGGGCCCAGGCATCCGATCCCTCGGGATGCACGCCGACGGCCAGGTCGTGGACGATCCCGGAGCGCATGCCGCCGTCGACGGCCGCCTGCTGGGCGCGCGTCAACTGCTCGTCGAGCTGCCACTGCAGCCACGCGTGCCAGCGCACGGAGTCGGCCAGGCGCACGCGCTCGGCAGCCACCTCCGGCGAGCCGGCGTCCTGGAGCGCCACCGGCCAGAGGCTCGGCTCGCCGCCGTGCTCATCGACGAGCGCACACCACGTGGCGAAATCGACCAGGCCCTGGCCCTCCCGCTCGATGAATGCGTCGAACAGGGCCTGCCGGCCCGGCGAGAGGGATGCAGCGAACACATGGCGAAGGGCCTGGGACTTGGCCGCCCAGATGGCATCCCGGTCGATCAGGTCCGGGGATGTGGACAGCGCGCGCACGGGGATCGACAGCGCCTCGATCCGCGCACGGGCATCCATCGACAGGCTCGCGTACTCCTCGATGGACTCCACCCGCAGGTAGATGGGGTTCGCGAACCGGCGGGTGACCGGCAGGTAGGGCGAGGGCTCCATCGGCGCCGCCGGGGAGGCCGCGTGCATCGGGTTCACCAGGACGAAGTCCGCCCCCTCCGCGTGTCCGCTCCACGCCGCGAGGTCGGCCAGGTCCACCAGGTCGCCGATCCCCCACGACCCCTCGGAGCGCATCGCGTAGACCTGGGTCATGAAGCCCCACTGGCGGCCGGCGGCCAGCGCCGGTGGGTCCAGCCGGGCCGGGGTGACGACCAACGGGCAGGACGCCTCCCGGATGACCCCGTCGGCCCCCTCGGACCGGGCCCACAGCGTGTGCCAGCCGAGCGGGAGGTCCCACGGGATCCGGAACGTCGCCTCCCCGACCAGGACCCCGTCGACGTGCCGCGGCTCCACCCATCGGTCGACCTGGTCCAGGAACCACCCCTCGCCACCCTCCTCACGGTCCACCCACATGGCCACGGCGTCCCCGTTGGGCACGTGCACCCAGCACTGGTTGTCCGACCCCGCGCGGGTCACGAAGACCGGCGGCAGCATCCGGCGCCACGGCGCGTTGCGCCGGTCGTAGAGGGCGTTCCAGATCGCGTCCGGCGAGCTGACATCCACCTCGAGCGCCGTGAGCACCGCGAGGATGGTGGCCGCGCCGATCCGGTGGTACGTGCCGGACTGATCCCAGTACTCGACGGCCACGCCGTACGCGCGGGCCAGCTCGACCAGCTCCGGGCTGGGCTCGACCCATTCCGGTTCCACCACCGGATGGCTTCGGGGGCGTGGCCACCGCCGGCGGATCGGGCGTGGGCTCGGGGTTCGCCGACGGACCTGCATTCACCACGTGGACCTCCAGTCGCATCTCACGGCAGCCCGGGGGACCAGGTCGGGGGCGACGCGACCGTCACGTGACCGGTCCCCGCGGTGCCCTGGGGCATGGTCGTCAGGCTAGGCCGTCAACCCGGCCGACCGCGCGCCGGGAGGCACTCCCGGGAACCTCCACCACCTTGGCCCTGAGCCGTCGTAGTGTGCGAGCGTGATCCGGCTCGCAGACGACACCACGACCACCACCGCGGACCAGCCCTTCTGGGAGTGGTTCGCCAGTTTCTGGGGTGAGGCCCTGTTCATCGTCGTGGTCGTCATCGTCGCTGCGGTGCTCCACGTCCTGGGTTCCCGCCTGATCAGCCGCTCGGTCGACAAGTGGATCACCAGCGGCCGCAGCCGCTCTGATGCCCTGACCGACACACCCGAGGCGACCGTCGAGCTCCAGTCGATGATCATGGGCCAGCGCCGCGAGCAGCGTGCGAAGGCAGTGGGCCAGCTGCTGCGCAGCGGGTTGGTGATCGTGATCTGGGGTACGGCCACGCTGCTGATCCTCACCGAGCTGGGGGTCAACGTGGCTCCCCTGATCGCCAGCGCCGGCGTGGTGGGCGTGGCGCTGGGCTTCGGCGCGCAGACCCTGGTCAAGGACTACCTGTCCGGCTTCTTCATGATCGTCGAGGACCAGTACGGCGTCGGGGACCTCGTCGACGTGGGTCCGGTCACCGGGACGGTGGAGGAGGTCGCCCTTCGGGTGACCCGGATCCGGGACCCAACGGGTGTCGTCTGGTACGTGCGCAACGGCGAGATCCTGCGGGTGGCCAACCAGTCGCAGGGCTGGACGATGGCTGCCGTCGTCATCCCCGTGTCCTACGACGCCGACCTCGAGGCGATCCGGCAGGTCGTGGTCGAGGTCGGCAACGACATGTACAACGACCCCGAGACCCGGGAGCGGATGCTGGGCCGTCCCTCGTTCGCCGGCGTCGAGGCGGTCTCCGGCGAGGCGGTGTACGTGCGGATCATGGTCAAGGCCCGCGCCGCGCAACAGGTGCCGCTCACCCGCGAGCTGCGCGAGCGCCTCAAGGGATCCTTCGATGCGCACGGCATCGTGGTGCCCGTCCTGACCCGACCGATGGGGTACAACGCGGACGGGACCCCGATGACCCCGGGCTCGGTTCCCCAGGCGGGTGGCGCCGCGCCCCGGTAGGTCGCGCTGCCCGGGCGGCACCCGACTTGCGACCCTCGCCCGGACCGGCAGACTGTCGGCCATGGACGGCACCCCCGGACGCCTCTGCCTGGTCACCGGCGCCACCGGCTACATCGGCGGCAGGCTGGTGCCCGAGCTGCTGGCGGCCGGCCATCGGGTCCGGGTCCTGGCCCGCCACCCGGAGCGTCTGCGCGACATGCCCTGGCACGATGACGTGGAGGTGGCGCTCGGCGACGCAGCCGACCACGAGGCCCTCGCACGCGCGATGGCCGACGTGGAGGTGGCCTACTACCTGATCCACGCCATCGGCACGGGACCGGACTTCGAGCGCACCGAGGAGGTGGTCGCCCGCACGTTCGCCACGGTCGCGCGTGAGTCAGGCGTCCAGCGAATCGTCTACCTGGGCGGGCTGGCCAATGATGAGAACCTCAGCGAGCACCTGCGCTCCCGGGCCGAGGTCGGCGAGATCCTGCTGGCCAGCGGAGTCCCGACTGCGGCCCTCGGTGCTGCCACCGTGATCGGATCCGGGTCGCTGTCGTTCGAGATGCTGCGCTACCTCACAGAGCGACTCCCCGTGATGATCACGCCCCGGTGGGTGCGCACCCGGATCCAGCCGATCGCGATCCGCGACGTCCTGCGCTACCTCGTGGGGTGCGCGACGCTGCCCGCCGACGTGAACCGGACGTTCGACATCGGGGGCCCGGACATCCTCACGTACGAGCAGATGATGCAGCACTTCGCGTCCGTCTCGGGCCTGAAGAAGCGTCGCATCCTGCCGATCAACCTGCTGCAGCCCGAGCTCTCCGCGCGGTGGGTGGGCCTGGTGACCCCCGTCCCCAGCGTCATCGCCCGGCCGCTGGTCGCCTCCCTGCGCAACGAGGTGATCTGCCACGAGCACGACATCCGCACCTACGTCCCCGACCCCCCTGGGGGGCTGCTCGGGTTCGACGACTCCGTGCGCCTGGCCCTCACCCGGGTCAAGGATGCCGATGTCGCCACGAGGTGGTCGGACGCCTACATGCCCGGCGCCCCCAGCGACCCCCTGCCGACCGACCCCGACTGGGCAGGTGGATCACTGTTCACCGATGATCGCAGCGCCGTCGTCGAGGCCTCCCCCGAGGCGGTCTGGGACGTGGTGGCCTCGATCGGCGGCGACAACGGCTGGTACTCGCTGAAGTGGGCCTGGGAGGCACGCGGGGCGTTCGACCGCCTCATCGGTGGTCCGGGACTTCGGCGCGGTCGGCGTGACCCGCAGGAGTTGCTCATCGGGGAGGCCTGCGACTTCTGGCGGGTCGAGGAGGTCGTCCCGGGAAGGCTCCTGCGCCTGCGCGCGGAGATGAAGGTGCCGGGCCTGGCGTGGCTGGAGTTCCACGTCTCCCCGGCGCCCGGTGGTGGCACCACCCTGCGCCAGCGGGCCACGTTCTTCCCGCACGGGCTGGCGGGCCAGGCGTACTGGTACTCGGTCCTGCCCTTCCATGGCGTGGTGTTCCCCACGATGGTCACCCGGATCAGCGCCGCAGCCGTCGAGCGCGATCACCACCTCGCCTCGCAGCGCGCTCAGGCAGGTCCGGGGTAGGTGTTCACCATCGACAGCGCCGCTCGGGTCAGGTAGTCCCACAGCTCAGCCTCGTCCTCGGCCGACATCCCGCACTCCGGCGCTGTCGCATCGAGCGCGGCGCGCATGTGGCGCAGCCATGCATCGTGGGCGGCGGCGTCGACCGGGTAGGGCGCGTGGCGCATGCGCAGCCGCGGGTGCCCGCGCTCCTGGGAGTAGGTCGTCGGCCCACCCCAGTACTGCTCGAGGAACAGCTGCAGGCGCTCGGCCGCCGGGCCCAGGTCGGCCTCGGGGTACATCGGCCTCAGCACCGGGTCCTCGGCCACCCCCGCGTAGAACCGGGCCACCAGCAGGTCGAAGAACTCGTGGCCGCCGAACCGCTCGAACGGCGTGGCGGGAGGGGTCTGCACGGGACGAATGTAGTGCACCGGCGCGGCCCCCCGGCGAGGTCGCGCCAGGCTTGGCGTCACTACGCACGACGCGACAGGATGTGCCCATGTCGATCACCACGGACGCGGACTGGTGGCGCAACGCCGTCATCTACCAGGTGTACCCGAAGTCATGGGCCGACTCCGACGGCGACGGGTTCGGCGACATCGCCGGCATCCGCGCCCACCTGGCCCACCTGGCCCGGTTGGGGGTGGACGCTGTCTGGTTCTCACCCTGGTACACCTCACCGCAGGCTGACGGCGGGTACGACGTGGCCGACTTCCGGGGCATCGACCCGATGTTCGGCGACGTCGCCGACGTGGAGGCACTGGTCGCCGAGGCGCACGACCTGGGCATCAAGGTGATCGTCGACATCGTGCCCAACCACAGCTCCGACCAGCACGTGTTCTTCCAGGAGGCGCTGGCCTCCGAGCCCGGGTCGCCGGCGTGGCAGCGCTACCACTGCGTGCCCGGCGCGGACGGGGGCGCCAGCCCGCCGAACGACTGGCGCTCGGCGTTCGGCGGCTCGGCCTGGGACCCGATCCTCGACGCGTCCGGCCAGCCGAGCGGGTGGTGGTACCTGCACCTGTTCGACTCCGCCCAGCCGGACTTCAACTGGGACCACCCCGACGTGCGCGCGGACTTCGAGGCCACGCTGCGGTTCTGGTTCGACCGGGGCATCGACGGCTTCCGCATCGATGTGGCCACCGGGCTGGTCAAGGCACCGGGCTACCCGCGCTCCGGCGAGGGCGACGGGCTGCTGATGACCTTCGGCGAGATCCAGGACTTCCCGCAGTGGGACCAGCCGGGCGTGCACGAGGTCTGGCGGGAGTGGCGCCGGGTCTCGGCCACCTACCACCCCCCACGGATCTTCGTCGGTGAGGTCTGGGTGGCCACCGACGAGGCGCTGGCCACCTACATCCGCCCCGACGAGCTGCACACGGCGTTCAACTTCGACTACCTCAAGTGCCGCTGGGACGCCGGGCAGATGCGCGAGGTGATCGACCGATCGCTTCGCACCTGCACCTCGGTGGGGGCCCCCACGACGTGGGTGCTGGAGAACCACGACGTCCCCCGGGTCAGGACCAAGTACGCGGTCGAGGCTGCCGGCGAGCAGATGCCGCAGTCCAACACCGCCCCTGTCCCGAGTGCGGCCGCCGACGATGCCCGCGGCCTCGCGCGCGCCCGCGCCGGGCTCGTGTTCATGCTCGGACTGCCCGGTTCGGCGTACCTGTACCAGGGCCAGGAGCTGGGCCTGGAGGAGGTCGTCGACCTGCCGGCGGAGTCACGTGAGGACCCCGCCTTCCGCCGCACGGGCGGAGCGGAGGGCTTCCGTGACGGGTGCCGCGTGCCGATCCCGTGGACCCGCGAGGGAGCCTCGTTCGGGTTCAGCCCGACAGGGGCGTCGTGGCTGCCGATGCCCGCGCACTGGGGCGATCTCAGCGTCGAGGCCCAGACCGGGGACCCGGACTCCACCCTCGAGCTCACCCGGCGGGCCCTGCGGCTGCGTCGCGCCGAGCCCGCCCTCGGGGACGGGGACCTGCACTGGGTCAGCGAACCCGGTGCGACCTGCCTGGTGCTGCACCGCCCCGCCGGCGACGAGGACGCGCCCGTCCTGGTCGCGATGAACCTCGGGGACACCCCGGCGCTCGTGCCCGCCAGGGAGGTCCTGGTGTCCAGCGCAGCGGCCCCGGAACCCGGCGAGGGCGGCTTCTGGCTGGCACCCGACACGGCCGCCTGGCTGCGCTGAGAGGGCGTCAGTACCCGCGGGAGGTGTCGCCCGCCTCGGCCCCCGCCAGGGCTTCGGCGAACTCCGCGGAGCTCATCGGCTTGGAGAACATCGGGTAGTCGAACTTGATCGCGTTCTCGTGCTCCTCGATGCTGGTGGCGCCGAGGCAGTCGGTCAGGGTGACGACCTCGAAGCCCTTCTCGTAGGCCGAGCGCATGGTCGACTCGACGCAGCAGTTGGTGAGGAATCCAGCCAGGGCGACGGTCTGCACGCCCTTGCTGCGCAGGATGAAGTCGAGATTGGTGCTGGCGAACGCATCGAGTCCGCGCTTGCCCTCGAGCACGATGTCACCCTCCTGGGGCGCAACGTCCTCGACGATCTGGGCCCCCCACTCGCCCTTGACGAACGAGTTGGTGTCCACGACGCCCTTGAGGATGCCGTAGGGGTGTGCGGTGATCTCGTTGTAGCCGGGGGCGAACTGGATCGGCGAGTGGATGATCGTCGCCCCCGCCGCCCGGGCAGCTGCGACCACCGCCTGCGTGTTCGCGATCATGGAGGTGGCCTCCATGACCTCGGCGACCGCACCGTGCAGGGACCCTCCCTCGCTGGTGAAGTCGTTCTGGAACTCGATGAGCACGACGGCGGAACGTGATGCGTCCATGGGAATCCTCCGGGGGTCGGGATCGGGTCGGGGGGTCGGGGCTCGGCTGGGGGGTCCGGGCTTTGTCACGCTAGCGCGCAGCCAGTGGGCGAGGCGACCGGGCGGAGCCTGCGCGTGGATGGCCGGGCGCGCACATCAGGACATCGGCCGGCCGTGATGGGAGTCTGGCGCCCATGCGCAAGCTCTTCGAGCCGCCACTGGACACATACCTCGTGCCTGGGCCGACTCCGACCGCAGACCGTGCCCCCGACAGTGTGGCCGCGGGATCGCCGCCACGCCTGCGCGCGGACCTCGAGCAGCTCCTCGGTGACCCGGCTGTGGTGCTCAGTCGCGGCTTCGACCTGGTCCGGTTCGCCACCGACGCCAGTCCCTACCGGATGTTCCCCCAGGTCGTGGTCCTGGCCCGCGACATCGAGGACATCCAGAGGGTCCTGGCCTACGGGCACACCCACTCGATCCCCGTGACGTTCCGCGCCGCGGGCACGAGCCTGTCCGGGCAGTCCCAAGGTGACGGGATCCTCGTGGAGGTCATGCGGCACTGGATCGGGTGCACCGTGGAGGACGGCGGCCGGACGCTGCGCAGCAAGCCCGGCACGATCCTGGCCCGGGCCAACGCGGCCCTGAAGCGCCACGGCTACCGGCTCGGGCCGGACCCGGCGTCGAAGACGGCCGCCACGATCGGCGGCGTCGTGGCCAACAACGCCAGCGGGATGTGCTGCGGGACGGTCGAGAACTCCTACCAGACGTTGCGGTCGATGACGATCGTGCTTCCCTCGGGAACCGTCGTGGACACGGCGGCCCCGGATGCCGAGGAGCATCTGGCGACCGCCGAGCCGGCGATCGCCGCCGGGCTGGGCGCGATCCGCGAGGCGATCCTTGCCGACCCGGCGACGGCCGAGCGGATCCGCACGAAGTTCCGGATCAAGAACACGACCGGCTACTCGATGAACGCCTTCCTGGACTCCGACACCCCGGTGCAGATCCTGCGCCGGCTCATGGTCGGATCCGAGGGCACGCTCGGGTTCATCGCCGAGGCGGTCTTCGACACTGTGCGCGACGACGCACATCACCTGACGTCGCTGATGCTGTTCCCCGACATGCAGGCCGCGTGCTCGGCGGTGGCGCCGTTCGTCGCCGCCGGGGCGGCGGCCGTGGAGCTGATGGACCGCGCCTCGATCGCCGCGGTGCGCGGGCGTCCGGGCGTTCCGGCGCGCTGGGACGACCTGCCCGCCTCGGCCACCGGGCTGCTCGTGGAGTTCCGCGATGAGTCGCCCGAGCAGTCCGAGGTGTCGCAGGCCGCCGCCGACGCCCTGCTCGGCGGACTCACGTTGCTCGAGCCGACCACGTTCACGCGCGACGCCGAGCTGTCGGCGCAGTACTGGGTCATCCGAAACGGCCTGCTCGCCAGCGTCGGTGGCGCGCGGCCGTCGGGGACGTCGTTCATCCTCGAGGACGTCTGCTTCCCGCCGGAGCGGCTGGCTGAGGGGGCGCTGGCCCTGCAGGAGCTGTTCGTGCGCCACGACTACGACGCCGTGATCTTCGGCCACGCCTCCGCGGGCAACCTGCACTTCCTGGTGACGCCGTGGTTGAACGAGGCCGCGGACGTGGCGCGGTTCGACGCGTTCCTGCGCGACGTCGTCCGTGTCGTCAGCGAGGACTTCGACGGGTCGCTCAAGGCCGAGCACGGCACGGGGCGCAACATCGCGCCGTTCGTCGAGGACGAGTGGGGCGCGACGATCACCGGGCACATGCGCACGGTCAAGTCGCTGATCGACCCGCACGGGGTGCTCTCCCCCGGGGTGGTGCTCACCGACGACCCGCAGGCCCACCTCCAGCACCTGAAGACGGCCCCCACCATCGAGACGATCGCCGACCAGTGCATCGAGTGCGGCTTCTGCGAGAGCGTGTGCCCGAGCCGGCGGGTGACCACCACACCCCGCCAGCGGATCGCCCTGCGCCGGGAGATGGTCCGCCAGCCGGAGGGGTCGCCCGTGGCCGAGGAGCTGGCCGGCGCCTACGCCTACGACGCGGTCCAGACGTGCGCCGGCGACGGCTCATGCGCCCTGGCCTGCCCGGTGGGGATCAACACGGGCGACCTCATGAAGGCGTTCCGGGTGAAGGCCCATCCGGGGCACGCCCAGGGCATCGCCCTCACGGTGGCCAAGCGCTACCGGTTGATGCAGCGCGCGGGGCGGATCGCGCTGCGCACCGCCCACGGGGTCGGCTCAGTCGCGGGTGACGGCGTCATCAGCGGGGTCACCGACGCGGGCCGGACGGTCGTGAGCCACGACCTGATCCCGCGATGGCTGCCGGAGATCCCCGGCTCAGCACCCCGGACGCTGCCCGGGACGGTCCGCACCGGTGCGGCCGCCGTGTACTTCCCGGCGTGCATCAACCGGATCTTCGGCAACCCGGAATCCCAGCCGGAGCGGCCCAGCCTCCCGGAGGTCGTGGTGGCCCTGGCCGAACGCGCGGGGCGGCCCGTGTGGATCCCCGAGGACGTCGCCGGCCTGTGCTGCGGGACGGTGTGGCACTCCAAGGGGTACGACCGCGGGAACCGCTACATGGCCAACGCCGTGGTGGAGCACCTGTGGCGCTGGACCGACGGAGGGCGGCTGCCGGTCGTGGTCGATGCCACGTCCTGCACCCTCGGGCTGGTGCACGAGGTGGAGCCCTACCTCGAAGGTCCTGCGGTGGCCCAGCACCGGGCGCTGCGCATCCTGGACTCCATCCAATGGGCCAACGAGGAGCTGCTGCCCCGGCTGCGGGTCCGCCAGAAGGTCGACTCAGCGGTGATCCACGCCACCTGCGCCGGCCGGCACCTGGGCCTCGACGGGGCTCTGGCCGACGTGGCCGGAGCACTTGCCGAGGAGGTCACGGTCCCGGTCTACGGCACGTGCTGCGGGTTCGCCGGCGACCGCGGGATGCTGCACCCGGAGCTGGCCGACGGCGCCGGCGCCGAGCAGGCAGCAGAGCTGGCAGGCCAGGAGTTCGACGCCTACCTGTGCTCCAACCGCACCTGCGAACTGGGGATGACCAGGGCGATCGGCCACGACTACGCCAGCTTCCTGTTCCTCCTGGAGACGGCGACCCGGTAGGGCTTCCGGAGGGCGCAGGCCGGGCGGGGTGCCACTGCCACGTCCCCTGCCTTCCGGTATGGACCGGCCACGGGCGGGTAGAAGTCCTCTGCTCATCCAGCTGGGTGACGATGACGAGGAGCCCCAGGGGGACCTGATGACCCAGACGACCGATCCACGGGCCGGCACCGCCGCGCCAGACCTGTCCACCCTGCGTTCGGCAGTCGGCGGGCGGGTGCTGCAGCCCGGCGACGACGAGTTCGACGACGCCTGTCGCCCGTGGAACCTGGCAGTGCCCCAGTGGCCCGTCGCGGTGGTCGAGGTCGCCGACGAGCAGGATGTCGTGACCGTGGTCCGCCTGGCCCGGGAGCAGGGCCTGGTCGTGAGCGCGCAGCCCGGTGGACACGGGGCGACGACCGCCCTCAACGGCACGGTGCTACTGCGGACCGCGGCGCTCGACGAGATCGTCGTTGACCCCTCGGCGCGGATCGTGCGGGTCGGGGCGGGGGTGAAGTGGGGCCAGCTCCTGCCCGAGCTGGAGGGCACGGGCCTCATCGCCCTTGCGGGCAGCAACCCGGATGTGTCGGTCGTCGGCTACCTGCTCGGTGGCGGGCTCTCCTGGTTCGGCAGGCTCTACGGGATCGCCTCGGGGAGCCTGCGCAGGGCCCGCCTGGTCGGCGGCGACGGCGTCGCCCGGTGGGTGGACGATGGCGCGGACCCCGAGCTGATGTGGGCGCTGCGTGGTGGCGGGGGCGAGTTCGGCATCATCACGGCGGTTGAGGTCGAGCTGCACCCAGAGCCAGAGCTGCACGGTGGCAAGCTCATGTTCCCGATCACGCAGGCCGCCAGCGTGCTGAACGCGTTCGCTGAGGTCACGCGTGAGGCCCCCGATGGGCTGACCTGCTGGTTCTCGCTCATGCACTTCCCCCCATTGCCCGACCTCCCTGAGCAGCTGAGGGGCAACTCGTTCGCGACCGTTGACGTCACGTGGTTGGGGGACGCCGATGAGGGCGCCCGGCTCATCGCTGCCCTGCGGGGCGCCGGCACCCTCGTCAGCGACTCCTTCGGGCCGGTTGGGATCGGCCGGCTCGGTGAGGTCGCGGCAGAACCGACGACGCCGATGCCCTTCATCGAGTGGGGAGGCGCACTGCCCAACCTGGACGACTCGATGATCGAGCGCCTCCTGGACGTCGGCGCCGACCGGTCGCGAACCGCACTGACCGTCCTGCAGGTGCGCCACCTTGGCGGCGCCCTGTCGGTGCCGGGGGACCGTGACGGCGCCTTCACGCACGTCGGGGCCGAGTACGTCGTGTTCACCTTCGGCGTGGCCGCCGTCCCCGAACTGGTCGAGCCGATCCGTGCCTCGCTGATCGCGGTGGCCGCCGCCTGCGGGCCCGCGGGGTCGACGCGGATCCCGCTGACATTCCTCGGTCCGGGCACCGACCTGTCAGCGGTCCACGACCCCCAGACCCTGTCGCGACTCCGGGCGGTCAAGCAGCGACTGGACCCCGACCGTGTCATCCGCAGCAACCACCCTCTGGGCTGAAGGCTGGGGCTGAGGGCTGAGACTGGGGCCGAGGACGGGGGCTCATCGTGCGACCAACCCCGGCCGCCGGGGTCTCCTAGCCGCGGGTGAGTTTGCGGTAGGTGGCGCGGTGGGGGCGGGCCGCCTCCGGGCCGAGGCGGGCGATCTTGTTCTTCTCGTAGGACTCGAAGTTGCCCTCGAACCAGAACCACTGGGAGTCGCCCTCGTAGGCCAGGATGTGGGTGGCCACGCGGTCGAGGAACCAGCGGTCGTGCGAGGTGATCACCGCACACCCGGGGAACTCCAGCAGGGCGTTCTCCAGCGAGCCCAGGGTCTCGACGTCGAGGTCGTTGGTCGGCTCGTCGAGCAGGATCACGTTGCCGCCCTGCTTGAGGGTCAGCGCCAGGTTCAGGCGGTTGCGCTCACCACCGGAGAGGACCTTCGACGGCTTCTGCTGGTCCGGGCCCTTGAAGCCGAACGCCCCAACGTACGCCCGCGAGGGCATCTCGACGTTGCCGACCTTGATCCAGTCCAGGCCGTCGGAGACGACCTCCCACACGTTCTTGGTGGGGTCCAGCCCGGCGCGGCTCTGGTCGACGTACGACAGCTTCACGGTGTCACCGACCCGGATGTCTCCGGACGTCGGCAGGGCCGCCTTGTCGGTGGTGTCCTCGGTGGCCTGCGCCACGATCATCTTGAACAGGGTCGTCTTGCCGACACCGTTCGGGCCGATGATGCCCACGATGCCGTTGCGCGGCAGGGTGAAGCTGAGGTCGTCGATGAGCACCCGGTCGTCGAACGCCTTCGTCAGCCCAACAGCCTCCACGACGAGCGATCCCAGGCGCGGGCCCGGCGGGATCTGGATCTCCTCGAAGTCCAGCTTGCGGGTCTTCTCCGCCTCGGTGGCCATCTCCTCGTAGCGGCCCAGGCGTGCCCGGCTCTTGGTCTGGCGCGCCTTGGCGTTGGAGCGCACCCACTCCAGCTCCTCGGTGAGGCGCTTGCGCAGCTTCTGGTCCTTGGCGCCCTCCACCTTCAGGCGGGTCGCCTTGGCATCCAGGTAGGTGGAGTAGTTGCCCTCGTACGGGTAGGCGCGACCGCGGTCCAGCTCCAGGATCCACTGCGCCACGTTCTCCAGGAAGTACCGGTCGTGGGTGATCGCGACGATGGTTCCCGGGTACTTCTCCAGGTGCTGCTCCAGCCACTGGACGCTCTCGGCATCGAGGTGGTTCGTCGGCTCGTCGAGCAGCAGCAGGTCCGGCTGCTGGAGCAGCAGCTTGCACAGGGCCACCCGGCGCCGCTCGCCACCGGACAGCACCGACACGTCGGCGTCCGGCGGCGGGCAGTTCAGGGCGTCCATCGCCTGCTCCAGCTGGGCGTCGAGGTCCCAGGCGCCCAAGTGGTCGATCTTCTCCTGCAGGACGCCCATCTCGGCCATGAGCGCATCGAAGTCCGCCTCGGGATCAGCCATGAGCTCGGAGATCTCGTTGTAGCGGTCCAGCAGGGCCTTGGTCTCGGCCACGCCCTCCTCGACGTTGCCCAGCACGTCCTTCGTCTCGTCGAGCTGCGGCTCCTGGGCGAGGATGCCGACGGTGTAGCCCGCGCTGAGCGTCGCATCGCCGTTGGACGGTTGGTCCAGGCCCGCCATGATCTTGATCAGGCTCGACTTGCCCGCGCCGTTCGGCCCGACGACGCCGATCTTGGCCCCGGGCAGGAAGGACAGGGTGACGTCGTCGAGGACGACCTTGTCGCCGAACGCCTTACGGGCCTTGCGGAGCGTGTAGATGAACTCAGCCATGGGCGCAAGGGTATCGGCCGAATGCCGGTGCCCCGAACGTGCGAACGCCACCCCGCCCGGATGCACGGCCGGGCGCCGCGACCAGCACGTCGGGCTCAGGCAGCGTCGACCCGCCCCTCGTCGGCGACACCCACGGGCTGCTCGCCGACCACCGGTCCGGTCTGCGGACCGATCGGAGCGCGCTGGTACACAGCCCGGCAGCGGCTGAGGTCCAGCCCGAAGCTGACCGCCTCCAGGTCGGTGAACGTCACGGCCATCGTCGTTCCGGGAGCCCCGGGCACCTCGCGGTCGACAGTGCGCTGGCGGACCTTGCCGTGGACGAGCACCGGGTGACCCTTGGCCAGGGACTTCTCGGCGTTCTCAGCCGCCCGCCGCCACGCCGTGACGTTCCAGTACATCGTGTCCCCGTCGAGCCACTGGCCGCTGGCCCGGTCGTAGCGCTTGACGGTCGAGGCCACCCGGAAGCGGGCCAGGGCATCACCGCGCGCAGTCACCCGGAAGTCGACGTCGGACACCAGGTTGCCCGACACGGTCATCATCGTCTCGTTCATCATCCCCCCGATCGAGTGGGCGCCCCCCGGCGCCGCACCCGCAGACTGCCGCACCCCGGCGACCCGCGCCAGACCTCGGCACCACATCTGTGGATGAGCGGGGACCCGCAGCGGGCCAGCCGCACCCCCACCGCCCCAGGCCGCAGCCCTCGGTCGGCTCAACTGGTCAGCGGCCAGGCGATCGTGACCGCCGAGGCCAGACCGTGCGCGAGCAGGTCCGAGGCGAGGGCACGTTCCACGTCGTCACGGTCGAAGCGCCTGGTCCGCAGGCTGCGACGCACCCACCTGGAGTCCCGGCAGCGACCCAGCACGTGCTCGCCGGAGAGCATCCGGGCCTTCACGTGCGACAGCTGGCCCTCGTCGGCCTCCGGGTACAGCCGGTAGGCCGACGTCGAGGCGGCGACCTCCAGGATCGCCGCGCCCAGGATCTCCCGGGCCCGGGCGGGTGCCTCGGGATGCACCTGGGCGCCGCCATGCAGCAGCCGACGCTGCTCGTCGGCGGGCAGCGGGTGCAGCTCCGCGGCGACGAGCGCCACCACCTGCGGCCACCGACCGCTGACCCAGGCCGCCCCGGCACACGCCTCGACCAGGTCGGCCAGACGGTGCGACGAGGGACTCCAGTCCAGCCAGTCACCCAGGTCGATCTCCCGGGCGAGCTCCCCGAGGTGGGCGTCGGTGGTGAACTTGTCAGCCCGCCCTGCGCAGTGCGGGCAGCCCGGACCGGTGATCACGGAGTGCGCGTGCAGCACCACCTCGAGGATCGAGTCACCGATCAGCTCCAGCCGCTGGAACTCCCGGCCCCGGGCGCTGCGGATGGCCTCCATCGCGCTGGGGGTCAGGGGCCCGAGGCGGGCGGCCACGGCCGCGCGCTGGGCAGCCTCGCGGGCCGGGTCGCGCTCCTGCGCTCCGTCCACCCACCTGGCCGATCCGGCACCGCCCACACCGTCGATTGTGCCCTCCCATCGGGCTCGTGCTCGGGCGGACGAGCACCGCGCGGGTCGCGGCCCTCAGCCGGTGACGGCCCCGGCCACCAACGCCTTGACCGGCTCAGCGCCACCTGCGGAGGGCGACACGGGGAACACCGCGAACTCGACACCCCCCGAGGCACCCGTGCGTGAGCACAGGACCGGCGTCGAGGGCAGCACGATCGGGCGCCGGAAGGTGATCTCCAGCCGGCGCCCGGGCACCGCCTCGTCGACGCCGAGCTCCGCGGCGACCCGCCCGGTGGTCCACCACCCGTGGACGATCGCCTGCTG
This sequence comes from uncultured Actinomycetes bacterium, assembly GCA_963706885.1. Classification (GTDB taxonomy): domain Bacteria; phylum Actinomycetota; class Actinomycetes; order S36-B12; family CAIYMF01; genus Prado023. The sequence goes on along the minus strand of CAVPNX010000021.1, from coordinate 54,030 downwards.
GAACCCGAACGCCTTGGCCGGCACCGCGTGCATGTGGATCGGGTTGATGTCCCCGGTCACCCTCCCGAACGCACGCCCGGTGCCCTCCTCGACGGGGATCTCCACCTCGGCCTCCCACTCCCCCGAGGCGTCGACCTGGGGGACCCCGGACTCCTCGGCCCCGGCCGCCGAGCGGCTGCGCGACAGGTAGGTCGACGTGGATCGCCAGAGCACCGACCCACCCACGCCGACCTCACCGGACACGTCGAACTCCAGGCCGGCACGGACGTGCCGGCCCTGCGACACGGCCGCGGCCACCTCCCACGGGCCAGTCTGCGGCACCTCGTCGAGCACCTCGATGACCGCTCCCTGGTGGACCAGGCCCAGGGCGCGCACGGGGAACGACCACTGGGAGAGCAGGTCGATGTGCAGCGCCATGATCGGCAGCTGCGGGAAGGCGATCGGGAGCTCGGCGTCGGAACCGACCACCGATCGGTACGCGGCCAGCTTCTGGAGATCCGGTCGCCAGCCCGTGACCTCGATCCGGGACTCCGGCAGCACCGTGGTGGCCGCCGCGGACCGCTTCCAGGGGGCAAGTGCGCGAACGAGGCTCACCGGGTAGCGCGGCAGGTCGGTGCGGGGCGACTCGTCGGAAGGGCTCATCACGACCTCTCGGGGTGGACAGCGGGCAACGCCGTGGCGCCTGACGCTAGTCCGCCGCGGACACCCATCGCAGCACGGAGCGCCCGCCTGCGCGCCGAACAGCCGCCCACGGGCCACAATGGCCACGTGGATCACAGCTTCGACCTGACCATCCCACCCGCTGCAGTGCACGCCGACCTGATCAGCGAGGACTTCCTGCGGGCCTTCGCCACCGAGGTGGGGGTGGAGATCGACGAGCTCACCTGCGACACGACGGGTGAGCGCGCAACGGCCACGATGCAGTGGCGGTTCTCGACGTCCAAGCCCGGGATCCCCGAGCTGGCCCGCAAGCTGCTGCCCGGCGAGGTCCGCCTCTCCTGGGCGCAGGAGTGGAGTCCGCTGTCCGATGAGGGCGCCGACGGGAGCCTGGAGGTGCACCTGCTGGGCACCCCGAAGGCGACCTCCCTGGGAACGGCGCAGCTGCAGGTCACCGAGGAAGGTTCGACCCTGACGACCTCCACGAGCACCAAGGCGGCGCTGCCGTTCCCGATGGCGGGCTCCGTCCAGTCGAAGATCGACAAGGACCTCGTCGGCTGGATCCTCTCGGTGCAGGCCCGCGTGCTCACCCGCCGGCACCCCGGGGAACCTGCCTCCGACTGACCTCGCCCGGCCCGCACGGAATGCCGCTCCCACACGGCGTGGTCGGGCAGACTGCCGCCATGGCCCCGCGTTCCGGACGGCGATACCTCGCGCTGCGCACGGGGGTGACAGCGGCGGCGGCTGTCACGTCCAACACGTTCGCCCGGGGCCTGCTCCCGCGCACCACGACCGACCAGGCGATGGCCACCGGCGTGACGGCGGCAATCGGCCTCGGTGCGGGCACGTTGGCCGTGTCGGCTGTCGAGGCCACCGCCGAGCTCGTCGCTGCGTCCCGTGGCCGCGGCGACCCGGAGAACACCACCCTCATCGCCGCGGCGATCGTTGCGGGCGCAGGGTTCGCCGGAGCACGGCTCGTGCCCAACACGAATCGGACGCCGCTGCCGCTGGCCACGCTCAACTCGGTGGCACGGGTGCTCGGCGGCGGGGCAGCCGCAGCCGCCCTCGTGATCACCTCCGACAAGGCGATGCGACGCCTCGTGGGCCCCGCGTCCCCGGCGATCGGGATGGCCACGGCGGCGGCGATCGGCGGGGCGATCTCGGCCATCCGGGTGAACGCGCGCGACCGCCTCGCCGTGGCCGTCGGCGAGACCGGGGACCGCCGCCAGATCCAGCGGCCCGCGACTGCGGTCGGGATCGCGCGGTCCGCGGCGCTCGGCGGGTCCGTCGGCGTCGGGCTGATGGCGCTGGCCGGCGTGGAGTACGCCCTGGCGGAGGGCTCGACCACGCTTGTCAGCCGGGTCCTGCGCCGCAGCGACGACCGGGTCACCCCGCTGGTCGGGCACACGATCGCCGCAGCGCTGATGGTCCCCGCCGGGATGGCTGCCCTGGACCGGCTGCGCAGGCGCCTGCAGCACGCCGACGACGTGGTGGAGGCGGCCTACCCGGATCCCCCCACCCGTCGCTCGGTGACGGCGGGGCCGGCGAGCCTGATCGCCTTCGACGACATCGGCAAGGAGGGACGTCGCTTCGTCCTGATGACGCTGACGCCCGACGAGATCACCGACGTCATGGGCGAACCGGCCGTCGACCCGATCCGCGCCGTCGCCGGGTTCGCGAGCGCACGGACCCCGCAGACCCGCGCGGAGCTGGCCCTCTGCGAGCTCGACGCCCTCGGGGCCTACGAGAAGTCGGTGATCGTCGTGGCGGCGCCCACCGGCGTGGGCTACGTGAACTACTCGTTCGCCGAGGCCCTGGAGTACCTGACCCGCGGTGACTGCGCCATCGTCGTGCCTCAGTACGCCCTCGTGCCCAGTGCGCTGGCCCTGAACCGGACCGACGCCGGGATCCAGATGCAGACGCTCATCCTGCAGGGCATCCGCGACCGGATCGCCCTGATGGCCCCGGAGCGCCGGCCCCGGCTGCTGCAGTTCGGGGAGAGCCTGGGCGCCCAGGTGGCCCTGGACGTCGCTGCGGAGGGGACCGACCGGTTCGATGCCCTCGGGCTGGATCGGGGCCTGTACCTGGGCACGCCGTTCCGCACGGAGCTGTGGGACCGATGGTTCGCCGCCCCGGGGGCCGTTGACCCGGCCGGGCTCCTGGGCACGGTCGCCCGGGCCGACGAGATCCCCTCCCTGCCGCAGTCCGTGCGCCACGTCCAGGTCATCCACCACGACGACCCGATCAACATGTTCTCCTACGACGCCGTGGTGCGTACGCCGTGGTGGATGGGCCCGCCCCAGACCCGTCCGCCCGGGGTCCCCCGGGAGACCACGTTCCGCCCGATCAGCACGTTCATCATCACCCTCGTGGACCTCAAGAACGGCATGAACTCCAAGCCGGGTGAGTTCGTGCGCCTCGGCCACGACTACCGGATCGAGCTGTGCGACGCGATCCGCCACACCTACCAGCTCCCCGCGACACCCGACCAGGTGGCCCGGATCGAGCAGGCGCTCCGCGACCGGGAGCGGGAGTGGGCCGCGCGGCGGATGGTCGCCACCAAGTTCGCCTCCGCGCGGGCGTCCGTGGTCGGCCAGCTGCAGAAGTGGGGGGTTGACCCCACCACGGTGGACATGGACGACGAGTCGACCGCGAACCTGGCCCGAGGGGACATCTCCGGACTGTTCCGCCGCCTGGGATCCTCGGGGTCGGCAGGCTGACGGGCGACACTTCTGAGTAGATGTGACCAACATCACATTTGTGCTCTCGCACGCCGGGGAGCGCTCCCGCTGACCGGACCTCGGCATGCCCACAGGGGCCACCACGTCGGCACTCCGAGGCCCGGACGAACCCCTCTCGGACCCAGCCGGGGCACGCTGCGCCGGGCCCCCGACCGCCCGCCGCGCACGGATCGGTCCCTCAGCGACTGGTTTACCTACGCTGACGTAGGTTACGGTGGCGTAGGTAAACCGGATCCGACACAGGTGGTGCCCCATGAACGACCTCGACACCCTCCCCACGATCATCCAGGGAGGCATGGGGGTCGCCGTCTCCGGATGGGAGCTGGCCCGCGCCGTCTGCCAGACCGGTGAGCTCGGCGTGGTGTCCGGCACCGCACTGGACGTCGTGTGCGCCCGGAGGCTGCAGTCCGGTGACCCCGGGGGCCACATGCGCCGCGCGCTGGCCGCGTTCCCGATCCCGGCGATGGCGCTGCGCGTCATGAAGCAGTACTACGTCCACGGCGGCAAGGCCGACGATGCCCCGTTCCGCGCCGTCCCCCGCTTCACGGTCACCCCCCCGGTCGCCCTGCAGGAGCTGACCGTCGTCGGCGCGTTCTGCGAGGTCTGGCTGGCCAAGCAGGAGCACGCCGGCCCGGTGGGCATCAACTTCCTTCGCAAGATCGAGATCCCGCTGCCCTTCGGCCTTCTCGGAGCCATGCTGGCCGGGGTCGACTACGTCCTGATCGGCGCGGGCAACCCGTCGGAGATCCCCGGCGTGGTCCGCGCGCTGTCCCGTGGCGAGGACGTCGAGTTCGGCGTGCGCGCCCAGGGCCTGCGTTCCGACGATGCACCGGTGTCCGTGCGCTGCAGCCCGACCGAGCTCCTCGGCGAGGCCGGTCGCGGCCTGGCCGTACCCCGGTTCCTGGCCATCATCGCGTCGCTGGACCTCGCCGCCGGCTTGGCCGGCGACCCCTCGACACGCCCCTTCGGCTTCATCGTCGAGGGCCCGAGCGCCGGAGGGCACAACGCGCCGCCTCGCGGACCGCGACAGGTCGACGAGCTCGGCCAGCCGGTCTACGACGACCGCGACACCCCCGACCTCGCCGGGATCGCGGCCCTCGGCCTGCCGTTCTGGCTGGCTGGCGCCTACGGCACCCCCGAGGGCCTGGCCCAGGCCAGGGCCATGGGAGCCCAGGGAATCCAGGTCGGCACCGCGTTCGCGTACAGCCAGGAGTCCGGCCTGGCCGACTCGCTCAAGCGCCAGGTGCTCGCCGATGTCCTTGCCGGGACGCTGGACGTCCGCAGCGACTGGCGCGCCTCCCCCACCGGCTTCCCGTTCCAGGTGATCCAGCTCGAGGGCACCGTCAGCGATCCCGAGGTGGCCGCCGGCCGCAAGGCCGTGTGCGACCTCGGCGCCCTGCGCACCCCCTACAAGAAGGCCAACGGCGACATCGACTACCGCTGCCCGGCCGAGCCGTTGGCCATGTACACCCGCAAGGGTGGGCGGGCTCAGAACACCGAGGGTCGGCGCTGCCTGTGCAACGCCCTGCTCGCCGCGGCGGACCTCCCCCAGCAGCGCCCCGACGGCTCGGCCGAGCCGGCGATCGTGACCTCCGGGCATGATTTCCGTGCGGTGCTCGCCCTCGCGTCGAACGGCTCCCGGGGCGGGCCGTACCCCGCCAGCAGGGTCGTGGACTACCTGCTTGCCGGACTTGCCCCGGTCTGATCGAGGACGGTCCGTCGACGGGTCGAACGCCCCGGGACCGATACCCGCCGGTAACAGTCCTAGGTCCCGCCAACGAGGTCACTTCGACCGCCCATCGGGACCCACTGCGCACCTAGCCTGAGCGGGAGCCCGCGTAGGAGGAGACCAATGAACACTGACCAGGGGTTGGACGCCGAAACACTCGGCCTGATGTTGGACGGCCTGAAGGAGTACCTCGAGGACGCCCTGCCGCTCGATCGCCAACTGGATCTCGACCACGAGGACATCTGCCCCGAGGACACCGTCCGGGCGATGTCCACCGACCTGGGCATCCAGCTGGTCTTCGTGCCGGAGGCCTACGGCGGCATGGGCGGAGGGGCCTTCGACTCCTACCTGCTGTGCGAGGTCATGGCCCGCAAGGACATCGGCCTGGCCACTGCGATCTTCGCCACCTTCCTGGGGAGCGACCCGATCCTGGTCGGCGCCACGGAGGAGCAGAAGGAGAAGTGGCTGGGCGCCATCGCCGAGGACGGGATGGTGTTCGCCTACGGCGCGACCGAGCCCGAGGCCGGATCCGACCTGGGTGCGATGAAGACCAAGGCAGTCCCGATCGAGGTCGACGGCGAGGTCACCGGCTACCGGATCACCGGGGCCAAGCAGTGGATCTCCAACGGCACGATCGCCGACGCCACCACCATCCTCGCGCTCGCCCCCGGCGGGCCGACGTGGTTCGTGGTCGAGAAGGGCACCGAGGGCTTCACGAGCGCCAAGCCCGAGGACAAGCACGGCATCCGCCTGTCCAACACCGCCGCGCTCTACCTGGACAATGTCGAGGTCCCGCTGGAGAGCCTCATCGGCGGGGTCGAGGGCAAGGGCCTCGTGCAGGCCCAGCAGGTCTTCGGCTACACCCGCGTGATGGTGGCCGCGTTCGGCCTCGGCGGCGGCTGGGAGGCCGTCGACCGCGCGATCGAGTACTCCAAGACCCGCATCTCCGGCGGATCACCGCTGGCCGAGAAGCAGGGCTACACGCACAAGCTGATCGTCCCCCACGTCGCCCGGCTCGAGGCCGCGCGCGCGTTCATCGAGGAGACCTCGACGCGCATCGACGCCGGCGAAGGTCCCGACGGGGCGCTGAACACCGAGGGTGCGATCGCCAAGTACCTGGCCACCGAGTCGGGCAACCGGGCAGCCGAGGACGCGATCCAGGCCCTCGGCGGCTACGGCTTCACCCGGGAGTACGTGGTCGAGAAGATCAAGCGCGACGTGCGGATCACCACGATCTACGAGGGCACCTCCGAGATCCTGGAGATGACCATCGCCCGCGACCGCTGGCAGGAGCACCTGAAGTCCCGTGGCGGCTACTACCTGACCGCCGCGCAGGAGATGACCGCCCTGCACGCCCGCAACCCGAAGGTCGGGGCCGACGTCTCGGCCCTGGCGTTCCAGGCCCTGGCCGGGGTCTTCGCCGCATGCCAGGCCGGGCGGCTCACGCGCAACCAGCACGTGCTGTTCCGCCTCGGCGAGCTCGTGGCCAACGTCGAGTGCGCCGGCGCCCTGTGCCGGCGCGCAGCCGCCGCCGCTGACGGGACGCTGGCGGAGAAGGCCAACCGGCGCTTCGACGCCGACGCGCTGGCCGTCATCGCCCGGATCTTCGCCCGCGAGGCCGCGATGAAGGCAGGCGAGGAGGGCCTGCGCTGGGTCGTCGGCTCCGCCGACCCAGCCCTGGGGCTGGCCGCCGGCCTGCCGACCACGCTGCGCCTGGATGCCATCCGCGACGCACAGGCCGGCCTGCTCACGGACATGACGGCCCTGGCCGACGTGCTGTACGCCTGACCACTCACCCCGCAACGCCCGCAGGAGACACACCATGACCCAGCCCGAGCCGATCGCCATCGTCGGGATCAGCGCGATCATGCCCGACGCGCCGACCGCCCAGGACTTCTGGGCCAACATCCGCGGCGGGCGGTACTCGATCAGTGACATCCCGGCGGATCGCTGGGATCCGGAGCTGTACTTCGACGCCGACCCGTACAGCCCGGAGGACAAGACGTACTCGCGGATCGGCGGCTGGGTCCGGGAGTTCCCGTGGGAGCCGATGGCATGGAAGCTGCCCATCCCCCCGAGCGTGGCCATGCACTTCGACGAGGGCCAGATGTGGTCGGTCAGCGCCTCGCGCTCGGCGCTGCTCGACGCCGGCTGGCCGAACTGGGACATCGACTCCGAGCGGGTGGGCGTGATCCTGGGCAGTGCGCTCGGCGGCGACAAGTACGTGCGCACCACCCTGCGCATCGCCTACCCGGAGTTCGACCATCACCTGGCGCTCTCGCCGTCGTTCGCGGCGCTGCCCGCCGACGTGCAGGCCGCGATCCGGGCGGAGTCCCGTGAGCGGTTCGTCGCCGAGCTGCCCACGATCACCGAGGACACCATGCCCGGTGAGCTGTCCAACATCATGGCCGGTCGGGTCGCCGCCCTGTTCAACCTGCGTGGACCGAACTTCACCACGGACGCGGCGTGTGCCTCGGCGCTGGCCGGCATGAGTGCTGCGATCGCCGGCCTGCAGGCCCACCACTACGACGCGGCCATCTCCGGGGGCATCGACCACAACATGGGCCCGGGCGCGTTCGTGCGGTTCTGCAAGATCGGCGCCCTGTCGGCGACCGGGACCCGGCCGTTCGATGCCGGTGCCGACGGCTTCGTGATGGGCGAGGGCGCAGCCGTGTTCGTGCTCAAGCGCCTCTCGGACGCGGAGAAGGCCGGGGACCACGTGTACGCGGTCATCCTCGGCATCGGCGGCTCCTCGGACGGCAAGGGCAAGGGCATCACCGCGCCGAACCCCGTCGGACAGAAGCTCGCCGTCGCCCGCGCGTGGGAGAACGCCGGAGTCGACCCGGCCTCCATCGGCATGCTCGAGGCGCATGGGACCTCGACCCGCGTCGGTGACGCCACCGAGCTCGGCGCACTCGATGAGATCTTCGCCGCGCACGGCGTGGCCCCCGGGTCGATCGCCCTGGGATCGGTCAAGTCCAACATCGGCCACCTCAAGGCCGCCGCCGGTGCAGCCGGCCTGTTCAAGGCCGTCATGAGCCTCAACGACAAGGTCCTGCCCCCGAGCCTGAACTTCAACGACCCCAACCCGAACGTGGACTGGGCATCGACCCCGTTCCGGGTCAACACCGAGCTGCGCGAGTGGTCCCAGGCCGGACCGGACCCTCGTCGTGCTGGCGTCAGCGCCTTCGGGTTCGGTGGCACCAACTTCCACGTCGCCCTCGAGGAGTACGTGCCCGGACGGCACAAGGCCCCGGACGCTGCTCGTGTGTTCGCCGGCGCACATGAAACCGGCCGATACAGCGGCGGCCCCGAGGTCTCGGCCGACCCGCGCACATCGAACCTCCCGAATGGGACCCGTGACGCGGCCCAAACGGACGGTTTGCTGCGCGCGGAGTCGAACGCCCCCGATCACGGGGCGCTGACGGGCGGGATCGTGCGCGCGGCTCCCCGCAAGGCACCCCTGCGTGGGGCCGCCGTGATCGGCGGACGCGACGAGGCCGACGTCGTCGCCCAGCTGACGGCGCTGTCCGCCGCGGCGGCTGCCGGGCGGACCCCCGCCCAGGTCGCCCCCGACCCCGCCCTGGCCACCGCGGCCATCCGTGTGGCCATCGACTACGCCGAGGCCGCCGACCTGGCCAAGAAGGCCGACAAGGCCGTGCAGGCGTTCGGCGCCAACAACCCGGCCATGTGGAAGCTGCTGCGCTCGCAGGGCGTCTTCGTCGGTCGCGGGCCCGCGCCGAAGGTCGCGTTCCTGTTCACCGGGCAGGGCTCCCAGTACGTCAACATGCTCGCCGAGCTGCGCAGCCACGAGCCGCTCGTCCGCGAGATCTACGACGAGGCCGACCGGATCATGACGCCCCTTCTGGGCAAGCCGCTGTCGGACTACGTCTTCGCCGACTCCGCCGACCCGGAGGTCGTGTCCCGCCTCAACGCCCAGCTGCTGCAGACCGAGATCACCCAGCCCGCCGTCCTCACCACGGACGCGGCCATGGCCCAGCTGCTGGGCGCGTACGGGATCACCCCGGACCTGGTCATGGGGCACAGCCTCGGCGAGTACGGCGCCCTGGTGGCCTCCGGCGCGCTCACGTTCGGCGCCGCCCTGGAGGCGGTCAGCGCCCGGGGCCGGGAGATGACCCACGTCTCCCAGGCCGACAACGGCGCGATGGCCGCCGTCTTCGGCCCGCTGGCCGACATCGAGCGGATCGTCGCCGAGGTCGACGGGTACGTCGTCGTGGCCAACATCAACTCCAACACCCAGGCGGTCATCGGCGGGGCGACCGCCGCGGTCGAGGCCGCCGTTGCTGCCTTCCAGGCCGCTGGGATCACCGCGATGCGGATCCCGGTCTCACACGCCTTCCACACGCAGATCGTGGCCGGTGCCAGCGAGCCGCTGAAGGTCGCGATGCGCCGCCTCGAGGTCCGCGGGCCCAGCCTGCCGATCGTGGCCAACGTGACCGGCGAGTTCTACCCGGACCCGGCGGACACCGAGACCATGCTCGAGATCCTCGGCCGGCAGATCGCCGAGCCGGTCCAGTTCGTCAAGGGCCTGCACACCCTGTACGACGCCGGCGCCCGCGTGTTCGTCGAGGTCGGCCCGAAGAAGGCCCTGCACGGCTTCGTCGAGGAGGTGCTCGGGTCGCAGCACGACGACGTCCTGGCCCTGTTCACCAACCACCCGAAGCTCGGCGACATCGCCTCGTTCAACCAGGCGCTGTGCGGGCTGTACGCCTCCGGGCTCGGCTTCGGCACGACCCCCGCAGCCCCGGTGGCTGCCGCTGCTCCTGCCCCGGCCGCTGCTGCTCCCGCGCTGCTCCTGCCCCCGCCGCTGCGCCTCCCGCGGCGCCCATCCTGACTCCCGCTGCTTCCGCCCCGACCCCGAGGATCCCCATGTCGACCGCGCGCTACGAGGAACTGGGCCGGCTGTTCGCCGGTGTGCTGGAGCAGGGCCTGCGGGTGTACGCCGGCGAGCCCGGCGCCGTCGGCGCGCCTGCCCCGGCCAGTGGCCCCGCCATGGCCTCGTCCGCCCCGGTGACCATCACCGGCGCGGCCCTCGGCCTGCCCGGCGTGGACCGCGTCTTCGATGACGAGAACCTCGCCCGGATCCTCGACGGCCAGCAGTTCATCGACGTGATCCCGCACCGCTTCCGTGAGGCGATCGTCGACAAGCGGATCACCCGCCTGGTGAAGAAGGCCGGGCAGGACCCGGTGTTCGAACTGATCGACGACGAGGCCGGCGTCATCAAGCTGGCCGGTCGCGGCGCACCCCTGGATGTGGTGGCCGAGTTCGGCGTCGAGGCCGCTCGCGACGCGGCGCTGGACCGCACCACGCGCCTGGCCCTGGGCGCGGGGATCGACGCCCTGCGCGATGCGGGCATCCCCCTGGTGATGCACTACCGGTCGACGACCCTGGGCACGATGCTGCCCGAGAAGTGGGGCCTTCCCGCGTCCATGCGCGACGACACCGGCGTCATCTTCGCCTCCGCCTTCCCCGGGTACGGCGAGTTCGCATCCGACATCGAGAAGTACATGACGGACCGGGGCAGGCGCGAGCAGGTGCTGGCCCTCGAGGCCGTGCGGGCCCGGATGACCGGCGCTGAGCCGGCTGCCGCCGAGGTGGACCGGCGCATCGCCGAGCTGCGCCACCTGCTGGACGTCGAGCGCTTCGAGTACGACCGCCGGTTCATCTTCCGCTGCCTGGCCATGGGCCACTCGCAGTTCGCCGAGATGATCGGCGCGCGGGGACCGAACACCCAGATCAACGCCGCCTGCGCCAGCACGACCCAGGCCGTCTCGCTGGCCGAGGACTGGATCCGTGCCGGCCGCTGCCGCCGCGTGGTCGTGGTGTCCGCCGACGACGTCAGCAGCGATGTCCTGCTGCCCTGGGTCGGCTCGGGCTTCCTGGCCTCCGGCGCCGCTGCCACCGAGGACGTGGTGGCCGACGTGGCCACCCCGTTCGACCGTCGCCGCCACGGCATGGTCGTCGGAATGGGCGCTGCGGCGTTCGTCGTGGAGTCGGCCGAGGCTGTGCGCGAGCGCGGCCTGCAGCCGATCTGCGAGGTGCTCGCCGCCGTCACCGCGAACAGCGCCTTCCACGGGACACGTCTGGACGTCGACCACGTCGGCCAGGTCATGGAGACCCTGGTCCGCACTGCCGAGGCTCGCGGCATCGACCGCAGCCAGATCGCCCCGCACACGGTGTTCGTGTCCCACGAGACCTACACACCCGCCCGCGGCGGTTCGGCGGCCGCGGAGATCAACGCGCTGCGCCGGGTGTTCGGTGCCGCCGCCGGCTCCATCGTGATCACCAACACCAAGGGCTTCACCGGCCACGCCATGGGCGCAGGCATCGAGGACGTGGTGGCGATCAAGGCACTGGAGACCGGGATCGTCCCGCCCGTGCCCAACTACAAGGAGCCGGACCCCGAGCTGGGCCAGCTGAACCTGTCACTGGGCGGCGCCTACCCGGTGAACTACGCCCTGCGCCTGGCTGCGGGATTCGGTTCGCAGATCGCCATGTCCCTGCTGCGCTGGACCCCCATGCCCGATGGCCGTCGGCGTGCGCCCAGCGAGCTCGGCTTTGCCTACCGGATCGTCGATCCGGCGGCGTGGGAGCGCTGGCTGGCTGACGCCACCGGTCGCGCCGGGGCCACCCTCGAGGTGGACCACCGCCGCCTGCGCGTCGTCGACACGGGCGCACCAACGGCACCGGCCAGCCCGGTCGCCCCTGCCGTTGCAGCCGCGATGGCTCCCGTTGCTCCGGCTGCCGCGCCGGCCCCTGCCGCGCCGGCCACTGCCGCGGCACCTGTCGCGCCAGCCGCACCTGCTGCCCCGAGCGCACCCGGCAGCCGACCCGCTCGTAGAGGCCGTGGTGGCGATCGTGTCGGAGATGACGGGGTACCCACCGGAGCTGCTCGACGTCGACCTGGACCTCGAGGCCGACCTGGGTGTCGACACCGTCAAGCAGGCCGAGGTCTTCGCCGCCGTCCGCGAGAGGTTCGACATCGAGCGCGACGACACCGTGGCCCTGCGCGACTTCCCCACCCTCACCCACGTCATCGGCTGGGTCCGCGACAAGACCGGCATCCAGCCGGTCGCCGCCCCCGCGGCCGCTGCCCCGGCTGCCCCGGCCCCCGTCCCGGCCGAATCGGCCGCACCGGCCGCCCCCGTGGCCGACGAGGTCACCGATGCCGTCATCGCGATCGTGTCGGAGATGACCGGCTACCCCGCCGAGCTCCTCGACGTCGACCTGGACCTCGAGGCCGACCTGGGTGTCGACACCGTCAAGCAGGCCGAGGTCTTCGCCGCCGTCCGCGAGAGGTTCGACATCGAGCGCGACGACACCGTGGCCCTGCGCGACTTCCCCACCCTCACCCACGTCATCGGCTGGGTCCGCGACAAGACCGGCATCCAGCCCGTCGCCGCCGCACCTGCCGCCGCGCCGGTTGCGGCCGTTCCCGCCCCCACCACCGCCCCGGCGCCGGTCGCCGCGGCCACCTCGGCAGCCCCGGCCGCAGATGAGGTCACCGACGCCGTCGTGACCATCGTCTCCGAGATGACCGGCTACCCCGCCGAGCTGCTCGACCTCGACCTCGACCTCGAGGCCGACCTCGGCGTGGACACCGTCAAGCAGGCCGAAGTCTTCGCCGCCGTCCGCGAACGCTTCAACGTCGAACGCGACGAGAACCTGCAGCTGCGCGACTTCCCCACCCTGGCCCACGTCATCGGCTGGGTCCGCGACAAGACCGGCATCCAGCCCGTCACCGCCCCCGCCGCCGCCGCGCCCGCAGCCCCGGCCCCCACATCGGCCGGACCGGCCCCAGCCGCCCCCGCGGCTGACGAGGTGACCGACGCCGTCATCGGCATCGTCGCCGAGATGACCGGCTACCCCGCCGAGCTGCTCGACCTGGACCTCGACCTCGAGGCCGACCTCGGCGTGGACACCGTCAAGCAGGCCGAGGTCTTCGCCGCCGTCCGCGAACGCTTCAACGTCGAACGCGACGAGAACCTGCAGCTGCGCGACTTCCCCACCCTGGCCCACGTCATCGGCTGGGTCCGCGACAAGACCGGCATCCAGCCCGTCGCCGCCCCCGTCGCAGCAGCACCTGCCGCTGCCCCGGCAGCCCCGGCCCCCGCGCCGGCCGCACCCGGCCAGCTGCCGCCGCGGCCGACGAGGTCACCGACGCCGTCGTGACCATCGTCGCCGAGATGACCGGCTACCCCGCCGAGCTGCTCGACCTCGACCTCGACCTCGAGGCCGACCTCGGCGTGGACACCGTCAAGCAGGCCGAGGTCTTCGCCGCCGTCCGCGAACGGTTCAACGTCGAACGCGACGAGAACCTCCAGCTGCGCGACTTCCCCACCCTGGCCCACGTCATCGGCTGGGTCCGCGACAAGACCGGCATCCAGCCCGTCGCCGCCGCCCCCGCCACCGCGCCGGCCGCCCCGGCGGGCGAGTCCGCCGCAGCAGCGCCCACCGCAGCCACCTCGAGCGCCCCGGCGTTCGTCGGCGACTTCGCCGCTGTCGACGCCCTGCCTCGACGGGTCCCGGTCCCGGCACTGCGCCCGGGCCTGGGAGCCTGCACCAGCACCGGCGTGGACCTTGGTGCGGGTGCCCGGATCCTGGTCGTCCTCGACGAGGGCGGCGTCGGCAAGGCGCTGGTCAAGAAGCTGACCGGACTGGGCGCCGATGTCCTGGCCGTCGAGGCGGCCACCCCGACCGACGACCTGCTCGCCGCCGTGGCGGACTGGACCACCGCCTCCCCGCTGACCGGAGTGTTCTGGCTGCCTGCCCTCGATGACGAGGGTGCGACCAGCGACATGGATCTTGCTGGCTGGCGCGAGGCCCTGCGCCGTCGCGTGGTGGCCCTGCACGCGCTGTTCCACCAGGTGATCGACACCGAGCCGTTCCTCGTGACCGGCTCCCGCCTCGGCGGGCAGCACGGCTACGGCGCCACCGGGGCCACCTCCCCGATGGGCGGCACGGTCGTCGGGTTCGCGAAGTCGTACAAGCGCGAGCGCGCCGCCGTCCTGGTCAAGGCCGTCGACTTCCCGGCCAGCCGCAAGACCGCGGCCCTGGCCGACACGCTGATCGCCGAGGCGCTGGCCGATCCGGGCTGCGTGGAGATCGGTCACCTCGACGACCTGCGCTGGGGTGTGGGCCTGAGCATCCAGCCCTTCCCGGCGGTCGAGGCTCCCCTGCCCGGCGCCATGGAGTGGGGCAGCGACTCGGTGTTCCTGATCACCGGAGCTGCCGGCAGCATCGTGTCGGCGATCACCGCCGACCTCGCCACGGCATCCGGTGGCACGTTCCACCTGCTGGACCTCGCCGCCGCGCCGGACACCGACGACCCCGAGCTGCAGCGCTACCTGAGCGACCCGGACAGCATGAAGCCGTACCTGGCCGAGCAGATCGCCGCCCGCGGCGAGAAGGCGACCCCGGTGCTGATCGAGCGGGAGCTGGCGCGCTTCGAGCGGCTGGCCTCGGCCCTGTCGGCCATCGAGGCGGTCACCGCAGCGGGCGGGACGGCGCACTACCACTGCGTCGACCTGCGCGACGGCGAGGCGGTCGCGGCCATCGTGGAGCAGATCCGCGAGGCGCACGGGCGCATCGACGTCCTGCTGCACGCGGCCGGGCTGGAGATCAGCAAGGGCCTGGCGAAGAAGGAGCGTGCGGAGTTCGAGCTCGTCTTCGGCGTCAAGGCCGACGGCTGGTTCAACCTGATGAGCGCTGCCGGCGACATGCCGATCGGTGCCACCGTCGCGTTCAGCTCCGTGGCCGGACGGTTCGGCAACGCCGGGCAGACCGACTACGCGGCGGCCAACGACCTGCTGTGCAAGATCGCCAGCAACATGCGCCGCACCCGCCCGGACACCCACGCGATCGCGCTGGACTGGACCGCGTGGGGCGGCATCGGGATGGCCACCCGTGGGTCGATCCCGAAGATCATGGAAGCCGCCGGCGTCCAGATGCTGCCGCCGCAGGCGGGCATCGCGTGGATCCGTCGTGAGCTCACCAGCGGCGTGCCCGCGGGTGAGGTCGTGGTGGCCGGGACGCTGGGCATGATGGCCGCCGAGTTCGACCCGGCCGGTGGGGTGGACCCCGAGTCCTTCGCCGAGGCGTGCGCCGCGGCCGGGCCGATGGTCGGCGAGGTCGTGCGCGACAGCGTCAACTACGGGATCACCGTGCACACCACGCTGGACCCGAAGGCCCAGCCGTTCCTCGACGACCACCGCGGTGACCGCGTCACAGCCCTGCTGCCCGGAGTCATGGGCATCGAGGGCATGGTGGAGGTGGCCCGGCTGCTGGCACCGCAGTGGTCGCTGGCAGCAGTGGAGGACGTCGACTTCCTCGCGCCGCTGAAGTTCTACCGCGACGAGCCGCGCACGATCGAGATCACCGCCCTGGTGCGTCCCGATGGCGCGGACCTGCTGGCCGAGTGCCGGATCGAGGCCGAGCGCCAGCTCCCCGGATCGGACTCCCCCACCCGGACGACGCACTTCACCGGCCTGGTCCGGCTGTCGCGCACCGCCCCCGACGGCCAGAACGAGGACGCTCCCGTGCGCCAGGGTGCCGAGGTCACCGCGGATGACATCTACGCGATGTACTTCCATGGCCCGGCCTACCAGGTGATCGACGCCGCATGGCGCGATGGCGACCGTTCGGCAGCGCAGTTCGCCGTCGACCTGCCGGCCAACCACACGCCGAACGACCAGCCCACCCAGGCGGCCCCCCGCCTGATCGAGCTGTGCTTCCAGGCCGCCGGTCTCTGGGAGGTCGGTCGGGACGGCCGGATGGCCCTGCCCACCCACGTCACCCGCGCGGTCGTGCTGGGCTCGGCCGGCGAGGCTGCGCCAGGGCCCGTGGTGGTCACCGCGCAGCAGGGCCCGGATGGGTTCGACTGCGTCGTCACCGACGCCGCGGGATCCGTTCTCGTCCGGCTCGAGGGCTACCGCACCGTGACACTGCCCCAGCCGTTGGCCGATGATGTGCAGGCACCCATCCGGGCCGTGATGGCGGACTGACCCATGGGCGCACCACGTCGGAGCAAGCGGGCACCCGAGGCAGGACAGGCGGCAGTCGTGAAGGTCGAAGTACCGGTACTGGTCGACACAACGGGGGGCGCATCCGTGCTGCCGGCATGCCGCGAGCTCACCGGTGCCGGGCTCACGCCCGGATCACTGGTGGAGGCACCGGCGCTCGACCCGGCATCCGCAGGGGCGGCATCCGCCGTCGCTGCGCAGGTCGCTGCCGAGCGTGGACGTGGGCGCCACGACGTCATGCTGGACGTCACACCGGACGAGGCACCGGTGGTCACACCGGTCCAGGCACCGGACACCGCACCCCTGGGCGGGTGGGCGCTGGCAGAGGAGCTGCTGGGCGTCGACCTCGCGGACGTGGGCGGCGGCGAGCTGCCCGCTGCCTCGGGGCACGCCATCGAGGCGCGGCTGTCCGCCGCCGACGCCCCTGAGGGCGCCCTCGTCCTGCACCTGCGCTCCCCCCAGGGGCCGGGGATCCGCGTGATCGAGCACGCCCCGGTGGGAAGCCCCGTGGGCTCGGGCGTCGCCCTGAGTGTCATCGCCCACGGTCGCGACCGCCGCACCGCCCTGACCCGGCTGCGCCATGCGCTGAACGACTGCGCCCTGGTCGTGGCGAACTCGGCGAGCAACCGCAGCGCCCTGCTCGCCGCTGTCGCCGCTGACCTCGACGACACCCACGCCCGGGCGTCCGCGCCCGACCCGCTGGCCGTCCTGATCTCGGCTGTCCGGGCCAGTGACTCCCAGCGCGAGACCCAACGCGCGGCCTTCCACGCCCGGGCAGCGCGGGGTCGCCCGGAGCCGGTGGACGCCGCCGGGGTCATCACGAACCTGAGCTACGACGGCCACCAGTACACGGTGCGGGTGTTCCAGACCGGGCCGCACACCTACCGGATCGACTCCGGGGACGCCGTGGCTGAGGTCGCGATCGACCGCGCCAACGACTTCGAGTGGACCGTGACCGCAGCGGGCCGCGACCGCCACGTCGTCATCGCCTCGCACGGGACGGGGTGCCTCCTGGAGATCGATGGCATCGCCCACCGAGTCGACCGGGACGAGGGCATCGCCGTGCGCGCCCAGTGGCCGGCGCTCATCGTCTCCATCGCCGTGGCCCCCGGCCAGGAGGTCGCCGAGGGTGACCCCCTGATCGTGGCCGAGGCGATGAAGATGGAGTCCACGCTGCGTGCCCCCTTCGCCGGGACGATCACCTCGGTCGAGGTGCTCCCCAACGAGCAGGTGGACTCCGGCGTCCCGCTGGTCCTGGTCCGTCCGGCGACCCGCGAGGACTCCGCGGCACCCGTCACGCCGGCCACGGGCTCGCGCGTGAGCTTCGCCGGCATGGCGCTGGCCGACACCACCGGCCGGGCGCCCTTCGAGCGGGTGTACGCCGCCCTGCGCGGCTACCTGTTGGGCTACGAGCTCGACCCGTCCGCGCTGTCCGCGCTGCTGGCCGAGCAGCGCTCGTTCGCCAACCGCGCCAGCGCCGGGGACACCAAGCTGCTGGCCGCCGAGGATGGCTTCCTCGACCTCTTCACCGACCTCGGCCTGCTCTGGCAGTCCGAGCGCGAGGGTGGCGCCCAGTCCGACCTGCGGGTGACCACCGCCCGGGAGTACCTGCTGGGCTACATCCAGTGGCTGGACCCCGACCGCGTGGGCCTGCCCACGCAGATGCGTCGCCGTCTGGCGAAGGTCCTTGCCCGCTACGGCGTCACCGACCTGCACCGCAACCCCGAGCTGGAGCAGGCCGTCGTCCTGCTGTTCGGCGCGCAGGCGCGACGCCCGCAGCTGGCCCGCGTGGTGACCGGGATCCTGGAGCGGCGGCTGCGCTACCGCGACCGCATCCTGCCGTTCGTCGACGACTCCGCCCGGACCCGCTACGACCGCCTGACCGCCTCCACCCAGGGGAACCTGGAGTCGGTGGCCGACCTCTCCCGCGATGCCCGCTTCCGGTTCATCGACGAACCCGTCGTGGAGGCCGGCCGGGCCCAGACCCAGGCGCGCATGGAGGCCCACCTCGACGCCCTGGCCGAGGACCCCAACCGTCCCGAGCGCGCCGAGCGGATCGCAGCCCTGGTGGAGGCCCCGCAGCCGATGCGCAAGCTGCTCCTGCGCCGGCGGATGGCCAGCACCGACAAGGACCTGCAGTCAGCCCTCCTCGAGATCCGCGCGCGGCGCTGGTACCGCATCCGGCCGATCCGCGACCTGAAGGTCGTCGAGGTCGAGGGGATCATGCTCTGCCACGCCGACTACGACTTCGAGGGTCGCTCGATCCACGTGGTCCTGGCGTTCACCCCGTTCACGGACATCACCGCGGTCGGGCGCAGCCGTGGCCCGCCACCTGGCCGACGTGGACCCGAGCCGCAACCCGGTCGTCGACGTCATGATGTGGCGATCCGAGAGCCAGCCCAACGGCGACGACCTGTCTGCGCTCGTCGCCGAGAAGGTCGGGGCCTGGGACCTCGGCAGGCCGCTCTGGCGCCTGGATGTGACCGTGTCGAGCACGGCCCCCGACATCGATCCGGAGAACCAGACCCAGTACTTCACGTTCCGCACCGGCGAGGACGGCGCGCTGGCCGAGGACCGGTTCTACCGCAACCTGCACCCGATGCTGGCCAAGCGCCTCGAGCTGTGGCGCCTGGAGAACTTCGACCTGACGCGCCTTCCCTCCATGGAGGACGTGTACCTGTTCCACGGCGTGGCCCGCGACAACCCCAAGGACCATCGGCTGTTCGCGCTGGCCGAGGTGCGCGACATGACCGTCGTGCCCGACTCCCGCGGAGGCGCCCCGAGCTACCCCACGCTGTGGCGCATGGGCCTGCAGGCAATCATCGCCATGCGCCGCGCCCGGGCCACCTTCCCGGAGCGCGGACGCCCGCAGGCCAACCGGATCACCCTGTTCGTACGCCCCCCGTGGACGGTGCCCCAGGAGCACTGGTCGGACCTGGCCGAGATGATGATCCCGCTGGCCGGGGGCGCCGGACTGGAGCTCGTGGTCCTGCGCACCGCGATCCCCGAGCCCGACGGGACGCTGCGGCCGACCGTGCTCAACGTGGACGGCATCCTCAACCGGGCCGTCACCGTCACCGAGGAGCCCGTCCGCGACGACATCGTGCGTCCGCTCACGCGCTACCGCCAGAAGGTGCTCACCGCGCAACGGTTCGGCGTGCCCTACCCGTTCGAGATCCTGCGGATGTTCGCCCCGCAGCCCGGCACGGTCGGCAAGTTCCTCCCCGCGCACTTCGTCGAGCACGACCTCGACGAGACCGGCGAGGTCCTCGTTCCGGTCATGCGGGAGCCGGGCCTGAACAGCTCGAACCTCGTGGTCGGGTTGCTCACGACCTACACGGAGGCCTACCCCGAGGGCATGACCCGGGTGATCATGCTGTCCGACCCGACCCGGGGACTTGGCAACCTCGCCGAGCCCGAGTGCCGGATCGTGAACGCCGCCCTGGCCCTGGCCGCCGACATGGGCGTGCCCGTGGAGTGGTTCGCCGTCTCCTCCGGTGCGCTGATCTCGATGGAGTCCGGCACCGAGAACATGGACTGGATCGCGCTGACGTTGCGCAGGATCATCGAGTTCACCCAGGGCGGCGGTGAGATCAACATCGTCGTCACCGGCATCAACGTCGGCGGCCAGCCGTACTGGAACGCCGAGGCCACGATGCTGATGCACACCCGCGGCATCCTGATCATGACCCCGGGCAGCTCGATGGTCCTCACCGGCAAGCAGGCCCTGGACTTCTCCGGTGGGGTGTCGGCCGACGACAACTTCGGGATCGGTGGCTACGAGCGGGTGATGGGCCCCAACGGCCAGGCGCAGTACTGGGCGCCGTCGCTGGCCGACGCCTGCGAGCTGCTGCTGCACCACTACGAGTACACCTACGTGAAGCCCGGCGAGCGGTTCCCGCGCCGGATCGCGACGACCGACCCCGACAACCGCGACGTGCGGCCGTTCCCGCACGCGGCCGTCCCGGACTGCGACTTCACCGTCGTGGGCGACGTGTTCTCGGCCGAGATGAATCCCGAGCGCAAGAAGCCCTTCGACGTTCGGTCGGTGATGAGGTCGGTGACCGACCAGGACTGCGAGCCGTTGGAGCGCTGGGAGCGCTGGCGCGGGGGCGAGAACTCGGTGGTGTGGGATGCGCGGGTCGGGGGGATCAGCGTCTGCATGTTGGGCCTGGAGTCCCGGCCGATCGCCCGGCGCGGGTTCGTGCCGGCCGACGGCCCGCCGTCGTGGACGTCGGGCACCCTGTTCCCGCAGGCCTCGCGCAAGACCGCCCGTGCGGTGACCTCCGCCAGCGGCAACCGGCCGCTGGTCGTGCTGGCCAACCTGTCCGGGTTCGACGGGTCCCCGGAGTCGATGCGGCACTGGCAGCTGGAGTACGGCGCGGAGATCGGCCGCGCGGTCACCAACTTCAAGGGCCCGATCGTCTTCGTCGTCATCTCGCGGTACCACGGTGGCGCGTTCGTGGTGTTCTCCAAGGCGCTGAACCCGCAGATGGAGGTCGTCGCCGTCGAAGGCTCGTACGCCTCGGTGATCGGCGGCGCGCCGGCAGCGGCAACCGTGTTCGCCCGTGAGGTCCGCGGGCGGGTGGACGCTGATCCCCGCGTGGTCGCGGCCAAGAAGCTGCTGGTCGGGACCACCGGCGCTGAGGCGACCGAGCGGCGGGCGCGGCTGGCCGAGATCACCGAGCAGGTGCGCTCGGAGAAGCTCGGCGAGGCTGCGGGCGAGTTCGACGCGGTGCACACGATCGACCGGGCCCTGGCGATGGGGTCGGTGGACCGGATCATCTCCCCGGCCGACCTGCGCCCCTACGTCATCGACGCCCTCGAGCGCGGCATCGCCAAGGAGGAGTCCGGCGGGTAGGACTGCCGCGTGCTACTCCACCAGCGGGTGGGTCACCCAGGAGTGGATCGGCTCGGCCTGGGTCAGGTCGGCTGAGCCGGGCAGCACCTGCGGCGGCTCGGCCAGGCCGGTCGCGGCGACCATGGTGAGCAGGAACACCCCGTCCCGGCGCCACCAACCCGGGAACCGGGTGTCCCCCGAGGAGACGGTGAGGCGCTGCCACCCATCCGATCGGTCGGCCCCGTTCGTGATCCCCGCCGGGTCCTCGAGGTTCACCTCGACGGTCCGGGTGTCCGCGCGCAGGCCGGTGCGCAGCACCTTCAGCGCGCTCTCCTTGGCCGACCAGATCAGGTTCGCCGCCGCGTCGTGCCCGTCGGCGCCGGGGGCGCCCGCGACGACGGCCTGCTCCGGGGGCGTCAGGAAGTCGCGCACGAAGCCCGCACTGCGCGGCTCGACGATCTCCAGGTCGACGCCGACCGCTCCGAGGTCCGGCCCGACCAGGCAGACCGCCCAGCCGGCGCGGTCGGTCAGCGAGATGTCCAGCCCCAGCGGCTGCCCGTCGACCTCCACGATAGGGCGCCCCCGTCCTGCGGTTCAGGACCCCGATGCGCCCCAGGCTGGGCGGGTCCTCGGGCATCCCGACCGCTGCGGCCACCGCGCACTTGCCGGCGTACCGGCGCACCAGGTACTCGTTGCGGCGCTTCGTGAAGCGCATCGACCCCGCGCGCGCGGCCTCGGCCCCGGTCAACCACTCCCGGCCGGTCGGCACCTGCTCCTCGCCGCGCACCAGCCACCTCATCCGGTCAGGGTAGCCGCCAGGCCGCGACTTCCGCCGCCGTCAGTGCGACCATCAGGCATGGCAACCGCGACCGTGACTGCGAGATGGGGCGCCGAGTCGAGGCAGTCGGTCCTGTCCATCCGCAGCCGCGGCTCGGTGCTCAGCGTCGGGTCGGTGGGCTCGGTGCTCAGCGTCGGGTCGGTCGGCTCCGCGTTGAGTGTCGGGTCGGTGGGCTCGGTGCTCAGCGTCGGGTCGGTCGGGTCCTGCCTGTCGGTGGCCTCAGTCGGCTCGTTCGTGGCCGTGGCGTGCGTGGGGTCGGCAGTGGCGGTCCTCGCCGTGGGCGCCTACCGCAACCGCCGCGCCAGCACGGGTACCCGGCATGCGTCCAGAAGCCTCGCCCCAGCCCGCCCGTAGCTGACCGGATGCGAACGCCATGACCGGGGTGATGCTGCAGGCCTTCCACTGGTACCTGCCCCCGGGCGGGACCCTGTGGCGCGAGGTCGCAGCACGGGCCGACGAGCTGGCCGGGGCGGGCTTCACCGCCCTGTGGCTGCCGCCGGCCTACAAGGGCCACGTCGGCGGCTATGACGTGGGCTACGGCGTCTACGACATGTACGACCTCGGCGAGTTCGACCAGAAGGGCACCATCCCGACCAAGTACGGCACGAGGGCCGAGTACCTCGCGGCGATCCACGCGCTGCAGGCGACAGGCATCGCGGTCTACGCCGACATCGTCTGGAACCACCGGCTCGGCGCCGACGGCGCTGAGGTGATCCGGGCGACCCCGCACTCCACGCACGACCGCAGCCGGCCGTCCGGGCCGACCCGCGAGGTGGAGGTGTGGACGCGTTTCGATTTCGCCGGCCGCGGCGGGGCGTACGACGAGCGCACCCTCGACCACCGGCACTTCGACGCCGTGGACTTCGATGAGCGCCACCCCGACGAGTGGGACACGATCTACCTGTTCGAGGGCAAGACGTTCGACGATCACGTCGCCGACGAGTTCGGCAACTACGCCTACCTGATGGGCTGCGACGTCGACCAGTCCAACCCCGAGGTCCAGGAGATGACCATCGACTGGGCTGCCTGGTACCTGGACACCACCGGCGTCGACGGCCTGCGACTCGACGCGGTCAAGCACATCCCCGCGTGGGTGCTGCCGATCTACCTCGACGCCCTGCGCGCGCACTCCGGCCGGGAGATCCCGGTGGTCGCCGAGTACTGGAGTGCCGACCTCGCAGCGCTCGAGTGGTTCCTGGCGGCGGTCGGCGACCGGATGATGCTGTTCGACGTGCCGCTGCACTTCGCATTCCACCGCGCCGGCATCGAGGGCGACGGGTTCGACCTGCGCACGATCTTCGACGGGACGCTGGTGGCTGCTCGCCACGACATGGCCGTGACCTTCGTGGACAACCACGACTCGCAGCCGATGCAGGCGCTGGAGTCGCCGGTCGCTGACTGGTTCAAGCCGCTGGCCTACGCGCTGATCCTGCTGCGCCGCGAGGGCTTCCCGTGCGTGTTCCAGGCCGACTACGACGGCGCTGCGTACACCGAGCAGCGCTGGGGCGAGGAACCCGTCGACGTCGAGATGGCCTCGCACCGGGCGTTCCTCGACGTCTGCCTGGGGTTGCGGCGCGACCTCGGCGACGCGGAGCAGGCCGACGCGTTCGACCACTCGAACGTGATCGGGTGGGTGCGCCGCGGGGATGACCTCACGGTGGTGGTCCTGATGAGCAACGGAGGGGACGGGGTGCAGGAGTTCGCCACCGGCCGGCCCCACGTGACCTTCACCGACGCCACCGGGGCCATCCCGAACGCGATCACGACCGACTCCGCAGGGTCGGCCGAGTTCCGCTGCCCGGGTCGGGGGGTGTCGATCTGGGTCAGCCGCTGATGCCACAGGATGAGGTGACCGGTGACCGTCAGTCCCGGGAACGGCTGCGGCGCACCTGCCAGGCCCCGGGAGCCACGAGCCCAACGGCCAGCAGCGCGAGCGCGAGGATCTCGTTGCCGGAGCGGTACACCGCGTTGAGCAGCAGCAGGTATGCGGCGATCAGGACCAGACCCCCGAGGGCCTGCCACGACCACCTCACCCGTCGCGGGTTCGGCTCCTCAGGTGACGACATCCGCTCCGCACCTCCCCACGGGCCAGGCTGGATCATCGCACACACCGCCGAGGCAGCGGTCGCTGCACCTGGAGGTCAGTGATCGTCGAGGGCCTTCAGGACGTCAGGGTTCCCCGTGGCCATCCGCCGCGCGAGCTCGGACATCCGTCGGCCCGAGATCGGGATCATGCAGGTGGCATGGGCGAGGTCGAACTGCTGCGACAGGCGCCCGGCCAGGCCCTGCTCGGCGACGGCAACGACGGCGCAGCCGCCTGATGGCACCAGCTCGCCGACGAGGCTGCCGAGCTCGCGCGCCTCAGTCGTCCGGTCGTGGTAGCCGACCACCGCACCGATGACCGCCCCGATCAGGCCCGTGATCCACATGAGTCGGGTGCCCAGCCCCGCGGCCAGGCCCACGACGAGCCCGAGGGCCGCAGCGCGCACGAGGGAGGAACCACCGGCGCTCTCCAACGTCGTCCGGCCGTCCTCGGACCGGTGGAGCAGCCCGGATCCGGCGACCTCATCCCGGCTCGCCGAGCTGAGCACCCGCAACCCGTCGAGGGCCAGCGGACCGGACCTGTACGCGGCAGCGAACAGGACGTATCGCCGGCTCATCCCAGGCTCCGACCCGCGATCACCCGGCCACGGTAGCGCGGGGTCGCAAGGCCTGCCAGCGCGCGCGTCCGATCCGCTGAATGCTTCCGCGTCCTCGATCGGGCGCGACCTCCCGACTGTCTGCGGTCACTGAGGTCGCTGGGGTCCCGCCGGCTCTGAGCGCGCGCCCGTCCCAGGGACCCGGTGGCGGCGACCACCCCCGGGCGGGCAGGTGCTTGACCGGGGGACGATCCGGATCGGTAGCTGCCTATCCATGGCCTCGGCCCCGGCAATCGCGTCCAGGAGCAGCTGTGCGGCGAGCCGGCCCTGCTCGTGGACCGGCTGGGCGATCGTGGTGAGGTCCACCATCTCGGCAAGCTCGTGGTCGTCGAACCCGACGATGCTGATGTCATCGGGGCACCTCAGGCCGGAGTGGCGAATCGCACGCATGGCGCCCAAGGCCATCTCGTCGGACTCCGCGAAGACAGCAGTGGGCGGATTCGGCAGGGAGAGCAGACTGGCCATGGCCGCCTCCCCGCCGGTGAAGGTGAAGGCCCCGTCAACCTCGTACCCGTCCGGTACCGGGAGGCCCGCGTCGGCCATGGCCCCCCGGTACCCGGCGAGTCGGTCGTTGGGCACCGTGAAGTGCAGGGGTTCGCTCGGACCGCCACCGATCAGGGCGATCGCCTCATGGCCGAGATTGACCAGGTGGTTGACCGCGACCCGCGCCGCGGCAGCATCATCGATGGAGACGCAGGAGACCCCCGTCCCAGGGACACCCACCGATGCGATGGGTACCCCGAGGGCTCGCAGCTGCTCGATCTCCGGGACCTCCATGGGCAGAGTCAGGACCAGGACCCCGTCGACCCTGCGGCGAAGCGGCATGCGCGTGAAGAAGCCCGCCCGCGACACCTCGTCGGGCAGCGCGTACAGCAGCACGTCGTACCCTGCCGCGCGGAGCACCTCCTCGGCCCCGGACAGCACCTGGCCGAAGAACCAGCGACCAAGGTAGGGGGCGACCACCCCGATCGAGTGGGTCTGCCCGCTGGCCAGCCGTGAGGCACTCGGGGAGCTGACGTAGTCCAGGTCGCTGGCAGCCTTGAGCACCCGGGACCTGGTCTGCGCCGACACGTTGGGCAGGCCGCGCAGCGCCCGGGACACCGTCGCCGTGGACACACCGGCCAGCCGCGCCACTGCCTCGATATTCGCGCCTGCACCCGGCCGCGTGCGGTTCACCTGGCCGTCAGTTGACATACGACACCCCAGTGAATGCACTACTACTCGTCACGCTGTAAACGCTATCATGTAAGCGTTATGAGGTCAATGGCGTGAAGGACCCATGGTGTCGTCGTCCTGACCCGCGCGCAACAGTGTGTTCTCAATCACACTCTTGCACATACCTGTTGTAAGCGCTTGCATTCGCCCAGCGCGCGTACCATACTGAGGACGAGCCGCACAACGAGATCCGGCGACCTGCCGGTGAGATCGCAGAAGGATGCGGGCGGCTCCACACCCCAGGAGAGGTGCAGGGATGGACTACAAGGGGATCGCAGAACAGATCCTGACCGACGTGGGCGGGCCCGGGAACATCGCGAGCTACGCCCATTGCGCAACACGCCTGCGGCTCGTGCTCGTCGACGAGACCAAGGCGGACAAGAAAGCTGTGGAGAAGATCGAGGCCGTGGCTGGGTCGTTCACAGCCGGCGGGCAGTACCAGATCATCCTCGGCCCCGGGACCGTGAACAAGGTCCACGACGAGCTTGCGAAGATGACCAACATCCAGGAAGCCAGCATGGAGGAGGTCAAGAAGGCCGCCGCCGCGCACATGAACCCGGCTCAGCGCTTCGTCAAGACGCTGTCGGACATCTTCGTCCCTCTGATCCCGGCTCTGGTGGCGTCGGGCCTGATGATGGGCCTGTTCAACCTGCTGGCCCAGCCCGGGCTCTGGCCGTGGCTCGGCGATGACGAGAACATGATCGGGCAGTGGCCGGCGATCGCCGACCTCGCTGCGATGATCAACCTGTTCGCCAACGCCGCGTTCGTGTTCCTGCCGGTCCTGATCGCGTTCAGCGCTGCCAAGGTGTTCGGCGCCAACCAGTACCTCGGCGCGGTCATCGGCATGATCATGGTCCACCCGGACTTGGTTAACGCGTGGGCCCAGGGCCAGGCTGCCCTTGAAGGCACCATCCCGACGTGGTCGCTGTTCGGCTGGGAGGTCGCGCAGATCGGCTATCAGGGCACGGTGCTCCCGGTCCTGTTCGCGGTGTACTTCCTGGCGATCGTGGAGAAGTGGCTGCACAAGCGGATGCCGACGGTGCTGGACATGCTGTTCACGCCGCTGTTCGCCGTCATCGCCACCGGCTTCGCCACCATCCTGGTCATCGGCCCGGTCATGCGGTGGGTTGGCGAGCTGATCTCGGAGTTCTTCATCAACCTCCTGGAATTCGGCGGACCCGTGGCTGGGTTCATCATGGGAGCCACCTACTCGCTGCTGGTGATCACCGGCGTGCACCACTCGTTCCACGCGGTCGAGCTGGGCCTGCTGACCGATACGGGCGCCAACCCGCTGCTGCCGATCTGGTCGATGTCCAACGTGGCCCAGGGTGGTGCCGCCCTTGCGGCCTACTTCCTCATCCGTCACCGTGCGACGAAGATCAAGGACATCGCGATCCCGTCGGCTGTGTCGGCCTTCCTCGGCATCACCGAACCTGCCATCTTCGGCGTGAACCTGAGGTTGCTGACACCCTTCCTGGGCGCGTTGCTCGGCGGTGGGTGCGCGGGTGCCTTCGTGGTGTGGCAGGACGTCACGATGACCAGCATCGGTGCCACGGGCGTACCAGGCACCGCCCTGGTCACACCGGAGAAGATCCCGATGTACTTCGTCGGGATGGCCATCTCGATCAGCGTCGCGATGGCCGCGACGTTCGCGATCACCAAGGCCCGCGGCTTCGCCAAGGAGGCCGAGCAGGAGATGACCGAGGAGGAGATCGAGGCCGTGGCACTGCCCAAGGCCAAGGAGCTCGACTACCTGGCCTGAGGGCCCCGACCGGTGCACCCCCGGCCCTTGCCGAGTCGGGGGTGCACCACCCTTCCCATGGGGGCACGGTTGATCTGGGCCGGTGCCCCCGTGGGCGGGCCTCGCGACCCACACCCGAGTTGGATGGGTACAGCAACACGACACCGAAGGGACCCCACACATGAAGCCACTGATCGGAGCCGTCGAGGCCGGCGGGACGAAGATGGTCTGCGCGGTGGGCACGGGACCCGACGACCTTCGCGACGAGGTCCGTTTCCCCACAACCTCGCCAGACGAGTGCCTGCCGCAGGTCATCGACTACTTCACGACCTGGCAGGCCGAGCACGGCGAGACGGTCGCGGCCATCGGGTACGGGACGTTCGGGCCGTGCGACCCGCGACCGGACTCCCCCACCTACGGATGGGTGACCACCACCCCGAAGCCCGGGTGGTCGGACACCGATGTCGTGGGGCTGCTCAGTGCGGGGCTCGGGGTCCCGATCGGCTTCGACACCGATGTCAACGGCGCTGCCCTCGGCGAGCACCTGTGGGGAGCGGCCCAGGATGTCGACACCTTCGTCTACCTGACGATCGGCACCGGCATCGGTGCCGGCATCATCGTCAACGGGCGCATCCTGCATGGGCTGATCCACCCCGAAGCCGGTCACGTCGCGATGCCTCGTGACCCGGGAGTCGATCCGTTCCCCGGCGTCTGCCCCTACCACGGCGACTGCCTGGAGGGACTGGCCGCCGGACCGGCCATCGGCGCTCGCTGGAAGGTCTCCGCCGCCGAGCTCGGAGCGGACCATCCTGCCTGGGACCTCGAGGCGCACTACCTCGCTCTGGCGTGCGCCAACCTCGTCTGCACGCTGTCCCCGGAGCGCATCGTGCTCGGCGGTGGGGTCATGGAGCAGCTGCACCTGTTCCCGAGGATCCGCACCGAGACGCAGTCCCTGCTCAACGGCTACATCCACGCACCTGAGATCCTCGAGCGGATCGACGAGTTCATCGTCCCGCCCGGGCTCGGGAACAGGGCCGGCGTCTCGGGGTGCATCGCGCTCGGCCAGCTGGCGCTGGAGTCCGCGACATGACCACAGACCCAGATCCTCCCCCAAGCGCCCCATGGCCGGGCTCGGGAGCCGAGACGGTGGGCGCCCCCGTCACCATCGACGCCTTCGCCCTGGACGGAGAGCTTCGCGCGTTTGCCCACCGTGCCGTCGAGGAGCGGCCCGCCTCTCTCGATGCGGACCCGTGGCGCCAGACCTTCCACATCCAACCGCCGGTCGGGCTGCTCAACGACCCCAATGGGCTGGTCCAGCATCGCGACACCTACCACCTGTGCTACCAGTGGCATCCCTTCGCGCCCAAGCACGCCCTGAAGTTCTGGGCGCACCTGACCAGCACGAACCTCGTGCATTGGACCGAGCAGCCGATCGCGCTGGCACCGAGCCATGACTACGAGAGCCACGGCTGCTACTCGGGCAGCGGGATCGTGCACGAGGGTGCGGTGCGGTTCCTCTACACCGGGAACGTGCGCACCCCTGACGGTGGTCGCACGCCCTTCCAGCTGCTGGCCACGGTGGACCCGGCGGGCCGGGTCATCAAGCACCACTCGAATCCTCTCGTCGGGGCGATCCCGGGCTGCACCGCGCACGTGCGCGACCCGAAGGTCTGGTCCCGGGACGGCCACCAGTGGATGGTGCTCGGCGCGCAGACCGAGGACCTGCACGGCACGGCGCTGCTGCTGCGCTCCGACGACCTCGTCGAATGGCAGTACCTCGGGCAGGTCGCCGGCGGAGCCGACGACCCGTACGGCTACATGTGGGAGTGCCCCGACGTGCTGCACCTGGACGGGCGCGACGTCCTGGTGATCTCCCCGCAGCTCGACCACGGTGAGGCCGCGGGCACTGGGCGCTGGGAGGACATCTCGGTGTACGCGGTGGGGACGCTCGACGTCCGCACGCCAGCCTTCCACCGCCAGGGCGACTACCGGCGGGTGGATGCCGGTCCGGACTTCTACGCCCCGCAGACGCTCACCGACGCCTCCGGCCGCACGATCATGGTCGGCTGGATGGGCATGCCCGACCACGACGGCCAGCCGACGCTGCCCTAGAGCCGTGGAGGTCTCCCCGCCGGGCACCCCTGACCCGTCACCGAGCCCGAGGCGTGCGACTCTGCCCTGCGCCTCAGCGCAGCGGCGCCGTCGCCGCGCCGCTGCGCGGTGACGCCGACCCCTGGCGCCAGTCTTTCCACATCCAGCCGCCGGTCGGGCTGCTCAACGACCCCAACGGCCTGGTCCAGCACCGCGGCACCTACCACCTGTGCTACCAGTGGCACCCCTTCGCCCCCAAGCACGCGCTGAAGTTCTGGGCGCACCTGACGAGCACAGACCTCGTGCACTGGACCGAGCAGCCCATCGCCCTCGCGCCGAGCCATGACTACGAGAGCCACGGCTGCTACTCGGGCAGCGGGATCGTGCACGAGGGTGCGGTGCGGTTCCTCTACACGGGCAACGTGCGCACCCCCGACGGCGGTCGCACGCCGTTCCAGCTCCTGGCCACGGTGGACCCGGCAGGCCGGGTCATCAAGCACCACTCGAACCCCCTCGTCGGGGCGATCCCGGGCTGCACCGCGCACGTGCGCGACCCGAAGGTCTGGTCCCGGGACGGCCGGTACTGGATGGTGCTCGGGGCGCAGACCGAGGACCTGCACGGCACGGCGCTGCTGCTGCGCTCCGACGACCTCGTCGAATGGCAGTACCTCGGGCAGATCGGCGGCGGGGCCGACGACCCATACGGCTACATGTGGGAGTGCCCCGACCTGGTGCACCTCGACGGCCGCGATGTCCTGGTGGTCTCCCCGCAGCTCGACCACGGGGAGGCCGCGGGCGCCGGGCGCTGGGAGGACGTCTCGGTCTACGCCGTGGGAACGCTGGACGTGAGCGGTCCTGCCTTCACCCGTGACGGGGACTACCGACGCCTCGACGCCGGTCCGGACTTCTACGCCCCGCAGACGCTCGCTGACGCCATCGGGCCGGACGATCCTGGTCGGCTGGATGGGCATGCCCGACCACGACGGCCAGCCGACGCTGCGCCGAGAAGCACCCGACCGTGGCCAACGGGTGGGTGCACTGCCTGACCGTGCCCCGGGTGCTGAGCCTCGACGGCGACGCGCTGGTCCAGTGGCCGGTCGCCGAGCTCGGGGTGCTGCGCGGGGATCCGATCGTGGTGTCCGAGCAGCGGGTGGAGGCCGACACGTCCCTCGCCATCGCCGGCGCCTCCGGCACTGCCCTGGACATCGAGCTGTCGGCGACCTGCGAGGCCGGCGGCACCGTCAGCGTCCGCCTGCGCGAGGGCGAGGCCGGGCGGCCGGTGGTCCTCACGTTCGACCCGAACGCCGGGACCGCGACGCTGGATCGCACCCGGCTGGGCACCGGCGAGGGCGGGGTGCACTCCGGCTCGTTCCGCCCGGGCACCCGCGTGGATGCACGGATCCTGCTCGACCACTCCTCGATCGAGGTCTTCGTCGACGGCGGCAGGCTGGCGATGAGCGCCCGGATCTACCCGACAGCGGGAGACGACCTGGTGTGCTTCGACGCGACCGGCGCGCCGGCAACGCTCGACGTGACCGTCTACCCGATGCGCCCCGCCTGACCGACCGGGGCGATCTCGGCCAGGATGTCGAACCGGATGTGGTTCTCGCTCAGCCGGCGCGCCCCGATCCGCCGACGTCGACCTCCGGCGTCGTGGGTGACCTTCTCGAAGGAGATGTCCTTGCCGACCTCGACGTGGCGCCAGGGCAGCCCCAGGAAGAACCTGTCGGGGTAGGGCCCCACGTCCACGACGTCGCCGTCCGGGTTGCTCTCGACCGGCACCCAGCCGTACCCGGGCAGGTACAGGTCCACCCAGACGTGGTTGAAGTCGGGATACAGCGGCGCCCCACTCCACGGGTGGTACGGGCTCTTGTAGCGCCCGGCCACGCGGCAGGCCAGCCCGGCCTTGCGGTACAGCGCCATGATCGTGCCGACGTGCTCGCCGCAGGAGCCGGTCCCGCGGGCCAGGACCCCGATCGGGGAGTCGGCGTTGCCCATCTCGTACTCCAGGCGGTCGTACACGTAGCTGCGCAGGCGGCGGGCCCGCTCCAGGAGGTTGGTCTCGTCGCCGAGCGCGACGGCCGTCGCCTCGGCGATCTCCGGGGAGTCCAGGTCGAGGTCCTCGTCGTCGACCAGGTAGCGCGCGGCCATCTCGGGGCTCAGCGCCGGGGCATCGGCGAGGTCCTGCGCGGTCAGCAGGTGCTTGATCCCGAACACCTCCAGGGTGGCCTGCCAGCCCAGGATCAGCCGAGTCCCGCGGTCGACGTGTGGGATCGTGAACACGGCGACGGGCTGGCCCTCCTCCTCGTCGAGCTCGAACGGCAGGCCGATCGGCTCCACCGACACCATGCGCTGCCGTGGGCTGTCGATGGGCAGGCTCATCCGCCACTGCACGTCGCGCAACGCCTCCACATCGGCCTCCGGCTCGAGGTCGACGTAGTAGTGCATCTGGATCCGATGGCCGGTGGACCATGCCCGCCGGGCCGCGGGGTCGTGGTGCACGCGCAGCTGGTGGATCAGGGCCCGGTCGCGGTAGCGCACCTCCCAGGACGGGTCGATCCACGGGTTGTCCTTGAGGTACGGCTCGTTCTCGTAGTAGGCCACGTGCAGGGTGTCGGGGCCCTCGCCGCCGGGGCGCGCGGTGATGGCGGTGGGGCGCTCCAGTGGAGTGACGACCATGAACCGCGTGGCCAGGGTGTCGGGGTCCAGGCAGTACACGGTCTGCTCGAGGTCGTCGCACAGCCACAGGGCATCGGCCGTCGCGGCGATCCCCTTCGCGCCGATCCCGTGGAGGTCGACGCTGGCGATCACGTCGTCGGGGGCTGCGATGTCCCTGACCTCCAGGAGGCGCCCACGCACGAGGAACACCCGGCTGCCCCGGACCGCGACGGACGTGGCGCCCGGGAGGCTGAGGACGAGCACCGGGTCGCCGATGCGGGGGCTGTGCGCGTCCGCGGTCGGCGCGGCCCACGCGGCGCGGTGCAGGCCCCGATCCGTGGTGAACCACACGAGGCCCCCGGCCAGGGCCAGCCCGCCCGCCCCGATGAACACCTCGGCCATCCCGTCGTTGACCACGCGGGTCGAGTCCGTGTCCGGGTCGACCAGGGACAGGCGCCCGGTGCGCGCGTCGAGGACGAGCAGGTCCCCACCGGCCCACGCCAACCCGCGGATCTCGCGACCTGCCAGCGGCCGGACGTAGCGGGCCGGGACGTCGATCGCGGCGGGGCAGGCGGACACGGCGGGCAGCACGGGCGACACTCCTGGGGAGAGGGGGTGGGCGTGGGCATCCACCGACCCACACACGGGGCTCCATCGAAGCACGACCCGGGCACACGACCCAATCGGTGCGATCGGGTGCTCAGGACCTGTGGCCCTTGCCGTTCCTCGCCCTCCTTCCTTGTCGTGCCCGCCGTCGCCGGGGGCGACCAGCGACTCCTCCTGCCCACCGCTCCCGTCGCTGTCCAACCCGCGCGCCGCTGCCAGCACCTCGAGCGAGCTCGGGGCGTCACCCGGGTCGAGGTCAGCACCCGAGTAGGACCCCTCCATCTCAGCGGTCACACCCTCGTCGGCATCAGCCGTCGCCCTCGCCCCCATCAACGTCGCCGCACGGCCACCTCGGCGCGCTGCCGGTACCCGGCGAAGTAGTGGGGCTCGATCCGCGGCTCGTGCTCCTCAGCGGCGCTGTCGTAGCCGCCGGAGGCGTCGACGACGCCCTCCTTGAGCCCGTAGTGGATCCGGGCCTCGCGCACCCCCTGGCTGATCGTGTGCCACATGTGGTCCTCGCCGATCTTGGCCACGAAGCCGGCCCGGCGCAGGAGGACCCGGACCGGGTACATGACGCGCACGAGGTACAGGTCCACGCACCGCACCCGCAGGGCCGCCAGGAGCGAGTCGAGCATGTCCACGGTGGTGGCGTCGAGCTGGTTGGTGCCCTCGATGTCCAGGACGACAGCCACGATCTCGTCGTCCACGAACTCCCGGGCGCCGTCGACGCGGGTCAGGACCGCATCCTTGATCGAGGCAGCGTTGACCCAGAACAGCGGGACGTCGACCCGAAGGACGAGGATGCCCTTCACCGGGTGGCGCTCGGGATGGTTGCGCATGCCACCCCACCCGGCCTTCTCGCCGGGGATCCGACCCAGGACCTCGACATCCACCCGACTGGACCGGTACACCAGCCCGAACACCGACAGGGCGATTGCCAGCAGGAGGCCCTCCAACGGGCCGAAGGCCAGGACCCCGATCGCCGCGACGCACGCGGCCACGATGT
The DNA here is from genome assembly GCA_963706885.1 of uncultured Actinomycetes bacterium. Lineage (GTDB taxonomy): Bacteria > Actinomycetota > Actinomycetes > S36-B12 > CAIYMF01 > Prado023. The sequence continues at coordinate 20,166 of CAVPNX010000021.1, read as the reverse complement.
CGTTGCGACGCAGGTAGGAGTACCGGCGCATCGACTTGAAGTCCAGCAGCCCCCACACCGCGTGGATCACGATCGCCGAGAGGGTGGCCTTCGGCAGCTCGGACAGCGCCGGGGCAAGGAACAGGATCGTGGCCAGGGCCAGGAAGGCCGTGGTGAGCCCGGCGACCTGTGAGCGCCCTCCCGCGCGGTCGACGGTGGCGGTCTTGGACAGGCTCCCGGCCACCCCGAAGCCACCGAAGATCCCGGAGCTCACGTTGCCGACCCCGACCGCCAGGAGCTCCTGGCTGGCGTCGACCCGGGCGTCCTCGGTGGCGTAGAGCCGGGCAGCGCTCAGGCCCTCCGCGAGCCCCACGAACGCCACGGCCGCCCCGGCGACGACGATCTGCCCCCAGTCGGACACCTCGATCCCCGGCAGCGACGGTGTGGGCAGGCCCTGCGGCACGTCGCCGACGACCCGCACGCCGGCGGCTGCCAGGTCCAGCACGTTGGAGGCGACCAGGCCGACCGTCAGCGTGACCAGCGCCCACGGCACCTTCGGCGCCAGCTTCGTGCCGCCGAACATGAGCGCCAGGCTGACCACCCCGACAACGACGGTCTCCGCGTGGATGTCGTCCAAGCCAGTGACCAGGTCCCGGATCCGCGAGGCCACATCCCCGGGAGGGACCGCGATACCCAGGATGTTGGGCAGCTCGCCGATGATCACCAGGATCGTGAGCCCGAGCACGAATCCGGTCACGATGGGCTTGGAGAGGAACTCCGCGACCCATCCGATGTGCAGGGCACTGGCCAGCATGAGCAGAAGGCCCGCGCTGATCGCCATGCCCGCGGCCAGGGCGACGGCCTCCTCCTGGCTCTGCGGATTGAACCCGGCGACGAGCGTGCCGGTGAGCAGGGCGACGGTGGAGACGGGGCCGACGATGAGCAGGCGCGAGCTGCCCAGCAGGGCGTACACGATCAGGACGGTCGGCAGCGAGTACAGGCCCACCTGCACCGGCAGCCCGGCGATGCTCGCATAACCCAGTGACTGCGGGATGGCCAGGGCCGCCACCACCGACCCGGCGATCAGGTCGCCCTTGAGCCACCGGCGCTGGTAGGTGGGCAGCCACCGACGCACGGGCAGCCACTCACGGGGCCGCTCGCCGAGGTGCGCGGGCTTCTGCACACGGGGAGCCATGACCCTTGAAGGCTAGCGCCGGTGCGACCCGGATGTCTGCCGACACGTCATCCGGCGATCAGGTGCCGGACATGTCCCGTTCATCCATCGTTCATCTGCCGCCGCCGCGGCCCGCCGACACCGGGGCAAGGGTCCGGGCTGCCGCGCCAGGAACGGTCAGCGCGAGTCGCGCTTGGCCTGCCGCCGCTTGCCCTGGGCCTTGCTGGAGGCGTCGCGCTTCTTGCGGCCCGGGCCGGTGGGCTTCCGGTCGCTGACCTTGGCCTCGGCGCCCTCGTCGGCTCCGGCAGCCGGGGCCTGCTCCGATCCCGGCCATGTGCCCGGGCTGCTGGCAGCCGCCAGCCGGGCGTCCTTCAGGGCCTGGGCCTCGGCTGCGGCCGCAGCCGCGAGGGCGGCGCTGACCCGTGCCAGGGCGTCCTCGAACACCTCGGCCCGGGCGGCGTTGCGGCTGTTCTTCTCCTTGGCCAGGCCGCGGCCACCCTTCTTCGAGACCTTGGCGCTTCCGGCCCGGCGGTAGATCCCCACGTACTTGGTGCGGGCACGCCGGATCCGCTTGTGCAGGTCGACGAGGGCGTCCTCGTCCAGCGCGGCGAGGCGGTCGTCCTCGGTCTCGCGGAGGAGATCCCGCTCCGCCTTACCCAGCGAGTTGGCCAGTGCGTGCATGTGGTCCTCCGAGCGGATCCGGTCGGGCATGATCGGCGACCCTACCGTGAGCCGTTCCGCGTTGCCTCAGCTGACGGGCTCGGAGGCCAGCAGGTCCAGCCCGAGGGTCCGGGAGAGCACCTGGGCGACCAGCTGGCCCTTCACGCTGTTGCCGGCTGCGTCCAGGGGTGGTGCGAAGGTGCCCAGGCCACCCTTGCCCGGCGAGACCGTCACGATCCCACCGCCGATGCCGCTCTTCCCGGGCAGCCCGACCTCGCACAGCCAGTCGCCCGAGGTCTCGTACAGCCCCGCGGTGGCCATCGCGGCGAGCACGAGGCGGCAGGTGTCCGCACCGGCAACCCGCTGGCCGGTCACCGGGTTGACCCCGCCGTCGGCCAGGGTCGCCCCCATGACGGCCAGGTCCCGTGCCGTCACCGACAGCGACGACTGACGGGTGTAGATCTCCACGGCGTCCCTGGGCTCCCCCACGATCCGGCCGCGGGCATGCAGGGCCTCGGCGATCGCACGGTTGCGCAGGTTCGTGGCCGCCGCCGAGTCGTGGACCTCCTCGTCGAGGTCGAGCCGATGCCCGGCGAACGCGCTCACGCCCTCGTGCACGAACCGCCAGCGCTCCTCGACCGAGCCGCCCGGGGCCATGCTCGCGGTCGCGATCGCGCCTGAGTTCACCATGGGGTTGGTGCGCCCGTCCGGGCTGACATCCACCGCCGCTATGGAGTTGAAGGCCATCCCCGTCGCGTTCATGCCCACGAGCTCGCGGACTGCCGCGAACCCGAAGCGATCGATCATCAGGGCAAGGACGAAGGGCTTGGCCACGCTCATCAGCGAGAAGGGATGGTCCGCGTCCCCCACCGCATAGGAGGCGCCGGTCACCCCCACGATGCAGACGCCGAACAGGTCCGGGGAGACGCGGGCCAACGCCGGGTACACATCGGAGACTGCACCCTCGGTGACCCCGGCGGCCTGCGCGTGGGCGTCGTCGAGGAGCCGGCGCACCTCCTCCGGCGTTGGCAGGCGGCCCGTGGAGACATGCATCTGCATGTGACCATCGTGACGCATCCTGCGCCCGTGGGGTCAGTCCTGCGCGGCGATGGTGATCAGGAGGGTGGCCCCACCGTCCTCCTCGCCCACCATGACCGTCACCGCGTAGCCGTTGCCGGAGTAGGTGCCCATCGCGCCCTCGCCGGAGGTGAACTCCCCCTCGAGGGTGAAGCCGGCGGACTCCAGGTTGGACGTGACCTCTGCAGCCACCTCCTGCGAGGACTTGTCGGGGTAGGTCAGCGACGCGGTCCAGCCCTTGTCCTCACCCGACACGGCGACCGCTGAGGTGACCGTCCCTCCCTCGGGCACCGTGACCTCGGACGGCCAGCCCTCGGGGAGCTCGCCACCGCCCTCCCCGGTGATCGTCATCGACCCCTCGCTGGACTCGATCTTGATCGTGCCCTCGTCGCCGTCGGGGTCCACATCGACCTTGACGGTTCCGTCGTCGGTCACGATGGTCGCATCACCATCCCCGCCGCATCCCCCGAGTCCGAACCCGAGGGCAGCCAGTGCCACCGCCGCGGAAGCTGTCGCGAACCTGCTGCGGGTACCGCTCATCGTTCCTCCTCCGGTCGCGACCTGCGTGTCGGACCCTGGGTCCTCGTGCGCCGCCTTCCACGCTACTCCGCCCGGGGCTGCGCCGACAGGCCACCGGCCCACGTACCGCAGGCCTAGCTGGCCTGGAGCTCCTCGATCTCGTCGCTGCTCCGGCGATGCTCGAGGCGGTGGGCGATCCGGTCGATGGTCAGGACCAGGACGAGGCCGAACACGGCGAGGCCCACCGTCTCGGCGACTGCCTCGTCCGGGGCCCCGAGCTCCACGCTGGCAGCACCGTCCGGCCAGGGCCACAGGACCCGCAGCGAGCCGAGCATCAGGCCGATCATCACCGCCATGACGGTGTCGTAGTGCTCGTTGAGTGCCCAGTGCAGCAGCTGGCTGAACAGGGCCAGGCCGACGATGCAGCCCAGGGTGAACACCCCGACCGTCAGCCAGTCGCGCTCGTTCACCGCGGCGAGGATCGCGGAGTACATCCCCATCACGACCAGCAGGAACGACCCGCTGATCCCGGGCAGGATCATCGCGCAGATGGCGATCGCCCCGGCCACGAAGAACGCCACGAGCGGCAGGTCCTCGGAGGCCGCCCGCTCGGTTCCCGACGTGAACCCCAGGGCGATGAAGAACGCGGCACCGGCGCCGAGGATGAGCGCCCACTCCCGCCGGTCCCGGCGGGTGAGCAGGCCCGTGGCCACCACGGTGGACCCGGCGACCAGCCCGAGGAACAGCCCCGACATCTGGACCGGGTGCACCTCGAGCTGGTGCTCGATTGCGCCGGCCAGGAGCAGGACGGCGGTCAGGATGCCCAGCAGCAGCGGGATCAGGAACAGCCAGTCCACCTGCCGCAGCAGCGCAACGCCCCCGCGCAGGTCGAGCTTGAGGAAGTGGCCCAGCGCTGAGGACCCGTTGCGGATGGCCGTGACGAGGCGGTGGTAGATCGCCAGGACGAGTGCGACGGTGCCCCCGGAGACCCCGGGGACCACGTCCGCACTGCCCATGGCCATCCCGCGCAGGAAGTGCGCGGGAACCTCACGCAGGGGCGCCTGTGCCATCACGACCTCCCGTCGTAGAGCCGCTCGACGTCGGCTCCGGGTTCCTGGGCGAAGTCCCAGAAGGCCTGTGCGATGCGGTCGGGGTCGAAGCGGCCGCCCGGTCGGATGAAGCCCTTGATCGTCAGCATCCTCAGCGTCACGCCCAGGGGAGCCAGCTCCTGGGCCAGCGCGAATCCCGCAGCCCGCATCGCGGCCTTGCCCAGGGCCAGGACCCCGTACTCCCCGCTCGGGCTCAGGGCCACTCCCCCGCCGGTCCAGGCGACCCGCCCACCCGTGGCCACGAGCCCGGGAAGTGCGGCCTGGACCGCGACGACCGCGGCAAGGGCGTTGATCTCCACCCCGGACTGCAGCGTCGCCGGATCCGCCGCGAGCAGGCCCCCGGGGTTGAACGACGCGTTGTGGTGCAGCAGCGAGATCGCCCCGACCTCGTTCGCCCGGCGGACCGCGTCGCCGACGGCGTCCAGGTCGCTGACGTCGAGCAGCTCCTCGCGCACGGTGCGCCCGGTGGCGCGCACCTCGGCAGCGATGGGCGCCAGGCTCGACGACGTCCGGGCAACGAGGGTCAGGTCGTACCCGGCCGCGGCGTACGTGCGCGCCAGGCTGGCACCGAGGCCGGGTCCGACGCCCACGAGCACAGCGTGCGGTGCCGGCGTGGTCTCCACAGGTCCCATGGATGTCGAGCGTAGGGCAACCCAGCGGTGTGGGCTCGAAGGGCGACACCACCACCGACCCGGACCACACGGCCCGCCCGGCCCGACACGGGTGGTCCCGGCGGGGTTGGATGAACTCATGCAGATGCTCCCCGGGGTGCTGGTCGGCCACGACACCGACACCCGTCGGCCCACAGGGGTGACCGTCGTGCTGCTTCCTGACGGGGCGACGGCCGGCGTGGACGTGCGCGGCGCGGCCCCCGGCACCCGGGAGACCGACCTGCTGGATCCCGTCAACACGATGCAGGGCGTGCACGCCATCGCCCTGGCTGGCGGCAGCGCGTTCGGGCTCGACGCTGCGGCGGGCGTGATGGGCTGGCTCGAGGGGCAGGGGCGTGGGGTCGAGGTGGGGCCGGCACGGGTGCCGCTGGTGCCCGCGGCCGTGATCTTCGACCTGGGTGTGGGTGATCACACCATCCGACCCGATGCCGCCAGTGGCGCACGCGCCTGTGCGGCGGCGGTCCCGGTGGACGAGGCCGCCGAGGGCAACGTGGGCGCCGGGGCCGGGGCGACCGTGGGCAAGCTGCTCGGTCCGGGCCAGGCCATGCGCGGCGGGGTCGGGATCGCCGTGCTGCAGGCCCACGGGATCACGATGGCGGCCGTGGTCGTGGTCAACGCCGTGGGAGACGTGGTGGATCCCGGCACCGGGGCGACCCTGGCCGGGGCCCGCACGGCCGCCGACTCACTGGACCTGGCCGGGACCGTCCCCACCCTCCTGGGCGGCGCCCAGGCCACCGGCCCGGCGGCGGGGACGAACACGACGATCGGGGCGGTCGTCACCGACGCGCAGTTGACCAAGGCAGAGGCGACGCGCCTGGCGCAGGTGGCCCACGACGGGCTCGCACGCACGATCCGCCCCGTGCACACCCCGATGGACGGGGACACGATCTTTGCGGCGGCGACGGGACGCTGTACCCGCAGGTGCAGGGCGCGATGCCCGCCGAGTTCCTCGGCCTGCTGCTGTCGGTGATGGCCGCCGAGGTCACCGCGGCGGCCGTGGTCCGCGCGGTCCGGGCTGCCGAGGGCCTGCGCCTCGAGGACCTGTGGCTGCCTGCATGGCAGGACCTGCCCCTCGGATGACCGACGGCCGAGGATCGGCCAACCTGATCGCGTCGGGTTCGAGCGGATCGCGTTCGTCGAGACCCGACCGGATCAGCTGCTGGATCCAGCAAACCCAACGCGATCCTGGGCCTTCAGTCCTTGTCGAACCACGCGGGGGGGCCGCTGACGAACCCCGCAAGGGCCGCACCCAGGGCTGCCCCCACGGCCGTCGACGCCGTGCTGACGTAGGGAAGGAAGGTGAGGACCGTGCCGACGACGCCACCGGCGAGCAACCCACCGACCGCGCTCGCCCCGGTCCAGGCGACCCGACCGGAGCCGGTGCCTGACTTCGCGGCTGGCTCTATGGCCTTGTTCTGAGCCGGTGCGGGCAGTGCCGCGCCCTGGCTGGAGCCGGCGTTCATCGCGTCGATCTCGCGGAGCAACTTGTCGATGTCATCGGGCTGGCTCATGGCTCCATCGTGGCACGTCAGCCGGCCTGGCGCTGCGCCCGCCCGGATGCGCCCGCCGGCCTCCTGCCGCACCCTTGACCCATGGCAACCGGCACCCTCCTGGCCCCGCTGGCCGCGTCCGTGCGCGAGGTGCTGTCCGGGCGGACCGACGGCCAGTCCGACATCGCGCGGGCGATCGGTCGGCCCGCGGGGGCAGCGGGCTGGTTCGCCCCCGGGGATGCGATCTGGACGGTGCACGGCTCGGTGGCCACGTTCGTCGGCGGGATCCGCAGCCTGTACCTGCAGGCGCTGCACCCGCTGGCCATGGCCGGCGTGGACCGGCACTCCACCTACCGCGAGGACCCGTTCGGACGGCTGCAGCGGACCGGCGCCTACCTCGCGGCGACGACGTACGGCTCCGCGGAGCTGGCCCAGCAGACCGTGGATGCCGTGCGCGTGATGCACCGACGCGTCCAGGGGACCGCCTCGGACGGTCGGGCGTACTCCGCCCAGGATCCGCGCCTGCTGGAGTGGGTCCACATCGCCCTGGTCGACTCGATGCTCTCGGCCTACCTGCACCTCGGACGCGAGGGGGCCGATCGACGCCGATGCCTACGTGGCCGACATGGCGCTGGTCGGCGAGCGGATGGGCGTCCTTGATCCCCCGCGCTCGCAGGCCGAGCTCGCCGAGTGCTTCGCCGGGTTCCTCCCCGAGCTGAGGGTGGACGACCTGGTGCACCGGACGCACGACTTCGTGACGAACGCCCCGCTGCCCCTGGCCCTGCGGCCCGGGTACCGGGTGCTGGCCCGCGCTGCCTGGGCGACCCAGCCGCGGTGGGCGCTGGAGATGCTGGGGTCCTCACCCCGCCTCGGCGCTGTGGACGTGGCGGCCGCTGATGCCTCCCTGCGGGTCCTGCGGGTGGCCCTGGTCGCCTCCCCCGCACGGCTGGCCGGGGAGAGCCGGTTGGCCGGAGCGGGGGCCACCCCCGGCACGGACTGACCTCGTCCCCGCAGCGCTACGATCCGGCTGACGGGCACCTTGGCGCAGGAGGACCACATGGGGTACGGATCGATCTTCCGCGAGGGGCTCTTCGCCGACCAGGCCGTGCTGGTCACCGGAGCCGGCTCCGGCATCGGTCGGTGCACCGCGCACGAGCTGGCCGCGTTGGGGGCCTCGGTCGCGCTGGTCGGGCGCGCTCGGGACAAGCTCGAGACCGTCCGTGCTGAGATCGAGGCATCCGGCGGCACCGTGAGCATCCACGAGTGCGACATCCGCGACGAGGCCCAGGTGAAGGCCACCGTCACCGACGCCCTGGCCGCGCACGGGCGCATCGACGGGCTGGTCAACAACGCCGGCGGGCAGTTCCCCGCGCCGCTGGCGGCGATCAGCGCCAAGGGCTGGGACGCCGTGGTGCGCACGAACCTCACCGGGGGGTTCCTGGTGGCGCGCGAGTGCTACACGCAGTGGATGCTCAGCCACGGTGGGGCGATCGTCAACATCATCGCCGACATGTGGAACGGCATGCCGGGCATGGGCCACTCCGGTGCCGCCCGGGCGGGGATGCTCAACTTCACTGAGACGGCCTCGCTGGAGTGGGCGCCGGTGCGGGTCAACGCGGTGGCGCCGGGGTGGATCGCCTCCAGCGGGATGGACCACTATCCCCCGGAGATGAAGCCACTGATCCTCGGCCTGCCCAAGAGCGTTCCGCTGAACCGGTTCGGGACCGAGAGCGAGGTGTCGGCCGCGATCGTGTTCCTGCTCTCGCCCGCGGCCGCGTTCGTCTCCGGCGCCTGCCTGCGGGTGGACGGTGCGGCGCCGAACGCCAAGCGGGTGTGGCCGATGGTGGGCAGCGGCCCGAACGCTGCCTTCGAGGGCTTCCACCTCGCCGAGACCCCACGGATCCTTCAGGGCGAGGGCTGACGCGGGTCGTCACCGGGAGGCGCGGACGTCGCCTCGATGTGCTGGACGGCCAGCTCGATCGTGGGGAACACGTGGTCCTCACCGATCACGTCGAGGACCCCGACCCTCCGGCTGAAGGACATGGCCGGGGTGTGCACGTCGGCCAGGTAGGCCTGGATGCCCGCAGCACGCAGCTCGGCGCCCAGCGCCTTGAGGACGTCGGCCGAGGTCAGGTCGAGGGTGTCCTGCGAGCCGATGTCGAGGATCACCGCGATGGGCGTGGGGTCCGCACGCGCGACCAGCATCCGGATCCGGTCGCGGACGGTCAGGGCGTTGGCGTAGTAGAACGCCGAGTGCAGGCGCAGGATCAGCACTCCCGGCACGGGGATGTTCTCCGGGTGCCGCTTCAGGTCCGAGTAGGCGCCCGGGGAGCCGGGAACCCGCCCGACCGAGGCCACGTACGGCCGGCTCGAGCGGTAGACGAGGAACACCAGCGAGGAGACCAGGCCGATGATCATGCCCTCGAGGACTCCGATGAACAGCACGCCGAGCAGGGCCAGCAGGCCGAACCAGAACTCGACCTTGGAGTCGTGGCGCAGCTTGCGCAGCTTGCGGGAGGCGATGATGTGCCAGACGGCGTGGATGATCAGCGCCGCCAGGACCGACTCGGGCAGGGTCGCGAACAGTGGCGTGAGGAACAGCAGCGTGATGACCGTGGCCACCCACGCGACCAGGTTCGACACCTGGGTCTGCGCGCCGGCGCCCTCCTTGACCGCGGTTCCCGACATGCCACCGGAGGCGATCATCCCGCCGAACAGCGAGCTCAGGATGTTCGTGGCGCCGTGGGCGTTGAGCTCCTGGTCGGCGTCCACCTCGTAGCCGTGCCGGTCGGCGAACTCCCGGGCGGCACCGAGCGCCTCGCTGAACGCCACGAGGAACACCCCGATGGCGGGCAGGACCATGGACACGTAGGTCATCAGCGGGATCGCCGTGAAGTCCAGGGACGGCAGCCCCGAGGGCAGCGTCCCGATCACCGCGACGTCGTAGGTGCCCGCCAGGTCCAGCCAGTCGCTGATGACGATGGCCACGAACAGCGCGATGAGCCCGGCCGGGAGCCTCGGGTTCAGCTTGGGCAGGCCCACCAGGAGCAGCAGCGCGCCGAACCCGATGGCGAAGGCGGCCCAGTTGGCCTCGGGCAGTTCCCGGATGATCCCGAAGAACTTCTGCACCGTGTTGCCCTCCGGCTTGGGGACGCCGAAGAGCTTGTTCAGCTGGCCGACCGCGACGAAGACCGCCAACCCCATCACGAAGCCGTCCATGACGGGCTTGGAGAGGAACTGCGTGATGAAGCCCAGCTTCAGCACGCCGGCCACGAGGAACACCAGCCCCGTGACCAGCACGAACGCAGCGGCGTGGGCCTGGTAGTCCTGGTCGTCCGTCGTTCCCGCGGCCGCGCTGGTGATCACGGCGGCCGCGACCGCGGAGGCGAGCAGGGCGGAGGCGGCTGAGGTGGGACCCACCGACAGGTGCCTCGAGGTGCCCAGCAGTGCGTAGATCAGCAGCGAGACGACCAGCGTGTACATCCCCGCCTGTGCGGGGAGGTCGGCGATGCCGGCGTACGCCATGCTCTGGGGCACCAGCAGGCCCCACAGGGTCAGGCCTGCCAGCGCGTCCTTGGACCACCAGCCGCGGTTGTAGTGCGGGAACCACGACAGGATCGGCACGACACCCGTGAGCCGCTCGCGGAGAGCCGGGGTCGGGCTCTGCGCGCTCCCGACTGCATCGGCATGCACGTCAGCCAAGGCCGCACCTCCCGCCATGACGATCGCTCGGCGAGCGTCCACCCCATCCTGCTCCGCCCGAGTGGGTGAACGTGGGATGAACGTCGCGATCCCGACGGCGGCCAGGCCAGGCGTCGGTTGCCTCAGCCGTCGCCTCAGCCGTCGGCCTCAGCCGATGTCGTGGCTGGACTGGTCCATCGCCACCGTGGCGGCGAGGATCAGGATGTCGTCGAAGCCCGGCTCGATCTGCACGCCGTAGGTGTCGCGGACCCGGAACCACTTCTTCGACACCTCGGCCACCTTGTTGCGGCCCTCGAAGAACGAGTACTCGTGGTCCAGGAAGTTGCCCTTCAGCGTGAGCTCGCGGCCATCGTCGAGCTTGAACGTGAAGTCGTCACCCATGATGTTGATCAGGTCCTTGGTCAGGACCCCGCTGGGGGCGCCGTTGCGCTCGACCTTGATCTTGTCGCGGATGGACACCGCCTTGGACTGGATCTTGGCCAGCTCGGTGCCGTTGAGGTCCTCGAAGATGAGGGTGTCGCGGACCCGCAGCATCTTGCCGTCGACCTTGAACCGGCGCTGGCCGCCCTCGTCCTCGATCCAGAAGTCATCACCGAAGCTCGACGAGCTTCTCGCGCATCTTGTACGTGGTGGCCGAACCACGACGGCCGAACTCCTGACGGTCCTCCCTGCGCTGCTCGCGACGGTCACCCAGGCCCATGAGCACTCCTCCAGTTCCGGCCGAGTCACTCCCGGCTGTCGCCGAGACTAGCGGCAGGAGGGCAGGCCCGGTAGGCGGCCCGTGGAGACATGCATCTGCATGGGACCATCGTGACGCATCCTGCGCCCGTGGGGTCAGTCCTGCGCGGCGATGGTGATCAGGAGGGTGGCCCCACCGTCCTCCTCGCCCACCATGACCGTCACCGCGTAGCCGTTGCCGGAGTAGGTGCCCATCGCGCCCTCGCCGGAGGTGAACTCCCCCTCGAGGGTGAAGCCGGCGGACTCCAGGTTGGACGTGACCTCTGCAGCCACCTCCTGCGAGGACTTGTCGGGGTAGGTCAGCGACGCGGTCCAGCCCTTGTCCTCACCCGACACGGCGACCGCTGAGGTGACCGTCCCTCCCTCGGGCACCGTGACCTCGGACGGCCAGCCCTCGGGGAGCTCGCCACCGCCCTCCCCGGTGATCGTCATCGACCCCTCGCTGGACTCGATCTTGATCGTGCCCTCGTCGCCGTCGGGTCCACATCGACCTTGACGGTTCCGTCGTCGGTCACGATGGTCGCATCACCATCCCCGCCGCATCCCCCGAGTCCGAACCCGAGGGCAGCCAGTGCCACCGCCGCGGAAGCTGTCGCGAACCTGCTGCGGGTACCGCTCATCGTTCCTCCTCCGGTCGCGACCTGCGTGTCGGACACTGGGTCCTCGCGCGCCGCCTTCCACGCTACTCCGCCCGGGGCTGCGCCGACAGGCCACCGGCCCACGTACCGCAGGCCTAGCTGGCCTGGAGCTCCTCGATCTCGTCGCTGGTCCGGCGATGCTCGAGGCGGTGGGCGATCCGGTCGATGGTCAGGACCAGGACGAGTCCGAACACGGCGAGGCCCACCGTCTGGGCGACTGCCTCGTCCGGGGCCCCGAGCTCCACGCTGGCAGCACCGTCCGGCCAGGGCCACAGGACCCGCAGCGAGCCGAGCATCAAGCCGATCATCACCGCCATGACGGTGTCGTAGTGCTCGTTGAGTGCCCAGTGCAGCAGCTGGCTGAACAGGGCCAGGCCGACGATGCAGCCCAGGGTGAACACCCCGACCGTCAGCCAGTCGCGCTCGTTCACCGCGGCGAGGATCGCGGAGTACATCCCCATCACGACCAGCAGGAACGACCCGCTGATCCCGGGCAGGATCATCGCGCAGATGGCGATCGCCCCGGCCACGAAGAACGCCACGAGGGGCAGGTCCTCGGTGGCCGCCCGCTCGGTTCCCGACGTGAACCCCAGGGCGATGAAGAACGCGGCACCGGCGCCGAGGATGAGCGCCCACTCCCGTCGGTCCCGGCGGGTGAGCAGGCCCGTGGCCACCACGGTGGACCCGGCGACCAGCCCGAGGAACAGCCCCGACATCTGGACCGGGTGCACCTCGAGCTGGTGCTCGATTGCGCCGGCCAGGAGCAGGACGGCGGTCAGGATGCCCAGCAGCAGCGGGATCAGGAACAGCCAGTCCACCTGCCGCAGCAGCGCAACGCCCCCGCGCAGGTCGAGCTTGAGGAAGTGGCCCAGCGCTGAGGACCCGTTGCGGATGGCCGTGACGAGGCGGTGGTAGATCGCCAGGACGAGTGCGACGGTGCCCCCGGAGACCCCGGGGACCACGTCCGCACTGCCCATGGCCATCCCACGCAGGAAGTGCGCGGGAACCTCACGCAGGGGCGCCTGTGCCATCACGACCTCCCGTCGTACAGCCGCTCGACGTCGGCTCCGGGGTCCTGGACGAAGTCCCAGAAGGCCTGTGCGATGCGGTCGGGGTCGAAGCGGCCGCCCGGGCGGATGAAGCCCTTGATCGTCAGCATCCTCAGCGTCACACCCAGGGGAGCCAGCTCCTGGGCCAGCGCGAATCCCGCAGCCCGCATCGCGGCCTTGCCCAGGGCCAGGACCCCGTACTCCCCGCTCGGGCTCAGGGCCACTCCCCCGCCGGTCCAGGCGACCCGCCCACCCGTGGCCACGAGGCCGGGAAGTGCGGCCTGGACCGCGACGACCGCGGCAAGGGCGTTGATCTCCACCCCGGACTGCAGCGTCGCCGGCTCGGCCCCGAGCAGGCCCCCGGGGTTGAACGACGCGTTGTGGTGCAGCAGCGAGATCGCCCCGACCTCGTTCGCCCGCCGGACCGCGTCGCCGACGGCGTCCAGGTCGCTGACGTCGAGCAGCTCCTCGCGCACGGTGCGCCCGGTGGTGCGCACCTCGGCAGCGATGGGCGCCAGGCTGGCGACCGTCCGGGCAACGAGGGTCAGGTCGTACCCGGCCGCGGCGTACGTGCGGGCCAGGCTGGCCCCGAGGCCGGGTCCGACGCCCACGAGCACGGCGTGCGGTGCCGGCGTGGTCTCCACAGGTCCCATGGATGTCGAGCGTAGGGCAACCCAGCGGTGTGGGCTCGAAGGGCGACACCACCACCGACCCGGACCACACGGCCCGCCCGGCCCGACACGGGTGGTCCCGCCGGGGTTGGATGACGTCATGCAGATGCTCCCCGGGGTGCTGGTCGGCCACGACACCGACACCCGCCGGCCCACCGGGGTGACCGTCGTGCTGCTTCCTGACGGGGCGACGGCCGGCGTGGACGTGCGCGGCGCGGCCCCCGGCACCCGGGAGACCGACCTGCTGGATCCCGTCAACACGATGCAGGGCGTGCACGCCATCGCCCTGGCTGGCGGCAGCGCGTTCGGACTCGACGCCGCGGCGGGCGTGATGGGCTGGCTCGAGGGGCAGGGGCGTGGGGTCGAGGTGGGGCCGGCACGGGTGCCGCTGGTGCCCGCGGCCGTGATCTTCGACCTGGGTGTGGGTGATCACACCATCCGACCCGATGCCGCCAGTGGCGCACGCGCCTGTGCGGCGGCGGTCCCGGTGGACGAGGCCGCCGAGGGCAACGTGGGCGCCGGGGCGGGGGCGACGGTGGGCAAGCTGCTCGGTCCGGGCCAGGCCATGCGCGGCGGGGTCGGGATCGCCACGCTGCAGGCTCACGGGATCACGATGGCTGCGATCGTGGTGGTCAACGCCGTGGGAGACGTGGTGGATCCCGGCACCGGGGCGGCCCTGGCCGGGGCCCGTACGGCCGCCGACTCGCTGGACCTCGCCGGGACCGTCCCCACCCTCCTGGGCGGCGCCCATGCGACCGGCCCGGCGGCGGGGACGAACACGACGATCGGGGCGGTCGTCACCGACGCGCAGTTGACCAAGGCAGAGGCGACGCGCCTGGCGCAGGTTGCCCACGACGGGCTCGCACGCACGATCCGCCCCGTGCACACCCCGATGGACGGGGACACGATCTTTGCGGCCGCGACGGGACGCTGTACCCGCAGGTGCAGGGCGCGATTCCCGCCGAGTTCCTCGGCCTGCTGCTGTCGGTGATGGCCGCCGAGGTCACCGCGGCGGCCGTGGTCCGCGCGGTCCGGGCTGCCGAGGGCCTGCGCGTCGAGGACCTGTGGCTGCCTGCATGGCGGGATCTTCCCCGCGGATGAGCGCGCCGAGATCGGCCAACCTGATCGCGTCGGGTTCGAGCGGATCGCGTTCGTCGAGACCCGACCGGATCAGCTGCTGGATCCAGCCAACCCAACGCGATCCTGGGCCTTCAGTCCTTGTCGAACCACGCGGGGGGGCCGCTGACGAACCCCGCAAGGGCCGCACCCAGGGCGGCCCCCACGGCCGTCGACGCCGTGCTGACGTAGGGAAGGAAGGTGAGGACCGTGCCGACGACGCCACCGGCGAGCAACCCACCGACCGCGCTCGCCCCGGCCCAGGCGACCCGACCGCAGCCCCTCCTGACTCCATCCGGCCTGGCTCTATGGCCTTGTTCTGAGCCGGTGCGGGCAGTGCCGGGCCCTGGCTGGAGCCGGCGTTCATCGCGTCGATCTCGCGGAGCAACTTGTCGATGTCATCGGGCTGGCTCATGGCTCCATCGTGGCACGTCAGCCGGCTTGGCGCCGCGCCCGCCCGGATGCGCCCGCCGGCCTCCTGCCGCACCCTTGACCCATGGCACCCGGCACCCTCCTGGCCCCGCTGGCCGCGTCCGTGCGCGAGGTGCTGTCCGGGCGGACCGACGGCCAATCCGACATCGCGCGGGCGATCGGTCGGCCGGCGGGGGCAGCGGGCTGGTTCGCCCCCGGGGATGCGATCTGGACGGTGCACGGCTCGGTGGCCACGTTCGTCGGCGGGATCCGCAGCCTGTACCTGCAGGCCCTGCACCCGCTGGCCATGGCCGGGGTGGACCGGCACTCCACCTACCGCGAGGACCCGTTCGGACGGCTGCAGCGGACCGGGGCCTACCTCGCGGCGACGACGTACGGCTCCGCGGAGCTGGCCCAGCAGACCGTGGATGCCGTGCGCGTGATGCACCGACGCGTCCAGGGGACCGCCTCGGACGGTCGGGCGTACTCCGCCCAGGATCCGCGCCTGCTGGAGTGGGTCCACATCGCCCTGGTCGACTCGATGCTCTCGGCCTATCTGCACCTCGGACGCGAGGGGGCGATCGACGCCGATGCCTACGTGGCCGACATGGCGCTGGTCGGCGAGCGGATGGGCGTCCTTGATCCCCCGCGCTCGCAGGCCGAGCTGGCCGAGTGCTTCGCCGGGTTCCTCCCCGAGCTGAGGGTGGACGACCTGGTGCACCGGACGCACGACTTCGTGACGAACGCCCCGCTGCCCCTGGCCCTGCGGCCCGGGTACCGGGTGCTGGCGCGGGCTGCCTGGGCGACCCAGCCGCGGTGGGCGCTGGAGATGCTGGGGTCCTCGCCCCGCCTCGGCGGTGTGGACGTGGCGGCCGCTGATGCCTCCCTGCGGGTCTTGCGCGTGGCCCTGGTCGCCTCCCCCGCACGGCTGGCCGGGGAGAGCCGGTTGGCCGGAGCGGGGGCCACCCCCGGTGCGGGCTGACCTCGTCCCCGCAGCGCTACGATCCGGCTGACGGGCACCTTGGCGCAGGAGGACCACATGGGGTACGGATCGATCTTCCGCGAGGGGCTCTTCGCCGACCAGGCCGTGCTGGTCACCGGAGCCGGCTCCGGCATCGGCCGGTGCACCGCGCACGAGCTGGCCGCGTTGGGGGCCTCGGTCGCGCTGGTCGGGCGCGCTCGGGACAAGCTGAGACCGTCCGGGCTGAGATCGAGGCATCCGGCGGCACCGTGAGCATCCACGAGTGCGACATTCGCGACGAGGCCCAGGTGAAGGCCACCGTCGCCGACGCCCTGTCCGCGCACGGGCGCATCGACGGGCTGGTCAACAACGCCGGCGGGCAGTTCCCCGCGCCGCTGGCGGCGATCAGCGCCAAGGGCTGGGACGCCGTGGTGCGCACGAACCTCACTGGGGGGTTCCTGGTGGCGCGCGAGTGCTACACGCAGTGGATGCTCAGCCACGGTGGGGCGATCGTCAACATCATCGCCGACATGTGGAACGGCATGCCGGGCATGGGGCACTCCGGTGCTGCCCGGGCGGGGATGCTCAACTTCACTGAGACGGCCTCGCTGGAGTGGGCGCCGGTGCGGGTCAACGCGGTGGCGCCGGGGTGGATCGCCTCCAGCGGGATGGACCACTACCCACCGGAGATGAAGCCACTGATCCTGGGCCTGCCCAAGAGCGTTCCGCTGAACCGGTTCGGCACCGAGAGCGAGGTGTCGGCCGCGATCGTGTTCCTGCTGTCGCCCGCGGCCGCGTTCGTTCCGGCGCCTGCCTGCGGGTGGACGGTGCGGCGCCGAACGCCAAGCGGGTGTGGCCGATGGTGGGCAGCGGCCCGAACACCGCCTTCGAGGGCTTCCACCTCGCCGAGACCCCACGGATCCTTCAGGGCGAGGGCTGACGCGGGTCGTCACCGGGGGGTGCGGACGTCGCCTCGATGTGCTGGACGGCCACTTAGTTAGCAGCCACATTGGCCTCACACCCATAAAAGAAGAGTTAAAGAAAATATGGGAACCTCCAATGAATAGCCTAATAAAACTAACCCCAGGAAACGCTGAGATAACAACTCTTGACCCCAAGAGGAAACCTCCAGAAATAAAACTAAACAAAAAACTCCTAAAAGAAGAGATACTAAACGTGGTCTCGAAAGGTGATGTTGACTTCAGAAATCTCTACCATTGCCTCCTCTGGAACAGTTGGTCACGAGTCTACGGACTCGACAAAAAAGAGTGGGATACGATATGGAAACAAGGTTTCATGAACATCAACCCGTTCATCGGAGTTCTAGACGAGCTAATCTCCGAAGGCGAAATCAGGCAATACGTTGACAGGAGATTAGAAGGACAAACAAAGAACACACCACGATTCACCTACAGCTTAATGAAGTGAATACTTTAAATATTATGCTAGCCTAACTTTTGTTGATCCTAATGAGTGAGAGCGTAGAGGAATACCTTGAAGCTATCTATCACTTCAATGAGAAGGGTGAACTAGCAAAGAATAATGAGATAGCTGAGCGCTTACATGTAGCTCCACCCAGCGTCACTCAGATGATTAAACGCCTCGCAGAAGAAGGTATGATAACATACGAACCCTATAGAGGAGTAACATTAACAGGGGTTGGAATTGCAAGAGCTCAGAATATTGTACGAAAGCATCGCCTCCTAGAGGTTTTTCTCCACAATATTCTCGGTCTTGAAAAAGAGAAGATCCATTTAGAAGCATGTCGTCTTGAACACAACATCAGCGATGAAGCTACAGCAGCTCTATGCAAAGCATTGAATAAGCCCAAGATTTGCCCTGATGATGATCGTCCTATCCCCCCTGCACACTGGAAATCAAATCTTGTTCGGAATGTAAGGCTGCAGCGGGTAAGCAGTTGGAGAGTCGTCTATTAACTCAACTTTCCAACCTTAAAAAAGGGGAGAAAGCGGTAGTCACTTTCATTAGAGGAGCTGGGGTTGCAACACAAAGGATCATAGATATGGGTCTTTGCCCTGGAACAGTAATAAGCATCGTTAATTCAGCGCCTTTCAAGGGGCCTATCGAGATCTCTGTCAGGGGAACAACTCTAGCTCTTGGACGGGGACTCGCAGAAAAAGTATTCGTGGAACTTGAAGGCAGAAAAAGCGGTGAAATTCACCCTCATGGTCCCCGCCATTACGCGTAGTGAGCTATTTTGAGTGGTATGGATTCAGACCTAAAAGACCCTAGTATAACCAAGAACAGGAGAAAGTTCACGGTTGCTCTTGCTGGAAACGCTAATGTCGGCAAGAGCGTTATTTTTAACAATCTCACCGGACTTCATCAACACGTTGGAAATTGGCCAGGAAAGACAGTGAAGAAAGCGGAAGGAACCTTCGTCCACGGTGGCTACACAATCGATGTAATCGATCTTCCAGGCATCTATAGTTTGAGCACATTCAGCTTAGAGGAGATTGTAAGCCGCGAGTACATCTCAGATGATCACCCCGACATCTTAATCAACATTTTAGATGCAACAGCATTGGAACGAAACCTATTCTTCACCATACAACTCTTTGAAATGGAGCCAAGGATCATCATTGCTCTAAATCAAATCGACATCGCTGAGAAAAGAGGAATAATTATCGACTCTAATAAACTGAGTAGCCTCCTAGGTACTCCTGTAATCCCTACAGCAGCAGTGCTAAACAAAGGAGTCCACGAACTCATCGACAAATGCATCGAACTAGTTGAAAACCAGACTCCCCCCCCAAACCCACTTGAATACGGCGCTGAAATAGAACAGAGAATTCGTGAACTCGCTGAACAGATAGGATCATCATCAAATCCATATCTAGCCAGATTTGCAGCTATCAAACTGCTCGAAGGCGACTCAATCATAGAAGGAAAGATTTACGAACACAATCCATCATTGAAGGAGAAAGTAGAAAAATCGAAGACAGAGATAGAAGAGATTCATGGTCACAACGCCGCGAGCGTCATTGCTTCTGAACGGTACGCGAAAGCTGCACAGATAGCGACCGAGGTCACTAAACACTATGAACCTAACAAAAACTACTGGAAGAGAATTGAAGAGGCTACTAGCCACCCAATCCTTGGATATGTATTAATGCTTACAGTTATTCTATCGACATTTTACGGTGTATTTAGCTTCGGAGATGCAGCATCTAAAGCTCTATCTGAGTTTTTCGAAGGCGTTAGGACAATTTACTATAATTTATTCGGCGATTCGCAGATTTTTATATCTCTCTGGGTGGGTTTAGCTGAGGGATTTATCGCAGGAGTAACAATAGCGATCCCGTATATCGCACCGTTCTTTCTTGTCCTAAGTATCCTTGAGGATTCCGGCTACCTAGCTAGAATTGCCTTTCTTATGGATTCTGCGATGCATCGAATCGGGCTCCATGGGAAAGGTTTCATACCCCTCATGCTTGGCTTTGGCTGCAATGTTCCAGCTTGCCTCGGTTGCAGTATTATGGAGACGGAACGTGAACGTCTAATTTGTGCCTTTGTTGCTAGTCTAATTCCATGCGCTGCACGGAGTGTCGTTATCTTCGGTCTCGTTGCAACCTACATGGGTTTCCAGTGGGCAATCGCGTTATACTTTCTCGACTTTCTTCTCATTTTCATTCTCGGGCGCTTCGCTTTCAAAGCAGTTCCCGGGGAGCCTGTTGGATTAATTATGGAGATGCCAAGCTACAAATTACCGAGTTGGAAAGTCACTTACCAGAGAACTTGGGTGCGTCTACGAGAATTCCTGGTCGAGGCTCTTCCTGTAATGGTCATAGGAAATCTTGTCATCTTTTTTGCGTCAACTATTGGTTTACTATCCTCAGTTCAGAATATTCTTATACCAATAACAGTAGGATGGCTTGGACTCCCCTCGGTTGCAGGAGTAGTACTCATCTTCGGCATATCGAAATGAGCTGACACTTACACTACTTGCAACTTTGATGGGATCCAGTAACTTTGCATCCTTCCTAACGCCAGCTCAGATGTTTACATTCGCGTTTGTTGTGATGTTGTATGTTCCATGCATAGCGACGATTGCAGTCCTCCGAAGCGAGTTTGGGTTAAAAGCAGCAGCGATCATAAGCTTGGTAGAGGTCGGTGTCGCGGTACTCTTGGGTGGAATAATATTCCGCGTTCAGCCTTGGTTGGAATAGGTTAACTCAAA
>CAVPNX010000020.1:0-103888 GCA_963706885.1 uncultured Actinomycetes bacterium | reverse complement strand
CTGGTGAGTGCGGCGTCCGTGCATCGGGGGGACACTGGGGCCATGACGCAGCAGCAGCCCTACGAGGCGATCGGGCGGTGGGGCGAGGTCGAGATCCGCCGCTACCCGGCGCACACGATCGCCGAGGTGGTGGTCGACGGCGACTTCGATGATGCCGGTAATCGCGGGTTCCGCCCCCTCTTCGGCTACATCCAGGGCCAGATCGCGATGACCGCCCCCGTGGTGCAGACCCAGGGCGAGGACGGGCACTCGGTGGCGTTCGTGATGCCAGCGGGACGCGATCTCGACACGCTTCCCCCACCGACCGACCCGAGGGTGCATCTGCGCGTCGTCCCGGAGCAGGTGGCGGCTGCCCTGAAGTTCTCAGGCTGGGGCAACGCGGGCGATCTCGACAAGCGCGGGCGGCAGTTGTTGAGTGCCCTTGCTGACGCCCCGTGGCAGCCGGTCGGTGCCGTCCGGCTCGCGCGGTTCAACGCCCCGTTCATCCCACCGTTCCTGCGCCACAACGAGGTCGTCGTCGACGTGCGGGAGCGCACCACCCCCGTCTGACGCGGCCTTGCGCGCTGATCGGGGCGGGCCGGCTGTGCTTCCATGGGCGGCATGAGCAGTTCCATGTCCAGTGAGTCGGGCACAGGCCGGTCCGTGCTGGCGATCGTCGTGGCCGTGCTGGTTGGCGCAGCGGCTGCGGTCGCTGGTAGCGCAGGTGGTTTGCGGGTCGGCGGTTGGCCGGTGTTCGCGCTCTGCGTAGCGGTGGCCTACCTGATCAACTGGGTGGCGTTCGTTCCGGCGTGGTTGAGGCGAACGGAGCGCTTCTTCGACCTGACTGGCGCGCTGACCTACCTGTCGGTGGTCGTGATCGCCCTGGTCGCCGGGTCGCGCTCGTCGGTGGCGGTGGTCCTCGGCGTTCTGGTTGCGGTCTGGGCGCTGCGGTTGGGCAGCTTCCTGGTGCGGCGGATCCGCCGCGAGGGGACCGACCGGCGGTTCGACCGGATCAAGCAGGACCCGGCCCGGTTCCTCGTGACCTGGACGCTGCAGGCGCTCTGGGTGGTGCTGACCGCCGGCGCAGCACTGGCCGCGATGACCAGCGCTACCGTGGTCCAGTTCGGGCTGATCGGCAGTGGTCGGCGTCATGGTCTGGCTCGTCGGCTTCGGCATCGAGGTCGCCGCCGACGACCAGAAGCGCGCCTTCCGGGCGGACCCGGCCAACCGCGGGCGTTTCATCACGACCGGCCTGTGGGCCTGGTCCCGGCACCCCAACTACTTCGGGGAGATCACGCTATGGGTCGGTGTCGCGCTGGTCGCCCTGCCGGCGCTGTCCGGGTGGCAGCACCTCACCCTGGTCTCGCCGCTGTTCGTGGGGCTGCTGCTGACCCGCGTGAGCGGTGTCCCGCTGCTGGAGGCGCGCGGCCAGGCGACCTGGGGTGACGATCCCGAGTACCGCGACTACGTGGCTCGCACGCCGGTCCTGGTGCTGCGCCCACCCCGACGATGAGCAGCGGCGGGACGCTGCGCCGCCGGGCGGTCAGCATCACGGGGCTGCTCGTCGCGGTCGTCCTGGGGACGGTGCTGTACCTGCCGGCGGTGGTGCTGCTCGTGCTGGTCGACCTGGTCCGGGGTCGGGTGCGGCTGCCCCTGGCGCGCTTGGCGTCACTCGGCCTGTGCTGGGCCTGGTTGGAGTCCGTCGGTGTGGTGGCGGCGCTCGGTCTGTGGATGACCGGCCGGGCCGGGGATCGCGCCGCCCACTACCGCCTCCAGCGTTGGTGGGCCGATCGGCTCATGGGGTCGCTGCGGGTCACCTGCGGGGTCACCATCCACGTCGAGGGGGCCGAGGCCCTGCATCCGGCGCCGGTCGTGCTGCTGGTGCGTCACGCCAGTCTGGCCGACTCGCTGCTCACCGCGTGGGTCGTGACTCAGAACCACCTTCAGCCACGTGTCGTGTTCAAGCGCGAACTCCTGGCCGACCCGTGTCTGGACATCGTGGGCAACCGGCTGCCGAACTGCTTCCTGGACCGGCAGGCCGAGGACTCCGGGCCGGGACTGGCCCAGATCGCCGAGCTGGCCGCCACGATGGACACCTCGTCGGCGTGCGTCATCTTCCCCGAGGGCACCCGGGCGAATGCCGCCAAGCGTCGACGGGCCCTGGCGCGCATCGGCGAGCGTGACCTCGACCGTGCGCAACGCCTCGCTGGGCTCAGGCACCTTCTGCCACCGCGGCCGGCTGGAACCCGCGCCATGCTGCAGGGCGCGGCGGGAGTGCAGGCCACGGTTGTGGTGGGGTGGCACGTCGGGTTCGACGGGCTCGACAACTTCGGAGCCGTCCTGGCCGCACTGGCACGACCGCGGACCCCCATCCGGATCGGCTTCCATCAGGTGGAGCCGCCGGCCAACCTGGATGGTCCCGAGTTCGAGCGCTGGTTGGATGACCTCTGGCTCGAACTCGACCGCGGGGTGGCGCGACTGGCAGAGGGGTAGCGCCGGGCTGGGCCGTCGCTCGAGCCTTCCCGGAGGGGGACGTCGACGTGGGCGAACCCGCGACGCGACGTGACCCACAGCGATCAAGCCGCAACGGCCACGTGATGCTTGCCGGGACGAAGGACTCTTGCCGCGACGCGGATCTGGGGCGTAGAGCGGAGGTGTGGGAAGGCTCTTGGCCCCCCGCACGGATGGGGGTTCACGGGCAGCCGCCGGTGCGGTGGCTGGTTTGGTCGCGTGCGGGCTGGTGGCAGCGGGCGCGGGGTGCGGGTCCGGCCCCGAGGCTGAGGTAGTCCAGGACCCCGTGTGGGCCTCCTCAGCTGAGGCCTACCTGTCCGCATGGTCGTCGGCCAACGCCCTCGGGTTCACCAATGGCGCTCCCTTCTGGGCCCCGGACGCTCGTGTGGACATGCGGGAGCTCAACGGCTTTGAGGGGACGGGCCGGCCCGCGATCCTCCAGAACGACCGGGACAGCATGCAGAAGACGCCTCGCATCATCTATGGGTTTGACCAGAGTGACTCCCCCATCGCCAGGATCGGGTCGGCTGAGCCGATCTACCTCTCCCGGGAGGGGGTGGTGGAGGTGACGGACGTACGGGACACGGACTGGCATTTCGCGTATGTCTCGACCATCACGAACCGGGGTGTTGAGGAGTTGATGAATGCGCCGTCGCTTGCGGGCGCCCCCCAGTACTGCGACGTGCCTGCCTCGGAGATCGACCCCCTCGTCGATGGGTACGTCAGCGCGTGGGCCTCGGGTGACCCGGGTCGAATCAGCGACCTGTACGCCGAGGGCGCCGTCCTGCGCGACTCCCTGGCTGACATCACCGCCGACAGCGCTGCCGCCATCGCGCAGATGGGCGGGGCAGCGCCCGCTGAGGGCGGGTTGCCGGGGGCCGTCGTGCGCGAGTTCCCTGATACGGGCCTGCGCGCGTACTTCATCAACGGACCGTTCCGGAAGGGACCCGATCCGGTGGACCAGCTGGTCCTGCTCCTCGACGTCGGGGCCGAGGGTGGGTGCCCGGGACCGGTGGCGGTCGTGCTCGACCTCGACGCGCAGAAGCGGATCACCCGCGAGGAGCGCTACCACCGGGTCGACGCGGCGCGGCGCTGCCTGCCTGCCGATGACAGGCCGACCGGGTGGTGGGATGAGGCCCGGATCCCGGTGACGCCGGGTATCCGGATCACCGGCTGGTTGCCTGCCCGAGAGCATGACATCGCCATCTGGAACGGTGGGCCGCAGGCCGACCCGATCATCGACTGGGCGCGGTCCCGGTTCACCAGTGTGGGGCTGCCGGCCCCGGAGCCCACGTCGGTCACGTTCCTGCCGCCTGTCGAGGGTGACCGGTGGGAGGCGTTCGGGTTCCTCACCGGCAGCACCGCCCCGGACCTGGGCCTGCCGTTCACCGGGCCGGAGGCCTGCCCCGAGGGGCCCCCCTGCCAGTGGTCCACCACTGTGCGGGCCGCGACCCTGCACGAGTTCGCCCACCTGTGGCTGGCGCCGCCGAAGTACGGGGGCCGCGCCGCGTACGAGTTCACCTCGAAGCAGGTCGCGGCGTTCCTGGCAGCGAACGACCTCACCTGGCACGACCCGGACCTGCCCTGGGCCCAGCAGGGCAACGAACGCGCCGCTGAGACCCTCACCTGGGGACTGATGGACCAGCCCTACACCGTAGACCCCCGGCTGGGCCCGCTGACCTGCGAGCAGTTGAGCACCGACTTCCAGACCCTGACCGGTGCCCTGCCCGATCCCCGGGCCTGCGTAGAGCCCGGCGCAGGAAGCGCAGGCACCCCGTGACCCCCAACCCCCGACGGCCATGCTGGGAGACCGGGCTCGGCCGTCCGACAGCCCAGTGGACGCAGAACCATGTGAACGGCCACGTGATGCCTGTCAGGACGAAAGACTCTGGCCAGTCCGCGGACTGGGGCGTAGAGCGGAGGTGTGGGAAGGCTGATCGCCCCCCGCATGGATGGGGGTTCGCGGGCAGCCGCCGGTGTGGTGGCTGGTGTGGTGGTGTGCGGGCTGGTGGCCGCGGTCACGGGGTGCGGGTCCGGCCCCGAGCCTGAGGTGGTTCAGGACCCCGTGTGGGCTTCCTCAGCGGAGGCCTACCTGGGCGCATGGTCGGCGGCCACAGCTGTCGGGTGGACCAACGGTGCTGTGTTCTGGGCCCCGAATGCGCGGGCGGACATGCGGGAGATCCACGACTTTGTGGGGACGGGCCGGCCCGCGATCGTCCAGAACGACCGGGACAACTCCCAGGCGTGGCCCCGCTTCAACTACGGGTGGGACCAGACCGACGCCAACATCCCCGGGATCGGTCCGGCCGAGCCGATCTACCTCTCCCGTGAGGGGGTCGTGGAGGTGACGGACTGGCAGGACACGGAGTGGCAGTTCGCGAATGTCTGGACCATCACGAGCCGGGGTGTTGAGGAGTTGATGAATGCGCCGTCGATCGGGGGCTGCTCCGAGAACTGCTACGTGCCTCCCTCGGAGATCGACCCCCTCGTCGATGGGTATGTCCGCGCGTGGGCCTCGGGTGACCCGGAGCGGATCAGCGACCTGTATGCCGAGGACGCCGTCCTGCGCGACTCCCTGAGCGATGTCACCGCCAACGGCGCAGCCGCCATCGCCCAGTTGGGTGTGGCAGCGCCCGCTGAGGGTGGGTTGCCGGGGGCCGTCGTGCGCGCGTTCCCTGATGCGGGCGGGCGCGCGTACTTCATCAACGGTGCGTGGCTGGAGGGACCCGAGCCGGTGGACCAGCTGGTCCTGCTCCTCGACGTCGGGGCGGAGGGTGGGTGCCCTGGTCCGGTGGCGGTCGTACTCGACCTGGACCTCGAGAACCAGAAGCGGATCACCCGCGAGGAGCGCTACCACCGGGTCGACGCGGCGAGGCGCTGCCTGCCTGCCGACGACCAGCCGACCGGGTGGTGGGATCAGGCCCGGATCCCGGTGACGCCGGGCATCCGGATCACCGGCTGGCTGCCTGCCCGAGAGCACGACATCGCCATCTGGAACGGTGGGCCGCAGGCCGACCCGATCATCGACTGGGCGCGGTCACGGTTCACCAGTGTGGGGCTCCCGGCGCCCGAGCCCACGTCGGTCACGTTCCTGCCACCCGTGCAGGGTGACCGGTGGGAGGCGTTCGGGTTCCTCACCGGCAGCACCGCACCCGACCTGGGCCTGCCGTTCACCGGGCCCGAGGCCTGCCCCGAGGGGCCCCCCTGCCAGTGGCCCACCACTGTGCGGGCCGCCACCCTGCACGAGTTCGCCCACCTGTGGCTGGCCCCGCCGGTGTACCGCGGGCCGTGCCAGCGTACGAGTTCACCTCGAAGCAGGTCGCGGCATTCCTGGCAGCGAACGACCTCACCTGGCACGACCCGGACCTGCCCTGGGCCAAACAGGGCAACGAACGCGCCGCGGAGACCCTCACCTGGGGACTGATGGACCAGCCCTACACCGTCGACCCCCGCCTGGGCCCCCTGACCTGCGAGCAGCTGAGCACCGACTTCCAGACCCTGACCAATGCCCTGCCCGATCTCCGCTCCTGCGCAGAGCCCGGCGCAGGAAGCGCAGGCACCCCGTGACCCCTGCGACCTGCCACCGGGTGACCCGGGCACTCGGCCGGGCGCTGGCGGTGCTGACGCTGGCGGCGCTGACGCTGGCCGTGTGCCCCGCATGCAGCAGCCCCCCCGGGCTCGGGTCCTCAGGTGCCCTCAGCAGGGCTGAGCAGTGGTTCGCCGCCTACCATGACGCACTTCGCCAAGGGGCGTTCAACGTCGGGCCGTTCTACGCCGATGACGCGCGCATCGACCTGACCACCCTCGAGGGTCCGCAGGTCGCGGGACGGGAGTCGGTGCTGCAGACAATCGGCGGCGCGTTCGTCGCGTTCCGCAACCAGACCCCGGAGCCCGGTGCCCTCTACCTGTCCCGGACGGGGGCGGTCGAGGCAGCACCGATCAAGGGCCCCGCCCAGGACCCCAACCGCCTGCTGGCCATCGACACCTTCGGCGCGCAGGGCATGACGTCGCAGGTCTTCGCGTTGTCGGTCCTGGCCTGGCGGGAGCGCCTACAGGGTGACCCTCGGATGCTGGCCGTGCAGACGGCGGCCGAGGACTGGGCGACGGCATGGTCCAGTTCATCGGCCACAGCAGTCGCGGACCTGTACGCGCCCACCGCCACCGTCACCGACGAACTGATGGCAGTGCGAACCCAGTCCCGCGACGAGGTCACCGCCCTGACCGCCCTGCCCGCCCAGTCCGGAGGACTCAACAGGGTGATCATCGACCGCCTCCCCGACGCCAGCGGCCCCGCCATCTTCGTGGCGACACCCCCCGGTCTGCACCACTCCGACCCGATCCGATCCATGGCCCTGCTCGTCACAGCCGGCGAGGGCGATCAGTGCCCCGGGCACCTGGCCGTCGTCCTGAACCTCGACGAGCAGGGCCGTATCACCCACGAGGAGCGCTACCACCGGGCCGACGCCCTCACTCGCTGCATCGACGCGGGGCCGGGTGCCGCAGCAGCTGGCCCCCGCTGGTGGGATGCAGTCACCATCCCGCCCGCGGTCGCGAAGATCCCGACTGGCTACCTGTCACTGGACGGCAGGGACGTGGCCATGTTCAACAGCACCCCAGGGCTCGACGGCCTGATCACCTGGGCCGCTGACCGGTTCACGACAGCGGGCCTCACCCCACCGACCGTGACCGAGGTGTCGTTCTACGGCGAACACCTCGACGTGTGCAAAGGCATCGACGGCCGCATCTACGGCCTTGCCACAGGCACCACGCTGGCCCTCTGCTTCGTCGACAAGACCGCCTGCACCGACCCCGCCACGTGCACCCAGTGGACAGCGCAGGCCAAGGCCACCACCCTCCACGAGCTGGCCCACCTGTGGATCTGGGCAGGGCTCGACACCCGGACCATCGATGCCGACACCACCCGGCGCTTCACCGAGCAGGCCGGGCTGCCCACATGGGCCGACACCGACCACGAGTGGCGGGACCGGGGGATGGAACTCGCCGCGTCCACCATCTCCTGGGCACTCACCGACGATCCATTCGTCCACCCCAACTTCGCCGACAGGTGCGCCGAACTCGGGAGCCTGTTCACCACCCTGACCGGGAAAGCCACACCGACCACAGCCCAGTGCCCCGATGTCTGATCTCAGGGCCTATCCGCTGAACGCCATCTGCACCGTTCATCGGGCAGACCCGCAGTCCCCGGCGTGAAGTCACCCTGTGGTGGGGCAATCCTTGGTGGTGGGGGCCGGTTGTCCGGTCAGAGTGGTGAACAGGGCCGCCAACTCGTCGCAGGACCTGGCGGCGAGGTCTCCTCGCACGGTGCGGTGCTCGTCCATGAGCGCCCCGGCGATCGTCGCGGCGGCGAGTTCCACGCCGCGCTCGCTCCAGTCATCGGTCGTGTCGGCCCATCGGACCAGACCGGCCTGCTCGGTGAAGCGTTGCTGCGTCCCCTTGGTGAGGTCCGCCATCCAGACATGGGCGAGTTCGTGGAGGGTCGTTTCCATGGCCAGTGGATTGCCCGATGTGCAGGCGGTGTCCTTGCAGCCGACCCAGGGGTTGAAGCACAGGCTGACCGCGGTGCCCGCGGCCAGGCCCCCGGTGTCGTGGCAGAAGTCCACTCGGGGGTCGTACCACGCGACCTCGGTCAGCTGGGGCGCGGTGAGGTGGGCACTCGTGAACCTCCCCACGGCCCAGGTGGTGAGCCGGTCAAGGTCGGGGGTGCTGTTGAACATGGCCACGTCGCGGTCGGCGATGGTCAGGACGCTGGTGCGGACCTTGGCCACGGGGTCGGGGATGGCGATCTCCTCCCACCATGCAGTGTCAGTGTCCGAGGAGACGGTGGCCGGGTGGGGCAGGCACCGATCGGGGGTGTCGACCCGGTGGTAGCGGGTCTCCCGCTCGACCAGGCCGTGGTCGTCGAGGTCAAGGCGGACGGCGATGTGCCCGGGGCACCCCTGCCCGTCGTCGGAGGTCACCAGCATGGTCACGACCCTGATCGGGTCCTTGTTGGCGAAGTCGGTGCTCGCGACGAGGAACACGGCAGGTCCGCTGAGGTCCGGCAGCCCGTCGATTATGGCGTTGGGCAGGCCACCTCGGGCAGGGGTGGTTCCGGCCAGGGCCGTGATCTGGTCGCGTGACCCGGCCTGGATCCCGGCCAGGTCGTCGGCGAGGGTGGCCGAGGGGGTGTAGAGCCCCGCGACTGCCTCGGGGGACCCGGAGGCCCAGGCCAGGGTGTAGTCGCGGGTCAGGACCTGCAGCCCCAGCATCCGCGGGTCGGCCGGGCGACCCGCGCGCCACGCGAGCTCCGAGATCGCGAACGTCTGCGACGTCAGGCCGTCAGGACCGTAGTCGTTGAGTGCGACCAGTCGGTTGGGATCCGCGGACGGCTCGCGCACGGGCGCGACCTCGACTGCTCCGGTACGTGAGGCGTAGATGTCGGAACCCTCCCGGGGGGTCTCGTTGCGGTAGGGCTCGAACGCCGCGCCGAGCGCCTCCAGGAGGTCCTCGCGACCGGCCACCACAGGGCGTCCGACGCTGCGCAGGTCCACCACGGCGTCATCCGTGTAGAACGAGCCTGCGTTGAAGACTCCCTGCCTCAGTGCGGCGTCGTACGCGGCGAACCACGCCTCCGATGGGTGCAGCGCGTTGTCACCGGGCGGGCTGCTGGGGGTGCTTGTGCAGCCCGAGGCCACGAGCAGGGCGAACCCGATCAGGGCCCTGCCCAGAGCCCTCAGGGCGAGCCGGCCGGAGGGTGGGGTCCTAGCCATTCGGCACCTCTGCGAGGTCCGTCTGCTCCGCGCAGGCACGGGGGTCGGGGGTGGTGGTGGTCAGGATCTGGAAGTCGGTGGTGAGCTGGGCGCAGGTGAGGGTCCCGAGCCGGGGGTCGACGGTGTAGGGCTCGTCCATGAGGCCCCAGGCGATCGTCTCGGCCGCGCGCTCAGTGCCCCGCTGGCCCCAGGGCAGGGCGGGGTCGTGCCAGGTCAGGTCGTGGGCGGAGAGGAACTCCTCGACGCGGTCGAGGCTCTGGGGGACGTCGTAGGAGTTGTGGCCGCCGTACACGGACGGAGCCAGGTAGAGGTGCGCGAACTCGTGCAGGGTCGCCGCCCGCACCTCGATGGGCCACTGGCAGGGCGCGTCGGGGCAGGCCTCGTCGGCCGTGAACGGCAGTGCGAGGTCTGGGGCATCCGAGCCGGTGGGGAAGCCGAACGCTTCCCATCGATCCCCGTCCACCGGTGGGAGGAAGGTGACCGACGTCGGCTCCGGGGGTGGCAGCCCCAGTATCGCGAAGCGCTTCTGGGCCCAGTCGATGATCGGGTCGATGCGCGGGTCGCCGTTCCAGACCGCGATGCTGCGACCGCCGGGTTGGAGGGTCCCGGTGCGCGTGACCGCAGGCGCTGCGGGAGGGGCGACGGTGTCCCACCACCCGCTCAGGCGCTCGTCCGGTGCCGTGCAGCGGCGCGCCGAGTCGATGCGGTGCAGCCGCTCCTCACGGGTGATGTGCTGATCGGCGTCCAGCCACAGTGCGACGGCGACTGCCCCGGGACAGTCGCCCTCCCCGGGCACGTCCAGAAGCAGGACGAGTCGATCCGTGCCGCCGATGCCGGCGCCGTAGACCCCATGCGGTGAAGGCGGCTGGCCCGGCACCGTCTGGCATGTCGCGCAGCGTGGCCCCGCGCAGCGAGAGGCCCGCGGTCGCGCGTGCCTCCTCGGCAATGGCCGAGGCCCCGGACACTTCCCTGCCGGCCAGGGAATCGGTCAGCGTGGCATCGTCGGTGTACTGGCCCTGGACTGCGCCGCTGTCCCCTGAGGCCCAGCCAGCGAGGTACCCGTCTGCCAACTCCAGGACAGCTTCCTTCGTGGCCCCCTGGGCAGTCCACATGCCGGATTCCGCGGACCCGAGGACGATCTCGTCGGTGAGGCCCGCAGCGCCCACGGTGTAGAGGAACGCCGCGTCGATGGCCGGGACGATCGCAGGATCAATCCTGCGCAATGGCTCGAGGAACCGGTCGCGGGACAGGTAGAGCGGTTCGGTGGGCACGAAATCGATCAGGTCGGAGTTGTCCCGCCCGCCCGTCCAGGTCGGGGGGTTCTGGGCGTTGTCCCGAAGTGCCTGCGCGAACCTCGCACGACCGATGCCCTCGTAGTTGATGAACCGCTTGTCCACGCGCGCGTCCACGGCATAGAAGGGCATCGCATCGGTGATCCCGACCCGGTAGGCATCGTTCAGCGCCGCCGCGTACTCCTCAGCAGCGGCCGCCCACTCAGGACTCGCGGCGGCATCGGGTCCCGACTCGCAGCCGCTGGCGGCTGCGACCAGGGCGCACGCCACGAACGCAGCCGCCGCTCGGGCGACCGTTCGCCAGCCCCCATCTGCGTGGGGCACTCCTCGCGGGCCCACACCTCATGATCGCTGCCCGCAGCGACGGGCGGACAGAGCAGAAGGTCCCGCTCGTGCCGGCTCGCTCTCCAGCTCAACCAGCTCACAGAGTCACAGGCACGCGGCGAGGCGACAACGGAGCCCAGGGCGACCGCGGGCGTCGGCCCGTGACCACCTCGCGTTCTTCGGCGCGAATCCGCGTCGGGACCTAGCCCGGGCGGTCCGCCGCAGCGCGCGCCCAGCCCTCGATCCGGTCGGTGAGGTCGGCCAGCGTCCGCTCGAAGGCGGCCGGTGTGCCGACCCGCACCGGGTCCGGGACCGACCAGTGCGTGTGCCCGACCGCCACCTCCCGGTCGGCCGAGTCGCACACGGTGATGATGGCGTCGGACTCGACCAGGACGTCGGCCGTGGCGGCGGGCCGCTCGGCGAGCAGTCGAAGCCCGTGCGCTCGGGCGACCCGGACGGCGCCCGGGTTGATCCGGGCCGCGGGACGGGTCCCCGCTGAGGCCACCGGCCCCCCGGTCCGGGATGCCCAGAGCGCAGCTGCCAGTTGCGAACGCGCCGAGTTGCCCGAGCACACGAAGACGACCCGGCCATCCGGCAGCGCGGGGGTCGGGAACCGACCCAGTGCCGCCAATGCCTCGGGGATCAGGCGCACGTAGGTCCGCCGCCCGTCGGACTCCGAGGGCAGTCGGCGCACCAGCCCCGCAGTCTCCAGCACCTTCAGGTGGTGGGCCAGCAGGTTCGAGGACATGCCCAGCCTGGCCGCGAGGTCCCGCGGGCTGAGGTCGCCCACCGCCAAGCTGTCGATGACCTGCAGCCGGCCCACGTCCGACAGGGCGGCATGGCCGGCGGCCCGCCACTCGAGCGGCTCCATCCCCAGCGACTCAGTGGCCATTGAGCAAGGGTGACCGCCGTGCCGGTCGCAGTCAAGCGCGGCCGATCAGCCCTTGCGCCGCCGGTGCGGTCGCGGTGGACTGGGGGCATGGCGACGATCACCCAGGTCAAGGACCGCACGACCGGCAGCTGCACCGGCGCGTCCCTGGCCGCTCTCGAGGTGCTGGCAACTGACGGGCAGCGGACCCACGAGTACCGCATCCGCGAATGGGCCTACAAGGGTGTGTGGCAGCTCCAGGAGCTCAAGGACGGCGCCAGCGGGATGACCGACACCGACTACATCGACCTCGGCGAGTTCCCGACCAGGGAGGCCGCCCTGGCGCACATCGAGTCGCCGACCGCGCCGATCGCCGCCAGCTGATCGGGTCGGCAGCGGTGCCTGACCCCGTCGACGATCGGCGCCAGTGCGCAACCGATCGCTGCGATGCCTGCAGGGCGGGAACAAAGAGGTGGGCCCACCGGGTTGCCCTCGTGACCGGCCGGCTCGAACCGTGGAGGAACCATGAGCGCCCTGACCGTCTACACCACGTCATGGTGTGGCTACTGCCACAGGCTGACGTCACAGCTGGATCGGGCTGGCGTCAGCTACACCACCATCGACATCGAACGTGACGAGGCGGCCGCCGAGGTGGTCGCCTCCGTGAACGGGGGCAACCGGACGGTCCCCACCGTCGTGCTCCCCGACGGCAACACCCTGACCAACCCTCCGATCAAGGTCCTCCTCGACCGGCTCGCCTCGATCGCCTAGCCCGCCTGCGCTGGCGACCGGCCGCACCTGTCTGGGGTCCCGGCCGCTCAGCCCACCAGCGACATCCGGCGCACGGCCAGGCGATCGTTGTCGGCCAGCCAGCCCCGGGCCCCGGACGCCGTGCACGAGTCGGCGGCGATCCGTGCCGCCCAGGCCAGCCCGTCGTGCAGGTCGGTGGTCCCGCGCACGGCCAACCATGCCGCCAGCGCCCCGTGCAGGACGTCGCCGGCGCCCAGGGTGTCGACGACGTCGACTCGCGGCACCACGACCTGCGCGCGCCCGGCCGCGGTGAGGACCTCGATCGGCAGCGGGCCCCGCGATCGCGCGACCACCGGTGGCCCCAGCGCCCTGACCGCGGCCAGGACGTCGTCCACGTCGATCCCGGTGCCGGCCGCAAGGTCGGCGGGGACGGTCAGGACCTCGGAGACCAGGGCGACGTCGACCAGGGCCAGCAGCCGCTCGAGGCCCTGCTTCCACGACCCACCGTCGAGCAGCACGGGCACCCCGGCGGCCCGGGCCGCGGCGGCCAACAGGAGGGCGAGGTCCAGATGGTGGCCGTCGACGAGGACCGCATCGACACCGGCCACGAGCGCTCGCGCCCACCCGGTGACCTCCGGTCCGCCGTCGGGACCTGCTCCCTCGTCCCGCGACGCCGCGACCGAGACGACCGCACGTTGCCCGGTGCCGCGGGTCACCAGCACGGTGGAGATGGCCGGACGGTCGAGCGGACCCGCGAGGTCGACCACCTCGACCCTGTGCGCAGCCAGGTCGGCGCTGATCAAGGTGCCCAGCGGTGAGGCGCCGATCCGGGTCACCAGCCGCGCCCCGACCCCGAGTGCAGCGGCGGTGACGGCAGCATTGGCAGCCGGGCCGCCCGAGGCGACCAGCAGGTCGTCGGCCACCAGCTTCTCGTCGGGGCCGGGGAGGCGATCAACGGTCTGCTGCACATCGAGCACCGCAACACCACACGCCAGCACCGTGGACATGTCCGGCAGGCTAGCCGAGGTGCCACGGGCGAGTGGTCAGCCGAACGTGAAGGCGTAGGCCGACATCCCCTCCTCGAGGTACACCCCGATGCGCGACCGCCCGGCCGGCCCGTCGCGCAGCTCGTAGAGCGTGGGTGCCCCGGAGACCGCGACCTCGCGGGTGGTCTCGCCCTCCATCACGGTCGCGGTGCCCTCGCCGCCGAGGACCAGGAACACCCTGGCTGCCGAGAAGTCCAGGATCAGGCCCGCGTCCTCCCCGGCGTCGATCCGCTCGTCGCGGACCGTCCACGCGCCCTTGAGGGTGACCCGGTCCTCGCCCCCGGCACCGAACATCGGGTCCTCGGTGTAGGTCGCCGGCGCGTCCCGGGTGATCGAGTGGGTGTAGGACCGGCCAGCCCGCGAGTACCCGAGGTAGGTCTCGGGGGTCTGGGCCTGGTTGGTCGCGGGTGACCCAGGGGTGCGGGCGTCTGCGCGGACCTCGGCGCCGTCCTCGGCCAGCAGCTCGCGGATCAGGGCCTCGGTCTCCTCGTAGCGCCCCTCGCCGTAGTGCACCTGGCGCACTGTCCCGGTTCGGTCGATCAGGTACTTGGCCGGCCAGTAGCGCTGGTCATAGGCCCTCCACGTCGTCGAAGTCGTTGTCGATCGCGATCGGGTACTCGATGCCGAAGTCCGCCGCCGCTCGGCGACGTTGCCCACCTCGCGCTCGAACGCGAACTCCGGTGAGTGCACCCCGACGATGGTCAGGCCCTGGTCGCGGTAGGCCGCATCCCAGGCCGTGAGGTAGGGCAGCGTGCGCTGGCAGTTGATGCAGGAGTAGGTCCAGAAGTCCACGAGCACGACCCGTCCCTGCGCCGACAGCTCGGCGATGCTCAGCGCGGACCCGGCGGGGGTGTTCAGCCAGTCGACGATCCCGGTGAACTCCGGTGCAGGCCCGCAGTCCGCCAGCGCGGTCGGGTCCTGCTCGCACTCGTCGAACGTGATGGGTCCGGTGGCTGCGGCGTCCTCGGCCGGCTCATCGGCGCGCAGCGAGTCCAGTGCGGCACGGGCCGTCGGGTTGTCCTCGACCTGTCGCTGGACTGCGGCCACATACCCCGGGACGGCGCGCTGCAACGCGTCGGTGAGCTCCGAAGGCCATCGCCAGGCCGGTGATCACCAGCACCGCGCCGGCGACGCGCCGCACGGTCGGCATCCGGTCCACCAGGCGCCTGCCCATGCCGGCTCCGAGCCAGGCGATCAGCAGCAGGGGGATCGACAGACCGGCCGCGAACGCCAGCGTGAGGGCCACCAGCCCCCAACTCAGGCCCTCGGAGGCGGCCAGGACGGTGATCGCCGCCAGCACCGGGCCGGCGCACGGCACGAACACGACCCCCAGGGTCAGCCCGAACACGAAGGCCGACCCCTTCCGGACCGGGCCGCGGGTCGGGAAGCGGTAGAAGACACGCTCGAGCAGGTGCCCGATCCCGGGGAACAGCAGGCCCAGACCGACCACGAGGATCATGACCAGGGCCAGTCCCCGCAGCCACCCCTCCGGCACACCCAGGGCGGAGATCAGGGTCGCGCCCAGCAGCGTCAACAGCGTGAAGGACGTCAGGAGCCCCGCAACGATCGTGAACGCCCGCCGGCGACCGGTCCGCGCCGGGGCAACGGCGACGGCGCTGGTGCCCGTCCCCGCCTGCGCTGCGGTGCCCGCCCCCGCGGTCAGCGAGGACGCGGCCAGGATCCCGGGGAGGACCGGCAGGACGCACGGGGACAGCGCGGTCACCAGCCCCGCCATGAACCCGATCGCGACAAGTGTCAGCACGAGCCAAGGTTCGCAGCCGAGGGGTCCGCGGATTGGCAGGACCCGGCCGGCGGGCCGTGCGAAGCCCGGCATCCGCGGCGCGCCGCGGGAGCCTGTCGGGACATCCCTCGCCTCGGTGGCTAGGCTCGGAGGTGGAATGGCGACCCCGTCGAGGCTCGGGACCACCCCCGCCGCGCGGTGAGCACGTCTCCCGGCCAGAAGCCGGGGCCCTGGCCCGCCGCCCATGCCCCTCCGGGCTCCCGGGCAGGCTCCCTGGCCGCAGGAACCGAGGACAGGGACGGGATCGTGGCCGGAGTGCGCGTTCTGCAGTGGGGACTGGGTGCCATGGGGGCGGGCATGGCCCGACTCGCCCTGGACAAGCCCGGACTGGAGCTTGTCGCCGCGGTCGACTCCCGGGCCGACCTGGTGGGGCGTGACCTCGGGGATGTGCTCGGCCTGGACCGGGTCCTCGGGCTTCTCGTGACGGACGACCCGGGTGAGGTGCTGACGCCCGACGCCGTGGATGTCGTCATGATCGCGACCACCTCGTGGGCCCGGGACCAGGCCGACGACCTGCGCCGGATCCTGCGCGCCGGGATCAATGTGGTGTCGATCGCCGAGGAGCTGGCCGATGTCCAGGCGCAGAGCCCCGACCTGGCCGCCGAGCTCGACGCGCTGGCCGTCGCCCACGGCGTCTCGGTGGTGGGCGTGGGCGTGAACCCCGGCCTGGTGCTCGACCTGCTGGTCGTGACGCTCACCGCGGGCAGCCACTCGGTCGAGCGCATCGAGGCCTCGCGGATCAACGACCTGAGCCCGTTCGGCCCGACCGTGATGCGCAGCCAGGGCGTGGGGACCAGCCCGCAGGCCTTCCGCGCCGGGCTGGCCGACGGCACGATCGTCGGGCATGTGGGCTTCCCGGAGTCGATCCACCTGATCAGCCAGGCCCTCGGCCTGGGGGTGGACCGCATCGAGCAGACCCGCGAGCCGATCATCAGCACGGTGCGCCGGGAGACCCCACACGTGGTGGTGGAGCCGGGGATGGTGGCCGGGTGCGCCCACACCGGTGTCGGCTACCGCGGTGACACCGAGGTCGTCCGCCTCGTGCACCCCCAGCAGGTGCACCCGCACCTCGAGGAGCAGGCCACCGGGGACCGCATCCACATCTGGGGGGTCCCCGAGGTGCACATGGCCATCGAGCCGGAGATCCCCGGTGGCCTGGCCACCATCGGGATGGCCGTCAACATGGTCCCGCGGATCCTGGCCGCCAGCCCGGGCCTCAAGCGCGTGATCGACCTGCCCACCCCGGGCGCCCTGATGGGGCCCAGCGCCTACCAACGGCGCCCGTGACCCGCCCCACGAGAGGAGTTCCGATGAGCACCGTCCCGTCCGGCACCTGGGTGGAGGTGGGCAGGACCGTCCTGACCGCCGAGCAGCGCGCCCCCGGCCTGCCCGAGGACACCGCCGCGGTCCCCCTGGTGCTGCGTGTGTCCGGGTTCCTGCTGGAGCCGGCCGCAGTGGGCCAGCCCGCGCGGATCCGGACGCTGATCGGTCGGGAGCAGTCCGGGACCCTCCTGGTCGTCAACCCGAGCTACACGCACACCTTCGGCGAGACGGTCCCCGAGCTGCTGACCATCGGGACCGAGGTGCCGCGATGAGCGCGACGACCGACTCCTACGCGCAGGTGATGGCGCGCAGCACCGAGATCATGCGGGCCGCGCTGGGCATCGACTACGACGCCTTCGTGACCAGCCCGATCGCCTTCGACTACGACGCGATGATGGACCAGACCGGGTACGACCTCGAGGACATCGCGCGGATCCAGGCCGAGACCAAGGTCGGGCACACGCCGCTGTACGAGCTCACGAACCTGACCCGGGCGGTCCGGGCGACCAGCGAGCCCGGTCGCGGCGCGCGGATCCTGCTCAAGGACGAGGCCGCCAACGCCTCCGGCAGCTTCAAGGCCCGTCGCGCCTCGATCAGCGCGTTCGAGGCCCGGCGCCGGGGGTACCCGGGCATGGTCGTGGCCACCAGCGGCAACTACGGGGCGGCGGCCGCCTCGCAGGCGGCTCAGCGCGGCCTGGCCTGCATCGTGGTGCAGGAGGTCTACGACAGCCAGGGCGTCGGGCAGCCCGAGATCGTGGAGAAGGGCAGGGCGTGCGAGGCCTACGGCGCCGAGGTGCTCAAGCTCAGCGTGGGGCCCGAGCTGTTCTACGTGCTGCTGACCACCCTGGAGGAGACCGGGTTCTTCAACGCCAGCCTCTACACGCCCTTCGGGATCCGCGGGGTGGAGACCCTCGGGGCCGAGATCGGGGCCGAGGTCACCGCGCGGTACGGCCGCCAGCCCGACGTGGTGGTGGCCACCCACGCCGGCGGCGGGAACCTCACCGGGACTGCCCGGGGCCTGGCGGCCGTGGGATGCGCAGACACACAGGTCGTGGCCTGCTCGGTGGACCTGGCCGGGCTGCACATGGCCTCCGACCGGGACTTCAACCGCAAGTCGTTCACCACCGGGCACACCGGGTTCGGGGTGCCGTTCGCCACCTGGCCCGACCGGGTGGACGTGCCGCGCAACGCGGCCCGGTCGCTGCGCTACATGGACGGCTACGAGCTGGTCACCCAGGGCGAGGTCTTCTACGTCACCGAGCTGCTGACGCGCATCGAGGGCATCGAGCGCGGCCCGGCCGGCAACACCAGCCTGACGGCGGCCGTGAGCATCGCCCGCCAGCTCGACGAGGACCAGGTCGTGGTCGTGCAGGAGACCGAGTACACCGGTGCGGGCAAGCACCACAACGCGCAGCTGGCGTTCGCCCGCAGCCGGGGGATCGAGGTCCGCCGCGGGGATCCCCGGGACAACGTGCCGGGGCGCGCCATCGTGATCCCGGAGCGCCTCGAGCAGGTGCGGACCTCCCCGCAGGACCTGGACCGGCTGCGCCGCTCGTACCTGCGCAACGCCGCCGACCGGCTGCCCGTCGAGCAGTGGACCGAGTCCGACCTGGCCTTCCTGGCCGCGGACCTGAAGTCCACCGAGGACTGGGTTCGGGCCAACGCGCCCGCCCCCGGACCTCATGCGGAACCCACCCCAGCACCGACGGAGGTGACCCGATGACGGATCGGTTGGCGCGCCTCGAGGCGCGGCTGCGCGAGCTCGACGACGTGCCGGACGAGGAGCTGAAGCAGCGCTTCTGGGCCTTGAGCGACCAGGTCGTCGCCCCGCTCGTGGAGCTGGCACGGACGCACACCTCCCCGTCGATCGAGCGCTCCGTCCTGCTGCGCATGGGGATCGACAGCGTCACCGCCTCCGGGGTCGTCGCCCATGTCCACGAGGCCGGCCTGCTCGGCAAGGGCGCCGGGCACGTCCTGCTGCGGCTGGCCCAGCGTGGGCACACCGACGTGCGCACCGCGGCAGCGACCGTCCTGGCCGACCCCTCGGTGCTCCACGGGCTGTTCGACGGCCCGGCGGCTGGCCAGGGGGCCACCCATGGGTGAGCACACGCCGCTGGACCCCGAGGTCAAGATGGACATCGAGGCGCTGCTGACCGACCTCGAGTCCTACCGGCCCGCCCGGCGGGGATGGGTGTGGCGGGAGGTCCCCGACGACGGCGTCCGGATGGGCCCGTTCACCTACCGGGACATGTCCACCCCCCTGGCCCGCAGCATCGGCCTGCCGGCCGCGAAGTACTTCGACGACGTCGACCCCCAGCCCAGCTGCGTGGTGACCACCGAGATCGCCTCGGGCCGGTTCGAGGACGACCTGCGCCGGATGCGCATGGCCGCCTGGCACGGCGCGGACCACATCATGGTCATCCGGACGATGGGCCAGAGCCATGTCGACGGGCTGCTCGAGGGCACGCCGGAGGGCATCGGCGGGGTGCCGATCACCCGCAAGCAGATCCGGGCCAGTCGCAAGGCGCTGGACCTGATCGAGGAGGAGGTCGGCCGCCCGATCAACTTCCACAGCTACGTCTCCGGCGTGGCCGGGCCGGAGGTGGCCGTCCTGTTCGCCGAGGAGGGCATCAACGGCGCGCACCAGGACCCGCAGTACAACGTGCTGTACCGCAACATCAACATGTACCGGTCCTTCGTCGACGCCGCCGAGGCCAAGCGCGTGATGGCCGCCGCGGGGATCTTCCAGATCGACGGGGCGCACAACGCGAACGCCACCGCACGCGCCGGGTGGCTGGTGCTGCCCGAGCTGATGGTCCAGCACGCCATCAACTGCTCGTTCTCGGTGGCCTGCGGGATGCCCGCGGACCTGATCGGGCTGTCGACGGTGCCGCCCAACGCACCGCCGGCCCCCAAGCTCTGGTACGACCTGCCCTACGCCGTGGCGCTGCGGGAGTTCTTCTCCGAGTACCGGATCCGCGCCCAGCAGAACACCCGCTACATCGAGTCCGACGTCGAGGAGGCCGTGCGCACGCACACCATCGACACGCTGATCTCGATCCTCACGGGTGCTGACATCCAGAGCACGATCACCCCCGACGAGGGCCGCAACGTGCCCTGGCACTACAACAACATCCGGGGCGTGCAGACGGTGAAGCAGACCTGGGCCGCGCTCGACGGCATCCGCGAGCTGGTGACGGTCAACCGCTCCGGCCCGCTGGGCGCGATGGTCCGCGACATCCAGCAGCGCGCCGTGGTGTTCCTCGAGGAGATCCAGGAGGTCGGCGGCTACTTCGCCGCCGTCGAGGCAGGGTTCTTCGTCGACTCCGCCGAGTACCCGCAGCGCCACGGCGACGGGATCGCGCGCGACGGCCTGGGCGGCGTCGCAGCCGACAGCATCGTCCCCCGTGACCCGGACTACCTGGCCCCGGTGTGCGACCACTTCGGCGAGAACGCCCCCCCGGCGGGCACGGCCCGGCCGTGCGAGCCGATCGGTGGGTGCACGCTGTGCGACCCGTCGAGGATCGTGTACATCGACGAGCTCGACCCAGAGGACAACGTCGCCCATCGGCTGGCCGCGACCCTGCCCTACCGGTCCGGCGGGCTGATCCGCCCCGAGGCGGAGTGGGCCGGCGACGGCATCGTGCTGGTCCAGCTGATGATCCCCGACAGCGAGCCCTACGCCCGCGAGGCGGCGCTGGAGATGGCCCGCCGGATGGGCCTGGCCGACCCGGAGGTGGTGCACCTGTCCGTGCTGCACCCGTCCGAGGGGTGCTTCGTGGAGGTCAAGGGCACGCTCACGACCGACATCCGCCGGGCCGACCTGACGATCCCGGCGCCGCGGGTGCTGCTCTCCGAGGACGAGCTGCGCGCCGCGGTGCGGGCCACGGGGCTGACCGTGGTGGCCGGCACCGTGGGGGAGGACGAGCACAGCGTGGGCCTGCGCGAGATCCTGGACATCAAGCACGGCGGGATCGAGAAGTACGGCGTGAAGTACCACTACCTCGGCACCTCGGTGCCGGTGGGCAAGCTGGTCGACGCTGCCGTGGAGACCGGGGCGCACGCGATCCTGATGTCGACGATCATCAGCCACAACGACGTCCATCGGACGATGATGCGCAGGCTGGCCGACCTGTGCACCGAGCGCGGGATCCGGGACCGGGTCATCCTCGTCGCCGGGGGCACCCAGGTCAGTCCTGACATGGCCGCCGAGGTCGGCCTGGACGCCACCTTCGGCCGGGGCACCAAGGGCATCGACGTGGTGGACGCCCTCGTCAAGGGCCTGCGGGAGCGGGGCGTCGACACCGGGACCGGGGCCGGATGACCCTCGACATCCTGGTCCTGGAGGTCGGCTCGACCATCACGAAGGCCAACGGCTTCCGGCGATCGGCCGAGGGCGCCCTGGAGCACGTGGCCCAGGGGTTCGCCGCCACGAGCGTGGCGGCCGGCGACGTCGGGATCGGCGTGGACCTGGCCATCGCCGAGCTGCAGGCCACCTCCGGACTGGCCACGTCGGGAGCGGAGGTCTTCGTCAACAGCTCCGCGGCCGGCGGGCTGCGGATGACCGTGCACGGCCTCACCCAGGGGATGACCGCCCGGGCGGCCCGCGAGGCGGCCCTGGGTGCGGGGGCCATCGTCACGCTGGTCACGGCGGGGGCGCTCAGCGAGGACGACCTCGCCCACATCCGCGAGCTCGACCCCAACATGGTCCTGCTGGCCGGGGGCGTGGACCACGGGGAGCAGGAGGTCGTGCTGCACAACGCCCGTGCCCTGGCCGCGGCCGGCCTGCGGGCCCCCGTCCTCTTCGCGGGGAACGTCGCGGTGCG
The DNA here is from genome assembly GCA_963706885.1 of uncultured Actinomycetes bacterium. GTDB lineage: Bacteria > Actinomycetota > Actinomycetes > S36-B12 > CAIYMF01 > Prado023. The sequence goes on along the minus strand of CAVPNX010000020.1, from coordinate 82,398 downwards.
CCGAGCCGTCCGGCGCACGTTCGCCGAGGCGGGGATCCCGCTGGCGATCGCTGACAACGTCTTCCCCGACATCGACCAGCTGGCCGTGGAGCCGGTCCGGGCCCTGGTGCACGAGGAGTTCAACCGGCACATCATCCACGCCCCGGGGATGGCCCGGCTGGGGGAGCTGTCGGACTGGCCGATCCTGCCCACGCCCGGTGCCGTTCTGCTCGGGGCGGAGCTGTTCGCCCAGGCCGTCGGTGACTGCGTCGTCGTGGACGTCGGGGGAGCCACCACCGACGTCCACAGCGTCACCGAGGGGAGCCCCGAGTGGCTGGCCCGCACGATCGACCCGGAGCCGCACGCCAAGCGGACGGTGGAGGGCGACCTCGGTGTCTTCCTCAACGCCGGCAACATCGTCGCCCTGGCCGGCCGGTCGGACTGGGCGCAGCGCCTCGACCACCTGCGCGCCACCCCGCGCACGAGCGACGAGCAGGCGTTGACCCGGGAGCTGTGCGGGTTCGCGGTCGCCACTGCCGCGCGGCGGCACGCGGGCGTGGTCAGTGACCTCCACACGCCCACCGGTCGGGTCCAGGTCGTCCACGGCAAGGACCTCACGGGCGTGCGCTGGGTGGTCGGGACCGGCGGGGCGCTGACGCGGGTACCCGGTGGGTACGACATCCTGCGCTCGATCTGCCTGGGCCCCGGCCGGCACCTGCTCCCCCCTGCGCAGGCCCGGATCCTGCTGGATCGCGACTACCTGTTCGCCGCGCTCGGGACCCTCGCCCAGGCCTACCCCGACCAGGTCCGGGCCACCTTCGCGCGATGGGCCGACGAGCACGGGGCCGCCCCGCCCTCCGGCTGAGCCGACCCCGAACCCCCGACCCCGAACCCCCGACCCAGAACCCTGCCCGACCACACGGAACGAGGCCCCGATGTTCATCCGGACTCCACGACTGGAGATCTTCGTCGACCGGATCGAGACCAACGCCCGCTGCATCATCGAGCTGTGCCGCCAGCACGGGGTCCAGGTGGCCTGCGTCACGAAGGTGATGGGCTCGCACCCCGCCCTGCTGCATGCCCTGGAGCATGCGGGCGCCGACATGATCGGCGACTCCCGGGTGTCGAACCTCGAGTCGATCAGCAGCACCGGGCTCATGGTGCCCACGATGATGCTGCGCCCGCCGGCACCGAGCCGCGTTGCCGACGTGGTCCGGTGTGCGGACTACTCGCTGAACTCCTCGGCGCTGACGGTGACCCTGCTCAGCGAGGCGGCGCGACTGACCGGACGCACGCACAAGGTGGTCATGATGGTCGACGTCGGTGACCTGCGGGAGGGGATCTGGCCGGACCGCGTGGTGTCGGTGATGCGGCAGGTGGCCCGCCTGCCGCTGATCGAGGTCGTGGGGCTGGGCACGAACCTCGCGTGCTTCGGGGGCGTGATCCCCGACGCGGAGCACATGCAGCAGCTGGTCGACCTGCGCGACGAGTGCCGCGAGGCGACGGACCTGCCCCTGGAGGTGCTCTCCGGGGGGAACAGCGCCAACCTCCCCCTCATGGTCAGCGGTGGGCAGCCCCCGGAGATCAACCACCTGCGGGTCGGTGAGTCCATCACCCTGGGTCGCAACGTGATCGACCGGACGCCCTGGCCGGGGACGCGGCAGGACACCTTCCAGGTGGTCGCCGAGGTCATCGAGGTCGAGCGCAAGCCGTCCCTGCCGATCGGCACGCGCAGCCAGGACGCGTTCGGCGGCCAGGAGACCTTCGTGGACCGCGGGATCCGCACGCGCGCGATCTGCAACATCGGCCGCCAGGACGTGGTCGTGGACGGCGTCACGCCGGTGGACCCCGGGATGATCGTGCTGGGGGGAAGCAGCGACCACCTCATCGTCGACGTCGAGGACGCCCGGGAGCCCGTGCGGGTCGGCTCCGAGGTCGCGTTCATCCCCAGCTACGGCTCCCTGCTGGCCGCCACCACCTCGCCCTACGTCCAGAAGGTCGTCCTCCGGGGGTGAGCCCGGCGGCCTGCCGGCAGCTTCAGAAGACCTTGGACAGGAACAGCTTGGTCCGCTCGTGCTGGGGGTTCTCGATGATCTGGCGCGGCGGGCCGGTCTCCACGACGACCCCGGCGTCCATGAACGTCACCGAGTCGCCCACCTCGCGGGCGAATCCCATCTCGTGGGTCACCACGACCATGGTCATCCCCGAGTCGGCCAGGTCGCGCATGACGTCCAGTACCTCGCCGACCAGCTCCGGGTCCAGTGCCGACGTCGGCTCGTCGAACAGCATCAGCGAGGGCTCCATGGCCAGGGCGCGGGCGATCGCGACCCGCTGCTGCTGCCCACCGGAGAGCTGGCCCGGGTAGTGGTTGGCCCGCTCGGACAGGCCGACCCGGTCGAGCAGCGTGAGGGCCCGCTCGCGCGCGGTGGCCTTGGACTCCCGGCGCACGGTGACCGGACCGGCCGTCACGTTCTCGACGGCCGTCAGGTGGGGGAAGAGGTTGAAGCGCTGGAACACCATGCCGATGTCCTGGCGCCGCTTGGCGATCTCCTTGGGCTTGAGCTCGTAGAGGGTGTCCCCGGAGCGCCGGTACCCGACCAGGTGCCCGTCGACCGACAGGGACCCCCCGTTGATGCTCTCGAGGTGGTTGATGCACCGCAGGAACGTCGACTTGCCCGAGCCCGACGGCCCGATCAGGCAGGCCACCTCGCCGGGTTGCACGACCAGGTCGATCCCGCACAGCACCTCGTTGCGCCCGAACCGCTTGCGCACGCCGATCGCCTCGACCTTGGGGGTGCTCATCGCTGCACCTTCCGGGCGCCGAACCAGCGTGACAGGGCACCCTCGTTGGTCCCCTCGATGGGGCCGTACCCGCGGCCGAAGCGCTTCTCGATGAAGTGCTGGCCGATGCTCATGATGGTGACGAGCACCAGGTACCACAGGGCGGCCACCACGAGCAGGGGGATCACCTTGTAGTTCTGGGCGTAGACCGACTGGACCGCGGTGAGCAGGTCCTTGCCACCGATGACCGCGACCAGCGACGTTGACTTGAGCATCGTGATGGTCTCGTTGCCCATCGGCGGGACGATCATCCGCATCGCCTGGGGCAGCACGATCTTGCGCAGCGTCTGGCTGCCGGTGAAGCCCAGCGCCTCCGCGGCCTCCTCCTGGCCCTTGTCGACCGCCGAGATGCCGGCGCGGACGATCTCCGCCGCGTAGGCGGCCTCGTTGAGCGACAGGGCCAGGATGGCCGCCGTCGTCGGGCCGATCAGGTCACTTGTGTTCGCCTCGATGAAGACGACGTCGGTGAACGGGATGCCCAGCGAGAGGCTCTCGTACAGCGCGCCGAGGAAGCCCCAGAAGATGATCTGGACCAGCAGCGGGGTCCCGCGGAAGAACCAGACGAAGACCCAGGCCACGGTGGACAGCACCGGGTTGTCCGACAGCCGCATCACGGCCAGCACCACAGCCAGCGCGGTGCCGATGACCATGGCGGTGACGGTCAGCATGATCGTGACGCCGACACCGCGCAGCACGAACGGCTTGAACATGTACTCCCGGATCGTGGCGATGTCCAGGTTCGGGTTCTTCGCCAGTGAGTACAGGAAGCTCAGGCTGACGACACCGATCAGGATCGCGAACACCCAGCGCCAGTAGTGCCGCACCGGGACGGTCTTCAAGGGGGCGTCCGTCTGCTGCCGTTCCTCGGTGAGGCTCATGCCCGTCTCCTTGCGGGATCAGATCCGGCCGGCGCGGTGAGCGTGCCAGCCGGATCTGAGTCTGCCCTATCAGTCGACGTTCGCGTTGATCGTGGCGGTCTCGATCGCGATCGGCTCCTGGCCGTACTTGGCCAGGATCTTCATGTAGGTCCCGTCATCCATGAGCGACTGCAGGCCCGACTGGAAGGCCGTGGCCAGCTCCTGCTCGGCCTTCAGGAAGCCGATGCCATTGGGACTTGCGGCGTACCCGTTCGGGTTCTCCGGGTCCTCGACGAGCTCAACCTTGTCCCCGTTCTCCTTCTCGATGTCCACCAGGGTGACCTTGGTGGCGGCGAAGGCCGTGGCCTTGCCCGCCAGCAGCGCGGTCAGCGCGTCTGTGTTCTGGGGGTACTCCGTGACCTTGATGGGCGACGACCCGCAGTTGTCGGTGCTGAAGGTCCCGAGCAGGTCCACCTGGGTGGTCGCCTTCTGGACGGCGACCTCCTTGCCGCACAGGCTGGCCAGGTCCGTGATGCCCTCTGGGTTGCCCGCGAGGACCATCACCCCGGTGCCGGACGCTGAGTAGTCGACGAAGACTGCGACCTCCTGGCGCTCGGCGTTGTCGGTGATGCCGCCGACGATGGCGTCGAACTTGCCCGACTGCAGGCCCGGGATCAGGCCGTCGAACGGCTGCTGCTGGAAGGGGGCCTCGATACCGAGCTTGGCGGCGATCGCGGTCACCAGGTCGAAGTCCAGCCCCTGGAAGTCCTCGAGGTTGCCCTCCTCGACGAAGTCGATGAACGGCGGGTACGGGGCGTTGGTGGCGACGCTGACCTCACCGGCCTCGGCCGTGGCCGCGGGGAGCTTGGCGGCGGCGGCCGGATCGACGGTGACGTCGCCGACGCCCTCGATCGTGACGGTCGGCAGCGCCGACGAGCCCGGCGAGGCGGCGTCGTCGCCGGCGTCGTCGGATGAGGAGCTGCACGCAGTGAGCGCCAGCAGCACGGCAGCGGCGCCGGCCGCGGCGCGCAGGGAACGGGAACGCATCATTGGTCAACCTCCACGGTGTTGAGTCACTTGTCTCGGGCATCAGGCCTGACCTCGTGAGCAGAACCCCCACAGGGGTGTCGCCCTGACCCTCCCATCCTTGTACGAGCTGTTCCCGGGCCCGTCACCGGGTGCCTGTCCCCAGTGCTTGCGCCGCCTGCTCCAGCTCCCGTCGGGCGACGGTGCCGCGCAGGGCCCACCCCTCACCCGCGTCGGTCTGCTACCTGAGCGGTGTGGGGCAGCTCCCCTGGTCCGGCTCAACCGGATTGCGTGTGCAGCCGACAACCACAGCGAGGCCCCGCCCGTCTCCCTGCCTGAGGTCCTGGCAGGGTCATGGACGGGGCCCGCCCATGGCCCGCACTCCCGCTGCGGTGGCAGCTCCGGATGTGCACGCACGAACCTTCGTGGGCGCCCGTGCCGGAGGTCGGCTACTGTCGCGACGTGGTCAACGCCTCCTGGATCGTCCGCCTGAGCTCGGCTGCCGAGCAGTCGGCGGTGGCCGACTTGCGTGGGCGCCTCGCGGCAGCGGGGGTCCGGGACTCGGGAGAGGCTGATGCCACGTCCGACCTCGCAACGGTCGACGTCGTCATCGTCTGGGCCGACCGCCCCCTCGAACCCGGCCTGGCCAGCGCGCTGGCCGATCCGGCGGTGCGTGTCCTGCTTGCCGGGCCGAGCCTGGGGGAGGCCGATGCCGCAGGGGATCCTGGCCGACGCCGCGGGGCTCGATCTCGGGGCGAGCTCACCGGTGCACGACGTGCGCCTGCGGATGGGCCCGGGCGGTCAGGGGATGTACGCCGGGTTCCACACGCACGGCGACCACGCCCACCACGACGAGCACGAGCACCTCCCCGGCCGGGTGGTCACCGTTGCCCGGATCGCCGACGACGTGCAGGTGCTGCGCACCGCCCGACTGGGGCTCGTCGATCACCCGGTGCTGACCTGGCGGCCCTCGACGTCGACAGCCGTCTGGACGCATGGGGACGACACCCGGGGCCATCGTGGATCGTGGTGCGACCCGACTGCTGGTCCAGGTGCTGCAGCAGATGGTCGGCCGACGGCCCCCGGCCCCGGTCCGCGTGGGCCTGCTCGGGTACGGGGCCATCGGCCACGAGCACAGCCGGGCCGTCCGGGCCGTCGACGGCCTGGCGCTGGCCGCCGTGTGCGACACCTCCCCGGAGCGCCTCGACGTCGCGGCGGCGGCCGCCCCGGGCGTGGCGACGACGACCTCGGCCGAGGCCCTGCTCGAACGTGACGACGTCGACCTCGTCGTGGTGTCCACGCCGCCGAGCTCCCACGCGCGCTGGGCCCTGACCGCCATCGCTGCGGGCAAGCACGTCGTCCTCGAGAAGCCGTTCGCCATCCGGACCGCGGAGGCCGATCAGGTGCTTGCTGCCGCGGACGCCGCCGGCCTGCTGGCGGTGGTGTACCAGAACCGGCGCTTCGACCCGGACCACCTGGCGGTCCGCCGCCTGATCGAACGGGGCGACCTCGGGGACGTGTTCCACATCGAGACGTTCGTCGGCGGGTACGGGCACCCGTGCAACCTCTGGCACTCCGACGAGGGGGTCTCCGGTGGGGCCTTCTACGACTGGGGCTCGCACCTGCTCGACCAGGTGCTCGACCTCGTCCCCGCGCCGATCGAGTACGTGACGGCGGCAGCGCACAAGCGTCAGTGGTTCGACGTGACGAACGCCGACCACTCCCGGGTCACCATCCGGTTCACCGACGGGGTCGAGGCCGAGTTCACGCACTCCGACCTTGCCGCCGCGCTCAAGCCCCGCTGGTATGTCCTGGGCACGCGCGGGGCGATCGTGGGCCAGTGGCGCTCGGAGCGGATCGTCGCCCGCAGTGACATCGGGACCCTGATCGAGGACCGGCTGGCACCCGCGGACTCCCCTCCTGCGCTCGAGCTGCACGCAGCCGACGGCAGCATCACCCACGTGGCAACGCCGTCCGGACCTGCCTACCCCTTCCACCGCGAGCTGGCCGACCGGCTCCTCTTCGGCCTGCCCATGTCCGTGACCGGCGAGCAGTCGCGCCGGGTCCTGTCGGTCATGGAGGCGGCCTCACTGTCGGCTGCCGACGACGGGCGCCCGGTGGTCCCGCTGTGAGCGGCCCCGTCCGGTGGGGCTTCCTCGGCGCGGGCTTCGTGGCGTCCAAGGGCATGGCCCCGGCCGTGCACGCGGCGGACGGGGCGGTCCTGCAGGCGGTGGGCGCCCGGGACGCCGCGCGTGCGGCCACTCTGGAGCCCGCCGGGTCCGTCGGGTCGTACGCGCAGATCTGCGCCGCCGATGATGTCGACGCGGTCTACGTGTCGCTGCCGAACAACGACCACCTGCACTGGGTCCAGGTCGCGCTCGAGGCCGGCAAGCACGTCCTGTGCGAGAAACCGCTGGCGATGGACGCCGCCGAGGTCGCGGTCATGCGCGGGGCAGCGCAGCGGGCCGACCGGTTGCTGGTCGAGGCGGCGTGGAACCGCTGGCACCCGCGGACGAGGCGCATCGATGCGCTCGTCGCGCCGCTCACCGGGCAGCGCGAGGTCACTGCCTGGTTCACCTTCCCCGGCGTGCCGGACGACAACTACCGCCTGGACCCGACCCGGGGCGGCGGGGCGCTGCTGGACGTGGGCTGCTACACGGTGTCCGCCGCGCTGGCGGCGCTCGGGGTTGATGATTCCGGCGGCGGCCCCGTGGTCGACGTCGTGTCGGTCGAGCGTCACCACCGGCCCGACCGGGGTGGACCTGACCACGGTGGCGAGCTTGGCCCATCCGAACGGGACGGCGCGGGTGACCGCGTCCTTCGAGCGTCCCGAGGCCCAGGGCCTGACGATCGAGGCTCCGGGCCTGTCCGTCGAGTTCGGTGGCCAGGCGTTCACGACGTGGCGCGAGCCCTGCGTCCTGCGGATCGTCCAGGACGGCGTCGCGCGCGAGGAGCGGTTCGAGGCGTGCGACCCCTACCAGCTCATGGTTGAGGCCGTGTCGGCGCGGATCCGGGGGGAGGACGCCTGGGTCCTGCCGCTGGAGACGTCCCACGCTGTCGCCGCCACGTTGGACGCCATCGCGGCGACGGCTCCGTCGTCGGACTGAGGCACCACCGCGGCCCGTGGGCGCCGCACCTCCCACCCGCGTCGCAGGTCCACCTCAAGCGCCGCCCGCGGGTCGTCGATGGAACCACCATGGTTGCTGCGACCACGCCCCGGCGACGTATGCCCCCTTTGTGGGTCATGCAGCTGTGCGTCGGCATGGCGGCCGTGGCGGCCTACTACGTCCTCGTGCCCGCGCACCTGGTCGATCCCGTGGGTGTGCTCATCGGCGTGTTCGGGGTCCTGTCCATCCTCGCAGGAGTGCACCTGTGGCGGCCCGAGTCGAGGGCGCCGTGGTACCTGATTGCTGCGGGAGTGGCCTGCTACGTCCTCGGCGACTTCATCTACATGAGGCTGACCGCGCAGTACGGGTCCGAGCCCCCCTTCCCGTCGGTCGCCGACGTCGCCTACTACGCGCTGTACCCCCTCCTGGGCGCCTCCCTCTTCCTGACGCTGCGGCGGCAGATGCCGGGGCGGGACCGAGCGGGACTGGTCGACGCGGCGCTCATCACGGTCGCCGCCGCCATCCTCTCGTGGACCTTCCTGATGGCCCCGTACGCCAGCGACCCGACGCTGCAGCTGTCCGAGAAGCTCGCCTCGATCGGGTATCCGCTGGGCGACCTGCTGCTGATCGCGCTCCTGGTCCGCCTGCTCCTCACCCCGGGCAAGCGCGTGGTCACGTTCTGGCTGCTGGTGGCTGCGCTCGTGGTGAACCTCGCCGCCGACATCGTCTACTTCTTCCAGCTGCTCGCGGGCACCTTCCAGTCCGGTGGCCTCGTGGATGTCGGGTGGCTCACGGCCTACGTCCTGTTCGGCACCGCAGCGCTGCACCCCTCCATGCGCCAGTACGGGCAGCGGGTCGAGTTCCAGCCGCCGCCGAACAGCCGGCGGCTGGTCGTCATGGCTGCGGCCGCCCTGACCGCCCCGGCACTCATCGCAGTCCGAGCCCTGCGCGGCAACTACGACGAGATCGTGGTCATCGCCGCCGGCTGCATGGTGATGTTCGTGCTGGTGCTGGTCCGGATGAGTGGACTTCTCGACGAGGTCGAGTCCCAGCACGGCCAGCTGCAGGTGGCCTTCTCGGACCTGGAGCGGGCGCAGTCCGAGCGCAAGCTCCTGCTCGACAGGACCGTCAACGCCGCCGAGGAGGAGCGGATCCGCCTGGCGGCCAACCTGCACGATGGCCCGATCCAGCGCCTGGCATCGGTGTCCCTGACGCTGGACCGTGCGCTGCTGCGCCTGGACCGCGGGGATCCGGCGGGTGCCGAGGAGCTGCTCGAGCGGGGGCAGGACGAGCTGCGGGCCGAGGTCGACTCCCTGCGCCGGATGATGAGTGAGCTGCGACCCCCCATCCTTGACGAGGCCGGGTTCGAGGCCGGTGTCCGGGATCTGGTGGAGGACTTCGGCCAGCGCACCGGCGTGCGCTGGAGTGTCACCGGAGCCCTGATGGCGCCGCTGGCCGATGACACCGAGACGGCGCTCTACCGGGTCGTCCAGGAGTCGCTCTGGAACGTCGCCAAGCATGCGGACGCGACCACAGTGGAGGTCGCCCTGCGCGACCTCGGGGGGATCGTCGAGCTGATGGTCGCCGACGACGGCCGGGGCTTCCGCCCCGCATCATCGACGGTCCTGCTGCGTGACGGGCACTTCGGGCTCGTGGGCATGCGCGAGCGGATCGAGTCGATCGGTGGACTGCTCGTGGTCGAGTCGGAGCCGGGCTGCGGGACGCGACTGACCGCGAGCGTCCCGCGGGCCGCGGACCTCGAGCACCGGGTGCGGGCACTGGAGGGGGCAGCATGATCGCAACACTCGAGCCGCGTCCGATCGCACCCACCCTGGGGATGCCCGCCCCGGTCGAGGTGCCGACCATGGGTGACCGGGACACGTCCGTGCGCCAGCTCCCGCTGCCGGACCCGCGGCGGGACCCGCGCTCGGTGAGCACCGCCCGCCTGGTCCTGGTCGATGACGATCACGACCTGCGGCTGGCCCTGCGTGAGCTGCTGGAGGAAGCCGGCTACGAGGTCGTGGGCGAGGCCGGGAACGGTACCGAGGGGCTTGGTGTGATCTCCGAGGCACGGCCCGACGTGGTCCTGCTCGACCTGCGGATGCCCGGGGTGGGTGGCGTGGAGGTCGCGCGCGAGCTGCGCCGGCGCTCCCCGGAGGTTCGGGTCATCATGTTCTCGGCGTATGCAGATCTCGGCCTGCAGAGCCTGCTGTCGGACGTGGGTGTGTCGGCCTACCTGATCAAGGGCTGCCCGTACCGGCGGATCGTTGCTGCGATCGAGGATGCTCTCGCCGACGATCGGAGGGCCTCGTGACCAGCCCCACCCGCATCCTCGTGGTCGACGACGACGCGGGACTGCGCAAGGAGCTCCGGCAGCTGCTGGAGGATGCGGGCTACGAGGTCGTGGCGGAGGCGGCCACCGGGTTCCAGGGCGTGGCCCTCGCGCGCCTGTCGCTGCCCGACGTCGTCATCAGCGACCTGCGCATGCCGGGTGACATCGGGGGCCTCGAGCTGGCCATGCAGCTGCAGGGGGAGATCCCGGTGATCGTGCTGTCCGCCTACGACGATGCCGGGCTGCAGGCCCGTGTCCGCGGGGCTGGAGCCACCTTCCTGGTCAAGGGTTGCCGAGCGCGCGCCCTCTTCGCGGCGGTCGAGCTGGCCGTCAGCCCGCGCGAGGGGGTTGTGGCATGACCAGCTCCGGACTCCCGCCAGCGGTGGCCTTCTCCGCCGGGGCCGTGGCCGGGCTCCTGGCATCCGGGCTGGTCCTGGCGCGCTCGTCGTCGCGGTCCACGCAGGACCACCCGGAGCGTGCGCGGGACGCGTCGGAGGAAGCCGGGGACGCCGTCGCGCTGACGACGGACCCTGCGGAGCGGCGCGGCCTGGAGAAGCAGCTGCACCAGCTGCAGCGCACCGACCGGCTGACAGGTGCTGCCAATCGTCTCGGGCTCCGTGACCGGCTGGCCGCGATGCTCGCGGCGGGCGGGACCACTGGTGCGCTTCTTGTGCTCGACCTTGACGACTTCAGGCTGGTCAACGAGCTGTACGGCCACACCCACGGTGACCTCCTGCTCCTGGAGGCCACACGTCGGTTGGAGATCGTGGCCCGGCAGTTCGAGGGTGCCTGCCTTTCCCGGCTCGGTGGCGATGAGTTCGCCCTCCTCCTGCCCGACGTCTCGCTGGCGGAGATGCGCTGGGTGTGTGCCGGGCTGCTCAACCGCCTGCGCCAACCGGTGTCGCTGGGCGCTGCGGAGATCGAGGTGGGCACCAGCATCGGTCTGGTCATGGTGGGGGCCGATCGCCACGACGTCGATGAGGTGCTGCGCGACGCCGACCTTGCGATGTACTCCGCGAAGGCCGCGGGCAAGAACCGCTGGACGCAGTTCGTCCCGGCCATGCACGACGATCTCGTCGCGCGCCTCACGCTGGAGGGGGAGCTGGCGATCGCGATCGACCAGGACCAGCTCGACGTCCACTACCAGCCACTCGTGAGCCTGGGCTCCCGCAGGATCGTCGGCGCGGAGGCGCTGGTCCGATGGACCCATCCCACGCGTGGCCCGATCCCCCCGGAGGAGTTCCTCGTGGCCGCGGAGCGTGGCCCGCTGATCCACCGGCTCGGCGCGTGGATCCTCAAGGCCGCGTGCCAGCAGCTGGTGGACTGGTCTGCCGAGCTGGGGGCCGACGTGCTGGACGAGGTCGCCGTGAACGTCAGCCCTCGCCAGCTCCTCGATCCCCACTTCGCCGAGACAGTCGCAGAGGCGCTGGCCGTGACCGGACTGGATCCCGAGCGACTCGTCCTGGAGATCACGGAGAGCACGGCGATGGCCCCGAACAGCTTCGAGCAGTTGTTGGCCCTGCGGGCCGCCGGCGTCCGCCTGGCCATCGACGACTTCGGCACCGGCCATTCCTCGCTGTCCCGGCTGGCGGTCCTCCCGGTCGACACGCTCAAGGTCGACCGGTCGTTCGTCGGGGAGATCCCGACGGTGGGTGACGCTCCACTGGTGCGCGCCATGGTCGCCATGGCGCACAGCCTCGGCCTGAGTGTGGTCGCCGAGGGCATCGAGACCGAGCACCAGAGGGACTACCTGACCGCACTCGGTGTGGCGCACGGCCAGGGGTTCCTGTTCTCCCGCCCGGTACCAGCTGCGGAGCTGGCCAGCCTCATGGTCCGCGTCATCGTGTGAGCCCTCACCGGGCGCATCGGCGGCTGGGCCACGCTGGGGAGGCCACCGGGCGGGGCCGGACCGTGTGTGCTGTCGCAGGGGTGGGCTACCGTCACGCCGTGCTGAGGTCGCTGCGCGTCGCCGCCGTCGTCGTCCTCCTGGCCCTGGTCGGGGGTTGTGCGGGCGGGGAGGGGACTGCCCTGCCCGGTGTGGCCGGCGCCCAGGAGCCAGGGGCTGCGACGCAGCCCGACCCGACGACCCCCGGCGACATCGGGACGGTCACGAACGTCGTGGACGGCGACACGGTGGACGTCGAGGGCGTCGGGCGGATCCGGGTGATCGGCATCGACACCCCAGAACGCGGCGCCTGCGGGTACGAGTCAGCGACCCAGGCCATGTCGGTCCTCGTGCTCGGCCGCCAGGTCAGCCTCGTGCCCGGTGCGGCCGATGACGCCGACCGCTACGGGCGCCTCCTGCGCTACGTGGACGTCGGGTCCCGGGACGCGGGACTGGCGCTGATCTCCGACGGCTGGGCGATCGCCCGCTACGACAGCCGCGACGGGTACGGGGCCCACCCGCGCGAGGACGCCTACGTCGCGGCGGACGCGGCCTCCGTGGATCTCGGCTGCTACCCCGACGACGAACCCTGACCGCTGCGACCCTGCGCCGCTGGCGGACCGCGCGGGGGTCAGAGCAGCGGCGCCACGGGTGCCGGGGTGGGCCTCGCGACGACGGCGACGACGTCGCTGGCCGCGCCCTCGCCCAGGGCGTTCACGGCCGTGACCCGCAGGTAGTACGTGGCCCCCTCGGTGAGGCCCGTCCATGCATGCGCCGTGGTGTCCGGGTGCAGCTCCACCGGGCTGCCGGGCAGGGGGTCGGTGGCCGCCGCATCGAAGAAGATGTGCGCGCGGTACCCGGTGATCGGCTGGCCGCCGTCGTTCTCAGGGGGTGCCCAGCTCAGGCCCACGGCGCCGATGGTGGGGCTCGCCCCGGTGGCTCCTGTGGGCGCCGACGGCGGGCCCTGCGGTGTGACGGTGGACGTCGACCAGTCACCGGTCGGGCTCTCCCCGAGTCCGTTCACGGCGGCGAGCGTGACGCTGTGGGCCGTTCCGTTGGTCAGCCCCGTGATGATCCCCTCGGTCGCGCCGGCGGGGACGTCCACGGTCTGTGGGTCGCCGGCGGGATCGGTGCGAACGCGGATGCGGTACCCGGTGATGGGTGCGCGCTCGTCGCTCACGGCGGGTGCCCAGCGCACCGTCACCTGCCGGTCACCGGCCTGCACCGACTCCACCAGGGGCTGGGAGGGCACGCCCGGAGGTGGTGGCTGCGAGGTCTCGACCGTCACCGTGCCCTGGCCGGGGAGGCGCACCGCCGCGGTCGCCAGGCCCGCGCCCGCGACGTTGGAGCTCAGGGCGTCGGCGTTCTCGGCGCTCACGGCGTTGCCCCGGGTCGTGCCGTTCTCCCCCCGGCACGTGCGGAACACCACAGCCGCCGCCGACTCCTCGAACGTGTTGCCGCTGATCGTCGGGTTGGTGGTCCCGCAGGCGCGGATGCCGACCGATCCGCCGCCTGATCCGATCGTGTTCCCGGTGAAGGTTGGGTTCGCCCAGTTCATGATGTGGATCGCGTCGTCGGACGTGTCGGTGATCGTGTTGCCCGTGACGACGATGTCCGAGTGGTACTCCCGGGCGGTGAAGTTGTGCGTCCCGAGCGCACGCGGCACACCGTCGAAGCGGTTGCGGGTGATGGTGACGCGATCGTTGGCCGTGCCGTCCTGCTTGCTCCAGATCGAGCCGAACCCGCGCGTCCTCGGATCAGGTGTGTCGAGGTTGATCGCCTCGGCGGTGTCCCGGGAGCCCCGAGCCGCATCGAGGAACTCGTTGCCGGAGATCTCGCAGTCGAGGCAGGCGTCCATCTCGATGAAGTGGTTGTTGTTCATCCGCTGGAAGGAGATCCCCGAGATGGTCACGTCCCGGTTGTGCCCGGCGATGATGGCCAGGGAGTTGCGCACGTTGTCCAGGTCGATCACCGATCGACCCTCGCCGGCCCCGGCGATCGAGATGCCTGAGGCTCCGTCGTGGCCGCCGACCGCGCCCTTCTTCTTGCCCCGGGAGGGCTCGATCAGCATGAACATCGAGTCCGACGCCGAGAACTTCTTCGTGCCCGTCCTCTTCCCCTTCACCAGGGTGGTGCCGGCGGACAGTCGGATCGTGGTGTTGCTCGGGACGTAGATCGTGTTCGAGATCACGTATCGCCCGGGACCCAGGATGAGCGTCCCTCCGCCTGCGGCCTCGAACCGCTGCATGTAGGACCGGATCAGGTAGTAGGCGCGCGTCTGCTTGTTGACGGACTTGTACCCGGCCAGCTTGCCGAGGATCCGGGAGGAGGGCGACACCCGGTAGATGGCTCCGGGGGAGGCCTGCGGCGCAGGGGCAGGTGACACCTCCACCCAGGGGCTGGCCGTGAGCGTCGACGTCGCCTTCGCCCGGACCCGGATCGAGGCCGAACCAGGGGGCAGCGTGACCTGCGCCGCACCGTCGCGGACCTTCTCCGTGGCGCGGCGGTCCTTCCCGCCGGCGTCGGTGTAGGTGACCTTGACGGCCTTCGCGCCCGTGGTGGCGATCAGCGTCAGGCTGCCGTCGTCAGCGGGTGACGACGCCACCGACAAGGTGGCCGGTGCCTGCGGCTCGGTGTCCTGGCCCGTCGTGCCACCTGCCGCCGTCGCGGGAGTCCCGGACAGCGCGAGCGCACCCGTGAGCGCGATCGCTGCCGACACCGTCCTCCAGCGCACGGGCCCAACCCCCATCCTTCGAGCCGGAGCCACTGGGGCAGCACTCCCGCACCTTCACTCTACGCGCGGTCCCCGGGTTGCGCCAAGGTCGATCCCATGGCGGGGACGCAGTTCCGGGTGCTCAGCAGCGGCTCAACCCGGGCTCTCGATGCGGTGGACCACCGCCACCGGACCGGGCCACGGCAGCCGGCTCGATGTGACCTCGGGGAACCCACCGGCAGAGGCCGCCTCGACCAGGCGCGGGGCGTGCGTCTCGAATCGGCCCCACCAGTCCGGCAGGTCGTAGATGATGACCCGGCCCCCGGGCCGCAGGACCCGCCTGACCTCGGCGAAGCCGGCGACCGCATCGGGCCAGTGATGCACGGAGAAGGAGCTGGTGACCACGTCGACGGATGCGTCGGGCAGGGGCAGGGCACCGACGTCCCCGACGGTGATCCGGACCCGAGCACCCAGGCCTTCACGTGCCACTCGTGCCCCGGCCAGGCCGGCCATGGCCGTGTCGATGTCCACGGCGGTGATCTGCGCGTCGGGGAAGCGTTGCGCCAGCGCCACGGCCAACCCGCCGGGTCCCGCGCCGAGGTCGACGATCCGCAGGTCGGGCCGCCCGCCCAGGCTGCTGGCGAGATCCGTCGCGATCGTGCGGTACAGCCCCGTCAGGAGTCGGCCGAACGTGGCCTCGTAGGCGCGCGCGCCGGGTGCCGAGCAGGTCGCCCACCCGGGCTCGGGGACCTCGTCGGACGGATCCCGCCCAGCCCGGCTCCGGTGCGCGGCGAGGGCCGCCAGGGCGCCGCCCACCGCCGCCCCACCGAGGATCAGCGATCGCGCCCGCATGCCCCCCAGCATGCCGCACGCCGCGGCCCGTGGTCCACGGTGCCCGCCCGGAGATGTGCCACACTCGCCCCGGCGCACGGAGGAGGGCACGTGGTGGATCGGCTGGCGCTGCGCGCGGAGGACCGGTACGGGCTGGTCATCGTCCTGGTGATCCTGTCCTACGTGATCGCGGCGGCCTCCGGCGGCACCGACCTCGGCCGCCTGGCCATGGTCCTCGTGCAGCTGGTGACCGTGTGGCTCGTGTTCACGGTCAGCGAGGCGCGCCGGGCCAGGCGCCTGGCGGGTGGGCTCGCCCTGATCGTCATGGCCCTCGGGGCGGCGTTGGTCCTGGGCGCGGTGTCGCTCCGGGAGGCCAGCTGGGCCGTGGCCCTGGCCGAGGGTCCGCTGCTGTTCGTCCTCATCGCCCTCTATGCCCTGACCCCTGTGGTGATCGTCGCGCACGTGATGCGCCGGCCCACCGTCGATCGCCAGACCTTCTTCGGCGGCGTGGCCGCCTACCTGCTGATCGGCATGACGTACGCGTTCGTGTACGTGGCCCTGGGCGAGGCCCAGGTGGGTCCCTTCTTCGGTGCGCAGGGCGAGGGGACGACTGCCCAGTGCCTGTTCTTCAGCTTCACGACCCTCACGACGACCGGCTACGGCGACCTCGTGCCCGTGGGCAACCCCGGCCAGTCACTGGCCATCTCCGAAGCCGTGCTCGGGCAGCTGTTCCTGGTGGCGGCGCTGGGCAAGATCGTGGCGAACCTCACGCCCCGCAGGCGGGCTGACGAGGCGCCCTCGTCGACCGGGTGAGGTCGGACTGCCGCGCATGGCCCGGGTGTGCCCGCCGGGTCAGCCGACCTGGACCCCCCAGTCGAGGATCACCTTGCCCGAGTTGCCGCTCGCGGTGACCTCGAACGCCTCGGCGAAGTCGTCGATCCCGAACCTGTGGGTGATCACCGGTGCGAGGTCCATCCCGGCCTGCAGCAGGGAGGCCATCTTGTACCAGGTCTCGAACATCTCCCGGCCGTAGACGCCCTTGATCCGCAGGCCCTTGAAGATGACCTGGTCCCAGTCGATCGCCACCGGGTCGGTGAAGATCCCGAGCATGGCGATCCGCCCGCCGTGGGCCATGGTGTCGAGCATCTGGCGGAACGCCGCGGGGTTGCCGCTCATCTCCAGGCCGACGTCGAAGCCCTCGGTCATGCCCTGCTCGGCCATCACCTCGCGCAGGTCCTCGTGCGCGACGTCCACCACCCGGGTCGCGCCCATGACCCGCGCCAGGTCCAGGCGGTAGGGGTTGATGTCGGTGACGATGACGTTGCGGGCGCCGACGTGCCCGGCGATCGCCACCGCCATCACACCGATCGGCCCGGCTCCGGTGATCAGCACGTCCTCGCCGACCATGTCGAAGCTCAGCGCGGTGTGCGTGGCGTTTCCGTACGGGTCGAAGATCGTCGCGATCTCGTCGGGGACGGCCGCGGGGACCCGGAACAGGTTGCTCGCCGGCAGCGCGAGGTACTCGGCGAAGGACCCGGGGCGGTTGACCCCCACGCCGATGGTCTCCTTGCACAGGTGGCGCTGCCCGGCGCGGCAACGGCGGCAGTGCCCGCAGACGATGTGCCCCTCGCCGGTCACCCGCTCGCCGACCTCGTAGCCGGTCACGGCCGAGCCGAGCGCGGCGATCCGCCCCACGTACTCATGCCCCACCTGCATGCCCAGGGCGATGTGCTGCTGCGCCCAGTGGTCCCAGTTCCAGATGTGCACGTCGGTGCCGCAGATGGAGGACTTCACGATCCTGATGAGCACGTCGTTCGGACCGATCTCGGGGACCGGCACCTCCTGCATCCACAGCCCCACCTCGGGGCGGGCCTTGACCAGTGCGCGCATGGTGGCCGGGATCGGCTCGCTCACGCGATCACCCCGAGGGAGCGGCCCACGCGGGCGAACGCGGCCATCGCGGCGTCGAGGTCATCGGTCGTGTGGGCCGCCGACATCTGGGTCCGGATCCGGGCCTGGCCCCGGGGCACGACCGGGAAGGAGAACGCGGTCACGTACACGCCCTCATCCAGCAGGCCGGCGGCGAGCTCGACGGCCAACCGCGCGTCGCCGAGCATCACCGGGATGATCGGGTGCTCGCCGGGGAGCAGGTCGAAGCCGAGTGCCTGCATCCCCGCCCGGAAGTGCGCGGCGTTGGTGCGCAGCCGCGCCCGCAGGTCGTCGCCGTCGGCGAGCATGTCCAGCACGTGCAGGCTGGCCGTCACGACCGCGGGGGAGACCGAGTTGGAGAACAGGTAGGGCCGGGAGCGCTGGCGCAGCAGGTCGATGACCTCCTGGCGCGAGGACACGTAGCCGCCGCTGGCGCCACCGAGGGCCTTGCCGAGCGTGCCGGTGAGGATGTCGACCCGGTCCCTCACGCCGTGGTGCTCCGGCGTGCCGCGGCCGTGCTCCCCGACGAATCCCACTGCGTGGCTGTCGTCGACCATCACCATCGCCGAGTGGGCCTCGGCCAGGTCGCAGATCGCCGGGAGGTCGGCGATGTGGCCGTCCATGCTGAACACCCCGTCGGTGACGATCAGGACGAAGCGCGCCCCACCCTCGCGGGCGGCCACGAGCTGGCGCTCGAGGTCGGCCATGTCGTTGTTCGCGTACCGGAAGCGACGTGCCTTGCACAGCCGCACCCCGTCGATGATCGAGGCGTGGTTCAGGGCGTCGGAGATGATCGCGTCCTCCTCGCCCAGCAGCGGCTCGAACACGCCGCCGTTCGCGTCGAAGCAGGACGAGTAGAGCTGCGTGGCCTCGGTGCCGAGGAACGTGCTGATCCGGGCCTCGAGGGTGGTGTGGATGTCCTGGGTTCCGCAGATGAACCGCACGCTCGACAGGCCGAACCCGTGGGAGCGCAGGCCGTCGACGGCGGCCTCGACCACCTCGGGGTGGTTGGACAGGCCGAGGTAGTTGTTGGCACAGAGGTTGATCACGTGGCGACCGTCGGCGTCGACCCAGGCGCCCTGGGCCGTGGTGATCACCCGCTCGCGCTTGTACAGCCCCTGATCGGTGATCTCGGCGAGCTGGCCCCGGACATGGTCGAGGAAGGTGGCGTCCACGAGGCACCATCCTGCCCCCAATCGGGTCCCGGGTGCTGTGTGGCGGTGAGGGGTGGGGCGGGCATCGCCGGGCACGCCGGGCAGCGCGGCATCGCGACCGGCACAATCAGGTCCGTGATGCGTCGGTTCGTGGGGTGGTGGGTGGCCGCTGCGGTGCTCCTGGCCGCAGGGACCGTTGTGCTGCTCGGGTCCAGCGGGGACGTGGTGCGCAGCACGGCCATGGCCGGTGCCACCCCGGTCCGCATCCTGGAGCCCACCGGCGAGGTCCGGGCACCCGCGATCGTGCTGTCCCACGGCTTCTCCGGAAGTGCGGCGATGATGGACCCGATGGGCAGCGCGCTGGCGCGGGCCGGTCACGTGGTCGTGATGCCCGATCTCCCCGGTCACGGCGGCAACACCGCACCCCTGGCCGACGGGGTGCTGGAGCCCGCCGTCGGTGATGCGGTGCGGACGGCCGCCGAGCTGACCGGCCTTCCCGTGGCCGTGGTCGGGCACTCGATGGGCGCGGGGGCCGTGACCTCCTGGGCGGTGGACAACCGCAGCGAGGCCACGGTCGCGATCAGCCTGCCCAGCGCCGAGGACCTGCCCGATGATCCGGCGCGGCCGCGCAACCTGCTGAACCTGTGGGGATCGGCTGAGCCGGCCCGGTTCTCCGAGGCCGCCCTTCAGTCGCTGCAGGCGGGCTACCCGCAGGCGCAGCCCGGTCAGACGTACGGCGACCCGGAGCAGGGGACTGCCCGCCGCGCGGTCGAGATCGCCGGTGCCGAGCACATCTCGGTGATCTATCGGCAGCAGTCCTTCGACGAGGTGGCCCGGTGGCTCGGGGGCGGCCAGCCGCAGGGGGATGCCCGGATGGTGGGCCTGCTGCTGGTCCTCCTCGGTGGGGTGCTGGCCGCGCGTCCGTTGCTCGCGGCTGCTGGTGGCAGCCCGACCCGGGGTGCCACCGTCCCCTCGGCGCGGATCGGCCGGTCGGTGCTGGCCCTTGCCGGGGCGGCCGTGGTGGCCAGCCTCGGTGCGGCTGCCCTGCAGCCCCTGACCGAGTGGGTCCCGGTCGCGGTGGCGGGGTACCTGCTGGGCTGGTTCGCCGTCGGGGCCCTCGTGGTCGGTGTGTTCGCGTGGCGTCGGGATGCCCCCCTCGGGACGCTGCGCGGCCTCCTGTGGGGCGCCCTGGCCGGTGGTGTCCTGGCCGTGGCCATGGCGCTGCCTGCGCGGCTGACGTGGGCCGCCTACTCCCTGGTCGGTCCTCGGCCGTGGGTGTTCGGGGTGCTGCTGGTCGTGCTCGGTGCCTGGTTCTGGGCCGAGTCCCGGATCCTCCTCGGGGCCAGGGGCTGGCGCCGTGCCGTGGCCCTCGTGGCCAGCCGGCTGATCGTCGTGGTCGCGCTGCTGGCCTCGGTCGTGCTCCTCGGGGCGCCGGGCTTCCTGACCCTGACCGTGCCCCTGATGGTGCCGATCCTGCTGCTGCTGGCCATCCCGGCCGGCTGGGCGCGCGACCCGGCGGCAGCCGCCTCGGCGCAGGCCATCCCGCTGGCCCTGGTGGTGGCCACGACCTTCCCGCTCATCGGCTGAACCACCACAATCCGGGCGTGCGTGCCCGACACGCCAGCCCTCGACGTTTCGGTCGATGTCAGGGCCCTCGCCTACACTCGAGGCAGTTGGCACGAAGGGCGCGCAGGCGTTCGTCGGGGGTGTGGAGGAGTGGTCATGGAGTCTGGCGTCGACGTCGCGGCGGCCTCAGCGCTGCCCCTCGGCGAGGATTCCGGCCTCAGCGATCGCGACCTGCGGATCCTGGAGTTCGAGCGCCAGTGGTGGCGCTACGCCGGGGCCAAGGAGCAGGCGATCCGCGAGCTCTTCCAGTGCTCGACCACCCGGTACTACCAGATGCTCAACACGCTCATCGACGATCCTGCTGCACTCAAGGCCGACCCGATGCTGGTCAAGCGGCTGCGCAGGATGCGCTCCACCCGTCAGCGCGCCCGGTCAGCGCGCCGCCTGGGCATCGAGCTCTGAGCGCGCCTTCCCAGTCGGGCCGAGCGGCGGTCAGCCGCCGGCGACCGCGGGGATGATGGAGACCTGCGCGCCATCCGGGGTGGCCGCGTCCAGGCCGCCCTCGAAGCGGACGTCCTCGTCGTTGACGTACACGTTGACGAACCGCCGCAGGGCGCCCTGGTCGTCCAGGACACGTGCCGACAGGCCCGGGTAGGCGCTCTCGAGCGCGGTGATCGTTGCCGACAGGGTGGGCTCGTCGGGCTGGACGCTGACTTCAGCGGCACCCGAGGTGTAGCTGCGCAGGATGGTGGGGATGCGGACGGCAACGGACATCGGGGGCTCCTCGTCGGGCGGGGCAGGGGAGTCGGATCGGGAGCTCGTCAGCCGCCGAGGGCGGCGCGGAACTCGTCGATGCTTGGGGGAATGGTAGCTGTCGGACCGACCTGCGTGGCCACGGCGTCGAGCGTCTTGAGCCCGTCGCCGGTGTTGTAGACCACGGTCTCAGCCTCGGGATCGAGCTGTCCGGTGGCCAGCAGCTGGCGAAGCGTGGCCACGGTCACCCCGCCGGCGGTCTCGGCGAAGATCCCCTCGGTCTGCGCCAGCAGGCGCATGCCGGCGACGACCTCCTCATCGGACACGTCGGCGATCGCCCCGTTCGTCCGGCGGGCCACGTCCAGGGCGTAGGGGCCGTCCGCCGGGTTGCCGATGGCCAACGACTTGGCGATCGTGTTCGGCTTGACCGGGCGGATCACGTCGATGCCGGCCCGGTACGCCTGCGCGACCGGCGAGCAGCCCGTGGCCTGGGCGCCGAAGACCCGGTAGGGGGTGGGGTCGACCAGCCCGAGCCGGCCGAGCTCGCCGAAGGCCTTGTCCACCTTGGTCAGCAACGACCCGGAGGCGACCGGGATGACGACCTGCTGCGGCAGCCGCCACCCGAGCTGCTCAGCCACCTCGTAGCCCAGCGACTTCGATCCCTCGGCGTAGTAGGGCCGCAGGTTGACGTTCACGAACCCCCAGGTGGAGGTCAGCGGATCGCCGACCAGCTCCGAGCAGAGTCGGTTCACGTCGTCGTAGTTGCCGTCGACCGCGATGAGCGTGCCGCCGTACACGGCGGTCGTGATCACCTTGCCGGCCTCCAGGTTGGCCGGGATCACCACGACGTGGCTCATGCCGGCACGCGCGGCGGCGGCGGCCACGGCGTTGGCCAGGTTGCCGGTGGAGGCGCAGGACAGGGTCTGCAGGCCCAGCTGCCGTGCGGCGGAGAGCGCCACGGCCACGACGCGGTCCTTGAACGAGTGGGTCGGGTTGCCGGTGTCGTCCTTGACCCAGAGCCGACGCATCCCGAGCTCGCGGGCCAGGTTGTCGGCCCGGACGAGCTTCGTGAACCCCGGATTGAGCCCGGGCAGCTCGGCGATGTTCCCGGGGACGGGCAGCAGCGCACGGTAGCGCCAGATGCTCGGTGGCCCGGCGGCGATGTCCTCCCGGGTCGGCGCGACGATCTCGTAGCCGACCTCGAGGGGGCCGAAGCACTCCATGCACGCGTACGCGGCACCCAGGGGGTACTGCTCACCGCAGGCACGGCAGGTCAGGTGGGTGGCCGGCCCGAAGTCCAGCGTGGTCGCGGTCGTCACAGGAACTCCTCGTTCGCTCATCTTCCCCGCGGACCATGCGGCCAGCGGGACGGACGTAGCACCTGGGCCGATCTGGCCTGGTTGCCGGGGCTTCGGCGGGCCGTGTCCCTCCACCCCTCTGGATGAGTGCATCCTTGCCTTGCACGGCCAACTGTAGCGGCTGGTCGGACATGGGCGGGAGGGTCACGTGCGTGCAGCGCACCGGGTGAGGTCAGCGGCGAACTGGGTGAACCT
Organism: uncultured Actinomycetes bacterium; assembly: GCA_963706885.1. Taxonomy (GTDB): domain Bacteria; phylum Actinomycetota; class Actinomycetes; order S36-B12; family CAIYMF01; genus Prado023. The sequence goes on along the minus strand of CAVPNX010000020.1, from coordinate 59,872 downwards.
GTCCACTCCCTCCGGACTGCTCCTGGCCCACATCGCGGCTGGGCGCCCGCGGCGCGCACGCAACGGGATGTGGCTGGTCCACGGCTACCGACTGCCCGTCCCGCCGGCGCCCGCGTTCACCCTGGGCAGCGTGGTGTTCCTGCGAACGGGTCTTCCCGGGCGCGGGCACGATCCGGTGGGCTCGGTGTCGCGGCGGCTGCTCGACCATGAGGAGCGCCACGTCACCCAGTACGCGTGGTGCGGTGGGGTCCTCATGCCCGTGGTGTACGTGGCTGCCGCCGGCTGGTCCTGGCTGCGGACCGGGGACTTCGCGTCCCGCAACATCTTCGAGCGGCGCGCGGGGCTGGCCGACGGGGGCTATCGGGAGCGGCCCGTGCGGGCGTTGTGGCGAGCTGCGGGCGGTCGGGAGCACGCGACACAGATGTGACGCTCGATACCCAGAGTCCGGTTTCTGCCCGTTCCTCGCCTACCGTTGGGCTCGCAGGCCGTCCGGGCCTGGTTCGAGTCACGAAGGGACACGTGTCATGGACGACGGCAACGGCTTGCTCGGTGGGGTCTTCTGGGTGTTCTGGCTGCTCTGGCTGGTCCTCATCCTGGTCGCCGGTTGGAAGATGTACGTCAAGGCCGGCCAGAAGGGCTGGGTCAGCATCATCCCCATCCTCAACATCCTGGGGCTGCTCAAGATCGTTCACCGACCCTGGTGGTGGCTGCTGCTGATGCTGATCCCGATCGTCAACTTCATCGTCTGGGTCGTGATCGTGCTCGACCTTGCCAAGGCCTTCGGGAAGGGTCTCGGGATGGCGCTCGTGCTGGTGTTCCTGACCCCGATCGGCTACCTGCTGCTGGGCTTCGGCAGCGCGCAGTACCAGCTGGAGGAGGACCCGCTGTTCGGCTGACGCAGTCAGCGCACGGCGCACACGCAGGGGCGGCTCCCGATGGGGCCGCCCCTCGTCGTTGTCTGCGCGGAACTGTGGGACCAGAATGCCGGGCATGGATGCCGTCACCCTGCTCGAGGCCTACGACTCCCAGCTGCGTGAGGACGCCGAGGTGGAGCGGGCGGTGTCCGTCGTTCGGCACCCACCGCTGCTCTGGGCGGTGTTCGGCGAGGGCGGCATGGTCACCTACCGATCGCTGCAGGGGATCGAGGGCGAGGCGCTGGACACCCTGATCGAGGTGAGCCTCGCCCACTTCCGGGACGGGACCGACGTGCGCCGCGCCGAGTGGAAGACGCGGGGCCACGACGCCCCGGGAGACCTGGGCGCACGACTTGGTGGCCCACGGCTTCCAGGCCGAGGAGGTGGAGACCGTCATGATCGGCCCGGCCGCCGAGCTGGCCGTCGAGGTCGCCATCCCCGCTGGCGTGACCATCCGGCGGGTCGAGGTCGGGCCCGAGCTCCTCGCCGACGTGGAACGCGCCAGCGCCATGCAGGAGCGCGTCTTCGGAGGCGGGGCCGGCCGGGACGCCCAGCGGGTGGCCGACGAGATCGCCGCCGACCCGGACCACCTCCAGCTGTGGGTGGCTGAGTCCGGCGGGGAGGTCGTCGCAGCCGGAACGCTGGACGTCGTCCGGGGTACGGAGTTCGCCGGGTTCTGGGGTGGCTCCGTGCGTGGAGGGTTGGCGCGGCCGGGGCATCTACCGCGCGCTCGTCTCTGCTCGAGCCCGCGCAGCCATGGAGAGGGGCGTCGCGTTACCTGCACAGCGACTGCACCGCGATGTCCCGCCCGATCCTCGAGCGCAGCGGCCTGACCGCGGTGACCACCACCACGCCCTACGTGTGGCAGCGCCCGGGGACCGGGGACGTCCCGACGGGGACCTGAGCGTCGGCCCGGGCCGGGTCACGGGGGCGTGGCGTCCCGGGCTCGCCATGCTCCCGATGGCGCAGGTGGTAGGACAGCCAGCCCATGCGCCGGTACTCGTGGTTGACCAGTACCACCACGACAAGGGTGACAGCCACGAGCAGCGCCACGGTGGGGACGAACGGCGCAGCCACCGCCAGCCCGGTGCAGACCAGGGCCGCGACCGCCCTGGGCCGCGACCACGAGTGGTCCATCCGTGCGCGGAACAGCAGGTGGCCCAACAGGTAGAGGGCAACTCCACCAGCCAGTGAGATGGCGGCGAGGGGCTTGATGCTGCCTGCGATGTCGAACGGCTCGGTGCCGACCATGGTCACTGTCTTCTTCACGCCGAGTGCGAGCAGGACGATGCCGGCGATCATCGGCCAGTGCATCACGCTGTAGGCGTCGCGGGCGGCACGGTTGCGGGCTGACCCACTCAGGGCGCTCAGCTTCCGCTCCGCCGCCAGTGCCGTGATGTCGAAGTAGACCCACCAGAGGCAGGCCGCGATGGCCAGCCCGAGCAGGGCGGTCACGCTGATCGCCAACGAGAGGGGCAGGGCCGAGGCGCCGGCCCCGATGGCGACGATGGACTCGCCGAGGGCGATGATCACGATCAGGCCGTGCCGCTCGGCGAAGTGCTCGGGGTTCAGCGCCCATCCGGCACCACCTCCCACGTAGGAGCCGGCGACGTCCATGACCACAGCGATCGTGTAGAGGACGATCTGGGCCCATCCCCCCAGGTACGACCCGACGACCAGAAGGGCAATTGCCACCATCACCGGTCCGCCGAACCTGCGGACGGCCGCGGCCATCTCCGGGTTGTCGCGCCCCGCGACGGCGAACAGGCCCAGGTGCAGCACTCGGACCACGGCGTAGGCGAGGACCACGACGGTCGGGGTCGGCAGCCATCCGTCGAAGCCACCCGGGGCATCCCCGAAGGCCTCCGGGAGGCCGATCGAGATGATCAGCATCATGCCCATGGCCGTGAACAGCAGGACGCGGACGAGGCCCTCGTCGAAGCGGATGGTCGTGCCCAGCCAGGCGTAGGCGACCCACGCCCACCAGATGAGTGCGAGCAGGATCAGGCCCTCGAGCATGCCCACGAGCGTCAGGTGCTCGGCGATGTACCCGGTGACCTGCGTGATGGCGAACACGAAGACGAGGTCGAAGAAGAGCTCGAGGGTCGTGACCCGGTGACCCTCCGAGGCCACCTCCAGGACGGGGCGGTGGTTGTGGCCGTCGGACGCGTTGCTGGACATGGCCGGAGGCTACCGGCGATCGGCCGGTGGGGACGTGCGAGAGGGCGGCCCCGGGTGGGACCGCCCTCTCGTGGTGTGCGTGTGCCGCTGGGCGTGCGCGCTCAGGAGGCTGTTCTGGGACTTCGGCTGCGGTGCTCGGCTTCGGCGAGTGCCGACCCCTGGGGCCGACCCTCACCTCGGCCTGCGCTCCTCGCTCAGAAGGCTGTTCTTCTGGACTTCTGAGCTGCGGTGCTCGGCTTCGGCGAGTGCCGACCCCTGCGGGGCCGACCCTCACCTCAGCCTGCGCTCCTCGCTCAGAAGTCCATGTCCCCGCCGCCGGGCATTGCCGGCGCCGCGCCCTTGGGCTCGGGCTTGTCGGCGATGACGGCCTCGGTGGTCAGGAACAGCGCCGCGATGGAGGCCGCGTTCTGCAGGGCAGAGCGGGTCACCTTCGCCGGGTCGATGATGCCGGCCTTGAGCAGGTCGACGTACTCGCCCGTTGCGGCGTTGAGGCCCCAGCCCGGCTCGAGGTGGCGCACCTTCTCCACCACGACGCCGCCCTCGAGGCCGGCGTTGATCGCGATCTGCTTGAGCGGCGCCTCGACGGCCACGCTGGACGATGTTGGCACCAGTGGCCTCGTCGCCCTCGAGCTCCAGCTTCTCGAACGCCAGGTCGGTCGCGTGGATGAGCGCCACACCGCCACCGGCGATGATGCCCTCCTCCACAGCGGCCTTCGCGTTGCGCACGGCATCCTCGATGCGGTGCTTGCGCTCCTTGAGCTCGACCTCGGTCGCCGCCCCGGCCTTGATGACCGCAACGCCGCCGGCCAGCTTGGCCAGGCGCTCCTGCAGCTTCTCACGGTCGTAGTCGGAGTCCGACTTGTCGATCTCGGCACGGATCTGCGAGACGCGACCGGCGATCTGGTCGGCGTCGCCGGCACCGTCGACGATGGTCGTCTCGTCCTTGGTGATGACGACCTTGCGGGCCTTGCCCAGCAGGTCCACCGTGGTGGTGTCGAGCTTGAGGCCGACCTCCTCGGAGATGACCTGGCCACCGGTCAGGATCGCGATGTCCTGCAGCATGGCCTTGCGGCGGTCGCCGAACCCGGGAGCCTTGACGGCCACCGAGCGGAACGTGCCACGGATCTTGTTCACCACGAGGGTGGACAGCGCCTCGCCGTCGACGTCCTCGGCGATGATGACCAGCGGCTTGCCCGACTGCATGACCTTCTCGAGGACCGGCAGCAGGTCCTTGACCGCTGAGATCTTCGAGTTGGCGATCAGGATGTAGGCGTCCTCGTAGACGGCCTCCATGCGCTCGGGATCGGTCACGAAGTAACCGGAGATGTAGCCCTTGTCGAAGCGCATGCCCTCGGTCAGCTCGAGCTCCAGGCCGAAGGTGTTGGACTCCTCGACCGTGATCACGCCCTCCTTGCCGACCTTGTCCATGGCCTCGGCGATGACCTTGCCGATCTGCTCGTCGGCAGCGGAGATGGAGGCCGTGGAGGCGATCTCCTCGGTGGTCTCGACCTCCTTGGCCATCTCGAGCAGCTGGACGACGATCTCCTCGACGGCCTTCTCGATGCCGCGCTTGAGGGCCATGGGGTTGGCACCGGCAGCCACGTTGCGCAGGCCCTCGCGGACCAGCGCCTGGGCCAGGACGGTCGCCGTCGTGGTGCCGTCGCCGGCCACGTCGTCGGTCTTCTTGGCAACTTCCTTGACCAGCTCGGCGCCGATCTTCTCGAACGGCTCGTCGAGCTCGATCTCCTTGGCGATCGAGACGCCGTCGTTGGTGATGGTGGGAGCGCCCCACTTCTTCTCGAGGACGACGTTGCGTCCCCGCGGCCCGAGGGTCACCTTGACCGCATCGGCCAGGGTGTTCATCCCGCGCTCGAGGGCGCGGCGGGCTTCCTCGTCGAAAGCGATGATCTTCGCCATATGTATGTGGTTCCTTCGCACGTGGTGCTGGGATGCCGGTGCGCCTGCCCGCGACGGACGGTCCACGGACCCGGTTCACATCTCCGGTTCCGGACGGACCTCAGCCGCACCGACCTGATGGTGACTCGGCGGGGGGAGTGGTCCCGGGAGCCGGGTTGTCACTCGACCCCTCCGAGTGCTAACCCGATTCTGGCACTCGACCCCCCCGAGTGCAAGTGACGATAGGCGGGGTGGCGCGGGCGGCGGGCAGCGCGACACGGTCCGCAGTCCTTCTGGCCCTGTCATGTGCCGACCGCCTGTTCTAGGCTGTCGATCAGGACACACAGTGGGCCGTTGCCTTCGGCCCCGATGCGCGGAAGGAGCGAGGCGATGACCGACTACGAACGATCGCCGGGCCAGCAGTGGAAGGACGACCCCGCCGCGGATCTGATCGACGCATACCACCATCACGTCTCCGAGGAGCTCGGGACGGATGGGCCGGAGGAGACCTTCGGCCACCCCGACGAGGACCGTGTGGGGCATCTGGTCGGTGACGACGAGGGCGTGCGCGCCGACGTGACCCCGGAGTCCATCGCCCACGACACGCACGACGTGGAGGACCTGGCCGCCGAGGAGCTGGCCATGCACTACGTCGAGGAGGACGGCGAGCCCGGCTTCGACAACGACGACCTCCCCGAGGACCTGCGAGCCGCCCTGGCCGAGTAGGCGCACCCCCCATCAGGCGGGCCGCGGTGCCCGCCGGCCCGCTGATCTGCACAGACCCTCCCGCCCAGTCCAGGGCCTCCCGTCCGGGGCGGAGGGTCTGAACGCTTCGGGAGGGTCTGCAGCCGGGGCCCCGGGGGAAGCGGCGGTGGGTCGCAGCGATCTGGGGGACACTTGTCGGATGACTGACGGGCCCCTGATCGTCCAGAGTGACAAGACGCTGCTCCTGGAGGTCGGTCATCCGGCCTCCGAGGCGGCCCGCCGCGACATCGCGGTGTTCGCCGAGCTGGAGCGGGCGCCCGAGCACATCCACACCTACCGCATCACGCCCCTGGGCCTGTGGAACGCGCGCGCGGCCGGGCACGACGCCGAAGGGGTCGTCGACACGCTCATCCGGTACTCCCGGTTCCCGGTCCCGCACGCCCTGCTGGTCGATGTCGCCGAGACGATGGACCGCTACGGCCGGCTGCGCCTGCTCAAGCACCCGGTGCACGGCTTGGTCCTCGAGTCGACCGATCGCGCGGTGCTCACCGAGGTCCTGCGCAGCCGCAAGGTGACTCCCATGGTGGGCGCCCGGATCGACGACGACACGGTCGCGATCCACCCCAGCGAGCGTGGGGCGATCAAGGCGGTGCTGCTGCGCCTGGGATGGCCGGCGGAGGACCTCGCGGGCTACGTCGACGGGGAGGCGCACCCGATCGAGCTGCGCGAGGACGGCTGGACGCTTCGCGACTACCAGCGCCAGGCGGCCGAGGGCTTCTGGCACGGCGGGTCCGGGGTCGTCGTCCTGCCCTGCGGCGCCGGCAAGACGCTGGTCGGCGCGGCCGCGATGGACCTGGCGAAGGCCACCACCTTGATCCTGGTGACGAACACGGTCTCGGCGCGGCAGTGGCGCGATGAGCTGCTTGCCCGCACGAACCTGACCGAGGACGAGATCGGCGAGTACTCCGGGGCGCGCAAGGAGGTCCGGCCGGTCACGATCGCCACGTACCAGGTGATGACCACGAAGCGGAAGGGCACCTACGCCCACCTCGACCTCTTCGACGCCCGCGACTGGGGCCTGATCATCTACGACGAGGTGCACCTGCTGCCCGCCCCGATCTTCCGGTTCACCGCCGACATCCAGGCCCGCCGGAGGCTGGGACTGACCGCCACGCTGATCCGCGAGGACGGCCGCGAGGGGGACGTCTTCTCGCTGATCGGGCCGAAGCGCTTCGACGTCCCTTGGCGGGAGATCGAGGCGCAGGGGTGGATCGCCCCGGCGGACTGCGTCGAGGTGCGGGTGACGCTGCCCGACGCACAGCGGATGGCCTACGCGATGGCCGAGCCCGACGAGCGCTACCGGATGGCGGCCACCGCGCGGGAGAAGCGTGGGATCGTCTCGACCTTGGTCGCCCGGCACCCCGACGACCAGGTCCTGGTGATCGGGCAGTACCTCGACCAGCTGCACGAGCTCGGCGAGCTGCTCGGCGTCCCGGTGATCACCGGCGAGATGCCGGTCAACGAGCGCCAGGAGCTGTTCGCGCTGTTCCGCTCCGGGGAGATCTCCACGTTGGTCGTCTCGAAGGTGGCCAACTTCAGCCTGGACCTTCCCGAGGCCTCGGTCGCCATCCAGGTGTCCGGCTCCTTCGGGTCGCGCCAGGAGGAGGCCCAGCGCCTCGGGCGGATCCTGCGCCCGAAGGCCGACGGCCGCGGCGCGCGCTTCTACACGGTCGTGACCCGCGACACCGTCGACGCCGACTTCGCCGCGCACCGCCAGCGCTTCCTCGCCGAGCAGGGCTACGCCTACCGGATCGTCGACGCCGACGACGTGATCCAAGGCACGGCCGACTGACCCGCCCCCCGCCCCCGAGCCCCCCGCCCCCTCCCGCGTTGCCACCCCGCCCCCTCCCGCGTTTGGTCCAACTCTCGGGCGCTGCGAGCGGTTCCATCCAAGTCCCGGGCTGCCGATCGGCCGCAGAGTTGGACGAAACCGCGATCTTGCCGGGCTGCCGCGGCGGGTCAGGCGGGAAGGGCGCCGGTGATCCGGGCCAGGGCGAACGACTGGATCGCCTCGCTCCGCAGGTCCAGTGCCGTCAGGTACCCACCGGCCAGGCGCAGCGGCTCGACCCGGCGATCACCGGCCACGCCCGTCGGGTCGGCATAGCCGATCCACACCGGTGAGTCGGTGGTGATGGCCGAGCGCAGGACGGCCATCACGTCCTGCGGCGCCATGGTGGGCACTGGATGCAGCTCACGCGCGGCGTCTCGGGGTGGGGAGGTGCCCCGCGTCGCTTCTCGGGGTGGGGAGGCGCCCCGCGCGGCGTCCCGGGGCGGGGAGGTGCCCCGCGTCGCGCCCACGGGACCGGGGTCGCGCCCGGTGGTGTCGCGGGCGGGCGCTGTGTCGCGGTGCGTGGGATCGGCACGGTCGTTGGCCCGGATCGCCCGCACGGCCGCCGCGGCCAGGGCCGGCGTGACCTGCGGGGTCGGCGGCTCCGATGCCGCCGTGCGCCCCCGCGCCCTCCGGGGCCCGGTGACGGCGACCCCACGCCCCGGCTCGGGCAGGGGGGCATGGCCGAGCTGGCGCAGCCGCTCCAGCACGTGCTCGGGTGGCTGCTCGGAGCCCAGGACCGTGTCGGACAGGGCGAACAGGCCAAGGGCAGCGGCCCCGGGGTCGGCCAGGATCCCGGCGAGGACCACGGGGTCATCACAGCGCAGGAAGGTCGCGGCGGTCCCGATCCGCAGGACCGCGTGGCGCCGGGCGACGTCGTCGATCAGGTACGTCAGTGCCTGGGGCATCGTTCCGCGTCGGGCGAGCTCGGCGTGCAGCTCGGCAGCCGTCCGCCCGGAGTCCAGGGCCCGTCGGATGCTGGTGGCCGAGAACCGGTAGATGCTGGCCGCACCTGTGGACTCCGCGTCCGCGACGGTGCGCATCAGGTCGGCCAGGGCTGGAGTCGGCAGGCCGGGCACGATCGCGGTGAGGTCAGCCTGCAGGACCAACTGGTCGACCTGCGCGGGCAGGGACCGGGCCAGGGTGCCCGCCAGGGAACCGTCGCCGGCCAGGAGGGCGCGACCGGCGCTCGTGAGGGTCCCGTCGACGACGACCCCGAGCTCGCGGCCCTGGCTGAGCACGGCCCGCACCCGCTCGGCCCGGGTGGCGTCATGACGTCGCGGGGCCCACCAGTCCACGGCTGCGACCACACCGTCGTCGTCCCACGAGCCATCGGCGGAGGCGAGCACGCGCAGCACGTCGCGGCGCAGGTCCGGAAGTGTCGGTGCGCTGAGCTCGGGTGCCAGGGGCCGCTGGTCGACAGTGGCGATCGCGCGGGGCATCTGCGCCCAGGCGACCAGAAGGGCGGCGTGCTGCTCGTGTGGGGGCAGGGCCAGCCAGGTGTCGAAGGCCGGCGTGGGCAGGATGCCGACCTGCTCCTGGGTGTCCGGAGCCAGCAGGCCAGCTGCGGCCGCGACCTCGATGAGCAGGGCTGTGCTGTCCTCCGTCGCGCCCAGCGCCCGGGCGGTCCGGGTGAGGTCGCGGGCGGGGATCCCGCCGCCGCGCAACCGGGTCGGCGGTGCCGCGGCCCAGGCCCGCCCGAGGTCACCGACCCGGTGCAGCACGTCCAGGACGGCTCCCACGGCGCCGGGGTCCACCCGCGCGGGGTCCGCAGCGGGGCGCCGAGGAGCGGGGACCGCCAGGTCGATCACGGTCCGTGCAGGGTCCTCGGGACCTGTCTGGCGCAGGATCGCCACCACCTCGGCGGGCAGGACCGCGCGGTCCCGGCCGAGGGGAACGAGCAGGTGGTGGGCCAGGAGCCAGTCCACCGGGCTGCGGGACTCGTCGGCCTCCCGGCGGGCGTCAGTGACGGTGCCGATCACGGGGCCCGCGAGCAACCGCTCGAGGGCCGCCGTGGCACCCGGGGGGGCGAAGGCCAGCAGCGCCCGCAGGGAGTCCGGGTCCCTGGTGTACCCGGCCACGACCGGGTCCAGCCCGGCCAGCCGCGGCCCCCGGTCGGCGGGGACCATGAGGTCGCGCGCAGGCCCCACGAGGTGCAGCGACCGGTCGGAGCCCCACAGCAGCGCCTCGGTCCGCAGCCGCGCGACCACGGTGCGCACCCGCGCCGCGACGCCCGGTGCCCCGGCACCCGTGGCTGCGCGCGTGACCGCGCCCACGATCGCGTCCATCTCGGCGGCCAGCGTCGTGGGGCGGACCGGATCCGGACCCATCGCCGCCGCGAGGACGACGTGCAGTGAGAACTGGTCGTAGCCGCGCAGCGCCGCCGCCACGCTCGCCGGCGAGCTGGCCCGCTGGGCCAGGGCCGTGATGTCGGCCGGGACCGGGTGCACGAGGTCGGGGCGCGCGGTCACCAGGGTGGCCAGCTGCTCGTCGGTCCGGGAGCGCAGGTCGTCGGCAAGGCTGCGCATCGCGGCCCCAGTCAGTCCACGGTGGCGCGGGCGGCCGTCTGCGCCCGTGCACGCCGACGGCCGTTGCGGGCCAGGCCCACGAGGATCATGGCCAGCCCGACACCCACGAGCATCGACAACCACCAGAACGTGCTGGGCAGCTCCACATCGGTCACCAGCGGCAGCATCGCGATGAGGGCAAGCAGCATCCCGACAGCGGTGACGACCAGCCCGGCGCGGATCAGTCGATCCCCGGAGCGGGTCGCTGTGGTCTCAGGCATCGAGGTCGTCGGCCACCGCGCGCAGCACCGCGGCGACCTTGGAGCCCTTGGCGTCAGCCGGGTAGCGCCCCTTGCGCAGGTCGTTGCCCACACCGTCGAGCAGGTTGATCAACGTCTCGACGATGATCGCCATCTCCTCGGCCGGCTTGCGCTTGGCCTTGACCACCGACGCCGTGGGCTCGAGGACCTTCAGCGACAGGGCGGTCTTTCCCTTCTTGCCGTCGACGACGCCGAACTCCACGCGCGTTCCACCCTTGAGGGTGGTCACCCCGGCGGGCAGGGAGTTCCCGTGCAGGAACACGTCCTCGCCGTCATCGGAGACCAGGAAGCCGAAGCCCTTCTCCGCGTCGTACCACTTGACCTTGCCGGTGGGCACTGTGAACTCCTGGGTGTGCGTGGGGACTGCAACGCTCCAGAGTAACCCGGGCGCCGGATGCAGGTGGTCTCGCCGGCTCGATGAGCGGGTCAGCGCGGGACGAGCTGGAAGAACCAGTACCCGCGCGCCCCGTTGGGCTTGGCCGCGGCGATCACCTGCAACGTGAAGCCGGTGCCCTCGGTGGCGACCTGCTCGGGGAACGTGAAGCGGTAGTACGTGTCGGTCAGGCCGGTGGCCAGGGTCTGGTTGGCGATCTGCAGCGACCAGCCACCCTCGGCCACGATCGGGTCCACGGAGACCCCGACGGTCTCGCCCGGGGCGACCTCGAGGGCGGCGATCCCCTGGCCGGACCCGGCCGTCTCCAGGACGTCGTTGGCGCACTCCTTCGCCGTCAGCCCGCCGACCTCCTCGGGCTGCCAGCACAGGGCCTCGACGTGCTCGCTGGCGGTGCCGGACCAGACCGTCACCCCCGGGTACGGCTTCTCGCAGCCCGCGAGGACGAGCGGGGACAGGGCGACCAGGGCGATCGCCAGGGACCGGCGCGGCGACTTCATGGGGGTAGCCTATCTGCGTGGTGGTTTCCTGCCCCACCCGGCCGGTGGCCGGACAGTGCGACCCGGGAAGTCCCATGACCGAGACCGTGACCAGCCGCCCGCGCAGGGCGGCCGCAGTCGATGCCGTCTGCCGCGACGCGGTCGACGAGGCCCGCGCCGCCATCCTCGAGATCGTCCCCGCCGACCACGTGGGCGAGCACATCGACGTGGTCGCGGAGGACGACAGGGTCGTCACCCACCGCTTCGTCTCGAACGCCCCCGGGTACCGCGGCTGGCTGTGGGCGGTCACGGTCGCACGGGCCCCACGGGCCCGGTCCGTGACGATCGACGAGATCGCGATGCTGCCCGGGGCCGATGCCCTGGTCGCCCCCGCCTGGGTCCCCTGGAGCCAGCGGGTCGAGCCCGGGGACCTCGGCGTCGGCGACGTGCTGCCCACGACCGATGACGACCCGCGCCTGGCCCCCGGGTGGTCGGGCCTGGACGACCTGGCCGCCGCCTCCGATGAGCCGGGACTGCGTCCCGTCGGATGGGAGCTGGGGATCGGTCGGCGGCGGGTGCTCTCGCCCGAGGGGCGCGATGATGCCACGAGCCGCTGGCTGGAGGGTGACACCGGGCCGAAGGCGCCGATGGCCCGATCCGCGCCCGACTCGTGCAGCACGTGTGGGTTCCTCATGCCGATCGGGGGCCCCACCGGGTCCGCGTTCGGGGTCTGCGCCAACGCGATGTCGCCGGCAGACGGTCGTGTGGTCGCGCTCGCGTTCGGCTGCGGCGCGCACTCCGAGGCCGTCGTGGAACAGCCGCGGTCCTGATCCATGGACCCGCGGGCCCGTCGGTTCCTGACCCTCGCCGTGCTGCTGGGGCTGGTCGCGATCACGGCGATCGCCGCCCTTCGCTGACCGGCCGTCTGCCGACATCGGGTTAGGGTTGTGGTCATGTCTGCGCCCGATCTCCCGCCCCTGGAGCCGGTTCGCGACGACGGGATCCGGGCCATCCAGATCGGGCTCGGCCTGTGGGTCGTGGCCGCAGTGGTCCTCCTCGTGCGGCGCGACGCGCTCGCGGATCAGGGAACCCAGTGGTGGCTGGCAGTGTGCGGCGCGGGGCTGCTGATCGGGATCGTGGAGCTGGGCATCTTCTCGCGCCGGCGTGCGCTGATCCGCCAGCGGGAGGGTGCTGACCTCGAGGGTTCCGGCGACTCGGCGCCGAACGGTTGACGATGGCTGCTCGGTTCGCTCGCCCCGTGCTCGCCGCGGGGGCAGCCGCCATGGCGGGCGCGGTGCTCCTGCCGTCGGTGGGTGGCTCCGCCGGGATCAGGGACACGTCCCTGGCGCTCCCGGCGATCGTCGGCACGGGTGACGAGCTGCTGTGCTCCTTCAGCACGCGCGAGCTCGGCGAGGTCAGCGGCATCGCGCTGTCCCAGCAGCACGAGGACACGCTGTGGGTGACCAACGATTCCGGCGGGGGCCCGTACCTCTACGCCCTGGACCTCACCGACTGCTCCGTGCGGGCGACGCTGACCTTGCTGGACACCCCGGCCCGTGACCACGAGGCGCTGGCGATCGGACGCGACGCCGAGGGCAGGGACGTGATCTGGGTGGGGGACATCGGGGACAACCGGGACTCCTGGCCCTACGCCCGCATCCACAAGGTGATCGAGCCCCCGGAGCTGACCGACGCCGACGTGCCCGTGACGACCTACCGGTTCACCTACCCCGACGGTCCGGTCAACGCCGAGGCCCTGATGGCCGACCCGGAGCGCGAGCGGCTCTGGGTGATCAGCAAGGAGGACGGGGTCGGCGGTGTCTACGCGCTGCCCAGTCCCATGAGCCCGGCGCGGGAACCGATGGAGGCCGAGGAGGTCGGCACGGCGCGCTCGCAGGTGACGGATGCGGCGATGGCCCCCGACGGCACGCGCTTCGTGGTGCGGGACTACCTGTCCGCGGAGGTGTTCACCGGCACGCCGCCCGGCGAGGCGCAGGCCCGGTTCGGGCTCCCCTTCCAGCCCCAGGGGGAGGCGGTCACGTGGACCGCCGACGGCGAGAGCCTCATCGTCGTCTCGGAGCGGTCCGGCGAGGTCATCCGAGTGGACGTCCCACGCACGGCGCTGGGTACGGACGGCGGGATCGCCGCGGCCCTGCCACGGGTGGCCGGGTTCGACATCTACCCGTACGTGCGCATCGCCGGCGTGGCCCTGGCCGCGCTGATCGCGCTGGCGGTGCTGCGTCGGGCAGCCCGGCGCCGGCGCCGGCCTCGGTCTCGGTAGTCCGTGTCCGGCCGCTCGGCGACGGGCGCCCGCCGGCCTCAGCCGAGGGCGGAGACCACGTGGTCGATCGAGTGGGTCAGCGCCGCCACGTCCGCCGGGTCCACCGACGGGAACATCGCCACCCGCAGCTGGTTGCGCCCGAGCTTGCGGTACGGCTCGGTGTCGAGGATCCCGTTGGCCCGCAGCGCCTTGGCCACAGCCGCGGCGTCGATCGAGTCGTCGAAGTCGATGGTGCCCACGACGTTGCTGCGCAGCGCGGGATCGGTCACGTAGGGCGTGGCGTACTGCGAGGCCTCGGCCCAGCCGTAGAGGATCCCCGCCGATTGCGCGGTGCGGGCCGTCGTCCAGGCCATCCCGCCCTGGCTGTTGAACCAGTCGACCTGCTCGGCCATCATCAGGATGGTCGCCAGCGCGGGGGTGTTGTAGGTCTGCTCGAGGCGTGAGTTGTCCAGGGCGATCTTCAGGTCCAGGAACGCCGGGACCCAACGCCCGGACGCGGCGATCGACTCGATCCGCTCCACGGCCGCAGGGCTGAGCAGGGCGAACCAGAGCCCGCCGTCGGAGGCGAAGCACTTCTGCGGGGCGAAGTAGTAGACGTCGAACTGCGTCGGGTCGACGGCCAGTCCGCCGGCTGCCGACGTGGCGTCGAAGGCCATGAGCGCACCGGCGTCCGCGCCCACGACCCGGGTCGGGGTGATCGCGACACCGGTGGACGTCTCGTTGTGCGGTGTGCCGTAGAGGTCGATCCCCACCTCGGCGGCGAACTCCGGCGCGCTGCCCGGATCCGAGGTGATCACGGTCGGGGCGCCCAGGTGCGGTGCCGTCTTCGCGGCCTTGGCGAACTTCGAGCCGAACTCCCCGAACGTCAGGAACTGCGCGCGGTCGTTGATGAGCCCGAATGTCGCGGCGTCCCAGAACGCCGTCGATCCGCCGTTGCCCAGGATCACCTCGTACCCGTCGGGCAGCGCGAACAGCTCCGCGAGCCCGGCGCGGACCCGCCCGACCTGCGACTTCACCGTCCTCTGCCGGTGCGACGTGCCCAGGATCGTGGTGGCCGCCCCGCGCAGGGCGTCCACCTGCTCGACGCGGACCTTCGACGGGCCGCATCCGAAGCGACCGTCCGCGGGGAGCAGCTCGGTGGGGATGGTGATGGTGGTCGGGTCGGTGGTGGTCACCTGGGTGTTCCTTCGGATCGGTCGGGTGGTGCGGGGGTCACGGAGGGTCTGGCGTGCTCAGAACGGGGGCAGGGGCTGGGTCTTCTCGTACAGCGGGCCGAGGTCGCCGTCGTACGGGAAGAGCATCGAGTCCTTCCAGCCGGGCACGTCCTGCGGGACGCGGGGGCCGGGTCCCAGGTACCGGGCAGAGGGGCGCACGAGACGGCCGGTGCGCTTCTGCTCGTAGATGTGCGCGCTCCAGCCGGCCAGTCGGGCGCAGGTGAACATCGCCGGGAACATCGTGGGCGGGATGTCGGCGAAGTCCAGGATGATCGCGGCCCAGAACTCCACGTTCGTCTCGATCACGCGGTCGGGGCGGCGCTCGCGCAGCTCCTTGAGGGCGGCGGCCTCGAGTGCCTCGGCGACCTCGTAGCGCGGGGCATCCAGCTCGAGGCAGGTCCGTCGCAGCACGCGGGCCCGCGGGTCCTCGGCGCGGTAGACGCGGTGACCGAAGCCCATCAGCCGCTCGCCGCGGTCCAGGACGCCCTTGATGTAGCCCTCGGCATCGCCGGTGCGCTCGACCTCCTCGAGCATGTGCAGCACCCGGCTGGGCGCACCGCCGTGCAGGGGCCCGGACATGGCGCCGATGGCCCCGGAGATCGCCGCGGCGACGTCGGCACCGGTCGAGGCGATGACCCGCGAGGTGAACGTGGAGGCGTTCATCCCGTGCTCGGCGGCGGAGACGAAGTAGGCATCGACCGCGCGGATGTGCACCGGGTCGGGCTCGCCGTGCCAGCGGATCATCATCCGCTCGACCACGGTGCGGCCCTGGTCGATCAGCGACGTGGGCACCATGGGCACCCCGACCCCACGGGCGGCCTGTGCGGCGAAGGACATGGCCATGACCGACACCCGGGCGAGGTCATCGCGGGCCTGGTCGTCGTCGATGTCCAGCAGCGGCTGCAGGCCCCAGGCCGGGGCCAGCATCGCGATCGCGGACTGCATGTCCACGCGCACGTTTCCGGAGTGCACCGGGATGGGGTACGGCTCGGCGGGTGGCAGCCCGGGGTTGAACTCGTTGTCCACGAGCAGCCCCCACACCTGGCCGAAGGTCACGCGACCCACGAGGTCCTCGATGTCCACACCGCGGTAGCGCAGGGCCGAGCCCTCCTTGTCCGGCTCGGCGATCTCGGTCTCGAACGCGATGACACCCTCAAGGCCAGGTACGAAGTCAGACATGCATCTCTCCTACGCTCATGCGGACCGGACGCGACCATTCTCCCCGATGCACCGGATCCTGCCGCCCGCGCCCCCGGTCCCCGCCCATGGGACGGGTCGGTGGTCGATACTGGAGCCATGGTCGAGCAGGTCCCCGTGCAGCGGATCGAGTACCTGCGCGCCCCGATCGAGGGGTTCGAGGTGGACAGCGTCCCGGGCGCACCGCTGGACCTGTTCCGGTCGTGGCTGGCTGACGCTGTCGAGTTCGGGCTGCCCGAGCCGAACGCGGCGACGCTGGCCACGGTGGACGGCCGGGGGCACCCGTCGGTCCGGCTGATGCTGGTCAAGGTCGTCGACCCCCGCGGCTTCTGCTTCTTCACCAACCACGGCTCGCGCAAGGGCCGTGACCTCGAGGCGACGGGGAACGCCGCGCTGCTGTTCCCGTGGCACGGGATGCATCGGCAGGTGGCGGTGCGAGGGCGCGCCGATCGCATGCCGCGTGCGGAGTCCGAGTCGTACTTCGCCTCGCGGCCTCGCGCTGCCCAGATCGGGGCGTGGGCCAGCCAGCAGAGCCAGGAGGTCACCCGCGCCGAGCTGGACGCCCGGGTCGCCGCTCTGGCGGAGCACTTCGGCGACGACGCGCCGATCCCGATGCCCGACCACTGGGGCGGCTACGTCCTGGTACCCGAGGTGGTGGAGTTCTGGGTGGGCCGCTTCTCCCGGCTGCACGACCGGATCGAGTACCGCCGCGGCTGCCCCCGGTGGCCTCGACGACGCCGCAGCCTGGACCCGCCGCCGCCTGTCGCCCTAGCGCCCCCCCGGACCTACATGCGGTCGAGCAGCTCGGCCTTCTTCGCCTCGAACTCCTCGGCGGTGATGGCCCCGCTGTCGCGCAGCTGGGCGAGTCGCTCGATGGAGTCGGCGATCTCCTGTGCGGAGCTGGTCGGTACCGCGGCCACGGCGCGGTGGTGCGGTCCGCCTCACGGACTGCGTCTGCGATGTCGCGGGAGTCCTGCTTCTCCCACAGCAGCTTCGCGTCCAGGATGGCCTTGCGGAACTCCAGGGGCTTGCGCATGAACGTGTAGTGCAGGTTGGACTCGTCGGCGGCCGTGAGGACGCGAACAGTGCCGTAGCCCAGCCATCGGCCGAGCAGCGGCTCCTCCATCGTGATGTCGTTGATCTTCTCCAGCGCCGACCCGCTGGTCGACTTGCGCAGCAGGCCCTCGACCTTCATGACCTTCTGGTTGGTCACGAAGTAGAACTGTGCCCACCACTTCATGGCCGCATTGGCCAGCAGCACCAGGCCGATGAGGAGCGCTCCCAGCCCACCCCAGAGCAGCACTCCGTTGAGGAACCTGTTGTCGGTGAAGAACTGGCCGAACAGGGCTGCCAGGCCTCCGAGTGTCAGCAGGGTGCCGGTGACGGTCGAGAACGCCGGGGCGATCCAATGCTTCTTCGTCTTGTAGACGATCTCCTCGCCGTTGGCGAGCAGGGTGTCGACGTAGCTGCTCACGGGAGCCTCCTGTGCATGGGCCGGGTCAGCCCGGACGACCGCAGGGTAGCGCGAATGCCTCCCGCACGAGGGTGATTGGGGCGTTCGGGTGCGCTTCTGGCAACGACAGGCCCCCGCGCCGCAGCGGTGCCAGACTGTGCCCGTGGCGGCGAGCGAGTTGGTGGTTGAGGGGCTGGAGAAGTCCTTCGGCGACCTCGTCGTCCTCCGCGGGCTGAGCCTGGCGGTGACGCCCGGGCGGATCCTGGGATTCCTCGGGCGCAATGGTGCGGGCAAGACCACCACCATGCGTTGCATCTTCGGCCTGCTCGACCAGGACGCCGGGACCATCCGCTACGGCGGCAGCGAGCTGACCCGCCCGATCCGCCGCGAGTTCGGCTACATGCCCGAGGAGCGCGGCCTCTACCCGAAGATGGCCATCATCACGCAGCTGGTCCACTTCGGCCGGCTCGCAGGGATGGGCCGCCGGGAGGCCCGCGAGGCCGCGATGTCGTGGCTGGACCAGCTGGGCCTGGCCGATCGGGCCAAGGACCGTCTCGACACGCTCTCGCACGGCAACCAGCAGCGCGTCCAGCTGGCCGCCGCGCTCGTGCACGGCCCGCAGGTGCTGGTCCTCGACGAACCGTTCTCCGGGCTCGACCCCGTGGGTGTGGGCGAGATGGGCTCCGTCCTGCGCGAGGCGGCGGCCCGTGGTGCGACCATCCTGTTCTCGTCCCACCAGCTCGAGCTGGTCGAGGACCTGTGCGTGGACGTCGCCATCATCAACGACGGCGTGACGGTGGCCCACGGCGACCTCGCCGCGATCCGGGCGCGGTCGGAGTACCGACGTGTCGAGGTGACAGTCGCCGGCGCGCCCTGGACGCCGGAGGTCGAGGGCGGCGTGCGGATCGACGGTGAGCGACCGCACGTGATGGTCCCGTCCGCGGTGACCGCCGAGCAGCTCCTCGCTGCCGCCGGTGCGATGGGTCCCATCACGTCCTTCCGCTACGAGGCCCCATCGCTGGCCGACCTCTTCCACGAGGCCGTCCAGGCTGGTCCGGCAACGGCCGCGCTCGCGGAGCCGCTCGACGGCGCGGGGGCGGCGCGCGTGGACCGGCCCGCACCTGAGGGGGCTGCCCATGTCTAGCGGCATCGGCCTGATCGCCCGCCGTGAGTTCGTGGAGCGGGGACGCAGCCGGGTCTTCGTGGGAGTCCTGCTCGGCTCGATGCTGCTGATCCTGGCGGGCATGTTCGCAGTCTCCCTGGTGGGTCGACCGGTGCCGTCGGCATCGGTGACCCTGGCCGGTGAGTACCCGCCGGGACTCGCGGAGGAGGTCGAGCGCGCTGCGACGTCCCAGGGCGTGGACGTGGTGGTCCTGGACACCCCGTCGGTGGAGCAGGCGCGGGCCGCAGTCCTCGCCGGCTCCGTCGATGCCGCGCTGATCAACGGCACCACGATCCTGGCTGTGGGGGCACCGTCGGCGTCGGTCGACGCCGTCCTGCGGGGTGCGGCGACCACGTCCGCCCGGCTCCAGGCGGCCCAGGACCTGGGCCTGGCCAGTGAGTCGCTGGAGCGGATCATCGACCCGGTCGTGATCGTGGTGGAGGACCTCAGCACCACCGGGCCCGTCGACGAGGTCGTCCTGGCGCGGGGCGCGGCCGCGTTCCTCAGCGTCGTCGTCCTGTTCATCCTGGTGATGGCGTTCGGGCAGTTCGTGGGCTCGGCGGTGGTCGAGGAGAAGCAGAGCCGGGTGGCCGAGCTGGTGCTGGCGAAGGTGTCGACGGCCTCCATGCTGGTGGGCAAGGTGCTGGGTGTCGGCGGCCTCGGGCTGGTGCAGCTGGTCCTGCTGGGCCTGACCTACGCGTTCGGCCTGTGGGCGTTCGGGGAGGGTTCGGCGGCCCTGGGGCTGTTCCGACTCGGTGTCGGCTCGCTTGCGTGGATGACGCTGTGGTTCGTCGTCGGGTACGCCATGTACAGCTTCCTGTTCGCCACGATGGGGGCCACGGTCTCGCGGCTGGAGGACCTCCAGTCGCTGACCTACGTGCCCTCGGTGCTGCTGCTTCCGGCCTATGCGGTCGCGGCTGCCTCGCTGACCGGGACGGTGAGCCCGCTGCTCGCGCCCATGTCGATGGTGCCGATCTGGTCGCCGCTGCTCATGCCGTTCCGGATCGTGACCGGGGATTCCGCGTGGTGGGAGGTTGCGGTGTCCCTGGTCGGGTCGATGGCGTTCATCGCGTTCCTGGTGTGGTTCGGCGCGCGGGTCTACCGCGGGGCGGCCCTGCGCACGGGCGGTCGGGTCGGCCTGCGCGAGGCGTACCGGGCGGGGTAGGGCCGGCGACGCTCGGCGGCGGGGGGCGGCCGGGCGCTCAGCCGGCGGTCTGGCGGGCGCGCAGGTGCGCCCGCGCCCCGGCGACCACGATCCCGAGGATCACGCCCGCCAGCAGGTGGCCGGTGACCCCGGCGATCCCGATCATGAGCGCCACCCCCCACGCGAACCACCCGCGCAGGTCGGCCAGGAGCTTCACGTGGGTGATCCCGGCCACGAGCAGCAGGGCGGCCAGGATGGCCACCGGGAACGCCTGCAGGACCAGCGCGAGGTCCTGGCCGAACGCGAGCGCGACGGTGACCAGCGCGGCCCCGATCAGTGCCGGGGCGCGCCAGCTGCGAGCGCCGAACGCGTGATGGGCGCTCATCCCGCCGGCGCCGTGGCACAGCGGCATGCCGCTGATCGCCCCGACGGCGAGGTTCGCCCCGCCCAGGGTGAGCGCCAGCCGGCTCGGCGTCACCCGCGCAGCGGCGGCGGGGAAGTAGGCGGGCGCGGCGTCGGCCGGCGCGAGGCAGGAGTTGGCGATGGTCAGCGGGATCTGCGGGAGGACGAGGAGGGTGGCGGCGAGCACCAGGTCCGCGGTGCTGATCGAGGGCAGCACGATCGGGGTCGGGCCCAGCGCCATCGGCCCGGCGTCCCAGGAGGCCCACGCCGCCAGGCCAAGGCCGAGGGCCACCACGATGAGCGCGCTGGCACGCCGCCACGTCAGCAGGGCCGCGGTGAGCACGACGCAGGCCACCAGGGTGATCCCGGGTCGCCACTGCTCGGTGAACGTGGCAGAAGGGGAGCTGACCAGGCCCCAGGCGATCTTCGCGAACAGCAGCCCGACGGCCAGCTGGACCCCGCGGATCACCTCCCGGGGGAACGCTGCCCCGAGGCGGTCCAGCCACCCTGTGGCGCCCAGGACCAGGAAGACCACGCCCATGAGCAGCGCCCCGGCGGCGATGACGTCCGCGCCCGCCCCGGCGGCGATGGCCGCGGCGCCGAAGGCCTTCAACGGCTGGACTGCCACCGGTGCCCGGTAGGTCCAGGCCACCACGAGGTACAGCAGCCCGGCGGGGAGCAGGACGGCAGTGGTGGACAGCCCGTTGCTGACGATCAGTGCGATCGCGATCGGGACCAGCACGCCCAGGTCGGCGACGGATCCGGAGGCCTCGCGCCACCACGACGAGGTGGGCGTGGTGGCAGGTCGGGTGGCGAGCGTGGTCACGTCAGCCCCCCGCGAACGGGGGCAGGACATCGACGACCGTGCCCGCGGGGATCGGCGCGGTCGAGGTTCGGTCCACGTGGGTGCCGTCGGCGAGCAGGGAGCTGACCGCCAGCACGTCGGCGAAGCGTGGCGGCAGGCCGGCCCCCAGGGCTGCCACGACCTGCGTGGTGGGACCCGGCGCGATCCGGACCTCCGCGGTCCCGGCGGCGGCGCGGGCGGAGGCGAACAACCGGAAGGTGACTGCCTGCTCCACCGTCAGCCCCCGATCGCCGACATCGGGCGGTCGGGCTGGGCGAACGCGGGCTCGTCGATGCCGTGGCCCCGCTGCTTGAGCGCGACCTCCCCACACATGACTGCGGCGATGGCCGCGTCGTCGGACCCGTCGCGCAGCAGCGTGCGCAGGTCGGCCTCCCGTTGGGCGAACAGGCAGGACCGCCAGTGGCCGTCGGCGGTCAGGCGGACCCGGTCGCAGGCGTCGCAGAACGGGTTGGTCACCGACCCGACGATCCCGACCGTGGCCGGCCCGCCGTCGATCGCGAACTCCTCCGCGGGGGCCGAACCGCGCCCGGCCAGCGGCGTGAGGTGGAAGCCGGCTCGCGCCAGGGAGTCGAGGATCTCCTCGCGGGTGACCATCATCGCCCGGTTCCAGCCGTGCTGGGGGTCCAGCGGCATCTGCTCGATGAACCGCAGGCTCAGGCCCTCGTCGAGCGCCCAGTGCAGCAGGGCAGCCGCCTCGTGGTCGTTGACCCCGCGCATCAGGACGGTGTTGATCTTGATGGGGGCCAGCCCAGCCTCGCGGGCGGCAGCGATGCCGGCCAGGACGTCGTCGAGGCGGTTGCGCAGGGTGAGGCGGCGGAACGTGTCGGGGTTCAGGGTGTCGCACGAGATGTTCACCCGGGACAGCCCGGCTGCGGCCAGCGGAGCTGCCAGGGTGGTCCAGGCGCAGGGCGTTGGTGGTCACCGACATGTGCGGTGCGCGCGGGAGGGCGCCGATGCCGGCGACGACCTCCACGACGTCGGGGCGGAGCAGCGGTTCACCCCCGGTGAGCCGGACCTCGGTGATCCCCAGGTCGGTCCCGATCCGCACGACCCTCAGGATCTCGTCCACGGTCAGCAGGTCGGGGGTGGGCGTCCAGTCCAGTCCCTCGGCCGGCATGCAGTAGGTGCAGCGCAGGTTGCAGCGGTCGGTCAGCGAGACGCGCAGGTCATGGTGGGTGCGGCCGAACCGGTCGACGAGCCGCGCAGGGCGCGGTGGCGGGTGTGGTGCTCACGGGCTGTTCACCCACTCGTCGGTCCCGTCGGCGAAGTGCTGGTGCTTCCAGATGGGCAGCCGGGACTTGGCCTCGTCGACCAGCCAGGCGCAGGCGTCGAACGCCTCGCGGCGGTGTGCGGCGCTGACCGCGGCCACGAACGCGAGGTCCCCGATCGCGAGGTCGCCGGTGCGGTGCCGCGCGGAGGCGGCCAGGACTCCGGGCCGATCGAGGGCCTCTGAGAGCACGTCGGCGAGGATGCGCCCCGCGTCGGGGTGGCCCTCGTAGTGCAGTGCCGTCACCGATCGCCCGCGGTCATGGTCGCGGACCACGCCGGCGAACGTCACGACCGCGCCGGCCGCCGCCCTCGAGACCTCCGCGGCGACTTCGGACTCGCTGAGGGGCTCGGGTCCGACGAGCGTCCACGCTGCGCGCGTTGGCTCGTCGATTCCGTCGATTGGATCGACCGCCTCGACCACCGACGGTGTCCGGGTGCCTGTCGGTGCGGCGACGACCGGGGTGCACGCGCCGGAGCCACCGCGGCGGCGTGCTCGAGCAGCCCGCCGACGGCGGCGAGCCCGTCGCGGACGCCCCCGGGGCTGCCGGGAAGCGCCAGGACGACCGCCCCGTCGAGGATCCCGCCGAGGGCGCGGGACAGGTCGGCGGCCGGGCACCGTCGACCGGGACGCCGCGCGGATCGCCTCGCCCAGCCCGGGCAGCTCACGCAGGTCCGTCGGAGCGCAGCGCCTCGGGGGTCACGTCGCGCGGACCGGCCCCGGTTCCGCCGGTCGTGACGACAACCCGGGCACCGCCGCCATAGCCGCGCCGCACGGCGCCGACGATCGCCGTCGATCTCGTCGGCAACGACGCTCACGCCGGCCACCTCGTGCCCGAGGCCAGCGAGCAGCTGGGCGGCAAGGGGACCGGACGTGTCGACAGCGTCTCCCCGGGCAGCCGAGTCCGAGCAGGTGATCACGGCCGCACGCACGCGCACCGGCGCGGTGGGCGCGGGCGATGCCTCGACCCGTGGGGCGCTCATCGCTGCCAGGCCCCGTTGCGGCCGCCGTCCTTGGCCTCGACCTGCACGTCGCGCAGGGCGGCGTGCGGGTCGAGCGCCTTGACCATGTCGATGACCGCCAGCCCCGCGACCGCCACCGCCGTGAGGGCCTCCATCTCCACGCCGGTCCGGTCGGCGGTGCGCACGGTGGCGCGGATCAGGACCTCGTCGGCCTCGGCCGCGACGCTGATGTCGACGTCCACCCCGTGCACGGCGATCGGGTGGCACAGCGGGATGAGGTCAGGGGTTCGCTTCGTGGCCATGATCCCGGCGATCCGGGCCACGGCCAGCACGTCACCCTTCGGCACGTCCCCGGATCGGATGAGCGGGGCGGCAGAGGTCGTGACCCGTCCGCTGGCGGTTGCCGTCCGCGTGGTCACCTCGCGGCCGGCGACATCGACCATCCGGGCATGACCGGCGTCGTCGAGGTGGGTGAGCTCACTCATGACGGCCCTTCCGGTAGGCGCCTATTGTGCAGGGGTGGACGAGGTTCGGGCGAGTGGGTGGCCGCCCGGGTGCTCGCTGGTCATCCTCACGGGCGGGGCCAGCCGCCGTCTCGGGCGCGACAAGGTCACGACCCATGTGGGGGGCCGCCGGTTGGTCGACCGGCAGTTGGCGGCCGTTCCGGCGGAGGTGCCCGTGGTCGTGGTCGGTCCGACCCTGGCGGGACTGGCCCGCCCCGTCGTGTTCGTTCGTGAGGATCCGCCGGGATCCGGACCGCTGGCGGCGATCGGTGCAGGCGTTCGCGAGGTGCGGACGCAGTACGTCGGCGTGATCGCTGCCGACATGCCCTTCGCGATCCCGGTCGTGGTCGAGGCGTTGTCCCGGCTGCACGCCACGACCCGCGCGCGTCCGGGCGCCGATGGCGTCATGGATCCGGGCCGCTCGGTGGACGGATCCGATGACACGGCAGGCCGGGGCGAGGTGGGCGCGGTCGTCCCGGTTGATCCGGCGGGGTACCGGCAGCTGCTGTGTGCGGCGTACCGGGTCGACGCCCTGCGACGCGCGCTGGATGCGCTCGGTCCGCTGGCCGGGCAGCCCGTCCGGGCCGTCCAGCAGGGGCTGTCCGTGATGGAATGGCTGGTGCCCGCAGCCGCCCTGGCTGACGTGGACACCGAGGAGCAGCTGGCGGCCGCGCGCATACGCGCGGCGGAGGAGGGCACGGACATGCAGGAGTGGGTCGATGCGGTGCGCGAGGCTCTGGGCGTGGACGTCGCCCTGGACATCGACGCGATCCTCGACGTGGCGCGCGATGCCGCGCACAACGTCGACCGTCCGGCCGCACCCGTGACCACCTACCTCCTGGGCGCCGCCGTGGCCGCCGGAGCGGATCCTGCCGCTGCGGCCGCGCAGATAGGCGAGTTGGCCCGGGGCTGGACCGCCCGCGAGCAGTGACGTCCTCGGCCTGCCCGGCAGGCAGCGTCCGATGACCCTCGTCGAGCCGCGCTGGGATGCCGCACGGGCAGCACTGGCCGCAGCAGTGCGCCCATTGGCGCCGGTCCGCCACGTGCTGGCCGTCTGTGACGGGCTGGTCCTTGCCGAAGACCTTGCTGCGCTGTGCGCACTGCCCTCGTTCGACACCTCGGCCATGGATGGCTGGGCCGTGGCGGGTTCCGGGCCCTGGACGATCGTCGGGCAGTCCCTGGCGGGGCGACCCGTGCCCGGCCCACTGGCCCCCGGGCAGGCTGTCGTCATCGCGACCGGCGGGGTGGTCCCATCGGGGGCCGACGCCGTGGTCCGCAGCGAGGACGGCCAGGTCCAGGCGCGTGGTGGGGCCGAGGTGCTCAGCGCACCGACGCCCGACGGGCCCACGCATGTCCGCCCGGCAGGGGAGGAGTGCGCCGCAGGTGAGGTTCTGGCTGTGGCCGGCACGGTGATGACCCCCGCCCTCATCGGCCTGGCGGCCGCCTCGGGCCATGACGAGCTCGTGGTGGTTCCCCGGCCTCGGGTGGCGCTCGTGCTGTTCGGTGACGAGCTGGCCACGGCCGGCATCCCGGCGCGCGGCCTGGTGCGCGACTCCCTCGGGCCGCAGGTTCCGGCCTGGGTCGTCCGGATGGGTGCGGACGTCGTCCTGATCGAGCGCTGCGAGGACACTCTCGCGGCCCATGTCGAAGCGATCCGGCGCGCGGCCGCAGCTGCCGACGTGGTGCTGACCACCGGCGGCACTGCGGCCGGTCCGGTCGACCATCTCCACGCCGCCATCGCCCTGTGCGACGGCGACGTGGTGATCGACAGCGTGGCCGTGCGCCCCGGGCATCCGATGCTGGCCGCGACCCTGGACCGTGGGCGGACCTGGCTGGTCGGGCTGCCCGGCAACCCGCAGAGCGCGATCGTCACGTTGATGAGCCTGGGCGCGCCCATCCTGGCGGCGTTGGCTGGTCGTCCCGCGCTGCCGGAGCTGGCCGTCGTGACCAGCGCCGAGGAGGTGGCAGCGCCGGCGACGGAGGACCGACTGGTCCTCGGCCGCCTTGTTGATGGGGCGTTCGTGCCGGGCAGCCACCTGGGCTCGGGGATGCTGCGCGGGCTGGCCGCAGCGACGGGGTTCGGTGTCCTGCCGCCGGGTGGTGTCGCCGCAGGCGATCCTGTGCGCTGGCTGCCGCTGCCCGGGTGAGCAGCGCCGCCCGGGTGAGCCGCGGATCCGGGGCGGCCATCGGGAACCATTGCGTGGTCGGACCCTGTGCCGTAGGTGCGCATCTGCTCGGCCCCGTCACCGGGCTGGGCGGGGACCAGCCGTTGACAGCACCGGGAGGACGCTGATGTTGGCCGGGACGTGCTTGTGCCAGGGGGTCCCGGCCCATTCGTCGCGGTCACGGTGGTCGGTCAGCGTGTTGGTGGCGATCCCCGTTGTGACGGGCGCGCCGGTTGGATCGTCGACGGTCAGGCCGAGGCCGTTGGGGAGGGCCAGGTGTCCGGCGCGCATCGTGTCGGTGACGTCGACCGGGACGTCAACGCTTCCACCTCGGGTCGTGAGTCGGACGTGGTCGCCGCTGCTGATGCCGAGGCGTTCGGCGTCCGTCTTGCTCATGCGCAGCCGTCCGTCGGGATCACGCCGGCGCCACTCGGGGTCCCGGATGATGGTGTTGGCGGTGAAGGCCCGTCGTTCCCCGGCGGACAGCACGTAGGGGTATTGCGGATCGTTGGCCGGGACCGGCCGGTCGGGAAGGGCTGCGACGGCGTCGAGCAGCTCGGGGATGTGCAGCTGTATCCGCTCGCGCGGCAGCCGCCGCCACGATGCGTCGTACTCGTCCTCGGTGATCACCACGCCATGGGAGCCGGACAGGATCGCCTCGAAGAGCTGCTCGCCAGCAGCGGGCCCCTCACCGTAGCCAGCCTGCTTGACCCCGACGGGATCGCTCACGGCGAGCTGGTGGGCGGCGGGCCAGAGCACCGCGGCCGCGGCCGCGCCCTCGGGCAACGTGGGACCCAGCGTGCGATAGAGCAGCACCGGAGCCAAGCGCCGCATCTTCGGGTCGGCCATCAACGGCAGGAACACTGCGGCGTACGCAGCCCGGCCCTGCGCGGCGGCCGTACGCAGAGGGGCGTAGTCCTGCTCTGTCAAGGCCCCGGCGGCTTCGACGAGGCGGGCGTGGATCTCGGGCTCGGCGAGCAGTCCTTCGGGTGCGGGCAGCACGGGGTGGCGCAGGTGGTGGATGTTGTGGGGAAAGTCGAAGTTGTAGAAGGTGGCTTCGTACTTCTCGAACTGGGTGGGCGCCGGGAGCACGTAGTCGGCCAGGCGGGCGGTCTCGGTCATGGCGACGTCGATGACCACCAGCAGGTCCAGGGCCTGCAACGCCTGGCGCATGTGCGCGGAGCCGGCCAGCGAGTGCGCGGGGTTGGAACTCTCCACGATCATGGCCCGGTAGCGCGCGGGATGGTCGGCCAGGATCTCCTCGGCGATCACATTGCACGGGACCAGTCCACTGAAGATCGGCGCGCCGACCACCGGGCTGCGCGGCACGTCGTCGATGGGCAGGCCACGGTCACGCCCGATCGCCGACAGGTTGGACGGCACGTACTGGGCTCCGGGCTTGGCGAAGTTGCCCGTCAGCAACCAGACCAGCTTCTCCATGTAGCTGACCAGCGTCGAGTCGCGGTTCATCTGCACGCCGAGGTCCTCGTACACGGCGACCGACTCCGCCGCGGCGATCAGCGCGGCCGCGGCGCGCACCTGGGCCTGGTCGACGTCGGCGATCGCGCAGTACTGGTCCACCGGCACGCGCGTCAGCACGTCGGCAACGGCATCGAACCCGTCGGTGTGCTGCGCGATCCATTCATGGTCGACCAGGTCGGACTGCACCAGGACGGCGGCCAGAGCCGTGATCAGGTACAGGTCGGTACCCGGTCGGACCTGCAGGTGGACATCTGCCAGCTCCGCGGACTCGGTGCGCACCGGGTCGACGACGATCATCGAGCGCCCGGGATCCTTGGCGATCTCCTTGAGGACGCTGCGTGCCCGCGGGAAGCCATGGGACTGGTAGGGGTTCTTGCCCAGGAACAGCGCCACCTCGCAATGCTCGAAGTCGGCGCGGGTCGAGTTCCCGAGCATGCGCGCGTTGACCCAGAACTCGCCGGTCTTCTCCTGGGCCAGCGCGCTGGAGCGGTAGCGGGCACCATAGGCGGCCATGGTCGCCGTGGAGTGCGCCCCGCCGAGGTGGTTGCCCTGCCCTCCGCCGCCGTAGTAGAAGATCGTCTGCCCGCCGTGCTCGTCGCGAACGGCCATCAGCCGGTCGGCCATCTCCGCGATGGCCGTGTCCCAGTCGATCTCCTCGAAGTCACCGGCAGCCGTGCGCCGCAGCGGTGTGGTCAGCCGCCCCACCCGCCCGTTCTGGTAGTGGTCCAGGCGCAGGGCCTTGTTGCACGTGTACCCCTGCGACGCCGGATGCTGCTTGTCCCCGCGGATCTTGCTGAACGTGCGTCCGTCCTCGCCGAGCAGCACCTCAATCCCGCAGTTGCACTCGCAGAGGATGCACGCAGTCGGCTGCCAGGTTCCAGAACTGGTCACCTTGGTCTCCTCATCAGTTGATCGGGGGAATGTGGCCCAAGCCGGGGGCCGAACTCAAGGACCTCATCGGGCATCCAGCAGCAGGTCGATCTCGGCGGCAACAGCGTCCAGCGGGGCCACGTCGCCATGCGCCCGACACAGGACGATCGCACCCTCGACGGCGGCCACCATCATCGTGGCCAACCTTTCGGCGCGCGCCGGGGCGTATCCATCGGCGACCAGCACGCTGGTCAGGCCCAGGTGCCATCGGTCGAAGATGGCGCGCGCACCTTCGACGGCCTCAGGGACATCGGGCCGGCTGTCCACCACAACAGCAACCACTCCGCACCCCGCCCGGAAGTCGGAGCCCGAGAGGAGCCGTTTCCAGAAGCGCACGAACGATGCCACGGCGGCGTGGGGATCCCCCTGCTCCAGGGCCCGGTCCAGCTTCGCGGAGATGACCTCCCCAGCCCGGTCGAGGCCGGCGAGCAGCATCTCATCACGCCCACCCGGGAAGTGGTGGTAGACCGAACCACGCGGTGCCCCACTGTGGGCCAGAACCGCGTCGACCGTGACCCCCGCGACACCCCGCGCACCCAGTAGGACGGCTGCACTGTCGACCATTCGCTCCCGGGTCGCGCCATGGGGACGCCGCTCGGACCCGGCCCGGGCGGAGGGCCCCGCACTCCCGTCAACTCCCGAGACCATGTATGCACTATGCCATAAGCCATAGAGAGTTGATGCATCGGGCTCATGCACGCACATCGCTGCCCCTTCGTTTGGCGAATCGGCTCGCAAGGTCCCCGAGGCCGCGTACCAGCTCATCCTGAGCCGCCTCGCGGGCATCCGCCGCGATTGGGAGAGGATCGGGTCGTAGGGCAACCCGTACTGCTCGTCGATCCGCCGCTCTCCACATCGGAATCGACTACCAGCGACGCGACGAAGGAGTCGGCCATGGAGCACATCGCTGAGCTGGGCGCCCTGATCGAGGTGGCCGCCGGGTCGACCGTCTCACGCACGGTGCTGAAGGCCGAGGGTGCCAGGGTCGTCCTGTTCGCCTTCGATGTCGGGCAGGAGCTCAGCGAGCACACGGCCGCGGTGCCGATCCTGCTGCAGGTCCTCGACGGCCGGCTTCGGGTGGGCGCGGATGGGGAGCGCGTGGAGCTCGTCGCCCGGCGGGCTGGTCCACATCGGGGCCCGGGTGCCCCACGAGTGTACTGGCCCTCGAGCCCTCCCGGATGCTGCTGACGATGCTCGATCCCCGCAGCTGAGGGCACCTGAGCCGCTCTGCCGAGCCACCTACACTCGCGCCCATGGGCGCAACCGTCAGTGAGTCGATCCACATCGCGGCAGAGCCGGAGGCGGTCTACGACCTGATCGCCGACGTCGCCTCGGTCGGGCAGTTCTCCCCGGAGGCGACCGGGGCACTGGGAGCCGGTGTTCGGCTCGCGGTGGGCGACACCTTCTGGGGTACGAACCGCCGCGGGTTGTGGTTCTGGGTCACGCGCTGCCGGGTGACCAGCGCCGACCGGGGCAGGGCGTTCGTGTTCGACGTGGACTTCGGGCCGCTGCCCGTGTCGCGGTGGTCCTACGAGATCGTGGCCACCGACGACGGCTGCACCGTCACCGAGACCTGGGTGGACCGGCGCGACGGGAAGCGCGGCGAGCTCTTCAGCAGGGCGGGGTCGGTGATCATCCCCGGACCGCGCGACGAGCACAACCGGCGCAACATCCGCCAGACGCTCGACGCCTTGAAGGTCGCCGCGGAGTCCGGCGCGCAGCGCTGATCGGCGGCAGTGGCAGGATCGGGGCGTGCTGCGATACGCGGTTGTCGGGTCCGGGGCGGTCGGATGCTTCTACGGGATCCGGTTGGCCCATGCGGGTGCGGACGTGCAGTTCCTGGTGCGCCACGGGGCGCAGGACGTTCGGGACCACGGCCTGGAGCTGACCTCGCCTGAGGGGGACATCCACCTCCACGATGTGCGCGTCGCCCCGGATTGGGCGGCCCTGCAGCCCTGCGACGTGCTGATCGTCGCCGTGAAGGCCACGGCCAACCCCGACGTCCTGGCGCACCTGGTCGACCACGCCGACCGACTGCTCGGGCCCGGCTCGGGGATCCTGCTGGTGCAGAACGGGATCGGCGTCGAGCCCGGGTACGCGGCCGCCGCGCCCGGTCGCGAGGTTCTCGGCGGGCTGGCGTTCCTGTGCGCCCAGCGCACCGGGCCGCGCAGCGTGGCGCACCTGGACTTCGGGGCCCTGACGATCGCCGCCCACGCCGCCGGCGAGGCGCCCGCCGGGATCACCCCGCTGATGCGCTCCATCGCCGCGGACCTCACGGCCGCGCGCACCCCCACCACCCTCGACGAGGACCTCGTCCGGGCGCGCTGGCGCAAGCTGCTGTGGAACGTCGCATTCAACCCCCTGTCGGTGATCCTCGACGCGACCACCGACCAGCTGATGGCCGACCCGGACACCGTCGCGCTGATCCGCACGCTGATGGCCGAGGTGCTCGCCGTGGCGGCCGCCGAGGGCCGGACATTCCCCGACGACCTGGTCGAGGACCTGCTGGCGAGCACCGCCCGGATGGCCCCGTACGCCACCTCGATGAAGCTCGACGCCGATGCGGGCCGGCCGATGGAGGTCGAGGTGATGCTGGCCGAGCCCCTCCGCCGAGCAGCGCGAGCAGGCGTCGCGATGCCCAGCGTGGCCGTCCTGCACCGGCAGCTGGCCTTCCTCGACGCGCGGATCGCGCGGAGCGTGCGGAGCGCCCCGGTGGGCCCGGCGTGATCGAACTGGTGGCGATCGACGTCGACGGCACCCTGCTGGACAGTCGGCACGAGGTGAGCAGCGCCACCGCGGCGGCGATCGACCGGGTCCGTCGCGCCGGCGTCGAGGTGGTGCTCACCACCTCACGGCCCCCACGCGCGCTCTGGCCCGTCCTGGAGCTCCTGGCGCTCGTGGAGCCCGCGGAGTTCATCGCGTCCCAGGGAGCGCTGACCGGCCGCTACAGCGCCTCGGGTGAGCTGCGGGTCATCGACCGGCGACCGATGCCCGTCGGCCTGGCCAGGCAGGTCGCCGTCGCTGGGTCCTCGGCGGGCATGTCGGTCAACTGGTTCGCAGCGGAGCGGTGGCTCGTCGAGCGCGTCGACGACCTGATCCGCGAGGAGTCCGCCATCGTGGGGTGTTCTCCGGTCGTGGCCGAGCTGGCGCTCGAGCGTGAGGGGCCCGACAAGATCCTGCTGCTGGTCGAGGCGCAGGGGCGGGACATCACGCACCTCGTGGCGATCCCCGAGGGCCTGGTCGCCCTGTGCCTCGACGCCGACCCACCTGGAGGTCACCCGCGCGGACGTGGACAAGGCCGATGCGCTGCGCCGCCTGTGCCTGCGCCGGGGGCTCGGCCCCGACCGGGTCGCCGCCATCGGGGACGGCCGCAACGACATGGGGATGCTGGCGTTCGTGGGGATCGCCGTCGCGCCCGCGAACGCCCACCCGGAGGTGTTGGCGGCCGCGGACATGGTCACGGCGAGCAACGACGAGGACGGCGTCGCCGAGGCGTTGGCCCGCCTCGTCCCCTGAGGGCGTCGGACCTACCGGCCGGCTGTGGTTGCGGGGTCAGCCCGCCGGGGCCAGCTCCGCCAGCGTGATGTCGAACAGGGCCTGTGCGCGGACCCGGAACGCCTCCACCTCGGCAAGGGTGCGGGGCAGCGCGAGGGCCTCGACCTCGGCGCGCAGGTCCGCCGGCAGGTCGCGATCGAGGTAGCGGGCGCCGTAGTCGAACCGGTCCGGGCAGTGCCTGATCCGCAGCAGCTCGATCAGCGGGCGGTAGGTGTGGTCCTGGTAGGCCACGGCCGCCTCGGCCACGAACCCGCGGCGCACCGCCCGGGTGACCAGCGTCTGGAACAGAGGGAACCGCGCGCGCAGGACGGCCAGGCGCTCGTCGATGCGTGCCTGCAGGGCGACCCGGTCCAGGGGAACGGGTGCCAGGATCCCGGCTCGGTCGAACAGCACCAGGGGGGTGCCGTGGCGCTCCACCTCGAGGAAGCGTTCGCCGCCTTCGGGGACCTGGACGACCAGGTCGATGAAGTGCGCCGGGTCGGCATCACGCAGGGCGAGGAACTCCTGGGAGTTGCCGTGCCAGGTCGGATCCGCCAGGCGCCAGCGGTGCGCGATCGGTGAGAGCTCCTCCAGCGCGGCGTGGACGACGTCGAATGCAGCCTCGACGGCACCTGGTTCGACGACCACGACCACGTCGACGTCGGACCAGGTGTCGGTGCGTCCGGACGCGTCGCTGCCGCCGAGGTAGGCAGCCAACGCCTCGGGCATCGCCTCCAGGGCCTCGTGCAGGGCGAGGATGATCTGCGAGCGGGGGATCGAACTGGGCGACTGGTCCATCGGGCGACGGTACCCCCAGGTGGGCCCGCTCAGCCCTGCGCCTGGGCGGCCGCCATGGCTACCCGCCGGCTGGCTGCCCCGGACACGAGGCCGATGCCTGCCGGGATCAGCTGGGTGACGCACAGCGACACCATGATCCCCGCGACGAAGGACATGACATGGGCTGCGCCTGCGGGGCTCAGCGTGCTTCCCGCCACCAGCATGATCGCCGCGCCCGCGACCTCCCCGACGACCGAGACCCCGGTGAAGGCCAGGGCGCGCCTGCGGCTGCCGCCCATGGCCAGCACTGCGGTGGAGACGGCCATCCCCTCGGGGATGTTGTGCAGGCCGATCGCCAGCGCCGTGATGAGCCCGGCGTGCAGGCTGATCGACGCCGCAGCGATGGTGACCGTGCCCTCCGGCACGTTGTGCAGCGCGATCGACAGGGTGACGAGCAGGGCGGTGCCCTGGCCCGGGCCAAGTGCGGGCAGCCACCGCGCGAGCAGCCAGTTCAGGGCCGGCACGGCGAGGAACCCGGCCGCGAACAGCAGGAGGGTGCCCTGCCTCAGGTCCGGGTCGCGCAGCCCGGGGGGCAGGAGTTCCAGGAGGCTGATCGCCAGCATCGCGGCAGCCGAGAAGAGGAGGGCGAACCCGACGCTGCGGTCGGTCCAGGTCCGCTTGGCGGCAACCGCGACCCAGCCCAGCAGCGCCGCTGATGCGGCTGCCGCAGACAGGAGGAAGCCCGTCGCCTCAGGCGTCACCCTGTTCAGTGTAGGCAGGCGGTTCTGCCGATGCCATGGGGCCTTCGGGTCAGCGGGCCAGCCGATGGGCGAGCCACTCCAGGGCCAGCGGATAGCGGTGGTCGATGCCGCCGTGCGTGCCGGGGAACAGCTCGAGGTGGATCCGCTCGTCGGGCACCCCCACCGCGGCCAGCTCGGCCCGGAACGCCTGCGCCCCGATGTCGAGGTAGTACTCGTCGGAGGTTCCGGCATCGATCCACACCGCCCGCAGCGAGCGCAGCGCGTCGGCGTCGCCCGGGGGCCATCCGGACCGGGTCGAGGTCCAGCCAGCGCTGCCAGACCTCCGGGCGCAGCACCCCCGTGACGGGGTCGAAGGGCAGGACAGGGGTGCCGTCGGGTTCCGCGGAGAAGCAGGCCGCGACCCCGTAGATGCCCAGCAGGACCTCGTCCTCGGGCTTGGTGAAGGCGGTCCGCGAGGTGAAGTCCGCCCACCAGCGTGCGGGATCGCCGTCGTAGGCGCGCAGCGCGCGGACGACCGCGGGGAACTCGGGGACGTAGCAGAACTCGTACAGTGCGTCGCCGGCGTGCGTGGCCAGGGCGCCGAACACGTCCGGGCGCAGCATCGGGGTGATCATGGCGCCGTACCCACCGCTGGACTTGCCGGTGATGGCCCGGGACTCCCGGTCGGCGATCGTGCGGTACCGGGCGTCCACGAACGCCACGACCTCGTCGCAGAGGTAGGTGTGGTAGTCCCCGGTGCCGGGGGAGTCGACGAACTGCGAGCCGCCGTAGGCGGTCCACGCATCGACGTACACCACGATGCAGGGCGGGGCCCCGGCGGCGAACACCGCGTCGGCGGTCTCGGGGAACGGCTGGCGGAAGGGGGACCGGTTGGCCCACATCCCGACGTGCCCGGTGTACCCCTGGATCACGTACACCGTCGGGTAGCGGACTGTCGGGTCGTCGTCGTAGCCGGGCGGGACGTACACCCACAGCGGCCGCTCATGCGGGTCGCCCAGGGGGTTCCCGCGCAGCACCTGCGAGTCGATGACCAGTTCGTCGAGGCGTCCCGCGAGGGCGCCGGTCCAGGGGAGCATGCGTCGGACTCTAGACCGGATGGGGTCGGGGCTGTGGCCGCACCGCGCGCTCGCGGTCCGGGCTCCCGCCTATCCTCGGGCGATGGACCTCCCTCCCGGCTGGCTGACGGACATTGCCGTGCTCCGTCTGAGCGGCGCCTTGATCGAGGACCGTGGCGACCATCTGGTCGTCACCTCCCCGGACAACCCCGGGTACTACTGGGGGAACTTCCTTCTGGTCACCGACCCGCATGCCCGCAACGACGCGGCGCGGTGGGTGGACCTGTTCCGGGCCGCCTTCCCGGAAGCCCGGCACCTGAGCATCGGCCTGCCGGCCGAGCCGGATCCCGAACCGTGGGCCGCCTTCGACCTCCCGGTGACCTCTGATGAGGTGATGTCCACGACGACGCTGCCCGCCCAGCGACCTGCCCCCGATGGTTACTCGATCCACCAGCTGCTCACCCCGGCTCAGTGGGCTGCCGCTGCTGCGGCGATCATCGCGGAGAACGCCCGCACCGGGGAGGAGCCCGAGGCCGCGTACCGGGACTTCACTGGGGCGCGCATGCGCAACCGGGCCGAGATTTCCGAGCGGGGCGCAGCGGCGTTCTTCGGAGCGTTCGTGGGCGAGGAGTGCGTCTCGAACCTCGGGATCGTCCTGTGCGGGGAGGACGCCCAGGGCAGAGTCGTTGCGCGGTACCAGAGCGTGCAGACGGCGTTCGACCACCGGCGTCGGGGTCTTGCTGGGCATCTCGTGGGGGTCGCGGCGGGCTGGGCTGCGGACCGCGGTGCCCAGCGATGGGTCATCGCCACGGAGTCGGACAACCCCGCGGGGCGGCTCTACCGCAGCCTCGGCTTCGTCCCGGACTCACGAAGCTGGCAGGTCGAGCGGTCGTAGCCCTCGACTGGGAAGGAGGAACCACTGAGATCACCTCTAGCAACGGGCCGCACGGGCCAGTTGGTGGTTGCCAGCTCCTCCGCCGGGAGCATGAGCTGACTGTCCTCGCCCGGGCTCCTGAGAAGCTCGGGGCCACGGCAGGGGCAGTGCGGGTCGTGGCCGGTGCCAGCACCGACCCCGACGCTCTCGCGTCGCTGCTCGAGGGGGCAGAGGCCGTAGTCTCCGCGCTCGGGCCGACGAGCCGGGACTCCACCGTGATGTCGGACACCGCGCGGGTCCTCGTGCAGGCCATGGGGCAGCGCGGGATCCGCCGCTATGTCGGCGTCAGCGGGACGGGCGTGGACATGGAGGGGGACCTGAAGGGGCGCAAGGACCGGGTGGTCTCCTCGATGATCCGGCGAGTCGGTGGGGTCATGGCCACGGACAAGGCCGACGAGTACCGGATCCTTGTCGCCTCCGACCTCGACTGGACGTTGGCCCGGCCGCCCCGGCTCGTCGACGGTCCACCCACCGGACGGGTGGTGCACGACGCGCACACGCCGGGTCGCTCGAGCTCGATCCGGCGTACCGACCTCGCAGCGTTCCTGGCCGATGTCGTCGAGCAGGACCTGTACGTCCGCCAGTCCCCGTTCGTCAGCGCGGGGTGAGCGCACGAAGGGTGGCGCGGGGCGATTCGCGAACTTGTCGGTCACAGCATCAGGTGCCGCCCTCCTCACCCCCCCGCAAGCCTCCGCTGCCGGCGCTCCAGGGTCCGGATCCGCTGCGGGTTGCGCTCGTCGGGGACTGCCCGGTTGGCCCTGAGGTAGGCCTCGGGGGTCACGAGGAGCAGCTCGTCATCGAGCATCCGGACGGTGTCCACGGTGGCCCGGCCCTCGACCAGGGCGAGGATCCGCGGGTCGGGGGTGGCGGGAAGCAGTGCGGTGAGGGTTGCCGCCGAGTCCAGGTGCATCTCGCGCAGCAGCTCGAGCATCCAGCCGAGGCGCCGTGGGGTGCTGGGGGCGGCCGTGTAGCGGGTGGCCAGGTACTCGGCGAGGGCCGCCTCATCCATGGGTGCAGCGGCCTCGCGGGACGGCGCAGCGGCCGCGCCGGAGGAATGGGCCTGGGTGTCCACCTGCCAGGCGCGCAGGTCCTCCAGCTCGCGCTCGGCGAGCTCCAGGAGGCTGGCGGCCAGGACGAACTGGCGGCTGCGCGCCGCGGGCAGCTCGTCGCCGCCCTTGTAGCGCAGCTCATGCTCCAGGGAGGCCCACAGGTCGGCAGCGCGGGTCCGGACCTGGATCTCCGCGGGCTGGACGGTGAGCAGCTCGGGCAGCTCGCTGTCGGGCTTGGCGCGGACGTCGAAGTGCCGCCCGCGGTAGCCGGGGGTCTCCTCACGGCCCCGCTCGTCGCGGGCGTCCACGTCCTTGTCCACCAGGAGCAGCCTGTGCAGCTCCTGGGCGACGATCGCGATCTCGCTCTCGAGCCGTACGACGACCCGGACGCCGATCAGGTCGGGGAGGTCGGTGTAGTCCCTGTCGCGACCCGGTTGGATGCGGTCGCGGGCTCGCAGCTTCTGCTCGACCGAGCGGACCTCCTTGGCGCGCCCGGAGACGAACGCCTCGATCTCATCGACGTCCTCCAGCCGACCCTGCAGCCATGCGACGAGCGCGTTCGTGGCCGCCACGTACTCACGCCGGCGCCGCCGGTACACCTGGGCCTCGCGGTGGGCCCAACTGCGCGGCCGCGGCGAGGGTGCCGGGTCGGCGACGTCAGCAGGTGCGCTGGCCGCGGCCGGGCCCGAGGTGCGAGGCATGCTCAGCAGTGTACGGAGCGCCGGCGCCCGGACGGCGTCCATCGAGTCGCGTTCGCGCAGCCGTCACGAGCAGCATGGAGGTATGGCCCGTCCTCGCTGCATCATGTACTCGATGGCCTCAGTCGACGGTCGGCTCACCATTGCCCCAGGGGTCAACCTGATGGCAGGGGATCCCCGGTGGGAGGCCGCCACCGCAGGTTTGGGCGATCCGTACGACTGGATCCGCCGTGAGCACGATCCGCAGGTGCTCCTTGAGGGCAGCGGATCGTTCGTCTCGCCCCCCGACCTCGACGAGTTGCCCGACCCAGACCCGCCCACCGACTCCAACGACCCCCCGCCACAGGGCGAGCACTTCCTGCCCGACGACGTCGTGACCGCCGCCGGACGGCGCTGGTTCGCGGTGGTGGACGGCCGGGGCCGCGTCGACCTCCAGTTCACGGAATGGCCGGACCCGGCCTGGGCTGGATGGCACGCCCTGGTGCTGACCAGTCACGCCGCACCCGACGAGCACCTCGCCCTGCTGCGCAGTCGCGGCATCCCGTACCTCGTGATCGGAGGGCACCATGTGGACCTCCCGGCAGCGATGCGACTTCTCGGGAGCGCTGGGGTGCGCACCGTGGTCTGCACCGGAGTGACGCCTCGCGCGATGCTCGCGCCGCTGTCGACGAGATCACATCACGTCCTGCCCTGCCATCGCGTCGACACCTCACTCTTCACGCCCCTTTGCGCCCACCAGTCCCTCCCTACCTATGTCCGCCGAGTCGTTGACGCAGGATCGTCCGGCGCGCTCTCGGTGCGGCTCAGCCGATCGTGACCCGGACGACCTCGTCGTCCTCGACCTCGGCGTTGATCCGGTCCTCGCGGTAGTCCATCGTGACGGCCTTGGGCTCGCCGTCCACCGAGACCACCCGGAACACGAAGCCGGCGTCGGTGGTGGCCTTCTCCGCCTCGGCCACGGTCATCCCCACCAGCGTCCCGGCCAGTGCGTTGATGTCCTGCTCCCCACCGGTCGCGCCCTGGACGTCGGTGGAGGAGCCCGCCTGGTCGGCGGGGACGTAGCCCAGGACCTCCTGGTCGCCGGCCTTCAGGGTGAGCTTCTCCTCGGTCACGGCGAAGGTGGTCACTGTGCCGAGCAACTCGAAGTAGGCCGCCTCTGCGGCCATCTGCTCCGCCTCGCCAGCCATCATGGTCGACCCGATGGGGCCGAACTCGATGGACTCACCCTCGGTGGAGTACTCGGCGAAGTAGCTGTTCACCGGCGCCTTCCCGGACATCTGCTCCTCGAAGAAGTCGGCCGTGATCCCCTGGTTCCCGAGGTCCTGGGAGCTCAGGCTCGACCCGGTCAGCACCCACGCGGTGCCCGCCAGCGGGTGGTCCCCCTCCATCTTGGCCTCCTCCACGGCGGCGTCCTCCTCCGAGGGCACCCCCGTGGTCGTCAACTCGGCGCACGCACCCAGGGAGCCCACCATGAGCAGGGCGGCCAGTGCGGTGATCGTCCGGTGAAGCCTCATCGTGTCTCCTTGGTCCTCGGGCAGGGTTGTGCGGGTCGCAGGTCCTGGCACGATTGTGTCAGGTGCCGAGCCATGCCTTGAGCAGGGCGGCAACGACAGCGTCGGGGTCCTTCTTGTCGGACTTCACCGCGGCGCGGAAGTCCTTGCGCAGCGACTTGGGCACCTTCACCCCGAGGTCGACCGGCTTCTCCGAGGCCTTGCCAGTCGGAGGCCTCCTGGCCTTCTTCGCGGCGGCCCGCAGGCTGTCGCTGGTGGTGCCCCGCAGGGGACCGGACAGGCGGTGCTGGGTGTCGGGTCCGGTCGTACCCGACGGCTCGGGCGTCGGGCCGGGCGTCGTGGGCTCGGCGTCGTCGCGGGGTTGCGGCAGGGTGGGGGCGTCGTCGGCAGCACGGCGCAGGCTGTGCAGCGAGTGGCCCGGGGCGGCGGGGTGGATGTGGGCGTCGGCAGCCTTCTTCAGCGCCGGGCGTGGTGCCGGTGTGCTCATGACAGGCCCTCCTCGATGTTGTCCGCCAGCTCGGTGAACAGGGCGACCAGATCCCTGGCGCTCTTCGTGCGCATGGCGGTGATCGGCACGGCGGCACCTTGGGCGGCACCCATGGCGGTCCGGTCCGGGATGGGCGGGTCGAGGACGAGCGTGGGGTAGGCCGCCCGCAGCTCGTCGAGGCGGTAGGCGTGCTCCGCGCTGTGCCGCACCCGGTTGACCACGATCCCCGCCGGGCGCAGGCCGAGGTTGGTCGCCGCCCGGGCGATGTCCACGGCCTCCAATGCCTGCTCGGCACCCTGCAGGGCGAAGTACGAGGGTTCGGTGACGATCAGCGCGGCGGGGGCGGCCGCCAGCGCGTTGCGGGTCAGCTCGCCCAGCGAGGGCGGGCAGTCGATCAGGATCGTGTGGTAGCGGTCGAGCGCCCCGACGAGCGTGGTGCGCAGGCGCAGGGCGGAGTCGGTGCCCTCGGCGTGTGCGCGGTGCTCGAGGGCCCGCTCGCCGGCGATGACGTCGATGCCCGGGCCCCAGCCGCTGGCCACGATCGCATCGGCGGCGATCCCCTCCCGGCCATCGGCCAGGACGTCGTTGGTCGTGAACTCGTAGGGGTGCGGGTCCAGCGCAGCTGTGGCGTTGGCCTGCGGATCGAGGTCGATGACCAGCGTCCTGTGGCCGGCGGCCCAGGCGCTGGCGGCCAGCCCCAGCACGACCGACGTCTTCCCGACGCCGCCCTTGAGGGAGATCGCTGCGAGCATGGCCACGTGGTCAGTCTGCCACGCGGAGGTCAGCCAAACGCGGGACTCACCGGGGGTGGGTCCCCGCCGGTGCCCGGTCGGACGTCACCGGATCGCGGCGTACCGGCGCAGCGCCTCGTCGCGCTCCTCAGCATGGTCGACGATCGGCTCGGGGTAGCCCTGGGCGAAACCGTCGAGCACCGCCCAGGGCTGGTGCGCGGCCGGCCCCGCGAGGTGCGCCAGCTCCGGGACGTACCGGCGCACATAGGCCCCGTCGGGGTCGAACTTCAGGCCCTGCAGCACCGGATTGAAGACCCGGAAGTAGGGGGCGGCGTCCGTGCCCGAGCCGGCGACCCACTGCCAGCCGTGCGCGTTCGAGGCGGGGTCGCCGTCGACCAGCCAGCGCATGAACTCCCGCTCCCCGCGCCACCATGGCAGGTGCAGGTCCTTGACCAGGAACGAGGCGACCACCATCCGCACGCGGTTGTGCATCCAGCCCTCGGCGCGCAGCTGGCGCATCCCCGCGTCCACGAAGGGGAACCCGGTGCGGCCCTCGGCCCACGCGGCGAACGCCTCGTCGGCGTCGGGGCCCGA
Source organism: uncultured Actinomycetes bacterium (assembly GCA_963706885.1). Lineage (GTDB taxonomy): Bacteria > Actinomycetota > Actinomycetes > S36-B12 > CAIYMF01 > Prado023. The sequence continues at coordinate 19,433 of CAVPNX010000020.1, read as the reverse complement.
GTCGTGCACCATGCGATCGAAGGCCGGGTTGAGGTTCTCCGTGATCGTCGTCGGGTTGTGGTGCAGGACGTCGGCGTAGAACTCGCGCCACCCCAGCTCGGCGACGAACCGGCGGTCCCGGTCGGGGTCGAGTGCTGCCAGCAGGGTCCGGGGATGGATCTCGCCCCACCGCAGCGGGATCGACAGCCGGCTCGTGGCCGGGAGGTCGGCGCGGTCACGCAGGTCGCCGTAGCCGGCCAGGTGGTCCTCGGCGAACGCCGCCCACCGGGCCAGCGCTGCCTGCTCCCCAGCGGGCGGCAGGGTCGTGCCCGGCAGCGTCTCCACCTCGGGAAGCGGGTCGCCGGGCAGGTCGAGGACGTCGATCCGGTCGGGTCGGCGCACCGGCGCTGCCCGTCCGGCCTCCAGCCACGCGCGATGGAACGGCGTGAAGACGCGGTACGGGCTGCCGTCGCCCTTGACGACGGTGCCCGGCGCCACCGCGTAGTTGCTCCCGGTGGCGACCAGTCGGCTGCCCGTGGGGGCCAGGGCGGCCGCGACCCGGGCATCGCGCTCCCGGCCGCGGGGGGTGTGGGCCTCGGTCACGTGGACGGTGATCGGTCCGCGCTCCCGGGCCAGGTCGGCCAACGACGCGGCCGGGTCCCCCGTGCGCACGTGCAGGGCGCCGAGGTCATCCCGAAGGCGGGCCAGGGAGTCGGCCACGTACGCCCGGGCGGGGCCGCCCAACCGCGCCCAGGGCTCGGGGACGACCACGAACAGCGGCAGGATCGGGGCCCCGGAGGCCTCGTCCACCGTGCGGACCAGCGCCGGGTGGTCCCCGGTCCGCAGGTCCCGGCGGAACCACATGACGTGCAGCATGGGCCGACCCTAGGCCGGTGCCGCCGGGCGCGCATCCGCCGCAGGGACGATGCCCCCGGGGGTTATGTGTGCCCGTGCCGCACTTCGAGGCGGCGTGGGCGACAATGGGGGCATGAGTGACCTCATCGACACGACGGAGATGTACCTGCGGACCATCTTTGAGCTCTCGGAGGAGGGGATCGTGCCGATGCGCGCCCGCATCACCGAGCGCCTCGGGCAGAGCGGGCCGACGGTGTCGCAGACGGTCGCGCGGATGCAGCGCGACGGCCTCGTGGAGCTCGATGAGGACGACCGGCACCTCGTCCTGACCGAGACCGGCTCGGCGCTGGCGACCAAGGTGATGCGCAAGCACCGACTGGCCGAGTGCCTGCTGGTCGACGTCATCGGCCTGCCCTGGCAGGAGGTCCACACGGAGGCCTGCCGCTGGGAGCACGTCATGAGTGAGGCAGTCGAGCGACGGCTCGTCGAGATCCTGGGCAGCCCCACCACCTCCCCGTTCGGCAACCCGATCCCCGGCCTCGGCGAGCTGGGGGGCGCGGGCGCCGACCCAGTCGCTGCGCAGTCGTCGGGCCAGACGCTGGCGCTGGCCGCTGGGGAGGGGACCACGGCAGTCACCGTCGTCCGGATCGCCGAGATCCTGCAGGCCGACGAGGTCATGCTGGGCGCGCTGCACGGCGTCGGCGCGGTCCCGGGCGGGCGGGTCGAGGTCACCGCGATCGAGTCCGGGGTGCGCCTGACGGGCAGCGGTGCGTCCGTCGAGCTCTCCCGCCCCCAGGCCAAGCTCGTCATCGTCTCCACGTAGGCGCTGCCACCGGGCATCATGGCCGCTCCGGGACTCCCGCGAGGGACCGAACAGGGGTACCCTACGGGGTACTCACAACGGGAGGATGCCATGGCCATCGACGAGACGTGCCGCAAGGACGTGGTCAACCGGCTGCGCCGGATCCAGGGTCAGGTGGCCGGGATCGTGACCATGATCGACGAGGGCCGGGACTGCACCGACGTGATGGTCCAGGTGGCCGCGGTGTCCCGGGCGATCGATCGCGCGGGCTTCAAGATCATCTCCGCCGAGCTGCAGGCCTGTGCCACGGCCAGCCAGAACGGTCAGGAGCCGCCGATGTCGATGGAGAAGATCGAGAAGCTCTTCCTCACCCTGGCCTGACCCTCGCTGGACGCCGCCCGACCCGGTAGCCACTCCCGCCGCGAACGGGCCACGGGCCCGGTTGCAGGTGGTGGTCAGGTCGTCACAGAGCGCGCTCTCTGTGCCCGAAATCGCATGTTCCTCCGGTCGTGGGCCCCGACGACGAGACATATGTCACATCCGATGGGTTTGTGACCCGTCTGCGACATTCGCTACCTTGAATGGAGTCCCGCCACCCGGTGGGATGGGGCGGACGGCGCCGAATCCCGTTCACGTCACGCCCCACAGCGCCTGGCCACCGGCCAGCAACGCATGAGAACGGGAGCGGGGGACCCACGATTGTGGTCCCACGTCGACAGGCGTGAGTCCTTGGGGTGAAGCCGCAGCAGCGGCCGGGCACTCCCCGCCCGAACCCGACAGCTCACCTCGCAGGCGCCTGGAGGAGAACTCACCATGGCTCTACTGACCCGTGCCCGAGGCATGGCCCTGGCCGGCGCAACTGCGCTTGCCGTCGTGCTCCCGGTATCCCCGATGGCGCCGGCTCCTGCCGCGTCGGCCGTCCCTGCCCCCCGAGTGTCCATCGAGTCCAGCGTCGGCGCGGCTGCGGCGACCGGCGACCGCAAGAAGAAGACCTCACGCAGCTCCCGCTCCTTCGCCGTCCGCTCCGCGAAGGTCATGCGCACCGGCAGCGCGTTGAAGGGTGTGCCCTACCGCTACGGCGGCACGACCCCCCGTGGCTTCGACTGCTCCGGGTTCACCTCCTACGTCTTCCGCAAGGTGGGCGTGAGGCTGCCGCACTCGGCCACGGGCCAGATGCACAAGGCCAAGCGGATCTCGCGCTCCAGTGCGCGCAAGGGTGACCTGGTGTTCTTCCGTGGCGGCCGTGGGGCCTACCACGTGGGCATCTACGCCGGCGGCAACAAGGTGCTGCACTCCCCGCGCCCCGGTGGTCGGGTCGGCACCGTGAACATCTGGAGCCGCAACGTGTCCTTCGGCCGGGTCCTCTGACCCGCTGAGCCAGGGTGGTCCTGCGACCCCCGCCCATCGCCTCCTGGTGCCCGAGTCGTCCGTCGGCTCGGGCACCGGCATGTCCGGGCGCGCCTCAGTCCTCGGCGGCTACCGTGCCCTCGGCGAACAGGTCGGCCATCTCGTCGTTGAAGGCGGCCACGAGGTTGCCCACATCGGGGATCACGTTCGCGTCGGTCTTGAACCCGACCCGGATCATCCCGTTGTAGCTGAAGATGCACGCCCCCAGGGTCTGGTGCGAGGCCCCGGGGACCCAGCCGAGGATGCCGACCATCTCCTGGCCGGCGAAGTAGCGCACCTGGGTGGGGCCGGGGACGTTGGTCGTCACGCCGATCGCCTTGTTGCTGAAGAACTCGGTCAGCCTCCGTGACAGGGACTCGGTCACCGACCCCATCGCGCCGATCGCGTGGGACAGCCCGAACGTCAGCAGCGCCTCCGGCCCGTACTTGACGACGTCCATCCGCGCCTTGGCCTCGGCCAGTCGTGCCATCGGCGTCGGCTCGGTCAGGGGCAGCTCCACGGCCACCAGGGCGAACTTGTTGCCCAGGTGGATCGGCAGGGGCTCGTCGATGGCGCGCAGGTTCACCGGGATCATGGTCACCACATCACGCGGCACCTCGCCGCGGGCCATGACGTAGCGGCGCAGGGCCCCGGCCAGGGCAGCCATCATGACGTCGTTGACGGTCGCGCCCCGGGCCTTCGCGACCCTCTTGACGTCGTCGAGGTCGTAGCTCGGTGCCCAGTCCGCCCGCTTGTCCAGGCCCGGCTGGCCGAAGAGCAGCACGTCCTCGTGGGTGCCGATGATCAGCTTGTCGACGGCGTCGGCGGTGCCGGCGACCTGGTCGGCCAGCCGCCAGGTGAGGCTCCCTCGGTTCTCGGGGTCGAGCTGGTGCACCAGGGAGACGGCCGAGTTGGTGGCCGCGACGCCCGCGGCGACCGGGAAGGTCGCCAGCTGGAACAGGCGACGGCCCGCGCGGTCGCGCAGGCCCGGGTGGGCGCGATCGGCCGGGGCCGGTCCCATGCTCGGGGTGGGCTCGGCCGGGTGGTTGCGCGGGTCCGACCCGGTCAACGCCGCCACAGCGTCCTCGGGCTCGGCATCCCCGCTCGGGGTGTCGGTCGTGAGGTCGAGCAGGACGCGCACCAGCGCGGTCCCGTCGGCGATCGCGTGGTGGAAGCGCATCATGACGGCCCCGAAGTCCCGGCCGGTCAGGACGTAGGCCTGCCACAGGGGCCGGTCGCGCGGGAGCGGCTCGGACATCCGGGCCTGCAGGAACTTGCGCATCGCCTCCCGGCCACCGTCGCCCTTGAGGTGGTGGTGGGTGATGTGCCGGTCGATCTCGAAGTCCGGGTCCTCGACCCAGTGGTCCAGGCCGACGTTGGCGTGCTCGGGGCGCCAGGTGAACACCGGGTACCGATCGACCATGCGCTCCTGCAGGGCCCGGGTGACGGCGGCGAGGTCCAGCGGCTCGTCGAACCACATCACCCCCTCGATCACCATGAGGTTCTCCGGGCTGTCCATGTTCAGCCAGAGGGAGTCGTTGGGGGACAGCGCGACGCGAGCGGACATGGTCACATCGTGCCCCGTCCAGCGGGCGGAGTCCTACCACGGCCGCCCCGGGGCAGCGATCTACTCCGGCGGGGCCAGGGCGAGCAGCTCGTCCATCTCCGCGCCGTAGGCGGCCACCAGGTTGGCGATGTCGGGCACGACGTTGACATCGGTCTTGAAGCCGACCCGGATCTGGCCGTTGTAGCTGAAGATGCACACGCCCAGCGTCTGGTTGGCAGCTCCGGGCACCCAGCCGAGGATGCCGATGAGCTCCTGGCCGGCGAAGTACCGCGTGCTCTGCGGACCGGGCACGTTCGTGGTGACACCGATGGCCTTGTTGCCGAAGTACTCCTGGATGTTGCGCGACACCCGGGAGGTGTAGGTCCCGACCATGCCCAGGGTGTTGCTGATCCCGAACGTCAGCAGCGCCTCGGGTCCGGCCTTGATGACCTCCATCCGCTCGTGGGCCGTGTCGAGGCGCTCCACCGGGGTGGGTGGCTCCAACGGAAGGTCCAGGGCCACCAGGGCGAACCTGTTCCCCAGATGTGCCGGCAGGGGCTCGTCGACCGGGCGCAGGTTCACCGGGATCATCGTCATCGCATCGGCGAACGGCTCACCGCGTCCCTCCAGGTAGCGGCGCAGGCCCCCGGCCACGGCGGCGAGCATCAGGTCGTTGACCGTCGCGCCCCGCGTCCGGGCCGCGCGCTTGACCAGCGCCAGGTCGTGCGCCGGTGCCCAGTCCGCACGCTTGGCGACGCCGGCCTTGCCGAAGATGGCGATGTCCGGAGGGGTCCCCACCAGGAGCTTGTCCAGGGCATCGGCGGTCCCGGTCGCGTGGTCGGCCGCCTTCGCCGCCCGGCTCCCCTCGCGGTCGAGGTCGAGCATCTCGAGCAGCTTGGTGGCGCCGGTCGTGGCCTTCACCCCGGCGGCCAGCGGAAGTGCCACGACCTGGTTCGCGGCGTTGATCGCCTTCACCCGCTTGCGGCGGGCCTGGCGCCCCTCGGGCGAGTCCTCCGGCGCCGACGGCTCGTCGGCCGGGTGCAGCCGGTCCTCGGGGACGTCCGGGTAGTCCCAGCCCTCCCCAGGGGTGTCGGTGGTCATCTCGATCAGCACCCGGGCCAGCGCCGTGCCATCGGCGATCGCGTGGTGGAAGCGGATCATGATCGCGCCGAAGTCGGTGCCCTCCAGGACGTAGGCGCGCCACAGCGGGTGCGCCCGGTCGATCGGCTCACTGAAGCGCGCCTCGAGGAAGGCCTGGAGCTCCGCGCGGCCCCCGTCGCCCCCGAGCTCGTGGACCGTGACGTGCCGGTGGATGTCGAAGTCCTCGTCCTCGACCCACTCGTCGCGACCCCCGATGCTCTCCGAGAGGCGGGGACGCCAGCCGAACACGGGGTAGCGCCCGACGAGGCGTTCCTCGAGGGCGTGGATCACGGCGTCGGGGTCGAGGCGGTGGTGGAACCACATCACGCTCTCGATGACCATGAGGTTCTCGGGGGTGTCCATGTTCAGCCAGAGCGAGTCGTTGGCCGACAGCTGCATCTCCGCGGGGGCTTCCGGGGTGGAGGTCATGGGCCCATCGTGACGCGCCCCCGATCGGGGCGTTGCGTGCTGACGGCGCGAGGACCTCGAGCCGCCGGTCGACTTCAGCCCCCGCCGAGCAGTTCCTCTGCCTGCGCCACGTCCAGGCGCCCGGCTGCGAGGTCGGCCAGGATCGCGGCGGCGTCGACCTCGGCTGCCGCGGCGGGTCCGGGCTCAGGACTCGGGACCTCGCCCAGTCCGAGGCGGTCCAGGACCTCGCTGAGGCGGGCCCGGGCAGTGGGGTAGGAGACCTCCAGGTGCGCCTGCACGTCGCGGACATTGCCCCGCCCGCGCAGGAACACCTCGAGGATCTCGGAGTCCGTCGGGTTGAGCCGGCAGAACCGGCAGGTCTCGAAGTGGCCCGAGAGCTCCGTGCCGCACGAGGGGCACCCCAGGCGCAGGGTGATCAGCGACTCGGAGCAGACCGGGCACGTGGTGGGCGGTCGATGCGTGCGCATCAGGGCTCAGAAGACCGAGACGACGAGGGATCCCAGCCTCGTGGTGGCACCCAGGGTCCCGGTGCCCGCACCCGCGATCACGGGCGGATGCCCCTCAGGGGTGGCCTTGATCGTGGTCCCGTCGGCCAGCCGGATGGTCGCCAGACCGAGGGTGGCCTCGGCCTTCACCGTCACGTCCGATCCGGGCAGCAGGGTCAGGCGGGCCGAGCCGAGGTCGGTGCTCACCGAGCACTCGCCCTGGAACAGCCACTCCACGTCGGCGCTGCCGCTGGCCACCGAGAGCGTGAGCTGCCCGGCGCCGTCATGCAGCTTGGCCGAGCCGGCCTCGACGCCCACCGAGGTGGTGGCGCGCATCCCGCTGAGCTCCAGCGAGCCGGCGACGTTGAGGACGTCCAGGGGGAGGTCGGGGTTCACCCGGACGCGCAGCGTCGAACCGGCGCGGTTGACGTTGCTCAGCCACGTGGCGAACGTGGACTTCGGCGCCTCCGCCTCGTACTCGCCGACCCGCAGGTCCGAGTGGACGGTCAGCCGGTCGCCGACGTGCGAGACGCGGTGTGGTCCCTCGGCGATCGCGGTGTCCACCGACGGGTCCGCGACGATCACCAGGCGCACGGCGCTGCCGCGGACGGTGATCCGGCGGACGGGCTCGGGGGCGGGCTGCTCGGGGGCGGGCTTCTCGGACGTGGGCTGCTCGGTCCCCGGGGGCGCGGACTTCGCGGCGTTCATCAGGATCTCGGCCTCCTCCGGGCTGAGCTCGCCGGAGGCAACACGGTTCAGGAGGGTGCGCAGTTCATCGGTCATGTGGCAATAGTAGTGCGTTTCTTGCTACTTGTTCAAGGCTTCCTTGTCATTAGTTGAGTCGGACGGGCGCCTTCGTGGCTCCTGCCTGCCGGACCAGCCCTCCGCCAAGGGCCATCAGTCCGATCGCGGCCACGGCGTTGAGGGGCACCCCGGCGAACGAGGTGACCCGGGTGGGGAACCCCGCAAGCCCGATCGCCGCGAGCATCAACGTCCCGATCCCGATGAGCGCGGCACCCGTCCCCGCCCAGGCCGATCGACCACGTTCCCCGGGGGGCGTGCGGCCGTCAGCGGGTCGCGGGCGGGCAGGGCGGTCCCAGCCGGGCAGGTGGCCGACCTCCGCGGGCCACAGCACGCGCACGACGCCGACCACACACGCCAGGTACACGGCCAGGAAGGCGATCGTCCACAGCCAGAACCCGGGGCCGGGCTCGGGGTAGCCATCGGCGGACCACCGCACCGGTCGGTCCAGGCCAAGGGCGTGCAGGCCCGCGTACAGCGCGATGAGGACCGGCAGGTGCCACAGGTAGAGCGTCATCGCGGTGAGGTTGATGGCGGTGGTGCCGGTCCACACCCGGCGCCCAGCGGCCAGTCGGGCCAGTGCCGGCCGAGCGGCGCCGGCCAGCCCGGCCAGGGCCAGGGTGTGCAGGGCCAGGACCAGGCTCGGGGGGGTCATGTTGCTGAACGGCTCACCGCGCATGCCCACCATCGAGCGCGGGTAGGGCCCGTAGGTCACCAGCAGCAGGTTCACCGCCACGGCAAGGGCGACCAGGCCGGCGCCGCGCCAGCCGGCCAGCAGGCCCTTGTCGAACAGGATGCCCAGCTGGGCGGCCAGCGCCCAGACGAGCACGAAGTTGAGCAGCCCGAGGGGGGCGACGCCGACCCCGAGGCGCAGCCAGTCGAACAGGACCACCCCGGCCAGGAGGGCGACCGGGCCGAGGTAGGGGCTGATCGTGTCGGCGCGCACCATCAGCGGGGTCAGGGCGCACACCATCACGTAGACGCCGATGAACCACAGCAGCTGGGTGGCCAGCCCGAGCAGGGGCGCGGCGTAGCCCTCCGGAGCCAGCAGCGACACCAGGGCGCTGACCGGTGCCATGATCGCCAGGTACACCCACACCGGACGCATCAGCCGGGCCACTCGGCGCCACAGCCAGGAGGCGTACGGATCACGGTTGCTTCGCCACGAGCGTGCGTTCACGGCGCCACCGGCAACGAAGAACAGCGGCATGATCTGCAGCACCCAGGTCGCCCAGGGCGCCCACCAGTACACGGTCAGGGCCGTGCTGATGACGGGGCCGGACTCCGCCCAGCCCACGATCCCCATGCTGCTGTGCCCCAGCACGACCAGTGCCAGGGCGCTGGCCCGCAGCAGGTCGAGCACCCGGTCGCGGTCAGCGGGCGTGGCTGCCACCGCGCGGGCGACAGGCGGTGCAGGCGGAAGCCTCACGCAGCCCACGGTACGCCCGGCAGCGCCCCCGAGGCCCCCTCCAAGGTGATCCAAGCACCCCACCGGCCCTCCAGCGTCGCCAACCCGACGGATCACCGGCGCCAGGTGTGATCGCGATTCGCTCCAAGAATGCGGCCGCGACGGGCTCCGGATTTGGACGAAACCGCCAGGAGCGCCCGAGAGTTGGACGAAACCGGGGGCGCGGGCGCGGGGCGGCGGGGGCGGCGCGGGGGGCCCCGGTGCGGGTGGCGCCGGGGCCCCGTATGGCCGGACTCAGATGAACAGCAGCTGCGCGCCGTCGGTCATCTCGATGAAGTCGGTGGCGTTGATGATGTCCTCGACGCCCTCGTAGAGGTCGTCCATGTCCACCTTGTTCATGTCCGCGCTCATCCGGCAGCCCCACAGGTGACCACCGGAGGCGACGATCTGGTCGAGGAAGTCGCGCACCGGCGGGATCCCCATCTCGTCGAGCTGCTCCTTGAGCATCTTGGTCGCCATGCCGGTCATGCCCGGCAGCGGCATGACCGCCTGCGGGATGCGCATCTCCTTGCCCTTGATCGGGTAGTGCATCGCGGTGTTGCCGGCGGGCGAGAACTGCAGGTTGTCCATGCGGCTGTCGATGATCATGTCGAAGCCCCAGAACGTGAAGAACAGGTGTGTCTCGATGCCCTCACCGAGGGCGGCGTTGGCCAGGACGAGGGCCGGGTAGGCCATGTCCAGGTTGCCCTTGGAGCAGATGATGACGAACTTGCGGTCGGTCTCCGCGTCGTCGAAGTTCGGGATGGTCATGTCGGTCTCTCTCTGTCGTTGGGTGGAGCGCGGGATCAGACGCAGCCCTTGGGCTTGGGCAGCCCGGCGACGTAGGACATCTTCTTGGCCGGCTTCTTCGGGAAGAGCTCGAACTGCTTCTTGGTGGGCACTCCACCCTCGGTCTGCACGCGGCGGGTCGTGGCGGTCTCACCCTTGACCTTGTAGTCCTCGCGCAGCCACTTGATCAGGGCCCAGTGCTCGTCGGTCATCTCGACCTCGATGTTCTTCGCGAGCTCGGCGCCGATGTCCTCGCTCCACTCGTCGTACTCGGTGAGGAAGCCCTCCTCGTTGACGTGGACTTCCTTGCCGGCGATCGTGGCCATGGCCATGGTCGGTGTTCCTCTCTGCTATCTACTCGGGCTATCTACTTGGTGGGTGAGGTCGGCTGGGTGTCCTCACCGACCGTGTGGAGCATGGACAGGACGCGGGCGAGCCCACGCCTGGTCTGGGGGTCGCGCATCGACTTCAGCAGCGCGAAGGCCGAGGGCGGCTCGATGTGGGTGTCCTCGACCTCCTGGATGGTCAGGGCCGTGCGGTTGAGCATGGCCATCACCTCGGGCTGGGTGAGCTCCTTGACCGCGTTGAGGATCGTGACGACGTTGTCGCCGAGCGCACGGACGTCATCCTCATCGAACGAGGTGACGACCTTGTCGGCGATCGCCGCACCCTCGCGGGCGAACATGAAGTAGCCCTTGTCCTCGGCGGCCTGCAGGACCTCGGTGAGCTTGGCCATGCCAGCCCCGCTGATCGAGGTCACCTCGTGCCCGAGCTCCGAGAAGCTGCCGAGCTGTCCGACGAGGGTCTCCATCTGCGGAACGGCGCGCACGGTGGTCCGGGCGAACCGGGTGAGGTCGTCGATGGTGACGTCGGCCTCGAGCTCGCTGAGCTCGCGGGTGGCCACGTCCATCGCCCCCCGGGAGACCGGGATGAGGGTCTCCACGAGCTCGCTCCACTGCTCGCGGGCGGCGGCCGCCTCGGCGACCTGCTCGGCCATCACGGCCATCTGGGCGCTCATGGCGTCCAGGCGGGCCAGGATGGCGGCATTCGAGTCGGCGGTCGCGGCCGCCGGGCTCAGGGCGCCGACCGGGTCGGTGCCGATGTGGGTGGTCTCGGTCATCACAGGTCCTTCGTGTCCTTGCCGGCCATCGACATGAGCGCGGGCAGCGGCAGCTCCTTGCCGGGCAGCAGGATGTTCCAGTACATCCACCGGAACATGACCTTGCCCCAGTGGTTCATCTCGGTCTCCTTCAGCAGCGAGAACGGACCCACGCCGGGCAGCGGGTACTTGCCGGTGAGCGGCTCGGTGTCGTAGTTGAAGTCGATGAGAAGGCCCTTGCCGTGGCCGGTCTCGATGAAGCAGTTGGCGTGTCCGTCGAACAGCTCGGTCATCTTCAGGCCCTGGATGTGGCGCATGAAGTTCGCCGGGAACAGGTCCATCGCGAAGTGGGCGACGGAGCCGGCCTTGGAGGCGGGGATGTTGGAGGCGTCGCCGACGACGAAGATGTTGTCGTAGTCGTCGCAGAGCAGTGTCTGCTTGTCGACGGCCACGTAGTTCAGGTCATCGCCCATGCCCGAGCGCGCGATGAAGTCCGCGCCCATGTTCAGCGGGATCGTGACCAGCAGGTCGTAGGGCACCTCGCGCTCGTCGAAGCTGATCAGCTTCTTCGCCTCGGGGTCGATGCTCTCGATCATGAAGTCGCCCTCGAGGGCGATGCCGCGGGTCTCGAGCATGTCGCCGAGGTGCTTGCTGGCGACCGGCTTGGTGAATGCGCCCTCCAGCGGGGTCACGTAGACGATCTCGACCTTGTCGCGCATGCCCTGCTCGGCGAAGAACGCGTCGGCCAGGAAGGTGAACTCCAGCGGCGCGACGGGGCACTTGATCGGCATCTCGGTGATGTGCACCACCAGCCGGCCGCCCTCCCAGGTGCGCAGCTTCTCGGCCAGGGCGGTCGCGCCGGCGAAGGTGTAGAACTCGTGGACGCTGCCGCCGAGGTCGTCGGCCATGCCCGGGGTCTCCTCGGGCCGCGGCGTGGTGCCGCTGGCGATGATCAGGTAGTCGTAGCCCAGCTCGGTGCCGTCGACCAGCAGCACCTTGTTCTCCTCGGGGACGACCTTGTCGATCTCGCCCAGGACCAGGTCGACGCCCGTCGGGATGAAGCGCTTCTTGGGCTTCACGATCTCGTCCGGGCGGTAGATGCCGAACGGCACGAACAGGTACCCGGGCTGGTAGTAGTGGGTGTCGTCGGAGTCGACGACCGTGATGCTCCACTCGTCGCGGGGCAACTGCGGGCGCAGCTTGTTCACGGCCATGGTCCCGGCGGTGCCGGCTCCCAGGACGAGCAGCCTCTTCATCAGTTCTCCTTCGTGGTGGCTGCGTGATCAGCAACCGGGGTGGTCGCCGCGGGGCGCGGCGTGGTGGTGGAGATCGCCGCAGCGATCCGGGGCAGTGCGTCGAGGACGCGACGGCGTTCGGTGCCGTCGAGGTGGTACAGGTCGGGGTCGACGCTTGGGTCGGCGGCGGGGCTCACCCCGCCGGCCAGGACCATCCCGACCAGGGTGCTGCCGTGGCGGACGAACGCCCGGGCGCACTCGAACCCCAGGGCACCCTCCTGGAACCGGGGGGAGAGGTCGGGGTGGTCGGCCAGGTCGCGCCACTCGCTGACGCAGGCGTCGAGGACGTCAGGCTCATCGGCGTGTGCGGCGAACCAGGTGCACTGGTTGGCCACCGTCGTGACGGGCCGGCCATGCATGTCGGTGACGACCATCATCACGCCGAGCAGGTCCGCGGCCACCTCGACGACCGCGCCCGCGGACTCGATGTTCAGGTGCGGCTCGACGGGATCCGTCAGGGACTCGCCGCCGTGGTCGGGGGCTGTGGGGGCGCTGGTGGGGACCACGGAGAGGCCCGCGCCGATGCTGCCGGCCACCGGTGCCACGTTGGGGGCCTCCGTCGCGGGCGCAGCCACCTCGGTGTGGCCGGCGTCGAGCAGCGCCTCGATCCGGTCGGCGGGGAACCGCCACGACCGTCCGACCCGGATCGCCGGCAGGCGGCCGTCCTCGGCCATCCGGTAGACGGTGGAGCGGTCGATGTGCAGCAGCTCCTGGACCTCCAGGGCTGTGAGCAGTGGCCGAGTGGCTCCCTGCGACATCTGCATGTTCTGCACACTATGCCGAACCTGCATATGCATCCGTGGGTCGAAGGTCCCGTTGGTGGGGGTCCCAATGCCCGATTTCGGTCGCCGGGCCCCTTCGCGGCCGGCACCCGGTCCACGCCCGCGGGCCAGCCGTAACACGTCGGTAACCTGACGTCATGAAACGGCCACAGGGCTATGTCCATGATTCGGCCATGCTGCCCTGGGACGAGATGTACGACGCCGACGGCGACGTCCGCGCCGGTCGCGACGGGCTCGCGGTGGCGCTCCAGGGGCTGGGATCCGAGGAGCTGGTCCGTCGGGCTCGGCTCCGCGACGCGCACCTGAGCGCCCAGGGGATCACATTCACCCTCTCGGGCCGCGAGCGACCGCTGCCCATGGACCTCGTCCCACGCATCGTGGACGCCACGGAGTGGCAGGTCATCGAGGCCGGGGTCTCCCAGCGGATCCGGGCGTTGGAGATGTTCCTCGCCGACATCTACGGATCCGGGGAGATCCTGCGCGACCAGGTGATCCCGCGTGCGTTGATCACCAGCTCGGCGCACTTCCACCGCGAGGCCCACGGGGTCCGCCCGGCCAACGGCGTGCGGATCCACGTGGCAGGCGTGGACCTGGTCCGCGACGACGAGGGCACGTTCCGGGTCCTGGAGGACAACCTGCGCAGCCCGTCGGGCGTCTCCTACGTGCTGGAGAACCGGCGCACGTTGTCCCACGTGGTGCCCGAGATCTTCACCGGCTACCGGCTGCGCAGCGTCGAGGAGTACCCGGCGCGGCTGCTGGGCGCCCTGCTCGCCGCCGCCCCGCTCGGCGTGGCCGACCCCACCGTCGTGGTGCTCACGCCCGGGGTGCACAACTCGGCGCACTTCGAGCATGCGTTCCTCGCCCGGCGGATGGGCGTGGAGCTGGTCGAGGGCCGTGACCTGTTCTGCCGCGACGGGGTCGTGCGCATGCGCACCACCCGCGGCAGCGAGCCGGTGCACGTCATCTACCGGCGCATCGACGACGACTTCCTGGACCCCGTGCACTTCCGCCCCGACTCGGTGCTGGGCGTGCCGGGGATCCTGAACGCTGCGCGCGCCGGGGCGGTGACGATCGCCAACGGGGTCGGCAACGGTGTGGCCGATGACAAGGCCGTGTACCCGTACGTGCCCACGATCGTGCGCTACTACCTGGGCGAGGAGCCGTTGCTGCCGAATGTGCGCACCTACGACCTGCGCGACCCGGAGCAGCGCGCCCATGTGCTGCCCCGGCTGGACCGGATGGTCGTCAAGCCGGTCGACGGCTCGGGGGGCTACGGCATCGTCGTGGGGTCGCAGGCCAGCGATGCGGAGCTGGCCGCCGCGGCGGCGACGATCGAGGCCGACCCGCGCGGCTGGATCGCCCAGCCGATCGTGGCCCTGTCGACCAGTCCCACGGTGGTGGAGGGCGGGCAGCTGGCGCCCCGGCACCTGGACCTGCGCCCGTTCGCGGTCAACGACGGGGAGAAGGTCTGGGTCCTGCCCGGTGGGCTGACCCGGGTGGCCCTCGTCGAGGGCAGCCTGGTGGTCAACTCCAGCCAGGGCGGTGGCTCGAAGGACACGTGGGTGCTCGACGCCGGTGAGGACGAGCCCCTGCCGCCGCTGGAGCCCGAGCTCGTGGTCGAGTCCGACGAGCCGACGTTCTCCGCGGCCCAGCGTCGTGCCGCCATCGAGGCCCGCACCCGGGTCGACCAGCCGACCGTGCACTCCGAGCGGCTGCGCCAGCAGGAGATGCAGCAGCAGCAGTCCGCCGGGTGCCCGACGCAGGGGGTGGCCCCATGCTGAGCCGGATCGCCGAGGCGATGTTCTGGATCGGGCGCTACGTGGAGCGCGCTGAGGCCACCACGCGACTGCTCGTCGAGCACCACCAGCTGCTCGTCGAGGACACCCGCCTGGACCCCGCGGTCGGTGTCGAGGCGATGCTCGAGCCACTCTCCCTGATGCCCGCCGACGTCGACCGCGCGTCGTTGACCCCCGCCGGGCTGGTGCGGATCGTGGTCGGGGACTCCGATGACCCGAAGACGATCCTCGGCAGCGTCGCCGCGGCCCGCGAGAATGCCCGAACCATCCGCGAGGCCCTGCCCGGGGACATGTTCGAGCGGATGAACGCCACCCATCTGCGGCTGCAGTCCGGGATCTCCACGGTCATCCCCGGGATCCCCCTGCGCGGGCTGCTCGACGAGCTGTCGGTCGTGGCGGGGATCATCGACTGGCAGATGCCCCGCGACGAGGGACTGGTGTTCCTGCGCCTGGGCCAGGCGCTGGAACGCCTGGACATGACCTCCCGCCTGCTGGCGATCGACCACGAGGGGCTGTGGCCCCAGGTGGGCGCGGCGACCGCGCTGCGGGCCGCCGGTGGCTTCAACCCGTTCCTGCGCACCCAACGGGCCCTGACCGGGGAGCAGGTCCGGGCGTTCCTGCTGCTCGACCCGACGTTCCCGCGCTCGACGCTGCAGGCGGCGATCCGCGCCGAGCGGGCCGTGCGCCAGATGGGCACCTACGTCAGCCCGCAGCAGACCTCGACGCTGCTGCGCACCGTGGGAATCCTGCGCGCCGAGCTGGAGTTCGCGTCGGTCAACCCGACCCCGGCGGACCTGGAGCTGCTCAGCGAGCGCGCGAGTGAGGCGGCCTTCGTCGCCAGCGACGCGGTCGCGGGTGCGTTCTTCCGGCAGGCCGGAACGATCGTGTGGAGCCACTGATGACCCAACGACTGTCCGTCACGCACTCCACGTCCCTGGCCTACGCCGGTGAGGTGCTCGCCTCGTTCAACGAGGCCCGGATGACCCCGCTGAGCACGTCGGGCCAGCTGATGCTGCGCCACGAGCTGAGCGTGAGCCCCACGGCGCGGATCCAGCGGTACACCGACTACTGGGGGACCGCGGTCGAGGCCTTCGACGTGCACATCCCGCACCACTCCTTGAGCGTGGTGAGCACATCGGCGGTCGACACTGTCGAGAGGTGGCGCCAGGCCCCGGGGGTCACGTGGGCGGAGATGACCGCGGACGTGGTCGTCGACCGCTGGTGCGAGTTCCTCGAGCTCGGCAGCTTCGTCGACGACGCCGCCGCTGACCCGGCCCGGGCCGACATCCTGGAGACGCTGCGCCGGGCACCCACCCCCAAGGCGGCGATCGGCCTGGCCATCGAGATGGTCCGCGACCACATCGCCTACACCCCGGGAGCCACCCACGTGCACACCTCCGCCGGCGAAGCCTGGGCAGAGGGTCGCGGGGTGTGCCAGGACTTCAGCCACGCCACGCTGGCATTGCTGCGCGCCCTGGGCATCCCCGGCCGGTACGTGAGCGGGTACGTGCACACCGAGGACGCTGAGGTCGGCATCCCGGTGATCGGCGAGAGCCACGCGTGGATCGAGGCGTGGAACGGCGGCTGGGAGGCCCACGACCCCACCAATGGTCGGGCTGTCGCCGCAGCGCACGTGCTGGTCGCCCGGGGCCGTGACTACAAGGACGTGTCCCCCCTGACCGGCATCTACGCCGGGCCGCTGAGCGCCGATCCCGTGGTCAGCGTGGAGATGACCCGGCTCGTGCGGTAGGCGCGCTCGTTCGTCGCCCGGTGGGCGGGCGCCGGGTTCCCAGGGGGAACCTACGGTCGCGTAGGATCTCCGTCCATGGACAAGCGGGCGATCGGTGCCAGGGCGTTGGCGATGCGCGGATGGACGATCACCGGCGAGCCGCCGCCCCCGGATCCCGTCGTCGTGATGATCGCCGCGCCGCACACCTCGACGTGGGACTTCCCCCTGATGCTCTGGTTGTCCTGGGCCTCCGGCGTGGACCCGCACTTCCTGGCCAAGGAGGAGCTGTTCCGAGGGCCGATGGGTCCCTTCATGCGCAGCGTGGGCGGGCTCACCATCGACCGCAGCAACCCGCAGGGCGTGGTCGAGGAACTCGCCGCCCGAGCCAAGACCGCTGAGCACTTCCAGCTGGTGATCGCCGTCGAGGGCACCCGGGCGAAGAAGTCGTACTGGAAGTCGGGGTTCTACCGGATCGCCCAGCAGGCCGACGTGCCCATGTGCCTGGGCTTCTGCGACGGACCGACGAAGACCCTGGGATACGGGCCGACGTTCCGCCCGTCAGGCGATGTCCGCGCCGACATGGACCTGATCCGGGCGTTCTACGCCGACAAGCACGGGGTGCACCCGGAGCGCCGCACGGAGCCGCGCCTGCGCGAGGAGGACGAGCCCCCGGCGGCCTGATCCCAGGGCACGTCGCCGACGCGCCGCCCGCCGGAACGGTCCAGACCCTCCGGGAACGTCCAGACCCTCCCGTCCGGCGCGGAGGCTCTGAACCGAACGGGAGGGTGTGCGAGGTGGTGGTGGTGGGTGGTCAGTCGTTGCGGGGCTCGGCCTTGGCGTCCGAGCGCTCGACCATCGGCTCCGGCAGCGGAAGCGTGGGCTGCTCGCTGAGGAACCCGCCGCCGCGGCGCACGTGGATCCCCGGGCTGGGCAGGAAGCGGGTCGAGAGCTCCCGGGCCTTCTCAGTGAGGCCGGCGGCCAGGTACAGGGCGACCGCATGGGCCAGGTCACGCTCGGCGGCCGCGACCCGCGGGCCACTGCGGGAGCTGACCCGGGACAGCCCGCGCATCTCGTAGAGCTCGGCACGCTCGGCGACCATCTCCGCGTCGGCGGCCAGGCGCAGGCCGTCCTCGGCTGCGCGTGCGGCCATCGCCCGCCGGCCGGTCGCCAGCAGGGCCTTGGCCCGCAGGGCGGCGGCCTGGACCGCGGCGGGCTTCTCGATCAGCTGTGGGTCCTGGGCGTCGAGGACGTCGATCGCGTCGCCCGGCCGGTCGAGCTCGATGAGGTTGCGCGCCAGGTGGTTGCTGATGTCGCCCAGCAGCCAGGTGATGCCTGACTCCGTGGCGCTGGCGACCAGGCGACGGTTGAGCTCGGCGGCCTCGGCGAGCTTGCCGGTGCGCGCCAGCAGGACCGCGCGGTTGGCGTCGCTGAGCAGCACCTGGGCGTCGTGGCCCAGGGCGTCGAAGACCGCGCGCACCCGTCGGTACAGCTCATCGGCCTCGTCGAACTGCCCGAGGGAGGTCAGGGCGTTGGCGGCCTCGAGGTCGCAGCGCGCCCGGCCCTCGAGCTCCTCGAGCTCGTCGAACAGCTCGGCGGCGATGGACAGGTGCGACAGTGCCTCCTCGAACTGTCCGACCAGGCGCAGCGTCCAGCCCAGGCGGTAGTGCGCGTAGGCGATCCGCGGCACGTCGCGCTGCGCCTCGCGGACGTTCAGCGCGGCGCGCAGGCGCTCCAGTGCCTCCTCGACCCGGCCGAGGTCGATCAGGGCGGCCGCGGCCCGGTCGTCGGCCCAGGGGACGGCGCCGGGCTCGTCGCCGGTGCGGAACAGGGCCCGGGCGTGGTCGAAGGTCTCCAGTGCCTCGGCGTTGCGGCCAAGGCGGCCCAGCGCCTCGCCGAGTGACATCCACATCCTGCCGGCCTCGTTGGGGGAGTCCTCGCTCTCGAACAGCCGGGCCGCACTGGTCCAGTGCTCCAGCGAGGTCAGGTCCTCGCCGAGGTCGCAGAATGCGGCGGCGACCATCCCGTGGCACTCGGCGATCTCCTCGGGCTCGCCGTTGGCGCGCAACAGGTCGGCGGCCTCCATGGCCACGTCGATGAGCTCCGTGGTGCGGCCCAGGCGGCGCAGCCCCGCGGCCTGGCCGAACAGGCTGCGTGCGGTCAGCAGCTCGTCGCCGACCTCCCGGGCCTGGACCGCCGCGGACTCGGCCAGGGCGACCGACTGCTCGTACTCCTGGTCGGAGAAGGCCCGCCCCCCGAGTTCGTGCAGGATTCGCGCACGATCGACCCCGGAGGCCTCGTCCAGCATCTCCCAGAGCTCGTCCTCGGTGGCCTCATCGGGTGTCATGTCGTCGTCATCCATCGGGGCAAGCATCCCCCACGCGCGGCGTCGATGTGGCCACGGGGGCAGAATCGGGGGCGTGACCGAGCAGCCTGCAGCGACGCCGACCCCCACCCCCACGCCGACCCCGGCCCCCTCGCCCCTCACCCCGGGATCCGCGAACGGCCGCTCGCCGGCGGCGTCGCTGACTCCGGACGATCGCCTGGCCCGGATCCACTCGCTGATGCGCGATGTCCCGGACTTCCCCAAGCCCGGGATCATCTTCCGCGACGTGACCACGGTGCTGCGCGATCCGGTGGCCTGGCGGGCCACCGTGGACCAGATGTGCGACGCGGTGGACGCCTGGGACTTCGACGTCGTCGTCGGAGTCGAGTCCCGCGGGTTCATCCTCGGCTCGGCCATGGCCTACCAGCTGGGCGTCGGGTTCGTGCCCGTGCGCAAGCCGGGCAAGCTGCCGGCGGCAGTGCATGCCGTGGACTACCAGCTGGAGTACGGGCTGGACTCGTTGGAGATCCACCAGGACGCGCTCGACCCCGGGCACCGCGTGCTGGTGGTCGACGACCTGCTGGCCACGGGCGGTACCGCGGCCGCGACGATCGGACTGGTGGAGGCGGCCGGGGGGACCGTGGCCGGTACGTGCGTCCTGGTGGAGCTGGTCGACCTCGGCGGGCGGGCGCTGCTGGCCCAGGCGGCGCCGGAGGCGACGTTCGCCGCGCTGCTGACGTACTGATCAGA
>CAVPNX010000019.1:0-157890 GCA_963706885.1 uncultured Actinomycetes bacterium | reverse complement strand
TGTGGCATGATTCGCCGCGCACTAGTTCGATGCCGAGAAGGAGTCATCATGGCGATCAAGGATTCGTTCACCGAGGACGAGTGGAAGACGCTGCAGTGGGCCGTGCTCAACGCCGGTGGGCACGTCAGCGCCTCGGACTGGCCGGGCCTGTGGAAGGGCTTCAAGGAGGCCGCCGGTGGGTCGCAGTTCCTGACGATGCTCCAGGGCAGCGACGACGAGCTCGTCAAGGCGCTTGCCAAGGACCAGGCGCGCAAGAAGGACCCGAACACCAACAATCGCGCCGATCAGGCCAGCGAGTTGGCTCTCGACCGGATCCGCGAGGCCGTCGCGTTGATCGAGGCGAAGGCGCCCGAGCACCTCGATGCGTTCAAGACGATGATCCTCGGCCTCGCGAAGGCGATGGCCGAGGCGGTCGACGGGACCTCGGAGAAGGAGTCCGAGGCCATCGACCGGATCCGGGGAGCCCTCGACGGACCGGCCCAGGCGTAGTCCTCGAACACACGGCCGGGAAGCGCGATGTCCACGACCACGAAGGCCCCACGCCGGACTGGGAGCATGACCCGTCAGCTCGTCTGGTACTTCGCCGGACTGATTGCGACCTATGTCGCCGCCCTGGTCATCTTCTGGCCGCCCTCGGGTGAGGACCCGAACCAGGCGATCTTCCTGATGCTGATGTTCGCGCCGACCGTCGGCGCGGTTCTGGCGTGGGCGTTCGCCGGGGGGCGGATCCAGTGGGGACGGCCCAACTGGTGGATCCTGGCCGGGCTGATCCCGGCGATCGCCGTGCTGGGCGTCTACCTGGTCGGTTCGATGCTGGGGTGGGACGTCGAGGACCCCAGCCTCCTGCGCCGCGCGCTGACCTTGGCACCCGTGGCGATCTTCAGCGCCTCGCTGTCGGCGATCGGCGAGGAGATCGGCTGGCGCGGCTTCCTGTGGCCCCTGCTCCGCGGACGGTCAGGCTTCTGGATCAGCAGCCTCATCGTCGGGGTGATCTGGTGGGTCTACCACGTGCCGCTGATCATCTTCGGCTGGTACGGGGACCTGGCACACCTGCCGGCCTTCACGGTCGCCATCGTGGGCATCACGCTCTTCCTGGGCGTCATCACCGACCGGTCGAGGTCGCTGTGGCCCAGTGTCGTCACCCACGGGGCGTGGAACGGGTTGGTCGCCACCAGCTTCGCGGTCACCGAGGGCGCCGAGAAGGTCCCGGCGTTCGCCGGGAGTGACCAGTTGATGGGCGAGTTCGGCTGGCTGGCCGCGGCGACCATCCTGGTCGTCGGGCTGGTGGCAGCCCTGTGGCACACCCGCACGATGGCCGGCCCCATGCCGACCTCGACGCAATGACAAGGGGGAGCATGCGCACGGTCCGGTTCGGAACAGTCCTTGTGGCCTCGTCGGTCTTCGCGCTGGCCGGATGCGGGGGATCTGATCGACTCCTCATCCGGCGGGCCCGCGGAGGTCTCGGACGGCGCCTACACGTATCTGGCCTCGTCCGCAGGGGGCAGCGCGCCCGCTACCAGCCTGACGATCGCCGGTGACACCCTGACCCTCACCGGGGATGCCGGACCAGTCACCGCCACCATCGGCGAGCCCGCCGCCGAGGCCGTCCTGTGCCCACCGTCGGGCAAGGGACAGCCGTCCACGCTCGGCACGCCCCTGACGGTCGGCTCCGTCGCCCTGGCCTCCCCTGCCATCTTCGGTGACTGCGGCCAGACCACACCCAAGCGCGTGACGGTGGTTGACCTCGACTCCTACGACGAGGCCGCTGGGCCGTTCAAGTACACGCGCTGGGTGGAGTTCTGCGACACCACCGACCCGGACTGTCCGTCGGCAACGCAGTAGCGCCGGAAGGGCGACTGCGGGGGCTCAGTACCCGCCCCATGTCAGGGAAAGGGCTCGCGTCAGCTCCTCGGAATGGCGCGCGAAGATGTCCAGCTGCAGGTCCGCTGCCTCCTGGCCGCGCGGGGTCAGCGCGACCACCACGGCCCGCCGGTCTCCGGGGGTGAGGTCGTGGCGGCGGGTGATCAGGCCCGCTCGCTCGAGGCGGGTCAGCAGCCCGGAGGTTCCGCTGGGGGTCAGGCGCAGCTCGTCGGCGATCTGCGTCGGGCGCTGGGTTCCGTACAGGTGGAGCAGCGCGATGGTGAATCGGTCCGGGAACTCCCCGACACCGAATGGTTCCAGCTGGTCCCTCGCGTCGCGGGCGAACGCGGCCCCGGCGCTGGTCACCTCCGTCGTTGCGGCCAGCGGGTCCACCGGCCTGCTCGGGTCGGTCCTGGGAAGGGGGACATCGAGGAGGTCGAATGCCTCCTTGAGCAGAGGTTCACCGGAGGCGTAGTAGAAGTCCAGCCGCCCCACGAACGCTGCGACCCGGCGACGTCCCTTCGGGGTCACGACGATGAGCACGCTTCGCCCATCCCGGCTGTCCGGACGGCGCACGGTCAAACCCGCTGCCTCGAGGCGGTTGAGCGCGCGCGAGACCGAGCTCCGGGGGGCGCCGGTGATCTCAGCCAGTTCGGTGGGTGTGAGCGGGCCTCTCCGGTTGAGGGTGAGGACCATCTCGATGTCCCGGTTCTCGGTCGTCTCGTGCCCCAGGGACTGGTGGGCGATCTCGGTCATCTCGACCGAGTACCGGCACAGCGCAACCAGGGCACGCGACAAGGACTCGCGCCGGGGGTCCTCGATCCGCTGTTCCATGATCTGTCGAGGGTAGCCCAGGCAGCCGCTCAATCGCGCCGCAACGTCGTGCCCGGGCTCGGCGGACAGTGCGCCGCGCGCGGATTACTCGCCCCGGCCGCATAGTGGTCGCCGGTGGTGAAGACTAGCCGCCATGACGAGTCCGCAGCGTGGCCCCGGTCGCCGGCCCGTTCGGGCTCTGGCTGCCATCGTGGGCGCAGTGCTCGGCCTGCTGCTGGCGACCGCGCTGGTCCTCGGGTTCACCCCCTTGCTCGATGCTGACCTGGAGTCCCGGCCCGCACCGACCAGCGACTACCCGAGCGCCATGGGTCTGGCAGCCACGCTCAAGGCGGCCGATGGACCCGAGATCAACCCCTTGTGCGGGACGCAGGTGCTCGATCACGGCCAGCGCACGGAACGTTCCGTGGTCCTGCTCCACGGCTACACCAACTGCCCGCAGCAGTTCTCGGTGATGGCCCAGGCGTACTTCGATGCCGGGTACAACGTGGTCCTGGCCCGGATCCCCGAGCACGGCATCGGTGACCGGATGACCAAGGCCCTGTCCGACCTCGACCCGGCCGAGCTGACGGCCTTCGCCGACACCACGGTCGACATCGCGACCGGGCTCGGCGAGCGGGTCTCGGTCGTGGGACTGTCGGCCGGCGGCACGCTGGCCTCGTGGTTGGCCAGCGAACGCGACGATGTCTCCGACGTCGCCCTGCTCGCCCCCCTCCTGGTCCCCAAGGTGCTCCCCGACTTCACCGTGGGCCCGGTCGCCCGGTTGGGCAGCTTCCTGCCCGACCTGTACCTGTGGTGGGACGGCGACCTCAAGGAGCAGCTGGCCACGCCGCCCTACGCCTACCCCCGCTACTCGGTGCACTCGCTGGGAGCGCTGCTCGCGGTGGGCCGTCAGGCCCAGGGACGGATCGACCGGACGGTGCCGATCGATCGCCTGCTCGTCGTGAGCAACGAGAACGACGGCGCCGTGAGCAACGTGGCGATCAGGCGCATCGCCGATCACCTCGGATCGGAAGCCACCACCCGGGTGGACCACGTCTTCGCCGAGGACCTCGGCTACCAGCACGACGTGGTGGATCCGCAGGGCGAGAACGCCGCCGACCTGGAGACGATCTACGACACCCTGGGCCCCCTGCTGGGGATCCCCGAGCT
This sequence comes from uncultured Actinomycetes bacterium, assembly GCA_963706885.1. GTDB lineage: Bacteria > Actinomycetota > Actinomycetes > S36-B12 > CAIYMF01 > Prado023. The sequence continues at coordinate 154,047 of CAVPNX010000019.1, read as the reverse complement.
GACCGACGCCCTGATTCGCGCCCGCCAGCAATGAGGCCCGCTGTGAGCTGGACGCGCTACAGCTTCCTGGGTACCACCGCGGCGACGATGATGCCGATCAGGGGCAGGAAGAACCCGAGCAGGCCGTAGCCGACCGGGCTGCGGCCCTTGTCCCCGGCCAGCTTGGCCGAGAAGAGGCCGCAGGCGACGGCGACCGCGAAAGCAATGATCCAGACGAACGTGTTGTCCATGGAAACGGCACTCCTTGGTGGGACGACGACTTCGACCCAATTATGCAGCACCTGCGAACTATCCCCGCGTGCGCTACTGTGCGCGTCGGGATCCGAGTGGAGGCAAGAGTGCGGGCACGGGACGTCGGCATCGAGATCGGGACTGGGGAGCCCGGGTTCCACAATGCGATCACCGACGTCGCCGGCGTGCAGGTGGGGTACGCGACCCTCGTATCCGGGATCCGGCGAGCTGAAGGTCGGCCACGGTCCGGTGCGCACAGGCGTCACGGTGGTGCTGCCGCACGGTGGGCGGCCCTCGACGGAGCCGGTGTTCGCCGGGTACCACCGGCTGAACGGGTTCGGTGAGCTGACGGGTCTCGAGTGGTTGCACGAGTCGGGGATGCTGACCAGCCCGATCGCGCTGACGAACACCAACAGCGTCGGGATCGTGCGCGACACGATCATCGCCCGAGAGGTCGCGTTGCCGGGCCGGCTGCCGATCATGCTGCCGGTGGTGGGGGAGACGTGGGACGGGATCCTCAACGACATCGGCGGGCAGCACGTGCGCCCCGACCACGTTCACGCTGCGTTCGACGACGCGCGCACCGGGTCGATCGCCGAGGGCAACGTTGGTGGCGGCACGGGCTTGCAGTGCTACGGGTTCAAGGGCGGCACGGGCACCGCGTCCCGGCTCGTCGAGTTGGGCGAGCACACCTACACCGTGGGAGTCCTGGTCCAGGCCAACCACGGCGACCGCCGCCACTTCGAGGTCAACGGGGTGCCGGTCGGGCAGGTGCTGGGGTGGCGTGAGGTCCCGGTGCCGCGGATGTCGGCGATCACCCGGGTCCCGCCGGGAACGGGCTCGGTGCTGGCGGTGGTGGCCACCGACGCCCCGCTGCTGCCACATCAGTTGAACCGGATGGCCCAGCGGGCCGGGCTGGGGATCGCGAAGTTCGGGGCGCGGGGGGACAACTACTCCGGTGACCTGATGATCGCCTTCTCCACGGCCGCCCACGGCCTTCCCGACCAGGGTCCGGGTGCCATCACCCCCATCGCGTTGACCGTGGACACGTTGGCCCTTCCGTATGTGGATGCCATGTTCGCGGCGGTGATCGAGGCCACGGCCGAGGCGATCCTCAACGCGATGCTGCAGGCCGAGACCATGGCCGGCCGCGACGACCTGGTCCTGCGGGGGCTCAATGGTGAGCAGCTGGGCGACATCCTCGACCAGCACGGCAGGCGGAGGTACTCCGTCCGATGAGCAGGCGTGCGCGATCCCGGGATCCGGTGCGCTCGGCGGCCGCACTGGCGGCCGGGCGCGCGGCGGCGGCGCTGTCGCAGGCGCTGGGTCGTGGGTCGGGCACGATGATCGGCGGGCGCCTGGCGCTGCGCCTGGATCCCGACGTGCTGGCCACGGTCGCCGGTGGACGCCGGCCGGTGCTGGTCACCGGGACCAACGGCAAGAGCACCGTCACCGCCCTGGTCGCCGCGGCCCTCTCGGCGGGTGACCCGGTGGTGACCAACTCGACCGGGGCGAACATGCCCGACGGGATCGTGACCGCCCTGACCGCGGACCGCACCAGCCCGCTGGCCGTCCTCGAGGTCGACGAGGTCTACCTCAGTGCCGTCGTGGACGCGACCGCACCCCGGGTCGTCATCGCCCTGAACGCGTTCCGGGAGTACACCCGCGGGGTGTCCCTCGCGGCGACCCTGGCGCACTGGCGCGAGGCGGCGGCGCGGCTTCCGCAGGACTGCGTCGTGCTGGTCAACGTCGACGACCCGCTGGTGGTCTGGGCGTTCGAACCGGCACCCCACGTCGTCGGGGTGGCCGGGGGCCTGGGGTGGCGGGAGGACGCCGCCCTGTGCCCAGCCTGCGGAGCCGCCCACGACTGGGCCGGTTCGACGTGGTCCTGCCCGGGGTGCAGGAGGAACCGGCCGGAGTCCGCATGGACGGTCGACGGTCCGGCACACGGTGGGTGGCTGATCGCGCACCCGGGAGGCAGGGCCGAGGTCCAGGTGGCGGTCCCCGGTCGTACCGGCCCCGTCGGAGCAGCCTTCGCACTCGCCGCCGCAGACACCATGGGCATCAACGTCGATCGCGCGGCGGCGGCCCTGAGCAACGTGGTCGACGTGGACGGCAGATACGTCCCGTTCCCGGTCGGCGACCGTCGCGCGCGACTGCTCATGCTGAAGAACCCCGCTGGATGGGCCGAGGCCATCGACGTCGCGGTCTCCGAGGGGCTGCCGCTCGTGATCGCCGTCGACCCGTTCGGGCCCAAGGACACCACCACCATGTGGGAGGCACCCTTCGGACGCCTGGCCGGGCGGACGATCCCGGTCACCGGAGGCCGTGCCGCCGACGCCCTGGCTGTCCTGGACTCCGCCGGGGTGACGGGAGTCGAGGTACCTGACCCTGAGCACGCAGTCACCCTGGTCGACCTGGGCGCGAGCGGCTCGAATGAGGTGGTCGTCGCCTGCAACTACCCCGCCTTCCGCCGACTCTCGCGCCAGTTCCGGGCAGGTGCCCGATGACCGTTCTCACCATCGCCACCCTGTTCCCCCTGGACACCGTCGCGGCCGGTGACGAGGCCAACGGCCCAGCCCTCGTGCGCCGAGCCCGACAACGCGGGATCGAAGCGACCCACACGACCATCAACCGGCCCGAAGCCATGACCGCAGCCCGCATCTACCTCCTCGGCGGGGACGGACTGGCCGGGGTGAGCGACCTGGTCGACCACCTGAAGGCCACCAGCGTGGCCGACGAGGTGCGATCCGGTCGGGCTGTCGTCGTAGCCGTGGACGCCGGGCTCGCAGCTGTCGGGCGGTCGTGGACCCAGCGCGATGGGGAGGTCCATGAGGGGCTCGGCCTGGTCGGCTGCACGGCTCTGGGCACGCCCCCTTCGGCGGAGTCCGTCATGACCCGCCCGGCACCCGGGCGGGGGCTCCCGGAGATGATCGGCTGGCACTCCCGCAGCTTCCAGGTGGCACGCGACCCCGGCGTCGACCATCTCACCGAGATCGCCACCGGCGACCCGGGTGCCGCGTCCCCCGACGGCGTGGTCACGCCGTTCGTGATCGGTACGCAACTGCACGGTCCGGCGCTGGCGCTCAACCCCGAGCTCGCGGACCTGGTCCTCGCCCAGGCCCTTGGGGTGTCCGGTTGGGATCCCCTGCCCATCCCCAGCGTCCAGACCGCCCGCGCCCGCCGGATCGCCGAGCTCACGAGCCAGCCACCGCGAGCCACGAGCCGCAGGCGGCTCCGGACTGGGATCGGCCGACGCTGACCCGAGCGGTGGGCAACGGCTGATCTGCATCACCGGCGAACAATGCGCGACAAGCGGCCGGATGCACCGGAGGAGACGCCGGAGAGCTCTACACTCGGCGCCATGTCGAATCCGGAGCACGATCTGGTTGATGCCCCCGCAGCCCACCGGCCCATGTCCTGGGTGGCCCTGATCGGGACCCTGCTGGCGTTCATGTTCCTCCCCGCCATCGTCGACGTCGTCGTGCTGAAGCACACGTCGACAGGTGACTACCCCGACCAGGACAGCGTGAACGTGCTGCTGATCGGCCAGTCGATCGCCCTGGCCGTCGTCGTCCTGACGATCAGCCTCGCCCGCTGGTGGCCGGTGGTGCTCCACGAGAGGCTGCGGGTGCGCCCGTGGGTATGGGTCGTCGCGGTCGCGCCCGTGGTGACCGCAGTCGCCCTGACCGACTACGGCCGGCTGGCGACCGCCGGCGTGACGCTGGGCCTGACCCTCCTCCTCGGGACCCTGCTGATCGGCGTCAGTGAGGAGCTGATGTACCGGGGCGTGGTGCTCACCTTCCTGCGCGATCGGTACCGCGAGGTCATCGCAGCGGTGGGCACGACGCTGATCTTCGGCCTGAGCCACATCACCGCAGGGCCGTTGGGCGTCCTCGCCTCGGCCGTCTTCGGATACCTCCTGTACTACATGCGCCGGGTCTCCGGGGGAATCCTCGTGCCCATCGTCGTCCACACGGTGTACGACTTCAGCATCTTCAGCGCGCTCACGACGGCCGATCCCGCTGAGTCGGGCAACGCCAGCTTCGCCCTGTTCCTGCTGGCCCTCGTCCTGCTTCTCGTGATGATCGTGTTCCACCGGCGCGCTGAGCTGCCGGCTCGCGAGCCAGAGCCGGCTCAACTGCGCCCCTGAGGCTCAGGGCAACACGCTCACGGCGCCAGGGCCCAGTCATGCGCAAGAGGGTGGGGTGATGACCCGTCGGCCATCACCCACCCTCCGCATGGGCTCCTCCGTCAGGAGATGACGTCGCCCAAGTCCTCCTCGCGTTCATCGGCGCCGCGCCGGGCAACCGCTGCGATGCCCGCGCCCGCAGCCATCAGGGCCGCGGCCAGACCTGCGAGCAGGCCCACCTCGCCCGCCCCGGTGTGCGCCAGCTGGCTGGCGCCCCCCGCCGTCTGGGCCTCGGTCGAGCCACCCGTCGCATGCGTGGCCGCGTGCGTGTTCGTCCGACCCTCGTGCGTGGCGGCGTGGGTCGTTGCGGCGTGTGTCGTTGCGGTGTGCGCTCCCGCGTCGGTCGTTCCCGGCGTCGTGGTGCCCGCCCTCCGTCGTGGCGGTGGTCACCTGCGCGCCTCCCGGAACTTCCACACCGCCACCCGTCGTCGCCGGGGTCTGGGTACCGTCGGTCAAGCTGGGCGTCGACTGCGGGATCGCCGTGGGAACTTCAGCCCCCTGTGTGGGAGTCTGCTGCCATGCAAGGGGGCTGCAGCGGAGCCTTGGTCGCCGGGGTCTGCGGAACCAGGCGCGGGGTCTGCTGAGTGATCGGCGGGGTCGCGATGGGCACCTGCATCGGCGTCAACGGTGGCGTCTGCTGCTGGGGCTTGGGAGTTGCCGTCGGAACCAGCATCGGACCGGGCTCCGGCGGCTTGGGCGTCGGCACCTGCTGACCCGGCGGAAGACCCGTCGCCGTCGGCGGGATCAGAACCGGCTGCGTCGGCTCCGGCGGCTTGGGCACATTCGGAGTCGGCACACTCGGCCCCGACACCGGCGTCGGAACCAGCATCGGACCGGGCTCCGGCGGCTTGGGCGTCGGCACCTGCTGACCCGGCGGAAGACCCGTCGCCGTCGGCGGGATCAGAACCGGCTGCGTCGGCTCCGGCGGCTTGGGCACATTCGGAGTCGGCACACTCGGCCCCGACACCGGCGTCGGAACCAGCATCGGACCGGGTTCCGGCGGCGTCGTCATCTGTTGAGCACATTCGGAGTCGGCACACATCGGCGTCGACACCGGCGTCGGAACCAGCATCGGACCGGGCTCCGGCGGCTTGGGCGTCGGCACCTGTCTGACCCGGCGGAAGACGCCGTCGCCGTCGGCGGGATCAGAACCGGCTGCGTCGGCTCCGGCGGCTTGGGCACATTCGGAGTCGGCACACTCGGCCCCGACACCGGCGTCGGCGTCGGCGTGGGTGCCAACTCCACGATCTTGGAGAATATGAAGGAGGGGTCTGGAGACGGAATGGTCACGGACCCGTGGGCGGGGACAGTCACGGTCGACGTGGTGTCCATGTCCTGGCCGCGGGTCTGACTGCGGGCCCCCGTCCACCGGAGGGTGACTGTGGTGACGACATCGTGGTCGGTCCCGTTGTGCACGACCGCCGACGAGAAGCTCCCATTTGGGTGCACGCTCACCGTGCCTGACGATGCCGGGGCGGCTGCTGCGGGCGGCGGCTCGGTGGCCATCGCCGCCGGAGCAACGGCTGCGCCCAACGCCCGTCAGCGCGACGACTCCGAGCGCCACCGATGCGGCGACCTTCGCGCCCACCGCACCGCCGTAGACGAGCTGGACGCCGTCGAACACGGCGATCACGTCACCAGGTGCCTTCTCGATGAGCTCGACCACGGCGGCGGCGTTGCCGTCCGCGACGCTCTTGGCGGGCAGCTCGCCGGGGTGCAGCAGCGACCGGCCGCCCGGGGCGTCGAGCACCGGGTGCACGACCGCCCCGAACTCCCCGCCCAGCACGCGCTGCAGCGGCGACGGGTCGCTGAGGCGCAGGACCTCGATCCCGGACTCCTCGATGTACCGCTCGGCGGCCTCCAGCGCCTCCGGGGTGCGCGGGGCCCGCACGGCTGTGGGCGAGATCAGTGTGACGCTGCGCCCGCCCATGGCGGCGACCGCCGCGGCGTAGAGGACCCCGTAGCCGGACATCTCCCCGGTCTGGGTCAGCCAGGCGACCGAGCCCTCGACGGTGTCGTCACGCAGCACATGGACCGCGACGGACGGGATCTCGAACTCGGTTGCCGCCGCGGCACCCTGGAGGGCCCCAGCCACGAAACGGCCGGCGTTCTTCGGCGTGGGCGCCGCCAGCCAGATGACCTTGCGCCTGGCGCACTCGATGATGGCCTCGCGGATGTCCGACACGGCGGGCACGATCTCCACGTCGATGGAGGGCGCGACCCGAGACCACTGCCCGGTGATCGCGGAGGCGTCAGCGCCATCGGCGAAGGCGACGATGCGGGCAGCGCCTGCGGACAGCCGGCTGCACGGCGTCGTCTGAGATGCTCGCGCCGTCGAACAGGCCGACTGGGATGCGGCCGGGGTCTTGAACGGTCATGAAGGACTCCTCGGTGGGGAACAGGATGTTGGTATGCGGCAGGGCAGAACTATTTCACAGACTGGCGAAGTTCGCGTCGCCAGGTTTGCGCGCGTGATCGCCTCAGGGGGATGCGGGTTCCTGGTCGACCGTGACGTTGAGGAACGGCAGGTGCTGCTCGGCCCAGGGGAACACCCAGAGGAACAGGGCTGCCACGACCGCGAGGACAAGCATCAGGGCGATCAGGGCCTTGACCGCCTTCGGCCCGGGCAGCGCACGCCAGATCGCGCCGTACATGTCAGCCCTCCTTCAGAGCCGCGGGGGGCTTGCCCGACGACTTTCGCGGTGGTGTCGACCAGCTGCCCCCACCAGATGTAGCGCTCGTGGACGCCCAGCGCGGATTGCAGCTCGTCAACGTGATCAGCGCTTCCGCTGGGGGTGGCATCAGGCTTGCCCGGGACTGGGTCGATCACCCAGACGTCCGATGGGCTGACGATCTTCGACTCATCCAGTTCGTAGGTGAACCAGTCAGTCGACGTCTCGACGATGACCTGGTCGCCCTTCTCCAGCTGGTCGATGTCGCGCAGGGGCTCACCATGGGTCGCGCGGTGCCCGGCGGTCGCGAAGTTGCCGATCTCGCCGGGCATGGCAGTCCCCACGTAGTGGCCGATGCCCTGCGCGAGCTCATCCGGACCGACGCCCTGGACCAACGGCAGGCCCCACACCTTGTCGCGAAGGCGAGGGATGTAGACGAGGCCGAACGGGGTGCCCACCTCGGGCTGCTCTGCCGCGGGGTCGCCTCCCGGGGCCCCTCGTCCGGCGTGCTCGGCGTGCCCTGAGCTGCCCACTGCTGCTGGACCTGCGAGGCGCTCGATCCGCCGCCCGAGCCGCCGACATGTTCGTCCAGACGAGCTGGTAGGCCACGAAGAGCGCCAGGATCAGGCCGATGGTGAAGATCAGCTCCCCGACGGTCCCCAGGACCCGCTGCTTCGTGCCGCGACGTTGGCCGGCTGGCCGGCGGTCACAGCGCCCCTTCCCTACGAACTCGCCGCAGGGGACGCTGGCGGCGACATCACCGGCGGGTACAGGGTGAAGGACACCAGCGAGCGGATCGCGTCGAACAGGTACAGGTCCGCCCCGGCGCACGCGTTGGTGCCCATGGCGACCGTGAGGCCGGTGTCCGGGTTGTGGGCCACCTGGGTCTGCCACCCGAGCGCCTCGCCGGAGTGCCCGACGAATCCGTCGCCGTAGTCCATGATGCCCAGGCCGTAGGTCAACCCGTCCTGCACCTGCGCGGTCTTCATGCGCTCGGCGGCGGTGGCGTCAGCCAGGAGGGTGTTGCCCAGGCCGGAGGCGCCCCACCGGCCGAGATCGGTGATCGTGGCCTGCATGCCGCCACCGCCCTGGCCGTAGGAGGCGTTCCAGTCGGTGGTGTCCTGACCTTCGGTCGCGCTCCCGCCGTCGGCCTCGACCTCGGCGATGCAGTTCGAGTTCAGGTATCCGTGCGCGGCGGGCTCGGGCAGGGTGGTGTCCTCGTTCGGGGGCAGCGCCGAGTTCGCCATGCCCAGGGGACCGGTGATCCGCTGGGCGATCAGGTCCTGCAGGGACGTTCCCGTGATCTCCTCGGCGACCTCCTGCAGCAGGATGTAGTTGGTGGTCGAGTAGCCGCCGGTTCCGGCCGGCTTGAGTCCCTTCCCGATGCCGGCGTCGATGAGCTGGTCCGCGGTCCACACGGTCGTGGGGTCCTTGGTGACGCCTGCCACGACCCCATCGGGGACGTTCATGTAGTCCGGGATCCCGGAGGTCATGGACAGCAGCTGGCGGATGGTGAGGTCGGCAATGTCCGGGTGCGCCTCGGCGACCTTGGGGGCGGTCTTCGCCACGGTGTCGTCCAGGGAGAGCTTCCCCTCGTCGATGAGCTCCAGGATGATCGTGGCGGTCACGGTCTTGGTGACGCTGCCGATCCGGAACACGTCGTCGACCGTGGCCTTGCGCCCTCCGACGACGGCCTCGCCCCATGCCTGCGTGTAGGCACCCTTCTCCGGGTCCCACACCCCCACCCACAGCGCCGGGAAGTCCTTGGCGATGTCCTCGGAGTAGGTGCTCGCGATCACGGACTCGAGCTTCGCGGCGTCCTGCGCGCCCATGGGCGCCGTGGGCAGCTGGCTCGCCCCGGCGGAGGCACTGGCCGACGGGGAGCCAGCGTCATCCGCCGCATCGCTGCACCCCGCGAGCAGCAGCACGGCGGCCACGGCCCCGGTTCCGATCCGATGCATGGCACTCACGCGTGATCACCCTCCCCCGGGACCTCAGTCGGATCCCAATGCGCGCAAGGGTAGCCAATGAAGAGCAACCCTGCAGGGAGATGAGGTGCGCTGCCACATGGTTCTCCTACGACACGCACTGGTCCATCAGCTCACCCGGAGCCGCCGAGGCCCTGCCTGTCTCCGCGCAGGGCCACCTCGCGCGCCCGCCCGGACAGCGGCCACTGCGCGACTGCGGCCTCGAGGCTCTCGCGGTGACGGCGCAGGGGGCCGCGGCGGTACTCGGGCACATCGGGGATCAGGTCGTCGAGGAGGGCCACGAGCCGCCTGCTGACCTGGACCTGACCCAGGCCGGACTCGGCGATCTCGACAAGTGCGAGGTCCACCACCTCGTCCCAGGTGGCCGTGGACACCACGAGGGAGCCCGGATCCAGATCGATGCGCACGGTCCCCAAACGCCGAGTCGCCGCGGCCCGGAGCACCCCCTCGATCTCGTCGAGGGCACGCACGGCCGTCGTGGGGTCGTTGACCGCCGGGGAGAGCGCGCGGATGGCGATGTCGACCAGGAGACGCAGGGCGTAGAGCGGGTCATGCACCAGCGACCGCTCGTCATCGACGACCAGCGCGCTGCTGATCGCCCGCTCCAGACGCGCGGTGGCGGCGGCGTCGGCACGGGCAATGGGGGTGCCGTCGGTGATCGCATCGCCGACCCTCAGCGGGATCTCCAGGGCGATGCCATGGCTGCGGGCGATCCGGGACAGCCGCCGCACATCGATGGCCACGATCTGACCGTTGTCGCCGCGATAGCCGATGGGCACCAACTCCCCGGGACCCGGCGCTTCTCCCGGCTCGGTCGCCACGGTGTCGACGCGGTCCTGGCGCGGGAGTCGGCGAGCCAGTTGCCGCCGCGAGTGCCGTCCGATGCTGGCCAGCACGGAGTCAACGCGGATCTGGCTCCCCGCCGCGTACATGAGCACGATGAACCCGACGAGGCTCAACACGAGCAGCAGGAGCGCCACGCCGACCGTGAGCGTCGGGGTGAACTGCGCCCGGCCCTCGGACCCGATCGAGATCAGGCCCAGGAAGCAGTAGGCGATCGTCGCCAGGAACAACGCGAGGATCCACTGGGTCACCCGGCGCCGCAGGAAGTAGGACACCATCCTCGGCGAGTACGCGCTCGAGCCGAACTGCACGATCAGGATCGCGAAGGAGAACACGAATCCGCTGAACGTGATCATCCCCCCACCGATCGCGGCCAGCACTGCCGTGGCAGCCTCGGGTGACACAGCCGCCTGAGGCCCCTCGGCGATGTAGGTCACCTCGTCGACGAACTCCACCAGCGACACCAGCAACGCACCCACGACGAGGCCGAGCAGGGGAAGCACCCACGATGCCCGCTCCCACCACAGCCGTACCCGCGTCCCACTGGGCCTTTGCATGGGGCGATTCCATCAGAAGACGGAGGGCAGTGCTCGGATTCAGACCGGCATGAGGACCAACGCGGCCGGCTCAGGCGGGCATGGGTTCTGGCAGTCCCTGCCAGGTTGGTGCGCAATCTCGCCTGCCAAGCTGGGGTCCTCAGCCGGGGTCCTCGGGGCACATGTGACCAATCCGTGACCAGTGCCGTGAATCACAGACCAAGAGATCGCAAAACTGCCATTTGACCTGCCCCAATACAGAGCCGACGCCCGGACTCGAACCGGGAACCCCCTGTTTACAAGACAGGTGCGCTGCCAATTGCGCCACGCCGGCGATGCGGCACAAGGGTAGAGCACACGGTGCGGGTGTCTGGCCATCGGCGACCGGCAGGGGCATGATGCCCATGGGGCCAGGCCCGCAGAGGCGGGCGAGCACGGGAGGGTGGGGACATGCCATGGGGAATGCGCGCAGGGCTGTCACGATCGTGACTGCGGGACTGCTCCTGGCAGCCTGCGGGTCCTCCGACCCGGGATCCGACGCGTCGGCCAGCGCAACCACCAGCACCGGCCCGAGCGCCACCTCCTCGATCCTCATCTGGTCGGACCCCGCCCATGCGCCGGCGCTGGAGGCCAGTGCAGCGGCCCATCAGCAGGCCACCGGCGTCGAGGTCGTGGTCCAGACGGTCGGGACCGACCTGACCAAGATCCGCGATGACATCACGACCCTTGCACCCCAGGGCCAGGGACCGGACCTGTTCGTGGGGCAGAGCGACTGGGTCGGGCAGTTCGCCGACTTCAGCCTCCTGGCCGCGGTGGATCTCAGCGCACAGGCCAGCAGGTTCCGCCCCGTCGCGATCGACGGCTTCACCTACGAGGCGCGCACCTACGGCGTGCCCTTCGCGACCGAGAACCTCGCCCTGTTCCGCAACACCCAGCTGGCGCCCGGGGCCCCCGACTCGATCGACGTCATGGCCCGCGACGGCCTCGAGCTCAAGGACAAGGACGACACCATCGTCCCCATCGCGCTGCCGGTCGGACCACAGGGCGACGCCTACCACTGGTACCCCTTCTACAGCGCGGCCGGCGGCAAGATCTTCGGCCTGGACGCGCAGGGTGGCTACAGCGCCGACGAGCTCGAGGTCGGCAAGGCCGGGAGCATCGAGGCGGCCAAGGCCCTCGCGAAGCTGACCGAGGACGGTGCGCTCGACAAGGACCTGACCCTCGACGAGGCCCTGACCACGTTCACCGCGGGCAAGTCGCCCTACTTCATCTCAGGCCCGTGGAGCGTCGAACCGGTGCGCGCGTCGGGCGTCCCGTTCGTGGTCGAGGCGGTGCCGGGGTTCGACGCCATCCTGGCCTCGCGCGCCCAGGCGATGGTCACCTCCCTGGGCCTGCTCCAGTCCGCGTTCGCCCGCAACCCAGCGGGCGCCCAGGAGTACCTGGCCACCACCGCGATGACGACGGAGGTCATGAGCGCCCTGGCTGCCCCCGGGGGGCTCTCCCCGGCCTGGGTCGAGTCCTACACGGCCGCATCGACCGACCCCGTGATCAAGGGGTTCGGCGACTTCGCCGACGCCTCGGAACCCACGCCCAACCTGGCGGCGATGGACCTGGTCTGGGCACCGCTGAGCCAGGCGCAGGTCGATGTCATGTCCGGTGAGAACCCCGCGAAGACCATGAAGGCGGCCGGCCAGGAGATCCAGTCCGCGATCGACGCGGGCTGACTCAGCCGCTCCCTGCGTTGCATCGCCGACCCCCCGCGCACCACACTCGTTTCACAACGATTTGGTAACGAACCGGCCACACGTCCCCACGCGTCGCGGTGGCCCCCATGAGAGGGCATGATGCGTGACAGCGGGGTCCCGTACGGCCCCGTGTTCCACTCACCAAGAAACGGAGCATCCATGCGCCGCACTACCAAAGCCGGGGCCGCAGCCGCCAGCCTCGCACTCCTCCTCGCCGCCTGTAGCAGCGGGGACGACACCGCCACCACCGACACCGCCTCGAGCGCCCCTCCCGCGAGCTCGGGCACCTTCACGATCTGGGCCGATGAGACCCGGACCCCACCGATCCAGGCACAGTGCGATGAGTTCGCCGAGGCCAACGGCATCACCTGTGACGTCGTCCAGATCGACTTCAGCGATATGCGGGCCCGGGTCGTCCAGGGCAGCCAGACCGGTGACGTCCCGGATCTCTTCATCGGTGCCCATGACTGGCTCGGCGAGCTCGTCACCAACGGCGTGGTCACGCCCGTCGACCTGGGCGGGAACACCGCCAGTTTCAGCGAGGTTGCTGTCGCGGGTGTCACCTACGACGGCAAGACCTACGGCGTGCCCTACGCGGTGGAGAACATCGCCATGCTGACCAACCCGAAGCTCTCGCCAGAGTGCCCGGCCTCGCTGGATGACCTCCAGGCTGCCGGCAAGAAGCTCAAGGACGACGGCGACGCGTCGTTGCCGCTGGCCCTGCAGATCGGCGACACGGGCGACGCCTACCACTGGTACCCGTTGTACAGCGCGGATGGTGGCTACATCTTCGGCGACGGCGGGACCAACGTTGACGACATGGGCGTCGGCAAGGAGGGGTCCATCGCCGCAGCCGAGCGCCTGCAGGCCTTCGCTGACGAGGGCCTGCTCAAGGCCTCGGTGACCGGCGACATCGCCAACGAGTCGTACACCAGCGGCGACTCCGCCTGGTGGATCACCGGCCCGTGGAACGCCGGCGCTGCGGTCGAGGGCGTGCCCGACACTGTGGTCTGCCCGGTTCCCGACGGCCCCTCCACCGCTCAGCCGTTCATCGGCGTCCAGACGTTCTTCATCCCCACCAAGGCGCAGAACGCCCTGATCGCCCAGACCTTCCTGAACGACAACGTGATGACCACGGAGTTCATGGACGAGATGTACGCGGCTGACCCGCGCCCGCCGGCGTGGACCGAGTCCGTCGCGAAGATCACCGATCCCATCACCAAGGGGTTCATCGAGTTCGGCCTGCAGGGCATCCCGCAGCCGTCCGTGCCTGAGATGGGCTCGGTCTGGGAGGCCCTTGGCCTGGCCGAGTTCAAGGTCGCCTCGGGTGAGGATCCGACCACGACCATGACCGAGGCCGGCGACGCGATCAACGCATCGATCGCCGCTTCACAGGGCTAGATGCCCAGGTCCTGACAACGAGGAGATGAGGAACCCGGCCATGAGCCTCACCACAGAGTCCGCCCCGGATCAGATCAAGCCCAAGAAGCCGAAGAAGTCGGGCTCGATCACTGCCGGCAGCTTGGCGATCAAGCTGATACTCGTCGGACTGATCGACGCACTGCTTCTCTGGATGTTCATCCAGGCGTGGGTCGACGAGTGGTGGCTTGCGGCCGGGTTCTTCGTCCTCGCACTGATTGCCGTCAACTTCGTCTACTTCACGAAGGGGCTGCCCCTGAAGTACCTGCTGCCCGGGCTGCTCTTCCTGCTCGTGTTCCAGGTCTTCACGATCGTTCTGACCGGCTACTCCAGCTTCACCAACTACGGTACCGGCCACCTCGATGACCAGGCAGCGGCCATCAACGCCCTGGAGCAGCGGGGCGAGCGACCCGTCGAGGGCTCGGCCGACTACCCGGCCGTGCCGATCGCACAGGGTGCGGAGGTGTCGATGCTGGTCACCTTCCCCGAGGGGACCTCCTCACCAGGGGAGACGTTCATCGGCACGAACGAGTCGCTGACGCCGGTCCCGCCGGAGGACCTGCAGAAGGACGGCGAGAAGGTGACCGGGGTCGAGGGCTACACCACGCTCAACCTCGGGTCACTGACCGCCAGCCCGGAGCTGGCAGCACAGTGGGAGGCACTGCGCGTCCCACTGAACCTCGAGACGGGAACCTACCTGCGCCAGACCGGTGTCTCGGTCGCCAAGGAGGTCCGCGCGACCCTGGTGTACGACCCCGACACCGACGCCATGACAGACACCACCACGGGGGTCGTCTACACCGCCAACGACACCGGGAACTTCCAGGCGCCCGACGGGCAGATCCTGGAGCCGGGGTGGCGAGTGTGGATCGGCCCGGAGAACTACAAGGAGCTCTTCACCAACCCCACCATCCGGGACCGGTTCTTCCCGATCACCATCTGGACGTTCTTCTTCGCGTTCATGACGGTACTGACCACCTTCGCACTTGGCCTGACGCTCGCTGTGGTCATGAACGACCGGCGCATGCGCGGCCAGAAGTACTACCGAGTTCTACTGATCCTCCCGTTCGCCATGCCGATCTTCCTGACCGCCCCCCTGTGGCGCGGCATGCTCAACACGGACTTCGGCCTGATCAACCAGATGCTTCCCGGTGACCCGATCAACTGGCTGGGCGAAGCCAACCTGGCCCGCTTCTCGGTTCTGTTCGTCAACCTGTGGATCGCCTACCCATACTTCTTCCTGGTCTGCCTCGGGGCGCTGACCGCAATCCCAGCCGACCTGAAGGAAGCAGCTTTCGTCGACGGCGCGAGCGGCGTGCACGCCTTCCGCACGGTCGTGCTGCCGCTGCTGATGATCTCGGTGGCCCCGCTGCTCATCGCCTCGTTCACGTTCAACTTCAACAACTACACCCTCATCGAGATGCTGACTGGGGGTGGTCCCTTCCCCGCCCAGATCAGCGACGGTGGGTCCACGGACCTGCTCATCAACTGGACCTTCCGCATGGCCTTCAACCAGACTCAACAACGCCTGGGGCTGGCATCGGCCGTCGCCATGGTCATCTTCCTCGTGGTCGGGACGATCTCGGCCTGGTCGTTCCGGTTCACCAAGAAGCTTGAGGAGATCGGCTCATGAGCACCTCCGCACCTGCCCCGGTCAAGGTCGAGCGGATGCCGTTCGGCCGGTGGATGAAGACCGTCGGATGGCGCCACGCCATCCTCGTCGCGGCCGTGATCTTCGCGCTCTTCCCGATCTCGTACATCATCAACCTCGCCTTCAGCCAGGGCAGCACGCTGACGTCGGCCTGCCCGCTGGGCCTGGAGGGGGTCGAGACGATCCAGTGCATCCTTCCCCTGCCGCCCTACGACACCAGCAACTTCGAGGCTGTCATCACCAGCGATCAGCGGCCGTTCCCCGTCTGGTTCAAGAACACGCTGATCATCGCCACGGTGGTGGCGTTCACCTCGGTGTTCATGGGGGCCGCAGCGGCCTTCGCGTTCAGCCGGATGCGGTTCCGGGGCCGTCGCGCCGGACTCACCTCGCTGGTCCTGGTCCAGATGTTCCCGGCGATCCTGGCGATCACCGCGATCTTCCTGCTGCTCTCCGAGATCCGCAACACGTTCCCGTCCATCGGCCTGGGGACGATCTGGGGCCTGATCCTGGTCTACCTGGGTGGCTCGCTAGGTGTGAACACCTACCTGATGAAGGGGTTCTTCGACACCATCCCCGTGGAGATCGACGAGTCGGCGCGCATCGACGGCGCAAGTCACGCACGGATCTTCTTCGGCATGATCCTGCGCCTGGCGGCCCCGATCCTGACCGTGGTCTTCTTCATCACCTTCACGGGCATGTTCAACGAGCTGGCGATCGCCCAGGTCGTGCTCGCCGACCAGCGCAACACCACGCTCGCGGTGGGCCTCTACTCCTACGTCAGCAACCCGCTGCGACAGGAGTGGGGGCTGTTCGCGGCAGGTGCGCTGATGGCTGCCATCCCCGTGCTCATCGTCTTCGGCTTCGCACAGAAGCAGTTGGTCACGGGCCTCACGGCTGGCGCCGTCAAGGGCTGATCCCTCGATGGGCGCCGGACCGGCCCTGACGGGGTCCCTGCTCGCAGAGCCCCACCACGACGGCTCACCGGCCTACTGCCCCGAGCCACCGCAGGAGCACGGCGACACATTCACCGTGCTCCTGCGCACATCCCCCGCCGACCCTGTCACCCGGGTGGCGGTCCGGCAGGTGCACGACGGGGAGCCGGGCTACGTCGAGGCACGGGTGGACCGGCGCACCGCGTCGGGCACCTGGTGGCGGGCCGACCTGGTGGCTCACAACACGGTCTCGAACTACCGGTTCCTCCTTGACGGGGGCGCAACCGACTACCGGTGGCTCAGCGCGGCGGGGTTGGTGGGGGCCGACATCCCCGACGGTGGCGACTTCCGGGTGGCCCTGGCCCCCGATGCCCCGCGCGTGGCTCGACGACGCGATCGTCTACCAGGTGTTCCCCGACAGGTTCGCCCGCAGCGGCCGCGTCGGCGAGCCCCTGCCCGACTGGGCAGTCCCAGCGGCGTGGGACGACGCCCCCGAGCCTGCAGGGCGTCCCGCCGCCCGGCAGTTCTTCGGCGGCGACCTGTACGGCCTCGCCGAGCACCTGGACCACATCAGTGGCCTGGGCGCCAACACCGTCTACCTGACGCCGATCTTCCCGGCCGGGTCCAGCCACCGGTACAACGCGTCGAGCTTCGACCGGGTCGATCCCCTCCTCGGTGGTGAGGCCGCGCTCAGGGAGCTCATCGACACCGCCCACGCGCGGGGCATGCGGGTGCTCGGGGACCTGACCACGAACCACACGGGCAGCACCCACGACTGGTTCCTGACCGGCCGCAGGGACGCCACCTCCGCGGAGGCCGCGTTCTACTTCTTCGACCCCGTCCGCGCCGACGATGTGGAGCGCGACTACGTCGGATGGTTCGGGCACCGCTCGCTGCCGAAGCTCGACCACCGCAGTGCGGAGCTGCGTCGCCGGATGGTGGACGGCCCGGACAGCGTGGTGGCCCGGTGGCTGCGGTTCGGTCTCGACGGCTGGCGCATCGACGTCGCGAACATGACCGGTCGGCACCGCGAGACGGACCTGACCCGGGAGATCGCGCGCCAGGTCCGCGCCACCGTGGCCTCGGTCTCACCCGAGGCGTACCTCGTCGGGGAGCACTTCCACGACTTCCTCGGGGATGTGGACGGCACCACCTGGCACGGGATCATGAACTACTCGGGCCTCTCCCGGCCGATGTGGACGTGGCTCGCCCGGCAGGATCCCGCCTTCGACTCCTGGCTGGGTGCCCCGCTCCCCCGGTGGCCGCACCTGCCCGGGCCGTCCGTGGTGTCCACGATGCGGGCCTTCAGCGCGATCCCGTGGTCGGCCCGGCGCGCCAGCATGACGATGGTCTCCAGCCACGACACGCCCCGGATCGCCACCATCACCGCCGACGCCGCCCTGACCGAGGTGGCGGTCGCGGCCATGATCGCCCACCCCGGTGTCCCGATGATCTGGGCCGGTGACGAGATCGGCCTGGAGGGGGCCACGGGTGAGGAGGGCCGCCGCGGGTTCCCGTGGAGTCGGCCCGACACCTGGGATCGCGCTCTCCTGTCCGTTTTCGTGCGACTCTGTGCCGTTCGGCGCGACTCAGTGGCACTGCGTCGGGGAGGCTTGCGCTGGGTCCACGTCGATGCCGATCGGATCGTCTGGCTGCGGGAGACGGATGAGCAATCCATCCTCGTCCTGCTCGCTCGCGCCAGCGGCCCCCCGATCAGGTTGAGCGCCCCGCTGCTGGGCCTGAACGACGGCTCGCAGGCACGGAATGTGTACGGAGGGGCAACCCTCGCGGCACATGCAGGGCTGGCAACATTGCCAGGAGATGGTCCGATGGTCCAGATGTGGGAACTGCCCGGGCTTCGCAGCCCGGGTCGATGAACAGGAGAACTATGGCCAGCGTCGAGCTTGACGGCATCAACAAGGTCTATGAGAACGGCTTCCACGCCGTCCAGGACCTGTCCATCGACGTGGCCGACGGGGAGTTCCTCGTCCTGGTCGGTCCGTCGGGCTGCGGCAAGTCCACCGCCCTGCGGATGGTGGCCGGCCTGGAGGACATCTCCAGCGGTGAGCTGCGGATCGGCGGCAAGCGGGTCAACGAGCTCGAGCCGCAGGACCGTGACATCGCGATGGTGTTCCAGTCCTACGCCCTGTACCCGCACATGAGTGTGGGCGACAACATCGCCTACGGGCTCAAGTTGCGCAAGATGCCCAAGGACGAGATGAACGCGCGCATCAAGAAGGCCGCGGACATGCTCGAGCTCACCCCCCTGCTGGACCGCAAGCCCAAGCAGCTCTCCGGCGGCCAGCGCCAGCGCGTGGCCATGGGTCGGGCGATCGTGCGCGAGCCGCAGGTGTTCCTCATGGACGAGCCGCTGTCCAATCTCGACGCCAAGCTGCGCGTGCAGATGCGCGCCGAGATCTCGGCGGTGGTCCGGTCGCTGAAGACCACCACGCTCTACGTGACACACGACCAGACCGAGGCCATGACCATGGGCGACCGGATGGCTGTCATGAAGGCAGGCATCCTCAACCAGCTCGGCACCCCCAGCGAGTGCTACGACTCACCCAACAACATCTTCGTGGCGCAGTTCGTGGGGTCCCCGCCGATGAACCTCGTCGTGGCCAAGGTGATCCAGTCCGGGGACGACCTGGCCCTGGAGGTCGGCAGTGACAACACGGTCGCGATCCCGGCCGCCTCCGTGGAGCAGCGCCCGTCGCTGCGCTCGTTCGTGGGCAAGGAGGTCGTCGTCGGGCTGCGCAGCGAGGACATGGAGGACGCGAGCCTTCCCACGGCCGCCCACCTGCCGGGAAGGATCCAGGCCAAGGTGACCCTGACCGAGGCCCTCGGCTCGGAGATCATCGTGCACTTCACCTTCGACGGCCAGACCTACGTGTCCGAGGACACGAAGCTGCTGCAGAAGGAGACCGGCGGGGAGGAGCTGCACACCCTCGGCGATGCCGGCGTCAAGTGGGTCGCCTCCTTCGGCCCGCGCTCGCGTGTGCGCATGGGTGACACCGTCGAGATCGCGATCGACCTCGATCGTGCGCACTACTTCGATCCGCAGACCTCTGAGGCCATCCGTACCTGATCCGAACATCACACGATCGGTGCCCTGACGCTGTGCGTCGGGGCACTGTCGTTGATGGCCCACAATGGTTGCGTGACCGACACATACCCGCCCTCCGCGCCCGAGCAGCACGACACGACGGCCATCCCGCGTCCCTATCCGACCGCCGGGCCGGGTCCGGGCTACGCGCCCGGCTACGACCCCCGGTACGCACCCGGGTACGCCCCGGGCTACCCCCCGGGCGGGTACATCCCCGGCAACCCCGCCGCCGACGCGTGGGAGTCCAAGTTCCGCAGCCAGCGCACGCGCACCCGCATCGCGGTGGCCGTGGCCGCCGTCACGTCGGCGGCTGCCCTGATCATGGGCTTCGCCACCTGGCAGCTCTCCCAGAACCCGCTGCTGTCGGCCGCGTCCGACCTGGCCTCCGGTGACCTCAACCTCGACGGCCTCCTGCCGCCGACCACCCCGGAGGGAACCAGTCCGGAGACGACCCCGGAGGGAACGACCCCCGATGCCCCCGGCACGGACGGGCTGGACATCCCCCTGTCTGAGCTCCCCCTGCCTGAGGGGCTGCAGGGCCTGGCCTCAACCCTCGGGATCACCGACGTCGGCCAGCTCCTGGACCTCGCGGTCGCCAACGGCATCATGTCCCAGGAGGACGCCGACAAGCTCCGCGCCGGGATCGCCGCCGGTGCGCTGGCCAACGGCCTGGCCCAGGGCGAGCAGTAGCCGACGGTCGTCCCGGCCTCACCGCGCGGACGCGCGCTCCTCGGCAGTCAGCGGCCGGAACCGCAGTGCGGACCACACCTCGTCGACCGCGACCTGAGTGATCGGCCGCACCCCGTAGTCGGCCATCAGCGCCCACAACGAGTCGCGGTTCAGGGCGATCCGGTTCCCCTTGGGGTACAGCAGCCACAACGCCCGGGGGGAGCCGAGAACCTCGCGGTGGGCGTCGGCGAACGAGCGCAGCCCCACCTCGTCGTCGACGAACACGACGGCCACATCGGCCTGCGCGAGCCCTGATGCGGACCGGACGTCCTCCGGCAACTCACCGATGAGCCCCGATCGCGCCGGATCGGACACCCACACGGCGTTCCCCGGCTTGATCAGCAGCTTCTGGGCGACGGTCCGGTCTGCCATCTCGACTCCTCCGCTCTCAACCCACGGCCTGTGCTGCAGCAACCGCTGCGACGAACTCCACGCTGGCGTTGCTGATCTGGGTGCGCGCCTCGTCGTGGCTGATGGTCGGCTCCCCGTCGCCGGGCTGGGGTCCGTAGTCGCCGAAGAAGGCGTGGACCGCTCCCTCGACCGGCACGAACTGCGCCGCGTCGGGCAGGTTGGCCCGCGAGGCCTCGATGTCCTGCGGCGTGGCCAGGCCGTCGTTCGTGCCGAACACGCTGGTCACGGCCGCCTGAAGCGACTCGCTGATGTCCCCGGCCGGGTAGGAGGCGTGCAGCAGCAGCCCGCGCGCGGAGCCTCCACCGCTCGCGTCGTTGGCCTGGATCGAGGCCACGGTGCCGCCGAGGCTGTGCCCGCCGAGCACCCACCCCGTGACCTCGGGGAAGTCAGATCGCACCTGGTCGAAGGCTCCCAGCGACAGGAAGGCGATCCCCATGGGCTGCTTGACGATCACCACCTGGTGACCGGCCTCGGCCAGCGGACGCAGGACCGCCGCGTACGCCCGGGCCTCGACCTTCGCACCGGGCTGGTAGAACACGGCGGTGTCCGACGAGGGCCCGGTGGGGGTCATCACGATCCTGGTGAGGGACTCATCGACGCTCACTGAGCTGTCCGACGCCATGGCTGTCAGCGCCGGCTCCTGGGCGCTGAAGGGGCGCGACCACCAGACCACGGCCAGCCACCCCACAGCGCCGACCACCAGCGCCACCGACCCGATGCGCCGCCACCCCGTCACCGGAGGCCGCCTCCGCCGGTGCAGCCACAGGGCCCAGAGGCAGCCCACGACGGTCAGCGCCAACACGATCGCGTAGGCCGGGTGCCCGTGCACCACCGCGGGCAGGGCGGTGGCCAGCGCCCATCCGACGAGGACCAGCCCAATGACCGCCAGGACTCGCGAGACCCACATCATGGGCCGATCCTAGGCGCCCGGCGACCACCGGGAACCGCCGCTGTGACCTGACCGTGACCGGATCGAATCCGGATCGTGGTGCCAGGACCGCCCATGCTGGCCCACGCTCGCCTATTGTGGTCCAGGGACCGCTCCCGCGGCCCGCACCGCCTTCCACACGGATCGTCCGGCACGTTCCTGCCGGTGAAGGGATTGATCATTCATGGCCACTGTGACGTTCAAGGGAGCGACCCGGATCTACCCGGGGTCGACCAAGCCGGCGTTGGACAAGTTGGACCTGGAGGTCCATGACCAGGAGTTCCTGGTCCTGGTCGGCCCGTCGGGGTGCGGGAAGTCGACCTGTTTGCGGATGCTGGCCGGGTTGGAGGAGGTCAACGAGGGCTCGATCTTCATCGGTGAGCGGGACGTGACGAACCTGGCCCCGAAGGACCGTGACATCGCGATGGTGTTCCAGTCCTACGCCCTCTACCCGCACATGACGGTGCGGGAGAACATGGGCTTCGCGCTGCAGATCGCCGGGATGGACAAGAAGGAGATCACCCAACGCGTCGACGACGCCGCGAAGATCCTGGACCTCGAGCCGTACCTGGACCGCAAGCCCAAGGCGATGTCCGGCGGGCAGCGCCAACGTGTGGCCATGGGCCGGGCGATCGTGCGCAACCCGCAGGTGTTCCTGATGGACGAACCCCTGTCGAACCTGGACGCCAAGCTGCGGGTGCAGACCCGCACCCAGATCGCCAAGCTGCAACGCGACCTCGGGGTGACCACCGTCTACGTCACCCACGACCAGACCGAGGCGATGACCATGGGCGACCGGATCGCGGTGCTCAAGGACGGCATCCTGATGCAGGTCGGCACCCCCCAGGACCTCTACGACACCCCGAACAACGTGTTCGTCGCCGGGTTCATCGGGTCGCCTGCCATGAACATCATCACCGCCCCCATCGTCGAGGGCAACATCCGCCTGGGCACCAAGTCCGTGCCCCTACCCGAACCCGTGGCCGCCACCCTGAGCGCCAACGGGCGCACCAGCGTCACCATCGGCATGCGCCCCGAGGACCTGCGCGTCACCGACAGCGACACCGCCTGGCCCGTCGAGGTCCTCATCGTCGAAGGCCTCGGCGCTGATGCCTACGTCTACACCGAGGTCCAACTCCCCGGCGGCACCCAACAAGTCGTCGTGCGCACCGACGGACGCCAACACCCCTCCCGCGGCAGCACCCTGACCATCGAAGCCATCCCCGACCACGTCCACTTCTTCGACCCCGAAACCGGAGAACGCATCCAGTACTGACCAGCCACGAGGAGCCCAGGATGCCGCTGCGCGCCACGGCCACTGCAGCGGAGCCTGACCTGCTGTTCCTGCCGTGGGGGACTGCCCTCGAGCAGTGGCCTGCCGAGGACACCGTGGCGATGCCGCGCGGCATCTCCCGGCACACCGTGCGGTTCGTGCGGGTCAACGGGGCGGTGTACGCGGTCAAGGAGATCGAGGAGTCCTTCGCGTCCCGCGAGTACGCGCTGCTGTTCGACCTCCGCCGGCTCGGCGCCCCGTGCGTCGAGCCGGTGGGGGTGATCGCCGGGCGCGTGGACGCCGACGGTGAGGACCTGCCCGCCGCGCTGATCACCCGGCACCTGTCCTTCTCGCTGCCCTACCGTGCCCTGGTCAAGCCCACACTCGGATCGGACACCTGGGAGCGCCTGCTCGACGCGTTGGTCCTGCTCATCGTCCGGCTGCACCTGCTCGGGTTCGCCTGGAACGACTGCTCGCTGTCCAACACGCTGTTCCTGCGCGATGCGGGCGCGTTCTCCGCCCACCTCGTGGACGCCGAGACCGGCGAGATGCACGAGTCACTGTCCCGGGGCCAACGCGCCTACGACATGGAGACCGCCGCGATGAACGTCATGGGCGAGCTCATGGACCTCCAGGCCGGCGGGATGGTCCCGGAGTCGCTGGACCCCGCCGAGGTGGGTGCCGACTTCCAACGCCGCTACGACCACCTGTGGTTGACCCTGACGGACGCCGTGACCGTGTCGAGCACCGATCGCTACCAGATCCACACCCTGCTGCGGACGCTCAACGGCTTGGGCTTCGACGTCGCAGAGCTCGTCGCCGACTCGACCGACGGCGGGTCGAGCATCCGGGTCCGGCCCAAGGTCGTCGACGCAGGGCACCACCGGCGGCGGATGCTGCGGCTGACCGGCCTGGAGATGCAGGAGAACCAGGCGCGGCGGCTGCTCAACGACATCGACTCCTACCGGTACGTGGCCGGGCTGGAGCACGACGAGCGGGCCGCGGCCCGGCGCTGGGTCGCCGACGTGTACGACGCGGTCCTGCGCCGGATCCCCGACGACCTGCGCGGCAAGTTCGAGGGCCCCGAGCTGGTCCACGAGGTGCTGGCCCACCGCTGGTTCACCTCAGAGCGCTCCGGAGGGGACGTGGGCCTCGAGGCGGCCACCGACGACTACGTGGCCACCGTCCTGCGCAGCAAGCCGGACGAGGCGGCGGTCCTCGGCCCCCCCGTGGACGATCCGGATGCCGCCGACGACGTGGACGCCACCGAGCTCTGACCAGCACCGCTACTGCGGGACCGGACCGTCGGCGAACGCCCACAGGAGCACTTCGCCGAACCGCGCTCCCCACGCTCGCTCGTCGTGGGCCGCCCCCGGGATGACCCGCGTCACGACCTGCGCGGGCGGCCGTGCCGAGTTGACCACCGCGGCCGCGGTCTCGGCCAGGTTCTCCACGAGCCGCTCGGGGTGCTCGACGTACGACAACTCCTCGGCACCGCCCATGTCCAGGTAGGCCCACGTCCCCGGGTCGAAACCGCGATGGACGAGGTAGTCGCGCAGCTCGTGGCCGGCCATCGGCTCGTCGAGGACGACAGGCGAGAAGGCCAGGAGCCGGCCGAAGACCTCGGTGTGTCGCGACCCGACGAAGAGGGTCATGTAGCCACCCATCGAGGAGCCTGCGAGCCCGACCCGAGTGCGGTCGTGGGCGACGCGGTAGGTTCGCTGCACGTGGGGGATCACCTGCTGCACGAGGAAGTCGGCCGTCGCTGCGCCGTCGGCGACCACCGGCTCCCCACCGAGCATCCAGTCCCATGCGGTGTACTCGGCGTAGCGCTGCGACGGTCCGTCCGGTGAGTCGATCCCGACCACCACGACCCCGGACGTCCGCCCGGCGCCGACCAGGTCCTCGACGGTCTCGTCGATCCCCCACTCCATCCCGTAGGCGGTCGTGGCGCGGTCGAAGAGGTTCTGCCCGTCGAACATGTAGAGCACCGGGTAGTCGTGGTCCGACTGCTCGTACCCCGGCGGTAGGTAGATCCGCACGGCCCGGCGCTCACCAGCGCGCAGCAGGTGGGTGACGTCCACCCGCCCCGTGATCGTCGAGCCCCACACGGCCCGGCCCGCCAACTCCCCGCGACCCGTCACCATCCCCGAACGCTACCGCCCCCGCCCCGCCCCCGCCCCGCTACCGCCGCCCCGCCCCCGCCGCCGCCCCCGCCGCCCCCGCGATTCGATCCAAGAATGCGGCCGCGCGTGGGCCTCAGACTTGGATCAACCACGTCTCCGCGCGCGCGAACTTGGATCAAGTCGCCCGGGGAGTCGCCCGAGGGGTCGCCCGGGGGGTCGCCCGGGGAGTCGCCCGGGGAGTCGCCCGGGGGGTCGCTAGCGGCGGGTGGTGGCTACCGCGTAGAGGGCGATGCCCGCTGCTACGCCGGCGTTCAGGGACTCGGTTGCGGTGTCCATGGGGATCGCCACGAGGTGGTCGCAGGTCTGCGACACGAGGTGCCCCAGGCCCTTGCCCTCGCTGCCCACCACGATCACCAGCGGTCCGGTGGTGATCGCCGGGTCGAGGTCGGGCAGCTCCATCCCGCCCCCCATCGCCAGGCCGATCACGGTGGCGCCCGACTTCTGCGCGGCCACCAGCCAGCGCACGAGGTTCGTCGCCCGGGCGACGGGGACCCGCGAGGCCGCGCCCGCCGAGGTCTTCCACGCCGACGCGGTCATCCCGGCGGCCCGCCGCTCGGGGATCACCACGCCATGGGCGCCGAACGCGGCCGCCGAACGGACCACCGCGCCGAGGTTGCGCGGGTCGGTGACGCCGTCGAGGACGACGAACAGCGGCTGGTCGCCGGACTCGAATGCCTCGGCCATGAGGTCCTCGGGGTCGGCGTACTTGTACGCCGGGACCTGCAGGACGATGCCCTGGTGCACCGCGCCGCCGGACAGCCGGTCGAGGTCCCCGCGGGTCGTCTCCAGCAGCGGGATCCCCCGGCCCACGGCCAGCTTCATCGCCTCGCGGACCCGGTCGTCGGCGTCGAGGTACTGCTGCACCTGCAGCGCCGAGGCGGGGATGCCGGCCTGCAGCGCCTCCAGCACCGAGTTGCGCCCGGCCACCGACTCGTTCGCCGGCTTCTTGCCGCTGCGCCCGGAGCCGGACTTCGAGCCGCCCCGGCCCCCGGAGCCCTTGCCTGCGTGCTTCTCCGCGGAGCGCGCCCGCCGGTAGGCGGTGTGCCCGGGACGCTCCTCGGCCTTCGGGGTCGGACCCCGGCCCTCCAGCTTCTGCTGCTGCTGGCCCCCCGACCCGACGACCTGGCCCTTCTTCGTGCCCGGCTTGCGGGTCGCCCCGCGCCGCTGCGAATTGCCTGCCATCACGCCTCCAGTGACCAGCGCGGGCCGTCGGGGGTGTCCTCGATGAGGACCCCCGCAGCCCGAAGTGAGTCGCGCACCGCATCCGCGGCGGCGAAGTCCCGGGCCTCCCGCGCGGCCTGCCGGGCCGCGAGTCGTTCCTGGATCAGGGCGTCGAGGGCGTCGTGCGCCGCGTCGGCGCTGCCCGTGTCCCCGGCCCAGGCCGGATCGAGGGGGTCGACACCGAGCACGTCGAGCATCGCCCGGACGGACGCCGCCGTCCCCCGGACCGCCGTGTCGTCACCGGAGTCGAGCGCGCGGTTGCCCTCCCGGGCCACCTCGTAGATCGCGGCCAGCGCTGCCGGAACACCCAGGTCGTCGTCCATCGCCTCGACGAACTCCGCGCAGAACACCCCGCGATCGACCCCACCGACCCGCTCGACGGCCCGGTGGAGGAAGCCCTCGAGCCTGCGGTAGCCGGCGGCGGCGTCGGCCAGCGCGCCCTCGGAGAACTCGATGTGCGAGCGGTAGTGCGCCGAGCCCAGGTAGAACCGCAGCTCCACGGGTCGCACCCTCTTGACCACCTCGGTGACCAGCAGCGAGTTGCCCAGGGACTTGCTCATCTTCTCCCCGGCAGTGGTCACCCACGCGTTGTGCATCCAGTACCGGGCGAAGCCGTCGCCGGCCGCCTTCGACTGGGCGATCTCGTTCTCGTGGTGCGGGAACACCAGGTCCAGGCCGCCACCGTGGATGTCGAAGTCGCTGCCCAGGTACATGCTGGCCATCGCCGAGCACTCCAGGTGCCACCCGGGGCGGCCGACCCCCCACGGGGTCTGCCAGCCGGGGCCGTCGTCACGGGTCCCCTTCCACAGGGCGAAGTCCCGGACGTCGCGCTTGCGTGCGTTCGGGTCGGCATCCTCGGCGGCCTGCATGTCGGCGATCCGCTGCCCGGACAGCGCGCCGTACTCCGGGAACGAGGCCACGTCGAAGTACACGTCGCCGTCGGAGGCGTAGGCATGCCCGGAGTCGATCAGCCGCTGCATCAGGGTGATCATCGCGGGCACGTGCCCAGTGGCCCTGGGCTCCAACGTCGGCGGAAGGCAGCCGAGGATCGTGTAGGCCTCAGCGAACGCCCGCTCGTAGTGGGCGGCCACCGCCCACCAGGGCCGCGACTCCTCGACGGCGCGGGCCAGGATCTTGTCGTCGATGTCTGTGACGTTGCGCAGGAAGGTCACGTCGTAGCCGGAGGCGACCAGCCATCGCCGCAGGATGTCGAAGCTCACGCCCGAGCGGATGTGCCCGATGTGCGGTGCGGCCTGGACGGTGGCGCCACACACGTACACCGATGCCCGACCCGGGTGCAGGGGGACGAACTCGCGCGTGCTGCGCGTGGCGGTGTCGTGCAGTCTCAGGCTCACCCGGGGATTCTACCGGCCGGCCAGCACCCGGCGGGGCCGCTCGAACGCAGGTCAGCCGGCGGGGAGCACCAGCGCGGTGGCGATCGCGGCGATCCCCTCGCCGCGGCCGGTCAGGCCCAGTCCGTCCGTGGTGGTGGCCGAGAGCCGGACGGTGCGCCCCGCCGAGCGCGGCCGACAGCGCCGCCTCGCCCTCGGTCCGCCGCGGCCCCACCTTCGGGCGGTTGCCGATGACCTGCACGGCCACGTTCCCGATCGTGAACCCGGCAGCAGCCAGCCGGCGCAGGACCTCGCCGAGCAGGACGGCTCCCGAGGCACCCGCCCACTGCGGCTCGGCGGTCCCGAAGTTGGACCCGAGGTCCCCGAGCCCCGCGGCCGAGAGCAGCGCATCACACACCGCGTGCGCAACCACGTCGGCATCCGAGTGCCCGGCCAGCCCGTTCTCCCCCGGCCACGGCAAGGCACGCGAGCGCGAGCTCGCGGCCCTCGGCGGGATCGGCGAAGGGATGGACGTCCACACCGATCCCGATCAGCGGCACCGGGGTCATGGCCGCACCTCCCCCGCGAGGATCGCCTCAGCGAGCAGGAGGTCCTGGGCCGTGGTGACCTTGAACGCCCGCGGGCTCCCGGGCACCAGCACCACGTGCAGGCCCAGGGCCTCCACCATGCCGGCATCGTCGGTCGCGCCAGGATCACCGGTGGCGTGCGCGCGCCGCAGGACCGCCGTGCCGAACCCCTGCGGGGTCTGCACCGCCCGAAGGGAGGACCGGTCGATCGTGCGGGAACCGCCGTCCGGAGTCAGCTCGCGGATGGTGTCCACGACCGGCGCCCCGGGGACCACCGCATCGGCCCCCATCAGGACGGCGTCGATGACCGCGGTCACCACCTCGACCGGGACCAGGCACCGCGCGGCGTCGTGGACGAGCGTCACTGCGAAGCCGTCGGGCACGACGGCCAGTGCCCGGGACACCGACTCGGCCCGCGTCGCCCCTCCAGTGACAGCCACCACCGGGACCCCACCCGAGTGGCCGGAAGCAACCTCGGCCATCTGATCCTCCAGTCCCTCGGGGGCGGCCAGGACCACGAGACCGACCCGGCCGTCGACGACCAGTGCCCGCACCGCGTGGGCCAGGATCGGCTCGCCGCGAAGCAGTGCCATGGCCTTGGGGACGCCGGCGCCCAGCCGCTCACCGGACCCGGCAGCGGGAACGATCGCGACGACCGGGCGGTGCTCCACGGAGGTCAGGCTACAGATACGAACGCCCACCGGCCGGGGTTCGGCGGTGGGCGTCGCATACGCGGATGGTCAGGACTGCAGGACCTCGTCGAGGATCGCCTCGGCCTTGTCCTCGTTGGTGTGCTCGGCCAGGGCCAGCTCGCTGACCAGGATCTGGCGGGCCTTGCTCAGCATGCGCTTCTCGCCGGCCGACAGCCCGCGCTCGCGCTCACGGCGCCACAGGTCGCGCACGACCTCGGCCACCTTGATCACGTCGCCGGACGCCAGCTTCTCGAGGTTCGCCTTGTAGCGGCGCGACCAGTTGGTCGGCTCCTCGGTGTAGGGCTGGCGCAGCACGTCGAAGACCCGATCGAGGCCCTCGGCGTTCACGACGTCACGGACGCCGACCAGGTCGACGTTGTCGGACGGGACCCGGACTGTCAGGTCACCTTGGGCAACTCGCAGGACCAGGTACTCCCGGTCGACCCCCTTGATGGAACGGACCTCGATGGACTCGATGAGTGCGGCCCCATGATGGGGGTACACGACGGTGTCGCCAACCTTGAACGTCATTGTGCAGGAGACCCCTTCCGGTGGACCCCCAGTCTAACACGCCGGGGTGGGGGCCCTTGTGACGGCGATCACCCGATAAGGTGCCTGCGTGATCCGCTCCCGTGCCGCAGTTGCCCTCGCCGTCAGCCTCATCGCTGTGCTTCCGACCGCCGGCTGCTACCAGGGCTTCGACAACACCGTGAACACCCAGGGCCCCACCGGGAACGGCACCGACTTCCTGGTCGGCCCCGACATCAAGGTGACGGACGCCACCCTGGTGACCGGTCCGGAGGGTGAGGTCGGGGTCGCCTCGCTGGTGATGACCATCATCAACGAGGGCGAGATGCCCGACGCCCTGGTGAGCGTCAGCACGGAACCGGCGACCACCTCCTCGCAGCGGTCCCCGATCGCCGTCCTGCCCGGCACCGCGGTCCAGGTGGGTGGCCCGGCCACCGACCAGATCGTCCTGACGGGCCTGAAGGTGACCCCCGGCTCGTACGCCACCGTGACGGTGAGCTTCGAGAGCGCGGGCTCCGAGACCCGCAGCATCGCCGTGGTCCCGGCCAAGGGCTACTACGAGGGCTACGGGCCCGGCGCCGCCGTCGCCAAGTAGCCCCCAGGAACGCCACCTGACGCAAGGTGGGTCGGCGCGGGCCAGCCCGAGGGCGCCTTCAGGCCTCGAACTTGTAGCCCAGCCCGCGGACGGTCAGCAGGTGCACCGGGTGTGCCGGATCCGCCTCGACCTTCGACCGCAGGCGCTTGACGTGCACATCGAGGGTCTTGGTGTCCCCGACGTAGTCCGAGCCCCAGATCCGGTCGATGAGCTGCCCGCGGGTCAGCACCCGGCCCGCGTTGCGCACGAGGTACTCCAGCAGGTCGAACTCCTTGAGCGGCATGCTCACGACCTCGCCGTCGACCGACACCTGGTGGCGCTCCGGGTCGATGCGCACCGGGCCGGCCTCCACCACGGGACTGTCGTCGAAGTCGTCGATGTTGCGGCGCAGCACCGCCCGGATGCGGGCGACCAGCTCGCGGCTGGAGAACGGCTTGGTGACGTAGTCGTCAGCGCCGAGCTCGAGGCCCAGGACCTTGTCGATCTCGGAGTCCTTGGCGGTGACCATGATGATCGGCACCCGCGACTTCGCCCGGATGGTGCGGCACACATCGGTGCCCGACATCCCGGGGAGCATGAGGTCCAGGAGGATCAGGTCCGCCGGCTCGCGATCGAACTGCCCCAGCGCCTCGGGACCCGACGTCGCGACAGTGACGGCAAACCCCTCCTTGCGCAGCATGAAGCTCAGGGCATCGGAGAACGACTCCTCGTCCTCGACGACCAGGATCCTGGTCACTGCTCCTCCTTGGTGGCTCTTTGTCGGGTGGTGCGGGCGGCAGCCCTCTTGGCGGCCTTCTCGGACAGGGCGGGCAACCGGATGGTGAACGTGGAACCCTCGCCGACCTTCGACCACACGTCGCAGTCACCGCCGTGGTTGGCGCACACATGCTTGACGATCGACAGGCCCAGGCCCGTGCCGCCAGTGTCACGTGATCGGGCGGGGTCCACCCGGTAGAAGCGCTCGAAGATCCGGTCCAGCTCGACGGCGGGGATGCCGATGCCCTGGTCGGTGACGGCGATCGTGACCGACCCGTCGGAGACCCCCGTCGTGACGGCCACCTTCGTCGACGGCGGGCTGTAGTTGATGGCGTTGACGATCAGGTTGCGGACCGCGGTCGCCAGCTGGACCTCGACCCCCTCGACCCACAGGCCCCCGACCCCGCCGCGCAGGAAGGAGATCTCCTTGGCCTGTGCCAGGGACCTGGCATCGTCACAGGCCTGCGCGACCACGTCATCCACATCCACCGGTCCCATCGGCTGCAGCGGCTCGACGCCCTCGAGGCGGGACAGGTCCATCAGGTCGTTGAGCAGGGTCGTGAGCCTGCGGGTCTCGCCCAGCATCCGGGTCGTGAACCGCTCCACGGCCTCGGGATCGTCCTGCGCCTCATGGACCGCCTCGGAGAGCAGGGCCAGCGCCCCGATCGGCGTCTTCAGCTCGTGGCTGACGTTGGCCACGAAGTCACGCCGTGCGTGATCGAGGCGCTCGGCCTCGGTGATGTCGTCGACGAGCACCAGCACGGACCCGTCACTCATCGGCGCGACCCGGACCCGCAGGCGGACACCTGCCTGCCGGCGACCCGGCCGGCGCACCGTGAGGTCGCGGGACGAGGGCTGGTCGGTGGCGCGGGAGCGAGCCACCATCTTGGCGATGTCCGCGGTGTAGATGGCGCCGCGACGGACCACCCGCAGCGCCTCCAACGAGGGGTGCACCCACACCACGGCGCCCGTGGGATCGACCCACAGGGCCGGCGTGGTCAGCGCGGCGAGCACCCGGGCGAGGTCGACGGGAAGGTCAACGGTCGCTGTGGCGCTGTCCGGCGCGGCCTCGACGACCCCGTCGACCGGCGGAGGACCGGAGGCAGCGACCGTCTCGGTCCCTGCTGCCCCTCGCGGCACCCGCGCGGAACCCGGGGCCACGGGCACACCGAACAGGCGTCGCCTGCCGGTCGGCTCCTCGGCGCGCACGCCTCGGGGTTGGGTCGCCACGTGAGTCAGGATAGGGCTGCGCCGGAATTGCACACCCCTGTCTGCCTGCTCGGCGGGCCCAATTCATCCCCCCGGCGCGGATTGTTCACCATCCGCTCACCGTCGGGCCACGTCCGTGCGATGCAGTGCAGCCAGCGGATCTAGACTGCCTCCAGGAGGTCACACCATGCGCGCAGCGTTCCACGAACAGCTCGACGAGATCAACGACCTGTTGG
Organism: uncultured Actinomycetes bacterium; assembly: GCA_963706885.1. Lineage (GTDB taxonomy): Bacteria > Actinomycetota > Actinomycetes > S36-B12 > CAIYMF01 > Prado023. Next base: position 122,050 of record CAVPNX010000019.1, on the reverse strand, counting down.
CCGAGATGGCCCTCGCCGCCGGTACGGCGATGAACCAGGCGACCCAGGCGCTGCTCAACGCCGACCTGTCGGTCGCGGAGGCCGTCATCTCCGGCGACGACCACCTCGACGAGCTCACCAGCGAGGTCGAGCGGCGCTGCTACGACGCCGCCGCCCTGCAGCAGCCGGTCGCCACCGACCTGCGCCTGGTCATCGGGTCGCTGCGGATCTCCTCGTCCCTGGAGCGCATGGGCGACCTTGCCGTGCACGTGGCCAAGCAGGCCCGCATGCGCTACCCCAACTCCAGCATCCCAGCCGAGCTGCGCGCGACCTTCGCGGAGCTGGGCGGGCTCGAGGACGCGATCGCCGCCAAGACCGCCGCAGTCATCTCCACCAAGGACCTCGGCCTCGGCCCGGACATCGAGCGCTACGACCAGGAGGTCGACCGCCTGCACCGCGAGCTGTTCACCACGGTGCTCTCCCCGTCGTGGTCCCACGGTGTCGAGGCCGCCATCGACGCGACGCTGCTGTCGCGCTACTACGAGCGCTACGCCGACCACGCGGTGAGCATCGCGCGCCGGGTCATGCACGTCGTGACAGGTGAGCAGTACTCCGAGACCACCCTCGAGGCCCCGATCGGTCAGTGACGACCCGGGGCCTCCCGTATGGGGCGCCCAGCGGGCCGACTTGCCGGTGACCGCACGCTCGGGGATGGTTGTCGTCGTGGAAGAGGTCCTGCACCTGCGCCGGCCCCGCCGTGTGGCGATGCTCAGTGTCCACACCTCCCCCCTGGACCAGCCCGGGACCGGTGATGCCGGCGGGATGAACGTGTACATCGCCGAGGTCGCCACCCGCCTGGCGCAGCGCGGCACCGAGGTCGAGGTGTTCACCCGCGCGACCGCCAGCGACCTGCCCGCGACACTCCCGATGGCCCCCGGGGTCCTGGTCCACAACGTGGTGGCCGGCCCGTTCGAGGGCCTGCCGAAGGAGGATCTCCCCGGCCAGCTGTGCGCCGTCACCGCCGGCGTCCTGCGCAAGGAGGCCGCCCGGCGCGAGGGCTGGTACGACCTGATCCATTCGCACTACTGGCTGTCCGGGCAGGTGGGCTGGCTGGCCAAGGAGCGCTGGGGCGTCCCCCTGGTGCACACCATGCACACGATGGGCCGGGTGAAGAACCTGAGCCTCGCCCCGGACGACCGCGCCGAGCCGGAGCTGCGGATCATCGGTGAGCAGCAGGTCGTCGACGCCGCCGACCGGTTGGTGGCCAACACCGCAGCTGAGCGCTCCGAGCTGGTGGCGCTGTACGACGCCGACCCGCAGCTGGTGGATGTGGTCCTTCCGGGAGTCGACCTCGACGCGTTCCACGACCGCGACCGCGCTGCCGCCCGGGCAGCCCTGGGCTTCGGTCCCGACGACCTCGTGGTGCTGTTCGTGGGCCGGATCCAGCCGTTGAAGGCACCCGACCTGCTCGTCCGGGCGATGGCGCGCCTGGCCACCGACGACCCGGACCTCGCCTCGCGGGTGCGACTCGAGTTCTGTGGCGGCCCCTCGGGGACCGGGACGGAGCACCCCACGGCGCTGTCCGACCTGGCCGCCGAGCTGCACGTCCCGGCGGCGTTCCACGCCCCGACGGATCGGGCGCGCCTGCGCCTGCGCTACGCCGCCGCCGACGTCGTGGTCGTCCCGTCGCACTCCGAGTCGTTCGGCCTGGTGGCCGTCGAGGCCCAGGCGTGCGGCACCCCGGTCCTCGCAGCCAACGTGGGCGGCCTCCCGGTTGCGGTCGCCGACGGGGTCTCCGGGCTGCTCGTCGATGGGCACGACCCAGGCGTCTGGGCATCGGCCCTGCACCGCATCCTGGGCGACCACACCCTGCGGGCTCGCCTTGCGGCTGGGGCACGCGGGCACGCCGCGACCCTGTCGTGGGACGCGACGGTCGACGGGCTGCTCACCAGCTACACGGCGGCGATGTCCGCCCCGCGCGATGCACTGGGGCGGGTCGGCTGATGCCCCGGCAGGCCGCGGTCGCCGCCCAGCTGGCCGAGCTGTTCGAGGCCGAGGGCCTGGAGTACGAACGACCGGAGCCCCACCGGTTCGTCCTGGTCCTGCCCGGGCGGGCCAAGCTGCGCACCACGGTCAGCATGGCCGTGGGCCCGCAGGCGCTGACGGTCAACGCCTTCGTCGCCCGACGACCCGATGAGAACGCCGAGGCGGTCTACCGGTGGCTGCTGCAGCAGAACACCCGGATGCTGGGCATCGCGTTCGCACTGGACAGCCTCGGGGACATCTACCTCGCCGGACGGATCCCGATCTCCGGGATCAGCTCCGACGACCTCGACCGGCTGCTGGGGTCCGTGCTGCGCGCCTCCGACGAGTCGTTCAACACGATCCTGCGATTGGGATTCGCCACCGCGATCCGCCGGGAGCGGGCGTGGCGGGAGTCCCGGGGCGAGTCCCTGGCCAACCTCGAGGCCTTCGCCGACCTCGACTGAGGACGTGTCGTCACCGGTTCACCGGATGGCCATGCGCTCGCCGCGCGCGGGGCGGGTCGGCTGGGCCAGTATTGCCCCCATGACCTACACCCTGATCCTGCTCCGCCACGGCGAGAGCGAGTGGAACGCCCTGAACCTGTTCACCGGCTGGGTCGACGTGAACCTCACCCCCAAGGGCGAGGCGGAGGCCATCCGTGGTGGCCAGATGCTGCTCGAGCAGGGGATCCTGCCCGATGTCGCGCACACGTCCCTGCAGAAGCGTGCGATCCGGACCACGCAGATGGCCCTCGAGCACTGCGAGCGCCACTGGGTGCCGGTGCGCCGGTCCTGGCGCCTGAACGAGCGGCACTACGGCGCCCTGCAGGGCAAGGACAAGAAGGAGACCCTGCAGAAGTACGGCGAGGAGAAGTTCACCGAGTGGCGGCGCTCGTACGACGTGCCACCCCCGCCGATCGATCCCGAAGACCCCCACGCCCAGACCCACGACCCGCGCTACGCCGACCTCGCCCCGGAGATCCGGCCCGCCGCGGAGTGCCTCAAGGACGTCGTGACCCGGATGCTGCCCTACTGGTACGACGGCATCGTCCCGGACCTGAGGCTCGGGCGCACGGTGCTGGTCGGCGCGCACGGCAACTCGTTGCGCGGCCTGGTCAAGCACCTGGAGGGGATGAGCGACGAGGCGGTCATCAAGCTGAACATCCCCACGGGGATCCCGCTGGTGTACCGGCTCGACGAGGATCTGCGCCCCACGGTTCCCGGCGGTGAGTACGTGGACCCGGAGGCTGCTGCCGCAGCGGCTGCGGCAGTGGCCAACCAGGGCAAGTAGGTCCACCGACGGGGGAACCCGCGGGCCCGGGCGAGGTGATCGCGCCCGGGCCCGCGGCCTGTTCGAGGAGGAGCCCGTGAAGGCCGTCATCGCAGAGCAGTACGGCGCACCGGCGCAGCTGCGCGTGGCCGAGGTGGACCGTCCGGTGCCCGGCGAGGGACAGGTCCTGATCCGGGTGCACGCCGCCTCCGTGCATGCCGACGTGTGGCACATGATCCGCGGCGTGCCCTACGCCCTGCGCCTGATGGGCGGCGGCCTGCGCCGCCCGGCCAACCCCATCCCCGGCACCGACGCCGCAGGGGTGATCGAGGCCCTCGGACCCGGGACCTCACGGTTCCAGGTCGGCGACGCCGTGTTCGGCGAGGTCGTCGAGGGTTTCCAGTGGCGCAACGGCGGCACGTTCGCCGAGTTCGTGACGGCCCCCGAGGCCGCCCTCGAGCGCATCCCCGATGGCGTCTCGTTCGTCGATGCCGCGGCAGTGCCGACCTCCGCTCTGATCGCCCTGTTCAACGTCCGCAACGAGGCCAAGGTGCGCCCCGGAGAGCGGGTGCTGGTCAATGGGGCCGCCGGCGCCGTCGGGCAGTTCGTCGTCCAGATCGCCCGCTCGGACGGGGCACACGTCACGGCGGTCGAGCGCACGGACCGGATGGACCTGCTCGACGAGGTCGGTGCCGATGAGGTCCTCGACGGCACCCGCACCGACTACACCGACGGCCCGCAGCGCTACGACGTGATCGTCGACATCCCGGGCAACCACTCGTTCGGCAAGGTCCGCCGCGTGCTCAGCGACACCGGTCGCTACATCCTGATCGGCCATGACCGCTACGGAGCCGGCGGACATCGCTGGCTGGGGAGCATCCCCCGGGTGTTCGCCCTGGTGGCGCGCTCGGCGGTGAGCTCGCAGGTCCCCCGTCCCGACTTCTCCGGTCCCGGGCCCCGAGCCATGGCCGAGGTGGCCGCCATGGTTGCCTCCGGGGCGATCCACCCGATCGTGGGACGCACCTACCCGCTGGATGAGGCAGTGGCCGCCCTCGAGCACCTGGAGTCCGGCCACGCCCGGGGCAAGGTCGTCCTGACGATGGTCGAGCCCCCGGACTGAGACCCCCGCTTTGCGCCGGGGGAATGGCTGGGGCCGCCCGGGCCGCGCCGCCCGGCCGGGTCAGCTTCCGCTGAGGATCTCGGCGATCTTCGGCCGGATGTCCAGCAGGTACACCGAGGCGATCACGATCGAGGCGATGCCCAGGATCCCGATCGGGCTGAACCACGCAAGAGAGACGAGGGTGGCCCCACCGGTCAGAGCCAGCCACAGCCCCTTGGACTGGCGGCCGATCGCCGGGAAGGCGTCCGGGCGGGTTCGCAGGCAGTGGATGAAGGCCCATGCTGAACCGATCAGGGTGGCGATGTCGATGGCCCACAGGATCATGGTCGTCAGCGAGTTCATGGGACAAGAGTAGGCGACCTCGGCGGCGTGAGCCATCTCACGCCCGGAGTGCTTGCTATCCGCTTGCAATTGCAAGCACCCCGTCGGATACTTGATGTGTGGCCAAGATCGACGCACCGAAGCTCGGTGAGTACATCCGCGAACAGCGGAGTGCCGCCCAGATCTCGATGCGCCAGTTGGCCAAGGCCGCAGACATCTCCAATCCCTACCTGAGCCAGGTGGAGCGGGGACTGCGCAAGCCCAGCGCGGAGATCCTTGCCCGGATCGCCACGGGGCTGCGGATCTCCGCCGAGACGTTGTACGTCCGGGCAGGACTCCTCGAGGAGCGTGCCGGTGACCTGAAGGTCATCGACGCGATCGCTGAGGACGCGACGCTCACCGAGCGCCAGCGCAAGGCCCTGCTGGAGATCTACGCGGCCTTCCAGACCGAGAACTCGGCCCAGAACCATCTGGCCGAGGACACCACAGAAGAGGAACTCGCATGACCGAGAACACCACCCCCGTGACCGAGGCCGTCCAGGAGACGCTGGAGACCGTGACCGAGGCGACGACCGCCGCGGCCCCGGCTGCCAAGAAGACCGCGACCACCGCGAAGAAGACGGCCGCGAAGAAGACCACGACGGCCAAGAAGACGGCCGCGAAGAAGACCACGACCGCGAAGAAGACCACCGCGACCAGGACCACGGCCGCCCGCAAGGCTGCTGCTGAGAAGATCGCGCCGAAGCCCCAGGGCCGCCACATCCCGACCGTGGACGAGCTGCGCGAGCTGGTCGGCAAGTTCGAGGTCCCCAGCGTCGAGGACCTGCGCGCCATGGTGACCGGCATCGAGGTGCCGACCGTCGCCGACGTGCGTGCCGAGGCCGAGAAGCTGGCCGGCATGGTGGAGCTGCCCAAGGTCGAGCTGCCCACGATCGCCGACGTGCGTGACCGCGTCGCCAAGGTCGAGCTGCCCAAGGTGGAGCTGCCCAAGGTCGAGCGGCCGACCGTGGCCGACCTGCGTGCCGACGTGACCGACCTGGCCACCGACGCCCAGGAGCAGGCCACCGCGCTCTACCGCAAGGTCCTGGCCACCATCAAGTGAGACACCCCCGCTGACGCGGGACCAGACCTGGAGGGGTCCGACCACACGGTCGGGCCCCTTCTGGGCGTTCCGGGCCCCGGGCGCGGTCCGCCCCCTCCGCGGGTCCGGCCCCGTCAGCGGGTCCGGTCTCGGCAGCGGGTCCGGCCTCAGCAGGGTCAGATCACCGCGTCGACGGACCCCACCGGCCGGCCGCCGCCGAGCACCGGGGCCGGACCGGACACCGCCAGGACGCCCGGGTCGACGCCCAGATGGGCCAGCAGTGCCACGGCCACCGCCGCCCGTGCCCGCTCCGAGCCGTCCGCGACCTTCAGCGCCCCGGCACGGCCGTCGGGCAGCGCGAACGCGTGCACCGACTCGGCCCCGTCCTTGGCGATGGCCCCGGGCAGGGCCGCCATGAACAACGTGACGTCCCGGTCGGTGCCCCCGACGTGGGCCGGATGGGCCGACATGGCCCGCGCGACCCTGCCCTCGGCCGCCCCCGCCCCCGCGAGGGCCATCCGCGAGAACGCACGGGCCAGGCCCACCAGGCTGATGGCCGCGACCGGGGCACCACACCCGTCGACACCGGTCGCGACGATCCGCTCGCCGGACAGCCGCTCGATCCCGGCGGCCGCCGCGCGCTGGACGGGATGCTCGGGGTCGAGGTAACCGGTCAGCGGGGCACCCAGTGCCAGTGCGGTGCGCAGCATGGCGGCGTGCTTGCCCGAGCAGTTCTGGGTCAGGGACGTGGGACCGCCTCCGGCGCGGATCCAGGCGACCTGCGCCGCCGGGGCGTACGGCAGGGCGGGGGTGTTGGCGAGGTCCGCCTCGGTGAGCCCGCCGCCGGCCAGGACCGCGCGCACAGTGTCCAGGTGGAACGCCTCACCGCTGTGGGACGCCGCAGCGACCGCGAGCTGCGCCCCGGCCAGGTCCAACCCCGCATCGACCATCCCGGCGGCCTGCAGCGGCTTGTTCGAGGAGCGCGGCAGGACCGGGTCCTCAGGCCTGCCCCAGGAACGGATCACCGCACCATCGGGGTCGACGAGCACCGCATGGCCGGCATGCACCGATTCGACCCAGCCGTTGCGGGTCACCTGGGCGAGCGGCACCTGACCCTGCATGGACCGCACCCCTACCGTGTCGCCGCGAGGCCGAGGAGGTGGCGGGCCTCGTCGGGTGTCGCGGCCGGGCGGAAGGCCTCGGCTGCCAGCCGGGCAGCGCGCTCCACGAGCTCGGCGTTGTCCCGAGCCGGACGCTTGGGGCCGTAGGTGAGCGTGTCCTCCATGCCGACCCGCAGGTTGCCGCCGAGCGACAGGGCCGCGAGCATCACCGGAAGGCTGGACCGCCCGATGCCCGTCGCCGACCACGTGGCCCCGGCGGGCAGCATCGCCACACCAGCGACGAGGGCCTCGGCGGTTCCGGGCATCCCGCCCGGGACGCCCATCACGAAGTCGGCGTGCACGTGCCCACCGGCGGGTGCGCCGTACGTGTCCAGCAGGCGGTTCATCGCCGTCACGTGGCCCAGCTCGAACAGCTCGAACTCCGGCAGGATCCCCAGGGCCTGGGTCCGCTGGTAGAGCTCGGCGACGAACGGCCAGGGGTTGGCGAAGATGTCATCACCGAAGTTGACGGTCCCGGTCGTCAGCGAGCACGAGTCCGGGCCGGCGTCGAGGACTGCGAGCCGGGTCTCGAACGGGTCGGTGACCGCGCCGCCGGTCGACAGCTGGACGATCAGGTCGCTGGACTCCCGCACAGCCGCGACCGTGTCGCGCAGGCGGCCGAGGTCCAGGGTCGGGCGCCCCCGGTCATCGCGGATGTGGATGTGCACCATCGCTGCCCCGGCGTCCTGGCAGGAGCGGGCGGCCACGACGAGCTCCTCGAGGGTCACGGGGAGCCCCGGGTTGGCCTCCTTCTGGCTCTCGGCCCCGGTGGGCGCGACCGTGATCAGGGTGACGGAGGGCATGGGCGCCATCTTGGCACCTCGATCGGCTCAAGACCCACCCGTCGGGATGCCGACGAAACCCCTGACACGGTTCCTGCACGATGAAAGGACCTCGTATGTCCATCGAGTCGTCGTCGCCTGAACGGCTGCCGACGGCCGAGACGATCCTTCGCGACCTCGGCCAGAGCGGGGCGACCGGGGTGCTGGAGATCAACCACCACGCTGACGAGATGTCGCACGTCTGGGTCCGGGGGGGCCGCATCTACGCGATGCAGGTCCCCGGCTACCGGCCCGCCCTGGGCATCCGCCTGCTGTCCGGCGGCCTGGTCTCCCCCGAGCAGCTCAGTGCCGCCGCCGCCGAGCAGCGTGAACGCTTCCCCGGACACCTGATCGGCCAGGTACTGGTCGGCATGGGGTACGTGGATGCCCAGGTGATCGACGCCTTCGTGCGCGACCAGGTCCGCGACCAGGTGGCCGACCTGCTCGACCTCGAGGTCGTCAGCTCCGAGTTCCACGAGGGGCGCCACGTCCGCCAGGACATCATCGAGCCCACGGACATCGACCAGTTGCTCGCCGTCGCGCGGGCGAACCGTGACCGTCGGGCCGAGGTGCTCGACCGGGTCGGCGGCGCCCACGTGACGCCCGTGCTCGGCCCGCCGGGGACCGGCCCGGCCCAGACCCCCCTGGGCCCCTACGACTGGGCCCTGCTGTGCCGTGTGGACGGCCGGCGGGACCTGACCGAACTGGCCCGGGTGTGCGGGTTCACCGTCGTCGAGGCCGCCCAGGTCGTGGCCGACCTGGCCATGACCGGCCTGCTCGCCATCCCGGAACCGCCGGCGGTGGATGAGTCGGCCCTGGCACCGGTCGTGACCCTGCATCCCCCCACCGAGCCCGAGGACCCGCAGTGGCGCTTCGACGGCACCGACGCCGGTGAGCCCGTCCCCGTCGGCGCGGACCCAGCCATGGAACCCCCGGAACGCTCCCGTGAGCTGCTGGCCGAGTTCGGTGCACTGCTTCGCGATGACCCAGCTCCGGCCGCGGATGCGCCCGAGCCGGCGGCGGCCGCCGCCGAGGACGTGGTCCCTGCCGCCACCGCGATCCCCGAGATCCCCGCGGAGCCGCCGGCCCCCGCCCTGGCGCTCGTCGAGCCACCGGCCGAACCTGCCCTGGCCCTGGTGCCCACCGGGCCACCCTCGCCCCTGACGCTGGTGGATGACTCGCCCCCGCCGGCCCTGACGGTGGTGGACGCCCCCGCCGGCGTCTCACCCGACGGTGCCTCAGCCGCCGGCGCCCCGGTCGACGGGTCACCGAGTGATGCCGCCCCGGACACGACGGCATTCATGCGCGAGCTGTCCAGCCTGAACGACGATCCCGACAAGGCCGAGCCCGTGGTCACCCGCCTTGTCGTGCCGCTGACCGAGCACCGGCGCAAGCGCCGTCCCTGGAGCCGGTGACGGCCCAGGGTCCACGGCGCTTGGCTCGCCCGGCGGCTCACACCTCGACGATCACCGTCACCGGGCCGTCGTTGACCAGCTCGACACGCATCATCGCGCCGAAGCGGCCCTCGGCGACGGTGGCGCCGCGCTGGCGCAGGCGGTCGACGAACGCCGACACCAGTGGTTCGGCCACCGGGCCGGGGGCGGCCTGCTCCCAGGTGGGGCGACGACCCTTGCGGGTCTGGGCGTACAGCGTGAACTGGCTGACCACGAGCACGGGGAGGCCGGCATCGGAGGCCGACAGCTCCCTGCTGGCCTGATCGGGCAGCACGACCCCGGGCAGGCGCTCCCGCAGCACCTGGGCATCGAACAGGCGCATGTCGAAGACCTTGTCGGCCAACTTGTGCGCGATCGATGCCGTGTCGTCATGGGTGGCTCCCACCAGGACGCACAGCCCCGGACCCTCGATGCTGCCCACGACCTCACCATCGACCACCACCCGCGCTCCGTCGACGCGCTGAACCACCGCCCTCATCGGGGCGCACCCCCAGCATCCATGGAGCAATCCTCGCAGGGCACTGCGGCTCAGGGGACGACGACGACCTCCTGGGAGGCGACCACATCCCCGTCCGCCGCCCGGACGAGCAGGTCCGACTGCGGGTCGGCCGAGCGCTTGAGGATCACCGTGGCGATCGGGCCGAGCTCGTGGTGCTGGGCCGCGCTGCCCACCCAGCCGACGACCCGCTCGCCGAGCAGGACCTCGTCGCCGTGCGCAGGCAGTGCACCTGCTGACCCGTCGAGGTGGGCCAGCGCCAGCCGCCGGGGGGGCTTGCCGAGGTTGTGCACCCGGGCCACGGCCTCCTGGCCGCGGTAGCAGCCCTTGGCCAGGTGCACCCCCGCCCCGATCCAGCCCACCTCGTGGGGCAGCGTGCGGTGGTCGGTCTCGAACCCCATCCGGGGCACGGCGGCTGCGACCCGCAGCGCCTCGAGGGCCCAGGTGCCGACCGGGCGACCGGCGGAGAGGCGGCCTGCTGCGGCCGCTCGGTCGAGCAGCACCTCGCGGCCTGGGAACCCGGCGGGGCGGGTGGGCGCATACCTGCTGGCATCCCCACCACGATCGCTGCCCGAATCGGTGGGCCGCCCGCCGATCCAGTAGTCGCCCGGGACCACCCAGGTCGGCTGGCCGGTGGCATCAGGCTCGGGTAGCGGCTCCCAGACCACGGCAAGGTCCGGGCGCGCCGCGACGTCGACGCGCAGCATGAATCGCATGGAGTCCAGGTAGGCACCGAGCGCGGCGCCCGCGCCCGGTTCGACGCTCAGCAGGACGGTGTCGCCGGTCTCGACCAGGTGCAGCTCGTGCTCCACGTGGCCGTGCGGGCTGAGGATCAGCGCGAGCCGGGACTCCCCGGGCGCCAGGTCGAGCAGGTGCGCGGTGGTGAGGCTGTGCAGCCAGGTGAGCCGGTCGCTGCCGGAGACCTCGAGGACGTCACGGTGCCCGAGGTCGACGGCCCCGATCCCGGCCGCCAGGTCCCGCTGCTCGGCCAGTGGATCGCCGTAGTGCCAGGGCACCGCCTCGTCGACCGATCCGGGCGGGGCGGGGATTGCGCGAAGGATGCTCACGGTGGGGACAACGCCCCCGTCGTCCCCAGGCTTCCCGGCCCCGGTTGATCCCCTGCCTGGCTGCAGCCCGCGCACCGCCCGTGGACGGCCAGATGGGAGACATCGACCACGAACCCCACCGATTCCTGCAGGCGGGCGGCCAGGGACTCGGCCACGGCGATCGGCTGCTGGCCGATCGCACCGCACCCGGTGCACACCAGGTGCACGTGGGGCTCCTCGTCGACGGAGTGGTACGTCGGCGACCCGTGGTGCAGGTGGGCGTGGGTGACCAGTCCCGCCTCGTCGAGGACCTCGAGTGTTCGGTAGATGGTCGACAGGCTCACGTCCGGCATGGTGCGCTGGACCTCCGCGGCCAGCTCGTCGACGGTTGCGTGCCGGACCTCGAACAGGGACTGGAGGACCGCGCGACGCTGGGCGGTGCTGCGCAGCCCGACCGAGCGCAACCGGGAGTCCCAGTCCGGGCCACGCTCCTCCACGGCTACGGCGTGGTGCTGTCGCGGATCGGCTCGAGCGCGATCGCCAGGTGGTTGCTGATCGGGTGCGCCATCGCGGCCATGTCGTACGTGCTCAGCAGCCGGCCCTCGACGAGGCCGTACAACCGGTGGCCGGCCGTGACCTCCTTGGCCGACTCCGTGCGGATCACCGCATCCGTGGTCAGCTCGATCCGGGCACCGATGACGCGCGCGTCGTGGATCCCGGTCACCTCGACGTGACCCACCCAGACCTCGACGAACCCGGTCGGATGGGCCAGGAGCAGCTCGACGCCGTTGTCGGGGCGGGGCCGCCAGTACCCGGACTCGGTGGCCGACTGGCGGACCCGCGCATTGTTCTCGTCGACGATCCAGGACACCGATCGGTACTCCAGGAACGGTCGGCCGTCGCAGGCGAACTCCACGACCTGCTCGTAGCGGAACGGTTCGATGGTGGGATAGCCGCCCTCACCGATGCCACCCCAGCGGCCGATCAGCCAGGACAGGTGGGCGAGCTCGACCGGGAGCGCCCCGCTCGCGGTCAGGACTGCCCCTTGTAGAGCTTGAAGACCACGTAGCCCGCGAACCAGACGATCACGATGCTGACGAGCACCAACAGGGTGGTGAAGAAGATCTCGATGGCGTCCACGGCCGAAGTCTAGACCCGATGCGCGCAGGGGACCGATGACCGGGCGCCCTTGGCCGCCAGTGGCCGGCAGTGCCACTGTTGGCCCATGACACGAACCCTGGTGGTCAAGTGCACGACGATCGATCCGGAGCCCTGCTCGCAGGCCTTCACCGTGGCCGCCACCGCCCTTGCGGCGGGGGCACGGGTGTCGCTCTGGCTGACCGGTGACGCCACGGGGCTGGCCCGACCCGGGGAGGCCGAGGCCTTCGTCCTGCCCAAGTCCGCGCCCCTGGCCGAGCTGCGTGACGCCGTGCTGGCCGAGGGAACGCTGACGGTGTGCACCCAGTGCGCGGCGCGCCGGAACCTCGAGGCCTCCGACCTGCTCCCCGGCGTGCGCCTGGCAGGTGCCGCGACATTCGTCGACGAGATCCTGGCCGAGGGCGCCCAGGCGCTGGTCTACGGCTCCGGCTGACTGGGCCTGCACCCCACGGAATCTCCTTGAGGGGTCAGCTCCCATCGGGCGTCGGAGGGCCCTGACCGCTCGGGTGGACTCTGCAGACGCCGGGGTGGGATCAGCTGCGGCGCAGGCGCTGGGCGCGCACGTAGATCTCGCAGCCGATGCAGAAGTCGAACGCCGCGTTGAGGAAGGCGGCGGCCAGTGCGAACCCGATCGCGCCGAGTGCCAGCCACTGAGCCCCGAGGGCGAACCCGAGGAGCCCGACGAGGCTGAAGGCCAACCCACAGGCCTGGGCGAACCGCGACGACGCGGGGTCCTCCAGGAACTGCGGGGGGCCAAGGCGGGGGCGCACGAGGTGCCGGAACACGATCCCGTAGGGCCGGCGCTCGGGGCGTCGGGAGAACGCTCCGATCGCGAACACCACGGCCTGGAAGGCCAACAGCACCGGCGAGGCGAGCACCAGGGCCGCCGAGAGGACGATCGTGGTGATGACGGCCGCGAACCGCGGGCCGCGCGGGTCGATGCCCGCCGAGCAGTCGGTGGCGGACTCGAGGGCGGTCGTGGACGTGGACGAGGACAACGCAGTCATGAGGTACTCCGGGGTCTGTGGATGCGCGGGCTGGGTCAGGACGTGCTGGGACTCAGGGCATTCGACACAGACAGGTGCCCATGCGGCAGTGGTCGATGACCCGCCGCTTGGTGAGGAGCACCCGATACATGAGGCAAGGATAGCCTGAGGCGCCGCTTCGCGGGCGGTGCGTCCACATGGTGAGACGCCCACCCCGCGCACACCCGCTCACCGGCGCCGGGCACCCACCCGCCCGCCCGCCCGCCAGCCCGAGCCCGCCGGCGCATCCGGTTCCCGGCGTGAACCATGCAGGTTGTGCACCTTCTAGCCTTCGCAACCCACACGGATCATGGACAGGCCGCCACACGGCGGGCCAGACCGCGGCGTGGGGGTTGACCCGTGCATCGACACGAGTCGTGACAGGCTGGCGCCCATGGCCACCCCGACGAAGCGCACACCCAGCACGGAGACCGATGACACCCACCTGCGACTGGCGGTGCTGATCGACGCCGACAACGCCCAGGCTGCGGTGATCGAGGCGCTGCTGGCCGAGGTCGCCCGGTTCGGGGACGCCACTGTCCGGCGGATCTACGGGGACTTCACCGCCCCGACGAGCGCCTCGTGGAAGAAGGTCCTGCAGCGCAACGCGATCAAGCCCGTGCAGCAGTTCGCCTACTCCACGGGCAAGAACTCCACCGACAGCACCTTGATCATCGATGCGATGGACCTGCTCTACACCGGCAACTTCGACGGCTTCGCCCTGGTCACCAGCGACAGCGACTTCACCGGGCTGGCCATGCGCCTGCGCGAGGAGGGCCTGATGGTCTTCGGGTTCGGCGAGAAGAAGACCCCGGAGGCGTTCCGCAACGCGTGCCACCGGTTCGTGTTCGTCGAGGTGCTGCGCAACAGCGGGAGGGCCACCGAGCCCGAGTCCGTGGAGCCGAGCCCCGCCGGGGCTGCCATCGCGCAGCCGGTGGAGGCGGTCGACCAGCCCCCACGACCCAAGCTGCCCAAGAAGTTCGTGCTCAGCGCCCTCGAGCAGTCGGTCGATGACGAGGGCTGGGCGCACCTCGGGACGTTCGGCAACTACCTGAACAAGCTGCAGCCCGACTTCGACCCGCGGCTGTACGGCTACAAGAAGCTCTCGGACCTCGTCCGCGACCGGACCGACCTGTTCACCACCGAGGAGCGCCGACCGGTCGGCTCCAGCCAGAAGGTGCTCTACCTGCGGGCACGCTGAGCCGGCGGCACGCCGTCACCCGCCGACGTCCCCGACCCTGGAACACCCCACCATCCGACACCGCCAGCGCCCACCGGGCCGCACGCAGCGCGCGCCGGGGGCCAAGGGTGCTAGCAATGGGCCATGACCGCCGTCGGTGAGCTCCTGCCCCTGGACATCGACGACCTGACGGTCGACGAGCTCCCCGACGTGGCCCGGCGGGGACGGCCGATCGCCGTGTCGACCGACACCCTCGACCGGGTGGCCGCCGGGCGCCGGCACATCGAGGACCTCGCGGGTCGCCCGGAGCCGACCTACGGGGTCTCCACCGGGTTCGGGGCCCTGGCCACGGTGGCGATCGCCCCGGAGCGGCGCGCCGCCCTGCAGGTCAGCCTGACCCGCTCGCACGCGGCCGGGATCGGCGACCTCGTGGAACCGGCCACGGTGCGCGCCATGATGACGCTGCGCCTGCACACCCTGAGCTCGGGGCGGACCGGGGTGCGCCCCGAGGTGGTCACGGCCCTGACCGGCCTGCTCAACGCCGGGATCATCCCCGCCGTCCACGAGTTCGGGTCGCTGGGCTGCAGCGGGGACCTCTCCCCGCTGGCGCACGTGGCGATCGCGCTGCAGGGGGAGGGTCAGGTCCTCGGCCCCGATGGGGCGACCCGGCCGGCCGCGCAGGCACTGGCGGAGGCCGGACTGACCCCGGTCGTGCTGGCCGAGAAGGAGGGTCTGGCCCTGATCAACGGCACCGACGGGATGCTCGGGATGCTCGCCCTGGCCCTGGCCGACCTCCAGGACCTCCTCCGGATCGCCGACGTCACGGCCGCCATGAGCGTGGAGGCCCTGCTGGGCACGGACCGCGCCTACGCCGCGGACCTGGTCGCGATGCGCCCGCACCCGGGGCAGGCGGCCTCGGCGGCCAACCTGCGCCGCCTGCTCGCCGGATCTCCGATCGTGGCCAGCCACCGCAACGACACCACCCACCTGGTGCAGGACGCCTACTCGATGCGCTGCGCACCCCAGGTGGCCGGATCGGCGCGCGACACGATGGCCCATGCCCGCGGGGTCGCCGAACGGGAGCTCGAGTCGATCATCGACAACCCGGTCATCACCACCGATGGCCGGGTCGAGTCGAACGGCAACTTCCACGGCGCCCCGGTGGCCCACGTGCTGGACTTCCTGGCGATCCCCGTGGCCGACGTGGCCTCGATCAGCGAGCGACGCACCGACCGGCTGCTGGACCGCGCGCGCAACCAGGGCCTCCCGGCCTTCCTGGCCCACGAGGTGGGAGTCGACTCCGGCTACATGATCGCCCAGTACACCGCCGCGGGGATCGTGTCCGAGCTCAAGCGGCTGGCGGTCCCGGCGAGCGTGGACTCGATCCCCAGCTCGGCCATGCAGGAGGACCACGTCTCGATGGGGTGGGCCGCCGGGCGCAAGCTGACCGCGGCGGTCCGCGGGCTGCGACAGGTTCTGGCCATCGAGTTGGTCGTCGCAGGACGCGCGCTGGACCTGCGCGCACCGCTGGCCCCGGCAGCGGGCACCGGGGCGGCGCTGGCCGCCCTGCGCACGGTCGTGGACGGCCCCGGCCCGGACCGGATCGTCTCCGACGAGATCCACGCCGCTGAGGCGCTGCTGGCCTCGGGCGCCCTGCTCGACGCGGTGTCCGCGGCGATCGGGACCCTCGACTGACCACCCACAAGGAGACGCCCATGGCCCACGACCTCGGAACGCCGGTGCCCGTCCGCGCTCCCCGCGGCAGCACGCGCACCGCCCTGGGCTGGCCGCAGGAGGCCGCGCTGCGGATGCTGCAGAACAACCTCGACCCCGAGGTCGCCGAGCATCCCGACTCGCTCGTGGTCTACGGGGGCACCGGGCGGGCGGCACGCGACTGGCCCAGCTTCCACGCGCTGGTCCGCACCCTGACGACCCTGCGCGACGACGAGACGATGCTGGTGCAGTCCGGCAGGCCCGTCGGGGTGATGCGCACCCACGAGTGGGCGCCCCGGGTGCTCATCGCGAACTCCAACCTCGTCGGGGACTGGGCGACCTGGCCGGAGTTCCGCCGCCTCGAGGCCCTCGGCCTGACCATGTACGGGCAGATGACCGCCGGCTCATGGATCTACATCGGCACCCAGGGCATCGTCCAGGGCACCTACGAGACGTTCGCCGCGGTGGCCGCCAAGCGCTTCGGCGGGACGCTGGCGGGCACGCTCACCCTGACGGCGGGGTGCGGCGGCATGGGCGGGGCCCAGCCGCTGGCGGTCACGCTGAACGGCGGGGCCTGCCTGATCGTGGACGTGGACGCCAGCCGGTTGGCCCGACGCGTGGAGCACCGCTACCTCGACGAGTGGACCGACGACCTCGACGTCGCCGTCGAGAGGGCGCTGGCCGCGAAGGCCGAACGGCGCGGGCACAGCGTCGGGGTGGTCGGCAACGCCGCGGAGGTCCTTCCCGAGCTGCTGCGCCGCGGGGTGGCCGTCGACATCGTCACCGACCAGACCTCGGCCCACGACCCGTTGGCCTACTGCCCGCTCGGGGTGACGTTCGACCAGTGGCACGAGCTGGCGGCCGCCGACCCCGACGCCTTCACGACCCGGGCTCGCGAGTCGATGGCCACGCCACGTCGAGGCGATGGTCGGGTTCATGGACGCCGGCGCCGAGGTCTTCGACTACGGCAACTCGATCCGCGGCGAGGCGCAGCTGGCCGGATACACCCGCGCGTTCGACTTCCCCGGGTTCGTCCCGGCCTACATCCGCCCGCTGTTCTGCGAGGGCAAGGGCCCGTTCCGCTGGGTCGCCCTGTCCGGGGACCCGGCGGACATCACCACCACGGACGCCGCGGTCCTCCAGCTGTTCCCCGACAATGAGCCCCTGGAGCGCTGGATCCGGGCCGCCGGTCAGCGCATCGCCCCCCAGGGCCTGCCCGCGCGGATCTGCTGGCTGGGCCAGGGCGAGCGCGCGGAGGCCGGGCTGATGTTCAACGACCTCGTGGCCACCGGGGCTGTCAGCGCCCCGATCGTGATCGGCCGCGACCACCTGGACACCGGGTCGGTGGCCTCCCCCTACCGCGAGACCGAGGCGATGCTCGACGGGTCGGACGCGATCGCCGACTGGCCGCTGCTCAACGCGCTGGTCAACACCGCCTCGGGCGCCTCGTGGGTGTCGATCCACCACGGGGGTGGTGTCGGGATGGGTCGCTCGATCCACGCCGGCCAGGTCTCGGTCGCCGACGGAACCGCCCTGGCCGCCCAGAAGCTCGAGCGGGTGCTCACCAACGATCCCGCGATGGGCGTGATCCGCCACGTGGACTCCGGCTACGAGAGCGCCGCGCGCGTTGCCGCGGAGAAGGGCCTGCGCATCCCCATGCGGGAGGGCGACAGCACGTGACCACGACCCTGCTCGACCGGATCGGCATGCTGGTGACGAACACGCCACACGGCAAGGAGCCCAGCGTTGGCCGCGACGAGTGGGCCCTGGGCATCGTGGCGGATGCGGCGGTCGTCCTCGAGGACGACCGGGTCGCGTGGATCGGCCCCGCACGCGGGGCCCCGGCCGCCGACACGCGCCACGACTGCGCCGGCGGCACGGTCATCCCGGGGTTCGTCGACTCCCACGCGCACCTTGTCTTCGCAGGCGACCGTGCCGGGGAGTTCGCCGCGCGCATGGCGGGGCAGGCGTACTCCGCCGGGGGGATCCGCTCCACCGTCGCCGCCACCCGCAGCGCCACCGACGAGCAGCTCCGGGCGCGTGTGGGAGGCCTGGTCGACGAGCTCGTGCGCTCGGGGACCACCACGTTCGAGATCAAGTCGGGGTACGGGCTGACCGTGGAGCAGGAGGCGCGGGCCTGTCGGATCGCCGCGGAGTTCACCGACGAGGTCACCTTCCTCGGCGCCCACGTGGTGCCCGAGGAGTTCCGGGACGACCGCCCCGGCTACCTCGATCTGGTGACCGGTCCGATGCTCGACGCCTGCGCCCCGCCCGCCCGGTGGATCGACGTGTTCTGCGAGCGTGGTGCGTTCGATGCCGAGGAGGCGCGCACCGTCCTCGAGGCCGGGGAGCGGGCCGGGCTCGGCACCCGGGTGCACGCCAACCAGCTCGGCGTCGGGCCCGGAGTCGCGCTGGCCGTCGAGATGGATGCCGCGTCCGCGGATCACTGCACCCACCTGACCGACGCCGACGTGGACGCGCTCGCCGGTTCGAGGACCGTGGCCACGCTGCTGCCCGGAGCCGAGTTCAGCACCCGCTCGCCGTACCCCGACGCGCGTCGGCTGCTCGATGCCGGGGTGTCGGTCGCGCTGGCCACGGACTGCAACCCCGGGACCTCGTTCACCACCTCGATGCCGTGGTGCATCGCGATGGCGGTGCGGGAGATGAACATGACCGTGGCCGAGGCACTGCGGGCCGCAACCCGTGGAGGTGCGCGCGCCCTGCGCCGGGATGGGCTCGGCAGGATCCGGGTCGGCGGCCGCGCCGACGTCGTCCTGCTCGCCGCACCGAGCTACGTGCACCTGGCCTACCGTCCAGGGGTGGACCTGATCGCAGGGGTGTGGCGCGCCGGAGAGCGGGTCCCCACGGGCGCGTCCCTGGGCGCTGCCGCTGAAGCCGGCGGTGGCCGTGGCTGACGACCCGAACTGGCCGCGCGCCTCCGCGTGGATCCAGGCCTGCACCGAGGAGCACGCGTGGCCCCGCAGCCGCTCCCCCCGGCCCGTCGAGATGGCGCTGCTGGGTGTCCCCGCCCACACGACCTCGATCTCGCCGACCCGCGCCGACACCACGCCGGCCGCTGTCCGCGCAGCCCTGGCCCGGTACTCCACCTATGTTGCGTCAGCCGACCTCGACCTGAGCGACCTCATGCTCGTCGACCTCGGCGACCAGGACGACCCGGACACCCCGACCGGCGAGCGGGACACGATCGACGCCGTCCGCCTGTTCCCCCGGGCGCCGGTGCTGGCCCTGGGCGGGGACAACTCGATCACCTATGCGGTCGCCCATGGCGCCTGCGCCGACGGCCTGATCACCCTCGATGCCCACCACGACCTGCGTGACGGTCGCTCCAACGGATCACCGGTCCGCCGGCTGGTCGAGGCCGGTATCGAGGGTCGCCAGGTGGTCCAGATCGGCATCAGCGACTTCGCCAACTCGCGCCACTACTCCGCGCGCGCCCGGGAGCTGGGCATCACCGTCATCAGCCGCGAGGAGCTCGAGCGCCGGCCGATCGCCGACGCGATGGCCGAGGCCCTGGAGATCGCCGGCGGCGGACCGGAGGCGCGGATCCATGTCGACCTCGACGTCGACGTCTGCGACCGGGCCGTGGCCCCGGCCTGCCCCGCATCCATGCCTGGCGGGATCAGCGCCCGTGAGCTGCGCGCTGCCGCGCGGGCGGCCGGCGCCGATCCCCGCGTGGTCAGCCTCGACATCACGGAGGTGGACGCCGCAGCCGACGCCCCCGACGGACGCACGGTCCGCCTCGCCGCGCTGTGCGTCCTGGAGATCGCCACCGGGGTCCTGCTCCGCCGGCACACGCCGGGACGCGCAGAGCGCTGACGCGCAGCGTCTACCCGGTGGCGGTGGAGGGCTGACCCAGACGGGTTGCTCAGGTCTGCGGACGAGCCAGCGCCTCGGCGGTCTCCTCAACCGTGTCGTCGCTGGAGGCGCGCAGCACACAGTTCGATGGCCTGCTGCGGTGCTCGTCGATCCAAGCGTGGGCGAGTTCGTGCAGTGTTGCCTTCTTGGCCCCGGAATCCCAGGCGGTGCAGTCCTGGTTCTGGCAGGCCGTGGTGGAGTCGAAGCAAAGGGTGACGGCGTCGCCGAGGATCAGGCCGGTGATGCCCTCGCACTTGTCGAGTTGGATGCCTCGGGTGACCCTGCACCGTGACGATCCTCGTCGACGAGGTCCTGGTCGCGGGGTTGGTCGCAGACCATCTGATGAGGCCTTCGAGGCCCGGCGTGCCGTTGTCCACCTCGATGTCCAGGCCGCCGACGGCCAGGGTGCCGGTGCGTTCCACCAGGACCGGGTCGGGCACTACCGCGGAGTCCCACCAACCGGGCGCAGGGTACCTCGGCAGCGCTGCAGGTCATCGATTCGGTGCAGGCGTTCCTCGGCCTGGATCAGTCCGTCCCGGCCGAGCTGCAGGACCGTGGCGACCCGGCGCGGGCAGGAGCCTTCGGCCCCGACTCACGCGGGCGAATCGGTACGCCGGGTGTCTCGTGCGGGGTCGACGCGAAAATGGCCGGGCCTGTGTCCGGCTGGGCGACGAGTTGTTGGTGCGGCTTCCGCGGCAGCCGGGAGGGTCGGCGATCTGCGAGGCGCCGCGGACGGTGAGCCCGGCCAGCTCATCCGTGACCACGGCGTCGAGCTGGTACAGGCCGCACACTCCATCCTCAAGGAGGCCCGGTGGATGGCGTACCTGGGCGATGCCCTTCCGTCGCGGTGCCCGAGATCGTCGGCGGGGTGAGCGTACGCCAGCTTACCATGGAGTCTGCTATCGTCTCCGCGACAGCCCCGGAGGGACCCATGGTGGTGTGGACAACCGCGTCGATCTGGCTGCTCTGGGCGCCCTGGTGCGACGGTCTCGGTGGTCAGCGCGCCGTCGGTGGAGAGGTACAGGCGGCCGGTCTGCGTCCGTACGTCCTGTAAAGATTCCCCTTGCCCGTTGAGGTGCTCCAGCGCCTGGGCGCGCGATATCTCGGAGCCCTGGGTCGGTCGTGCGGACTAGGTCGGATCGCTGGGGACCAGGTTCTCCACGCCCTGTCGTTGAGCCTAGGCGCGGGCGGCGAACCACTGCTCCGCGATCGTGGGGTGGCTGGATCGCGGGGCCACTGGCGCTAGACCGCACCCGACGTCCAGGGCCGCCTCAGCCAGCAGCACTACCAGCTCGCCTCGTGACCTGGCCGGTGTGGATCACAGGGTCACCCCCCGCCCCGTGGACACGCGGCGCCGGCAGTGGTGGCCAGGGTGAGGGCCTGGAAGTCCGCGGCGAGCTGGTCGCAGGTGCGCTGAGCGAGGGTGTCGGGCGGGTCATAGGGCTGGTCCATCAGGCCCCACACCACCGTCGCTACTGCCAGGTCCATCGCTTGCTGTCGACTGCGGGCTCTTTACCAGCCCTACGCATCCTGCGGGCGCTGGGCGAACTCGACGTGCCGGTCCACGCGGTCTGTCGTGCGGCCGCCCAGAGACGGGAGACCTCGGTGAGGGTGAAGGTTCGCTCCGCCGTTGGCCACGCGTCGCAGCCCTCGTCGGCGCAGCCTTCCACGGTGCTGGGCAGGACCAGGTCCGGGCCGCCGGGATCGAACTCGTAGGCGGTCCACCGGTCGGCCACCGGGGGCAGGAATGTGACCGAGGTGGGTGCCGGGCGCTGGCATACCGAGGTCAGCGAAGCGCTGCAAGGCCCAGCGCAGCAGCGCCTCACGCTGCGGGGTGCCATTCCACACGGTGACCTCGGTCCCGCCGACAGCCACCGTGCCAGTCACCTGCGCCGCCGGCGGGGCAGCGACTGCCACCACCCGCTCGGCAGGCCTTGCGTGTCCAGGCAGGAGCGCACCGAGTCGATGCGGTGGTAACGCTCCTCCCGGGTGATCCGGCCCTCGTCATCCAGCCAGAGCGCGACCCCGACCTGGGGCTGGCAGGCATCATCGCCGGGCAGGTCGAGCAGGAGGACCACCATGTGCAGCGGCTGCTCGGGAACCCACGGATTGTGCTGCGCGTACACGGCCGGGCCCTCCCCACCCGGGATCTCCCGCAGGCTGGAACCGCGCAGGCTGAGCGGGGCGTCCCCGGCTGCCGCCGCGTCGCTGATCTGCGACCCCCCCAGCTACACCCCCAGCAGCGTGTCACGCAGCACCGCACCGTCCGCGTACAGGTCTCGGGACCCCGCTGCCGCTGACCGGTCCACATCCCGTAGGTATCTCCGCGACGACCCGGTCGACCGGCCCCGGCCGCAGGTAGAAGCCTCCCCTCACTCCCCGCTCGGATCCGGTCCAGGTCATCCGGGTGGCCCCCGACGTGCCGGCGAACTCGTACACCGGAGCCTGCGAAGGTGCAGGTCCCCGGTCGTGACCGTTGACGCTCGACGGATCGATCGCGCCATAGATCCGCAGGTATGCCGACCCGTGCCGCGCCATCCCCGACCTGGCCCTGATGTCGAAGCGCTCCGTGCTTCGGGACTCGTCCTGGGGACTGAGTGTCGACGGGTGGACGCCCAGCGGGAGCCGGTGCCCTTCGAGGTATTCGAGCCTGGCGTGTACCTGCATGGCACGAAGGCGAGCCTCGTCGTGGGTGACCTGCTGGTGGCCGGCCGGGAGTCGAACTTCGAGGACGGCCGCACGATGAACTACGTCTACTTCACCGCAACGCTGGATGCCGCAGTCTGGGGCGCTGAGCTTGCTGCGGGTGAGGGGCGTGGGCGGATCTACCTCGTCGAGCCGACAGGTGAGTTCGAGGACGACCCCAACGTCACCGACAAGCGGTTCCCCGGGAACCCGACGCAGTCATTCCGCAGCCGGGCGCCACTGCGTGTTGTGGGGGAGCTCGCTGACTGGGTCGGTCACCCGAACGAGAAGCTGCAGGCCATGCGGGACGGCATCGAGGCGCTGAAGCTTCGGGGCGCAGCGCACATCGAGGACTGACCCCCTGCGACACAGCTTCCCGGTCCGCACCCGCCCGGCGCACGGACGGGGGGTCAGCTGGCGGTGAGGAGCCGTGCGATGGCGGTGTGGCCGCGCCCCTGGGCGTGCTCGACGGCCGTGAGGCCGTCGTTGTCGGGGATGTCGGGGTCGGATCCGGCGTCCAGGAGCAGGCGCACGACCTGCTGGTGGGCCGGGCCACCGTCGCCGAGGATCACAGCTTCGAGCAGTGCGGTCCAGCCGAGGTCGTTGACGTGGTTGACGTCGATCCCGGTCTGCAGGACCCGCTGCACGTAGTCGACGTGCCCGCGTTCGCTGGCGGGGATCAGCGAGGTGCCGCCGAACCGGTTGAGGATGCCCAGGTCAGGCTTCGCGGGGAGCAGGGCCTCGAGCATCGGGACGCTGCCGGTCACGCCGGTGACCAGCCAGGGGGTGTCGTGCCGGTCGTCGAGCGCGTCGACGTCGGCACCCATGGCGACGAGCAGCCGGGCGACATCAACCCGGTCGTTGGTCGCGGCGAGCAGCAGGGGGTGCGCCTGGTTGGTGTCGCGCGCCTCGAGGTCCGCCCCGAGGCGCAGGGCCAGCGCCGCCTGGTCGGCGTTGCCGGTGCGGGCGGCGCGCAGCAGTTCGGTGTCGGGGTCTGGGCATCTCGGGCGGGCTCCAGGGCGGTGCGCAGGATTGCCTCGATGCCGGGGTAGCCGCGCCCTTGGGCCATCTGCAGGGGGTGCGAGACCCTCGTTGGAGGAGCGGCGCGTGAGCTCGACGCCGCCGGCGACCAGGGCCCGGATCGTGTCGTGGTAGCGGCGGGAGTCCTGGCCCAGCCAGATCGCCTCGTGGATCGCCTGGTAGCCGATCCGGTTCACGTGGTCCCGGTCGATGCCGGCCTGCAGCAGACGTCCCACGACCAGGGCGTGTCCTCGTTCGGCGGCCCGGATCAGCCCGGTGCCGTTCCAGGAGTCCTTGTCATCGACTCGGGCTCCGTGCGCCAGGGTCAGATCGAGCAGGTCGAGGTAGCCCTCGCTCGTGGTGATCAGGTAGGCGGACTGCTGCGTGGCGTCCTTGGCGTTGACGTCCGCACCCTGATCGATCAGTGCGGTCACCGCGTGGATGTCGTTTGCCCAGGTCGCATCACGCAGCTCCTGGTCGAGGGCGGCCTGCTCCGAGGGACTGGTCGGGTCCGCTGCCTCGCTTCGGCCGGATGAGGGGGTGGCGGGGATGGCCGGGAGGGCTGGAGGCTGAGGGGCCGGGTTGCGGCACGGCGGAGTGGGTGGCGTCCGGTCGCGGGGCGTCCACCCCGCACGCGGACAGGGCCAGGACCACGGCGGCCACCGCCGCGGCACTCGCGGGTTGCGCGATCCGGGTCATGACGTCAGCCCCTTGCAGTCGGTTCCCCCAGCATGGTGCAGGCCCGGAGGATGCGCCCACCCAGACGGCGGCACTCACCAGGGCGCGTCACATGACCTGGCCGAGGGCGGCGATCACGTCGGCCTTGCGGGGGGCGCCCGTGGCACGGGTCCGGATCCGGCCGGTCGAGTCCAGCACGAGCACGGTGGGGGTCCGGGTGATGTCGAGCTGGCGCACCAGGTCCAGGTGGGACTCGGCATCGACCTCGATGTGGACCACACCGCTGACCTGTCCGGCCACGTCACCGAGCACCACGCGCGTCGCCCGGCAGGGCGTGCAGAAGGCCGAGGAGAACTGCAGGAGGGTGGCCCGCTCGCCCAGATCCTGGCCGAGCTCCGCCACCCCCAGGACCTCGGCGGCAGGGATCACGGTGTGGTCGACGACCTCGAGTGGTTGCCCGTCAACAATGAGCGGCTCCGAATCGTCTGCGGACTCCCCAACTCGCGGATCGCCGCCCCCATCGGACATCGGCGCCGGTGACGGGGCCGGGGAGACGGTGCGCATCCGACCATCGGTCCGCTTCCGCCACAGTCCGAACAGGGTCGCAAGGACGAGCACCACGAGGAGCACGTAGACGCCGGTCATGGGCGGTACAACACCTCCGGGCCGCGTGGGAATTCCCATCCTGCCGTATCCTTGAGGCCACGGAACCGCCCCAGCCACCGATCGGAGTCCGCCCATGAGCAGGCTGCTGCTGATGACGGCCTCGCTGGGGCCCTCCGGCGACGTGCTGCCGGCCCTGGGCCTGCTGGCACACCACGTCCGGGTCCTGCCGGCCGAGGCCAGTGCCCTGCTCAACGCCCCCAAGTCCGACGCGCTGCTCATCGACGGACGCCGCGACCTCGCGCACATCCGGGCCCTGACCCGGCTCATCCGCCAGACCGGGGTCGACTGCCCGGTCATCCTGATCACGACCGAGGGCGGACTGGCCGCGGTCAACGCCGAGTGGGGCATCGACGACGTCCTGCTCGATGCTGCCGGCCCGGCCGAGGTCGAGGCTCGCCTGCGCCTGGCGATCGGTCGGGTGATCGTGGCCGACGAGGTCGACTCCGACGGGGAGATGCGCCTGGGCGACCTGGTGATCGATGAGAGCGCCTACAGCGCCCGCATCCGGGGACGCAGCCTCGACCTGACCTTCAAGGAGTTCGAGCTCCTGCGGTTCCTGGCCAGCCACGGAGGGCGGGTCTTCACCCGCGCCCAGCTGCTCCAGGAGGTCTGGGGCTACGACTACTTCGGCGGCACACGCACCGTGGATGTCCATGTCCGCCGGCTGCGCGCCAAGCTGGGCGCCGAGCATGAGGGGCTCATCGGCACGGTCCGCAACGTCGGCTACCGCTTCGTGCCCCCGCGCCAGGACGAGGCCCTCGACGTCGCGACCGCCGCGACGCTGCGTGAACCTGTGCGGTGAGTTCACCGGACGCGCAGATCCGCGGCGTCCCGCGGCTGACCCCCGAGGAGATCCGGGCCGCCCTGGCCGTGGCGGATGCGTCCGCCGAGGTCGACGGCGCCTACCCGTTGAGTGAGCACGTGGTGCTGCACCTGCGCCACGGTGGCGCGGGGTCGCTGCACCTGCTCGCTGAGCGGCAGGGCGACCCCGGGCTGCTCGGATACGCCCACCTCGACCTCAGCGACGCCTCCGAGGGGCCGGCCGCCGAACTGGCCGTGAGTCCCTCAGCCCGTCGCCAGGGCGTGGGCAGCATGCTGGTCGACGAGCTCGTCCGCCGGGCCGACACCCACCCCGGGCGGCTGCGACTGTGGGCCCACGGCGCCGATGCCGCCGCGAACGAGCTGGCGGCCTCGCACGGGTTCCACCGCGTACGTCGGCTCTGGCAGTTGCGCCGCTCCCTGTTCGCCCCGCTGGGCGCCGTGCACCTGCCCGCCGGGGTCACGCTGCGCACGTTCGACGCTGACCGTGACGTGGACGCGTGGGTGGCCCTCAACGCCGCAGCCTTCACCGACCTGCCGGACCAGGGCGGCTGGACCCGGGGAGACCTCGAGCGCCGCATGGCCGAGCCCTGGTTCGACGCCGAGGGGTTCCTCCTGGCCGAGGACCCCGACGGCCGCCTCGTGGGCTTCCACTGGACCAAGGTCCACAGCCATGGTCACGGCCACCACCACCTCGACGATTCGCCCCATATCCACGCCCCAGGCGACGACGACACGACCCATGGCCACGCCCACCATGGTCCCGCGGCGTCCTCCGGGCACGCCCATGACCCGATCGGTGAGGTCTACGTGGTGGGGGTCCACCCGACTGCCCGCGGGCTGGGGCTGGGGCGCAGCCTGACGCTGGCCGGCCTGCACCACCTGCGGCACCTGGGCCTGTCCGCGGCCCTGCTCTACGTGGATGCCGACAACGAGGCCGCGATCTCGCTGTACCGGTCGCTGGGGTTCGCTCCCTGGGACAGCGACACGCTGTTCCGTCGATAGACTCGACGGACACCGCAACGCCGAGGAGGTCGTCGTGTCCGACACAGCGACGCAGCCGCATGTGGACCAGGAGTCGGGGCAGGACGTCCAGGCCCCGGCGATCACGGACACCGAGGCGAGCGCCCCCCTTCCCCGTGATCGCTTCGCCGACCGCGAGCTCTCCTGGCTGTCGTTCAACGGTCGCGTCCTGGAGCTCGCCGAGGACGAGTCCCTGCCCCTGCTCGAACGGGCCAAGTTCCTGGCGATCTTCGCCTCCAACCTCGACGAGTTCTTCATGGTCCGGGTGGCCGGCCTCAAGCGCCGCATCGATGCCGGGATCGCCGTGCGCGCGGCCAGCGGGCTCATGCCCCGCGACCTGCTCGAACTCATCCTCATCCGCACGCGACTGCTCATGGACCGCCATGCGGCCTGCTTCGGCGACTCGGTCCTGCCCCAGCTGCGCGCCGAGGGGATCCAGCTGCTCCGCTACAACCAGGCCAGCGACGATGAGCGCGCACTGCTGCAGCGCACGTTCATCGACAAGGTGTTCCCGGTCCTGACCCCCCTGGCCGTCGACCCGGCGCACCCGTTCCCCTACATCTCCGGACTGAGCCTCAACCTCGCGGTCGTGGTGCGCAACCCGGTGACCGGCACCGAGCTCTTCGCCCGCGTGAAGGTGCCGCAGAGCCTGCCCCGCTTCCTGCAGGTGGGTCCCGAGCGGTTCGTGCCGCTCGAGGACGTCATCGCCGCGAACCTGTCCGAGCTCTTCCCGGGGATGGACATCCTGCAGCAGCACTCGTTCCGGGTCACCCGCAACGAGGACCTCGAGGTCGAGGAGGACGACGCCGAGAACCTGCTCAAGGCCCTCGAGCGCGAGCTCAACCGCCGCCGGTTCGGCCCCCCGGTGCGCCTCGAGGTGGAGAGCTCGATCGACCCGTACGTGCTCGAGCTGCTGATCCGCGAGCTGGGCATCTCCGAGGAGGAGGTGTTCTCGCTCCCCGGGCCGCTGGACCTGACCGGGCTGTGGACGATCGTCGGCCTGGACCGCGAGGACCTGCAGGAGGCCAAGTTCCTGCCCAAGACCAGCCCACAGCTCTCCGACGTGGAGACCGCCGCACCCCCGGACGTCCTCGAGGCGATGCGCGACCACGACGTGCTGCTGCACCACCCCTACGACAGCTTCTCCACCAGCGTCCAGCGCTTCCTCGAGCAGGCCGCCGCCGACCCCAAGGTCCTGGCCATCAAGCAGACGCTGTACCGCACCTCGGGGGACTCCCCCATCGTCGACGCGCTGATCGACGCCGCACAAGCGGGCAAGCAGGTCCTGGCCCTGGTGGAGATCAAGGCCCGCTTCGACGAGCGCGCGAACATCTCCTGGGCCCGCAAGCTGGAGCGGCAGGGCGTGCACGTGGTCTACGGCCTGGTGGGACTGAAGACCCACTGCAAGCTGAGCATGGTCGTGCGCGACGACGGCGAGAGGCTGCGTCGCTACGTGCACATCGGTACCGGCAACTACCACCCCAAGACCGCGCGGCTGTACGAGGACATGGGCCTGCTCACCACCGACCCCGCCGTCGGCGAGGACGTCTCCAACGTGTTCAACGTCCTGTCCGGCTACTCGATGAACACCACCTACAAGCGGCTGCTCGTGGCACCCCACTCGATCCGCACCGGCCTGGTCGAGCGGATCGAGCGGGAGGTCGCCCACCACCGGGCCGGGCGCCCCGCCCGGGTCCGGTTCAAGTGCAACTCGATCGTCGACGAGGGGATCATCGACGCGCTGTACCGGGCGTCCCAGGAGGGGGTCCCGGTCGACATCTGGGTGCGCGGCATCTGCGCGGTGCGTCCGGGGGTGCCGGGCCTGAGCGAGAACATCCGCGTGCACTCGGTGCTGGGCCGGTTCCTGGAGCACAGCCGGGCCTACGAGTTCGCCAACGGCGGCGAGACCGAGACGTGGATCGGCTCGGCGGACCTCATGCACCGCAACCTCGACCGCCGCGTCGAGGTGCTCGTCCGGCTCGGCGCCGAGCACGCCGCCCAGGTATCGACGCTCATCGACATGGGGTTCGAGGACACCACCAAGGCCTGGATCGGCCAGCCCGACGGCAGTTGGACCCCGCACACCACGGACGATGACGGCCGGCCCTGCCGCGACCTCCAGGAGCACATGATCGGGGTCCGGGCCGCACGTCCACGCCGGACGACGGGCTGAGATCCGTTCACCTTCGGGTGGCATGCTTCACCCCGTTGGTCCGGAAATGCACTCCGAAAGGCTGAAGTGAGCGAGTCCCCCTCCACCGATGCGGCTGTCGAGCACAAGCTGCGCGTCCATGCCCTGTTCCGCATGCCCGACCTCGTGGGGCGCGTCCCCGGGCTGGCCGGCACGACCGTCGACACCGGGATCGCCCGGGTCGAGCGCCGGGCTCCGGTGGAGGTGCACGCGGTCTACCACGACACCGCCGACCTGCGCCTGATCCGCTGGGGGGCGACGCTGCGCCGCCGCGCCGGCGGCGAGGACGAGGGGTGGCATCTCACGCTGCCCGGCGAGGGCGGGCAGGCCGCGGACGCTGAGATGCGCCTCCCGCTGGATGCCGGCGAGCCGGGTGCGGTCCCGGCCGAGATGGCCGACGTGGTGACCGCCCTGGTGCGGCGGAACCCGCTGGTCCCCGTGACCACGCTGCACACCCACAGGACCTCGCAGGTCCTCTTCGACGCCGAGGACCGACCCGTCGCGGAGCTGGTCGATGACGTCGTGTCGATCATGGACGGCGACGTCGTGGCCGGACGGTTCCGGGAGCTGGAGATCCGGTCCCTCGGTGCCGACCCCGGGGCGCTGGACCCGGTGACCGAGCTGCTCAAGGCCCACGGCGCCATCCCCACCACCACCACCAAGCTCAGCAGCGCCCTGGGACCGGCCGCCAAGGCTCCGGCCGACGTGCTCGAGCCCTCGCCGGTCTCCCCCGACGACCCCGCCGGGGACGCCGTGCATGCCCACCTGCTCACCCACGTGCGCCGCTTCCTGCTGCAGGACATCCGGGTCCGGCGCGACCTGCCGGACTCGGTGCACCAGATGCGTGTCGCAGCCCGCCGGCTGCGCAGCGGCCTTCGGGTGTTCTCCCCGCTCGTGGACCCGGCCTGGTCCCGCCACCTGCGCGACGAGCTTGGCTGGGCCGCCTCCGAACTGGGCCTGAGCCGCGATTCGGAGGTCCTGCTCGCCCGGCTGGACGCCCACGCCGACGAGCTCGACGAGGTCGACGCCGCACGGATCCACTCCCATGTCGACCCCCTCATGCAGGCCAAGGTCGACGCCGGACGGGTCGAAGCCCTGGAGGCCATGCGCTCCGAGCGCCACCTCGCCCTCCTCGACGCCCTGGTCGAGGCGGCCGCGGACCCACAGCTGACCGAGGCTGCGGCCGCACCAGCGCGCGAGGCACTGCCGCCGCTGTTCGACAAGGCGTGGCGCAAGCTCGCCCGCGAGGTCAAGGCCCTGACCCTCGATGGACCCGCCGACGAGTGGCACGAGACCCGGATCACCGCGAAGCGGGCGCGGTACGCCGCCGAGGCGCTGGTGCCTGTCTTCGGCGCCCCGGCCAAGGGATTGGCCTCCTCCCTGAGCAACGTCACCGAGCAGCTCGGAGAGCACCAGGACGCGTCGATCGCGCAGGAGACGTGTCGGGAGCTCGCCGAGCACTTCGACGGTCCCACCGGGTTGTCGCTGGGCCTGCTGCACGCCTACGAGGTGGAGTGCGAGCTGATCGCGCGCATCCGGATGAAGGAGCAGTGGCCCGCGGTCCGGGGCCTGCGCAAGCAGACGCAGCTCGGCTAGCAGCCATGTCCAGTCCATCGCGCGAGGTGATCCGCGCCGCCGGGGTCGTGCTGACCCGGGGCGTGGGCAAGGACCTCGAGGTGGCCGTGATCCACCGGCGCCGCCGACGGGACTGGTCGCTGCCCAAGGGCAAGCTCGATCCCGGCGAGCACTCCATCGAGGCCGCCGTCCGCGAGACCGTGGAGGAGACCGGCTTC
Source organism: uncultured Actinomycetes bacterium (assembly GCA_963706885.1). Lineage (GTDB taxonomy): Bacteria > Actinomycetota > Actinomycetes > S36-B12 > CAIYMF01 > Prado023. The sequence goes on along the minus strand of CAVPNX010000019.1, from coordinate 91,451 downwards.
GTGCGCCGTGCTGGACGTCCCGCTGCCCACCCAGCGCTACCGGGTCGATGGGATCCCCAAGACCGTCGAGTACTGGCGGGCCAGTGTCGTGCGGGGTGAGTTCGCGGAGAACAAGGAGGTCGATCGGCTGCGCTGGCTGCGTCCCAAGGACGCCGCAGCGGTCATGACGTACCCGCGCGACGGCCAGCTGATCGCCCTGGCCACCAGGACCCCACCCACGATCCCCTTCGTGCTGCTGCGCCACACCAGCGCCGAGAAGCGGATCGACTGGTCCCAGCGCACCGGGCGCGAGCGTTCGGACCCGGCCCGGGGCCTGCTCGCCCATGGCGAGTGGGAGGCGACCCGGCTCATCCCCCTGCTGGAGGCCTTCGGGATCCGGCACCTGCATTCGTCCGTCGCTGAACGCTGCCTGGCCACCCTGCGCCCGGCAGCTGCGGCACTCGGGTCGGGCATCCGCCTGGAACCCACGATCAGTGAGGACGACTTCCTCGCTGACCCGGGGCCGGGTCTCAGTCGCACCGTCGAGCTGTTCAACCAGCCCTGGCCGACCGTCGTGTGCTCCCACCGACCCGTGATCCCCAGCCAGCTCGAGGCCCTGCGCGCAGCGGCGGGTGGGCCGAAGTTCCTGCACCGCGTGGCGCCGGGGAGCTTCTACGTGTTCCACCGCACATGGCTCAACCGCCCCACCGACCAGACCGTGCGCACGGTAGCCGCGGAGCAGCACGACCTCCCCCCCACGCACAACTGACGCCCCGCCCCCGCCCCCAGGGCCCCTCTGCGATTTCGATCCAAGTTCGCGCCGCCTCCGCCGGTTTCATCCAACTCCTGGGCGCTCAACACGCCTGGTTCTTGGACGAAATCGCGATCTTGGCGGGGCTCGATCAGCCGAAGCGGCCGGAGATGTAGTCCTCTGTGCGGGAGTCCGACGGGTTGGTGAAGATCTTGGCCGTGTCGTCCATCTCCACCAGCGTGCCGTAGCGGGTGTTGGTGTCGGGCTCCACCTCGGCGGTGAAGAACGCCGTCCGGTTGGAGACCCGGGCCGCCTGCTGCATGTTGTGCGTGACGATGATGACGGTGTAGTCGGTGACCAGCTCGGCCATCAGGTCCTCGATCAGCGCGGTGGCGATCGGGTCCAGGGAGGCGCACGGCTCGTCCATCAGCAGGATCTCGGGCTTGTTGGCGATGGCCCGGGCGATGCACAGCCGCTGCTGCTGGCCACCGGAGAGCGCGAAGCCGGACTGGTCGAGCTTGTGCTTGACCTCGTTCCAGAGCCCGGCCCGGGTCAGGGCCTGCTCGACCATGTCCTTCTCCTCGGCCTTCTTCAGCTTCCAGCCGTTGACCTTGGGCCCATAGGCGATGTTGTCGTAGATCGACTTGGGGAACGGATTGGGCTTCTGGAACACCATGCCCACCCGGCGGCGAACCTCGATCGGGTCGACATCCGGTCCGTACAGGTCCTGGCCGTGGTAGAGGATCTGGCCCTCCACCCGGGCGCTGGGCACCAGGTCGTTGGTCCTGTTGATGCACCGAAGGGCCGTCGACTTGCCACAACCCGAGGGGCCGATGAATGCCGTGATCTCGTTGGCGCGGATCGTCATGTCGACCTTGCGCACCGCCCAGAAGTCGCCGTAGTAGACGTCGAGGTCCTTGATGCCCAGGATCGGGGGATGATCGCCGGGCAGCTCGGTGCCCGCTACGTCGACGTGGGTCTCAGCGTTCATGTCGTCCTCACCAGCGCTTGGCGAACTTGTTGCGGATGTAGATGGCGATGCCGTTCATCGCCAACAGGATGGCCAGCAGCAGGATGCTCGTGGCCGCAGCCAGGGTCTTGAACTCCTCCTGCGGGGCGCTGGTCCAGTTGAAGATCTGGATCGGCAGCGTCGTGAACTGCGACAGCAGGCCGTTGGGGTCGAAGGAGATGTACACCGCCACACCCAGCAGCAGAAGGGGGGCCGCCTCGCCCATGGCCCGGGACAGCGCCAGGATCGTCCCGGTCGCGATGCCGGGTGTGGCCGCCGGCAGGGTCTGCTTCCACGCGGTCTGCCACTGGGTCGCCCCCAGCGCCAGCGACCCGTCCCGGATCTCCTGGGGTACCGCGCGCAGGGCCTCACGGGTCGTGATGATGATCACCGGCAGGATGAGCAGGGCCAGGGCCAGGGCGCCACCGAAGACGATGTCGGTCTGGCTGAACCCGACCGCCGCCATCAGGCCGAGGGTGAGCAGGCCGTAGAGGATGGCCGGGACTGCGGAGAGGTTCTGGATGTTCAGCTCGAACAGCCGGTTGTACCAGCGGTCACGGTTCGAGAACTCCTCGAGGTACAGCGCGGCACCGATCCCGATGGGGATCGCCATGAGCGCCGTGAACGCGATGACCATGATCGACCCGAGGATGCCTGCGCGGGCCCCGGCGTCCTCGGGGGTCGTGTTGTTGTAGTTCGTGAAGAGCCGCATGTCGTAGCGGCCGATGCCGTCCAGGAAGGTGGTGACCAGCAGGACGACGAGGAAGCCGAAGGCCACCAGCAGGCTGAACCACAGGATGCCCAGGAATACCAGTGACTTCTTGTTGGTGTCGCTGTTGCTGGCCCGACGACCCGCAAGGCTCACCTCGGAGCTGTACTTCGCAGTGGGTGCGGGCATCAGTAGGCCTCCCGGAACTTGCGGACCAACCGGATGCTGATCATGTTGACCACCAGGGTGAAGAGGAACAGCAGCAGGCCCACGGCGAACAATGTGTTGTACTCGATCGACCCCACCCGGGAATCACCGAGTGCCGCGTTGGCGATGAACCCGGTCATCGTCTGGCCGCCCTCGAACGGACTGGTCACCATCGTGGGCTTCTGCCCGGCGGCAAGGGCGACGATCATCGTCTCACCCAGGCCTCGGGACAGGCCCAGGACGATGGCTGCCGAGATGCCGGAGATCGCCGCGGGGAACACGACCCGCAGGGTCGTCTGCATGCGGTTGGCCCCGAGCGCCAGGGACCCCTGCCGGATGGCCAGTGGGACCGCCGACAGGGCATCCTCGGACAGGGAGGCGATGGTCGGGATGATCATGACGCCCAGGACGATGCCGGCGGACAGGACGTTGAAGGTGCCGACCGGCAGGTCCAGCCACCCCTGCAGGACCACCTTGGTCATGAACTCCAGGGCGAAGAAGCCGTAGACGACCGAGGGGATGCCGGCCAGCAGCTCGAGCATCGGCTTGAGTCGCCGGCGGGTGCCGTCCTTGGCGTACTCGGCGAGGTAGACCGCCGCCCCCAGGCCGAACGGGACCGCCACGAGAAGGGCGATCCCGGTGGTCCACAGCGTGCCCATCACCAGTGGCAGCACGCCGTAGGACGGCGGCTCGAACCGGGGAGCCCACTTGGTGCCGGTCAGGAACTCCCGGACCGACACCACCTGGAAGAACTCCAGCGCGGGCACGATGAGCGCGATGCCGATGCCGATCGTGATGAGCACCGACAGCGCTGCGCACACGAAGATGCTGGCGATGATGACCTTCTCGCCCAGCCTCCGGTTGGTGCTCTTCAGGGAGAACCCCTCCGGCGGACCCACGGGTCGGGGACCCGCCACCGGCGGGCCCCCGACCTGGTCGATGCTCACGATCTGCCTCTCCCTGTCACGTCACGTGGGGTGTCTTGACAGGACCCTACTGAAGGGTGGCCAGTGCTGCCTCGGCGGCGGCCACCTGCTCCTCGTTCAGCGGGACGAACAGCGCCTTCTCAGTGATCTCAGCGTCGTTCGTCACGTAGAACTCCACGAAGGAGGCCACCTCGGGGCGGGCCATCGACGCCTTCGACGGGTAGATGAACAGGGGCCGGGACAGCGGGGTGTAGCTGCCGTCGGACGCGGTCTCGAGGGTCGGGGCGACGCAGCCGTTGCCGCCGTCGATCTCGACAGCGATCAGCTTGTCGGCGTTCTCCTCGAAGTAGGAGAACCCGAGGTAGCCCAGGGCGCCCTTGGTGCCCTCGACCCCGGTGACGGTGATGTTGTCGTCCTCGCTGGGCGTGTAGTCCGTGCGCGAGGCGCCCTCCTCACCGTTGATCACGTCGGTGAAGTAGTCGAAGGTGCCCGAGTCGGTGCCCGCGCCGAACAGCTCGAGCGGCACGTCCGGGAAGCCGTCGCGGATCTGGTTCCAGTTGGTGATCGTCTCCTCGGCCTCCGGCGCCCACATCTTGTTGAGCTCCTCGACGGTCAGGCACTTGGCCCAGTCGTTCTCCTTGTTCACGATGACCGTGAGGGCGTCGTTGGCCACGGCGATCTCGGCGTACTCGATACCCGCCTCGGCGCACGTCGCGGCCTCCTCATCCTTGATGGGACGGGACGCGTCGGAGATGTCGGTCTCACCGGCGCAGAACTTCTGGAAGCCGCCGCCGGTCCCGGACTGGCCGACCGTGATGTCGATGCCCTCGCCCTCAGGCGTGGCGTTGAAGAGCTCCTTGGCCGCCGCGCTCAGCGGGGCAACCGTGGACGAGCCGTCGACGCGGACGGTGCCGAACTTGTCCTCGACAGCTCCGCTGGCGCCGTCGGTGGTCGAGCTGTCCTGCCCGCCGCAGGCGGCGAGGAACAGGGTGGGGACGGCCAGCGCGGCTGCCATCCGGATTCGGGTGTTGCCCATGGTGGACCTCTTCTTCGTCAGGGTAGGTGCGAGGTGTGTACTCACGGGTCGCACCGTAGGCACCCATTTCGACGCGCAGGGGGGGCGTACATGAACGGAGGGTGAACTCACCCTGACGAGTCCGTGCCCGGCCCGCCGATCCGCCTATGGAAACGGACGAATGTGACGCGGTTCACAGCCGTCAGCGGGTCGGGAACCCTCCGGCCCGCGGCAGGTAGGCGGGCAGGTCCCGGCCCAGCTCGGCTCCCAGCCACTGGCTGGCCCCGATGGCCGCATCGAGGTCCACGCCGGTGCGGTACCCGCTGCGGTGCAGGGCGTAGACCAGGTCCTCGGTGGCGATGTTGCCCGTCGCGCGCGGGGCGAAGGGGCAGCCGCCGATCCCGCCGAGGCTGGCGTCCAGGACGCTGACCCCGGCATCGGCGGCGGCCAGGGCGTTGGCGTACCCGGTGTTGCGGGTGTTGTGGAAGTGCGCGCGCAGCCGCAGGTCGCCGATGAGTCCACGCACCGCGGCCACACGTTCGGACACGTCCCTGGGCACCGCGACCCCGATGGTGTCGGCGATCGCGACCTCCTCGACACCTGTCGCGCAGACCTGCTCGACGACCCGGCGCACCCGGTCCAGCGGCACCTCGCCGGAGAACGGGCAGCCGAACGCCACGGACAGGGTGACGGTGGGGATGATCCCTGCCGCCCGCGCCAGGGGCACGACCTCAGCCACGACGGCGATCGCCTGGTCCGAGGTCATCGCCTGGTTGGCCTGGGAGAACTCGTCAGTGACGCTCACCACGCAGTTGACCTCATCGACGCCCGCCGCCGCTGCCCGATGGAACCCCCGGGTGTTGAGGACCAGCCCGATCCACGAGGCCGGGCCCGCCACCCTCGCGCGGACGCCGGCCACGACGGCCTCCCCATCGGCCATCTGGGGCACGAGCTTCGGGTTCACGAACGAGGCGATCTCCGCCCGACGCAGGCCAGCCGCGGCACAGCGCGCGATGAGCTCGACCTTCTGCTCGGTGCTCAGGCGGGCCGGGTCGTTCTGCAGCCCGTCACGGGCGCTGACCTCGACGACCTCGATCGCGGACACGTCAGGCCAGCGCGTATCCGGCTTCGTCCACCGCGGCCGCCATCTGCTCGCGGGTGGGGTCCGTGGCAGCGGCCACGGTCACGGCGCCGGTCTCGAGGTCGACCTCGACGGACTCGACGCCCGCGATGGCCGACACCTCCTCGGTGACCGCCTTCACGCAGTGCCCGCAGGTCATCCCGGTGACTGTCCATGTGCTCGTCGACATGACCCAAGGCTACTCGTTCATCTGCGGCGCGTAGGGTGCGGGCAACGGAGGTGGTAGGTCATGGGGAAGGACGGCAAGGGCGACACCCCCTTGCACCTGGTCGACAAGGGCAACTTCACGCAGGCGCGCTGCGACTGCGGGTGGGACGGTCCCGCGCGACGATCCCGGAAGAAGGCCCGTGAGGACGCCGCCGCCCATCTGCAGTCCAAGTGCAAGGCCTTCAAGAAGTAGCAGCCCGCCGCGCCCCACCGATCGAGCGGGATGACCTAGATCGTGATGCCCTTGCCGACGGCGACGATGCCGTGCTCGGACACCGTGAACCGCTCACGGTCGGCGTCGAGGTGCACGCCCACCTGGGCGCCGTCGGGGACCACCACGTTCTTGTCCAGGATCGTGTTGCGCACGACGGCACCACGACCGATCCGCACACCCGGCATCAGCACCGCACCTTCGACGTAGGCGCCCTGCAGGACGCGGACATCCTGGGAGAGCACTGAGGAACGCACGTGGCCACCGGCGATGACCGATCCGGCGCCGATGATCGACTCGTGGGCGTTGCCACCCTCGACGAACTTCGCCGGCGGTGGTGATCCGAGCGACGACGTGATGATCGGCCACTCGCGGTTGTACAGGTTGAAGATCGGGTGCACGCTAGACGAGGTCCATGTGGGCCTCGTGGTAGGCATCGATCGACCCGACGTCCTTCCAGTAGGCGCGGTCGCGGTCGGTCTGCCCGGGGATCTCGTTGGTGCCGAAGTCGTAGACGTGGGCCAGGCCCTGCTCGGTCAGCGCGGGGATGATGTTGCCGCCCATGTCGTGCACGGAGGCGTCATCAGCGGCGTCGGCACGCAGGGTGTCGACAAGCCACTCGCGCGTGAAGATGTAGTTGCCCATCGAGATGAACGACTCGTCCGGTGACCCCGGGACTGCCGGCGGGTCGGCCGGCTTCTCGTGGAACGCGGTGATCTTGGTCGAGTCCGCGGCCTGCTCGATGACGCCGAACTCGGAGGCCTCCGACCGGGGCTTGCGGATGCCGGCCACGGTCACGGCCGCGCCGGTGTCGATGTGCTGGTCGAGCATCTGCTGCGGGTCCATCCGGTAGATGTTGTCCGCGCCGAAGACCAGCAGGTAGTCCGGGTTCTCGTCCTCGATCAGGTTCATGCTCTGGTAGATCGCGTCGGCCGAGCCGGTGTACCAGCGCGGGCCGAGCCGCTGTTGGGCGGGGACTGCCGTGACGTAGTCGCCGAGGATCGCGGGCATGGCCCAGGTCTGGGTGACGTGCCGGTCCAGGGAGTGCGACTTGTACTGCGTGAGCACCGCGATCCGGGCGAACCCGGCGTTCACCAGGTTGCTCAGGACGAAGTCGATGAGCCGGTAGGAGCCGCCGAACGGGACGGCCGGCTTGGCACGATCGGCGGTCAGGGGCATGAGCCGCTTGCCCTCTCCACCGGCGAGGACGATTCCAAGGACGCGTGGCTGTGGCATGACAGCCACGGTAGTCACCGGAGCCCCCGCAAGGCGCGGCGGGCGGGTCGGTCCGGGGCGTCTTCGGCGTCCGGGCAGCGCGCATCCGCACGGTGCCCGGACCTAGGCTGCCGAGCATGAGAATCGGATTGCTGACAAGGGAATGGCCCCCGGAGGCCTACGGCGGTGCCGGCGTTCACGTCGAGTACCTGGCACGCGAGCTGCGCAAGCTCATCGATGTCGACGTGCAGTGCTGGGGGGCGCCCCGGACCGATGCCAACGCCCACCAGGTGCCCGAGACCCTGGCCGGGGCCAACGCCTCGCTGCAGACGATGGGGATCTCCCTGGCGATGGTGGCCGCCAGCGAGGGGGTGGAGCTGCTGCACTCGCACACCTGGTACGCCAACTTCGCCGGGCACACGGGAGGCATCTACCTCGATGTGCCGCACGTCATCTCGGCGCACTCCCTGGAGCCCAAGCGGCCGTGGAAGGCCGAGCAGCTCGGCGGGGGCTACCGGCTGTCGTCGTGGGTGGAGAGGACCGCCTACGAGGGCGCGGACCGGATCATCGCCGTCAGCCACGGGATGCGCGGCGACGTGCTGGAGTCCTACCCGAACGTGGACCCGGCGAAGGTCGACGTGGTCCACAACGGGATCGACACCGCGCTCTACCAGCCTGACGGCAACACCGACCTGATCGAGTCGGTCGGGATCGACCCGAGCCGCCCGTACGTGCTGTTCGTGGGCCGGATCACCCGCCAGAAGGGCATCGCGCACCTGCTGAAGGCTGCCGCCCAGATGGACCCGGACATCCCCCTGGTCCTGATCGCGTCGTCCCCGGACACCCCCGAGCTCGGGGCCGAGGTGGAGGCCGGCGTGGCCGCCCTTCGGGCGAGCAAGGGGCCGGCCAACATGATCTGGGTGAACGAGCACCTCAGCCGGGCGCACCTGGTCCAGGCACTGACCCACGCGGGCGTGTTCGCCTGCCCCTCGGTGTACGAGCCGCTGGGCATCGTGAACCTCGAGGCGATGGCGTGCGAGACGGCTGTCGTGGCCAGTGACGTCGGGGGCATCCCCGAGGTCGTCGTGGAGGGCGAGACCGGACACCTCGTGCACTACGACGAGTCCGACCCGGTCGGCTTCGAGACCGGCGTGGCCGACGCCCTCACGAAGGTGATGTCCGATCCGGCCCGAGCCGCAGCGATGGGTGTGGCCGGCCGCCAGCGCGCCGTCGACGAGTTCGGCTGGGACAAGATCGCCCGGATCACCGTCGACGTCTACCAGAGGGCGATCGACGGTCGGGGATGACCCGACCCGGCAGCGATCGACCGACGAGGACGACCGGATCTGGAGGACCGCATGCCTGAGTTCGACCCGCAGCGCGGCATCGACTTCCCGATCACCAGGGGCGAGCAGTCGTCCATGGGCACCGGGCGCACGGTCTTCGCCGATGCCGCACGCGCCACCGACGCCGAGCTGGCCGAACTGATCGAGGGCACCGAGAACTGGCGCAAGGGCTACATGGCCCCGGCCCGCGACCTGGTGGTCTCCGGCCTCAAGGCCGCTGGCGGTTCGGTGACGATGAGCCGTGATGGGCTCGACAGCCTGTACCGGCAGTTCCAGTTCACCCGCGATGGGCGGGCCACCGACGTCCTCGAGGCCTTCGCGACCTGCACCGAACCGCGGTTCGCCACCGCCGAGGTGGTCGGCACGGGCCGGGGCGTCCCCGACCTGGTGATCCCCTACCACGGACGCAGGCTCACCGGTCCGGACCTGCGCCACCAGCTCGACGTCTGGGTCGCCAACGGGATCGTGGAGCCGAGCTTCGCCCACGCCCTGGAGGCGGTGATGGCCCACCCGGAGTGGCTGGACCTCACCGGGGTGGACTTCGCGGTCCTCGGCGCTGGGGCCGAGATGGGCCCGCTGTCGTGCCTGCTGGACTGGGGTGCCACGGTCTGGGCGGTCGACCTGCCCCGGCCGGAGCTCTGGCGGCGGGTCATCGCCGACGCCGAGGGTCGGGCCGGGAGGCTGATGGTTCCGGTCCCCATCGACGGGCCGGATCGGACCCAGCTGGAGGGTGCCGCCCTCGCAGCGGTCGCGGGGGCGGACCTGCTGACCCAGGCACCCGAGGTCCGCACCTGGCTGGCGGGAATCGGCCGGCCCCTGACGGTGGGCAACTACGTCTACGCCGACGGCCCGCTGCACGTCCGGGTGTCCCTGGCCATCGACGCGATCAGCATGGACCTGGTCCGCGGCGGCCATGACGTCATGCTGGCCTGGCTGGCCACACCCACCGACGTGTTCGCCGCGCCGATCGAGGCCGTCGAGGAGTCCCGGCGTCGCTGGCGCTCGGCCGGCGTCTGGCGCTACGCCCGCTCCCCGATGCGCCTGGCCGGGCAGTTCGAGAGGAACTACCCCGACACGGTGTTCACGTCCACGGGCGTCGAGTACGGCATCTGCGACTGCCTGGTCGGACAGCAGGGACCCAACTACCTGCTGGCCAAGCGCCTGCAGCGCTGGCGCGCGATGGTCGCCCGCGAGGACGGCGTCCGGGTGTCGCTCAACGTCGCCCCGAGCACGCGGACGAAGTCCGTGGTCAAGAACAAGGCGCTGGCTGCGGCGTACGCGGGCGCCGGACGGTTCGGCCTGGAGATCTTCGAGCCCGACACCTCCAACGCCATCATGGCCGCTCTGCTGGTCCACGACCTGTGCAACCCGGCCTCAACCGCGAACCCCGCGGTGCCCATCGCGCACCCGATGCAGCTGTTCGTGGACGGCGCGTGCCACGGCGGGCTGTGGCGCTCGGAGTACGCCGCCCGGTCGGTCCTGGGGATCGCCGCGGTCGCGGGCATGTTCGAGCGCAACGCCTGAGCTGCGCGCATGGCTGACCGCGACCACGGCGCGTTCGAGGCGGAGGTCGTCGAGCTCACCCGCGCCCTGCTGCGCGTCGATTCGACGAACGGCAACGAGACGGCGGTCGCCGAGGTCCTGGCCGCCTACCTCGGCACCGCCGGGGTCGCAGTCGAGCTGGCCGGACCGGACCCGGCCCGCCAGAACCTGATCGCCCGGCTTCCCGGCTCCGGGAACGGTCCGAGCCTGGCGTTCGTCGGGCACAGCGACGTGGTGCCCGCCGACGCCCGCGACTGGACCCACCCGCCGTTCGCGGCGGTCCTCGACGACGCCGGGTACCTGTGGGGGCGCGGCGCCCTGGACATGAAGAACGAGGTGGCCGCGCGCGCGGTCGCGCTGGTCTCCCTGGCCCGGGAGGGGTTCGTCCCGGGCGGCGACCTCCTGCTGATCATCGCCTCCGACGAGGAGGACGGATCAGCCGGTGTCGGGATGAACTGGCTGACGCCCGAACCGGCCGGACCTCGCGGTGGACTTCGCCCTCAACGAGGGCGGCGGGCTGCCGTACCGCCTCGCCGACGGCCGGCTCATGGCCGAGTTCGCCATCGGCGAGAAGGGCACGTGCCCGGTCCGGGTCGACGCAGTCGGTGAGGCGGGCCACGCCTCGATGCCGAGCATCGGCTCGAGTCCGATGCCACGGCTGGCCCAGGTGCTGGCCGCGGTCGGCCTCGGCCTTCCCGAGCCGCGCGACCACCCCTCCACCCGCACGACGCTCGACGCGCTCCTGGGCGCAGGCGCGGTCGATCGCCTGGGGGTCCAGGAGGCGCTGCGCCGCGCCAGCGCGATGCACCCGATGCTCGCCCACCTGCTGCCCGCACTGTCCGGGACCACGATGGCCCCAACCCTCCTGCACGGCTCGGCCGCCGCCAACGTGATCCCCGCCCGGGCCGGAGTCGGCCTCGACTGCCGCATCCTGCCCGGCACGACCGATGCCGAGGTGCTCGACGAGGTGCGGGCTCGTGTGGGCCCGGGCGCCGACCTGGAGCTCAGCCAGCCGGTGGCGTCGGTCCCGGGGAACTCCTCCCCAGCGCAGGGCCCCCTCTGGGACATCTGCCGGGACCTCGTCGAGGAGCAGCTGGGCGCCCAGGTGCTCCCGGTGCTGTGCACGGGATTCACCGACTCGGTGTACCTGCGGCGCGACTTCGGGACCGTGGCCTACGGCTTCAGCCCGTTCGGCACGACCCCGCCCGAGGTCGTCGAGGCCGGCTACCACAACCGCGACGAGCGCATCCACGTCGCCGACCTGGCCCTGTCCGTCGACTTCCATCGCGAGGTTGCCCGCCGGCTGCTCGGCTGAGACCCGGTCCCCGAGGACCCCACGACGGCCAGCCGGGGTGGCCCGCGGGCGCGTCTAGACTCGCAAGCCGAGCACACCCATGGAGGCGTCATGAGCACGGCAACCACGACGGCCGATGCACCCCCGCCCACGCCGGTGAGCCCGTGGGGCGGGTCCGACGAGGCCCGCCGCTCCGGGCTGCGCCGGATGAAGGCACTGGCCACCGGGCTCTTCGGCCTGGCCGCCCTGATCTACGTCGCCACCCTCGTGACCGTCGGGACGAACCCGGACGGCTGGCTGGGCTACGTCCAGGCCGGTGCAGAGGCGGCGATGGTCGGCGCCCTGGCCGACTGGTTCGCCGTCACCGCGCTCTTCCGCCACCCCCTGGGCCTGCCCATCCCGCACACCGCGATCATCCCCACCCGCAAGGACCAGATGGGCGCCACGCTCGGCGAGTTCGTCGGCACCCACTTCCTGACCGACGAGGTCGTCCGCGAGAAGGTCACCGGTGCCGAGGTCACCCGCCGCGGAGGTGAGTGGCTGGCGGACCCCGACCACGCAGCCCGGGTGGCCGGCGAGCTGGGCCGGGCGCTGCGCGGCCTGATCGCGGTCCTCGACGACGAGCAGATGCGCACCATGATCGAGCGCGTCATCGCCGATCGCGTCGAGAGCACCGAGGTCTCCCCCGCCCTGGGCCACCTGCTCGGCCAGATCGTCGATGACGGCGCGCACACGGGGATCGTCGACGTCCTGGCCGACCGCACCTACGCGTGGGTGGTGGCCAATCGCCGATCGATCATCGAGGTCGTCACCAAGCAGGCACCCGCGTGGTCACCGAAGTTCGTCGACACGGCCGTCGGCGACAAGATCCACCTGGAGCTCGTGCGCTTCCTGGCCGCCATCCGCGACGATCCCCAGCATGACGTGCGGATCGCCATCGACCGGATGCTGGTGCAGTTCGCCGACGACATGCGGACCAACCCCAGCACCCGCGAGCGCGTGGAGCGGGCCAAGGTCGACATGTTCAACCACCCGGACGTGCAGCGCTCCGTCAGCCGGATCTGGGAGACCGCCCAGCGGGTGGTGCTGGAGGCCGCAGACGACCCGAACAGCGAGTTGCGGATCCGGGCGTCGGGTGCCCTTGCCCAGCTCGGCCAGACCCTGGCGACCGATCCCGAGCTGCAGGCGAAGCTCGACGGCTGGATCACCGACACGGTGGTGGGCCTCGTGGCCGACTACAAGGTGGAGCTGACCAGCGTCATCACCGACACGGTGCAGCGTTGGGACGGGCCGCAGACCGCCGCGCGGATCGAGCTGGCCGTGGGTCGCGACCTGCAGTTCATCCGGATCAACGGCACCATCGTCGGCGCCCTGGCGGGCCTGGCGATCCACGCGGTGTCCCAACTCGCCTGACGGCCGTGAGCCAACACGCGGCATCGTGGAGATGAACGGTGCATGAACACATCCCTCGAAGGTGCCACCTGAGGTGACGTCCGGATGAATCCCCGGTGAACGTGGCCCTAGCCTGAGCCTGCAGGCAGTGGCCTGCACGAGCTCGGAATGGGGATCGCCATGGACATGGTCCTGGTCGCTGTCGTCGGTGTCGTCCTGCTGGCGCTGCTGTTCGACTTCACCAACGGGTTCCACGACGCGGCCAACTCGACCTCCACGGTCGTGGCGACCCGCGCCATGAAGCCCCGCCATGCGGTCTACATGGCGGCCTTCTTCAACTTCGCGGCACTGTTCATCGTGGGCACCGCGGTGGCCAACACGGTGGCCAAGACCGTGCAGGTCGAGGAACTCGGCCTGCAGTCCGGCGGAGTCCCCGTCGGACTCGGCGTTGCGTTCGGCGCCCTCCTCGGGGCGATCTTCTGGAACTACTTCACGTGGTCGATCGGCATGCCGTCCTCCTCCAGCCACGCGCTGATCGGCGGCCTGATCGGGGCAGGTCTGTCCGCCGGCGGGACCGACGTCATCAAGTGGAGCAGCGTCGAGAAGACTGCGCTGGCGATCGTGCTGTCCCCGCTGGTGGCCTTCACCGTGGCGTTCCTGGCCATGTTCCTGGTCGGGCTGCTCCAGAAGCTGACCCACTGGAAGGACGACGCCAAGCCGTTCAAGTGGCTGCAGATCGTCTCGGCGGCGGCGGTGTCCTTCGGCCACGGGGCCAACGACGCCCAGAAGACCATGGGCGTGATCGCCTTCGCCCTCGTCGCCGGCGGCTACCTCGGGGAGGACGCCTCGATCCCCCTGTGGGTCGAGCTCGCGGCCTACTCCATGATCGCGCTGGGCACCATGTGGGGCGGGTGGAAGATCATCGAGACGATGGGCCTGCGCATCACCAAGCTGAACGCAAACTCCGGGGTCGCCGCGAACATCGGTGCGGTCACCGCCATCTTCGGGGCCACCAATGTCGGCGTCCCGATCTCCACCACCCAGGCCGCGGCCTCCTCGGTGATGGGCTCCGGCGCCGCCGCCGGGACGGGCCTCAACGGCCGAAAGATCGGCGAGATGGTGATCGCCTGGATCTTCACACTGCCGGCGGCCGGCATCGTGGGCTTCGTCGCGTTCAAGCTCACGACGTTCCCGGACCCGTGGGGCTGGGTCGCCAGCCTCACAGCCGTCACGATCCTGCTCGTGTGGGCCGGGCGGCTCATGATGCACGCGGAGAATGCCGACGACATCGAGCAGATGCTGCCCAGCGAGCAGGAGCTGCACCAGTACCACACCGTGCCGCACCCCGACCTGCACCCCTACGAGGGCCCGGAACACGTCAACCACCACGAGCACGAGGGCCACGGCGACGGCGCGGACCGCCCCGCGCCGACCACGGACAGCCCACTGCCCTGAACCGTCGGGGACCGACGCCGGCTGGGCCTGACCGCTCGCGGGCCAGGTGCACCGTGCCCTAGCCTTGATACATGCGCAGTGACATGTTCCACAACACCGAGGCAGACTCCGAGGCTGGCAGCTTCACCAAGCAGAACAAGAAGATGCTCAAGGTCCGCCTGTCGGGGACCAGCGGGTACTTCTACGCCAAGCAGGGCTCGATGGTCGCCTACCAGGGCAACGTCGACTTCGCCTACGAGGGCAGCGGCGGCATGGCCAAGTTCATGAAGAAGGCCCTGACCAGCGAGGGGATGGCCCTGATGAAGGTCAGCGGCGACGGTGACGTCTTCCTCGCCGACCAGGCCGACGAGGTCTTCCTGCTGCACCTGGAGGACGAGTCGGTGACCATCGGGGGCAGCCATGTCCTGGCCTTCGAGAGCTCACTGACCTGGGACATCAACAAGGTCGAGGGCGCCTCGATGATGAGCGGGGGTTTGTTCAACACGACGTTCACCGGCACCGGCACCCTGGCGATCACCGTGCACGGCACGCCGGTGGTGCTCAACGTCGACGTCCCGACGTACGTCGACATGCAGGCGGCCGTCCTCTGGTCGACGTCGCTGACGTCCGGGGTGCGCAAGACGGCCAAGGCCAGCGCCATGATCGGCCGGGGGTCCGGGGAGGCCTACCAACTGGCCCTCTCCGGCCAGGGCTTCGTCGTGGTCCAGGCCTCGGAGGGCCACCCGATCCCGCGGGCCTGAGGCGATCGACCCCGCGTCAGCCGGTGAAGGTCAGGACGCTGCTGTTCACGCCGAAGGTCGCGCGGATGGCCGAGTCCGAGGCCAGCGTGCACGTGCGGTCCGCGCCCACGATCTCCACCTGCGCGATTCGCCCGCCCCATGGACCGGCACCCTCGCGAGCCAGCACCCGGACGGCCGAGATGTCGCCCGCTCCGCGGCAGCGCGCCCGCAGCTGGGCGGCCGTCACGGTGTCGGTCCACACCAGTCGGGGGTTCTTCGTCGCAGCTGCGTCCCAGGGGTCGGCCTGCGCGACCATGTAGGGCACCGGGGAGGCGGCCGTGGCCCCGCCGTTGGACGAGCTGAACTGGGTGAGCGCCGGAAGCCCGGCGACGGTGACCTGCTGGCCGGCCGTGTCGGCGATGGCGGCGTCGGTGCTCGGGTGCTCCCGGGTGCGGACGACGCGCCAGGAGGAGTCGTACCAGACGGCTCCCGGGTAGGCCTGGGAGCGGGTCGAGTCGTACACGTCGAAGGTCCGCTTGGCCCGACCCAGGCTGCCGTGGGCGGCGTAGCTGCGGGCAGCCACTGCCTGCGCGCGCAGGGCCTCAACGGGCCAGGAGGGCGACACCTCGGCAGCGACCACCGGGCGCAGGTAGAGCTCCATCGGCAGGGTGTTCACGACCTGGACCGAGCGACTGCCCGTGCGGATGGCGGTGACCGTGCCCCGGTACCCGCGGCGGACGGATCCGTTCTGCGTCCCGACGAGGCCGTCGGGGACCGCGAACTCCAAGGTGTCACCTGCCACCTTGTCGACGGTGGTCCAGCGTCCGCAGTACACGGCAAGGCTGAGTCGGGACCCGGATGCCCGAACCCGCCATCGGGTGGCCTCGGACGCGCACCCGCTGGGCGTCACGGGGAGCTGGATCGCCTCCCCACCGGCCTGCCGCACGGTGAGGCCCGGGGTGGCCCGCACCACGAGGTCCCGGCCGGTGTCCGAGGCGAGCAGGACCCGGATCTGGGAGTCGGGCATGGGCGCCAGCGTGGTCCCCGGGTAGTAGAACGACAGGATCTGGGGGTAGGGCACGCTCGACAGCGCCGCCTGGTGGGCGCCCCACTGGCTCATCCCCCGCCCGTGCCCCCAACCGGAGCCCTGCATCCGGAACACGCCGTCGGCAGGCACCGGGTAGACCTCGGGCTCCGCACCGGATGCCGGGGCGCCGAGGCCCACGGATGTCGAGGCCAGCCCGACGGCGAGCGCCATGGCAGCGACCTTCGGGCGCAGGGCAGGGACACGCATAGTGGCATCATCGGCCACGAGAGCGGCAAACCGAAGCAATTGTGGCGTATCGGGGACACTATCTGCGGGCTAACAGGCGCGCCCCGGGACGCCGCCTGGTGCGCGCACCCGCGTTGACGACCTCAGTGGCCGACTGCGTGACCGGCCGCCGCGCGCTCGACCGGATCACCGCCGAGCTCCAGGTACCCGTCGGTGATCTCGAAGACCCGGTCGGTGTACTCGACCATGCGCAGGTCGTGGGTGACCATGATCCCGGTCTTGCCGCGGTCCTTGATCTCCCGGCGCAGCAGTTGCACCACCTGACGGCCCATCGCGGTGTCCAGCGCGGCGGTCGGCTCGTCGACGAGGACCAGATCGGGGTCGTTCATGAGGGCACGGCCGATGGCCACCCTCTGGCGCTCTCCACCGGACAGCTTCTCCGGGACGTTGCCGGCCCGTGCTGCCAGGCCCAGCTCCTCGAGGAGCTGGTCGGCGCGGGTGGCCGCCGCCTTTCGCGCCGAACGACCCCTCTCCTTGCGCAGGCCCGCCACCCACAGCAGGTTCTCGCGAGCGGTGAGGAACGGCACGAGGTTCGCGGACTGGAACACGAAGCCCACCCGCTCAGCGCGGAAGGACGTCAGCGCCTTGGAGTCCATGTCGCTGACCATCACGTCGCCCACCTGGACCGACCCCGACGTCGGCGTCAGCAACCCACCGATCATCGAGATCAGCGTGGTCTTGCCCGAGCCCGAGGGCCCCAGCAGGGCGACGAACTCCCCCTCGCCGACCTGCATCGAGGCCTCGTGCACGGCGGTGACGGCCGTGTGGCCCTCCCCGTAGGTCTTGGTCACCGCCTCGACCGTGAGGATCGGCGGCGGGGCATCGGTTCCCGTCGCGGCGGGCTGGTGCGTGGCGTCGGTCGTCACAGGGTGCCTCCTAGGGCGGTGGCCGGATCGATCCGGCTGATACGGCGAAGCGACAGAAGGGCACCCACGACCCCCGCGGTCACCGTCAGGAACGCGGAGTAGAGCAGGGTCTGGGGGCGGAAGAGGAACGGGATGTTGTCCGGAAGCAGCTGGCCCATGAGCCAGGCCGCGCTCGCCCCGATGATCACGGCGGTCACGGTGGCTCCCAGGGCCTGGAGGACGACACCTCCACCGAGCTTGCCCGTGGAGGCGCCCAGGGCCTTCAGGGCGGCGAACAGCTCGCGCTTCTCGAGCACCACCAGGGCGAAGAACAGGGCGACGACCAGGCCGGCCACCGCCAGGCTCGCATAGATGATCGCGTTGAGGCTGGACTTCTGCTCGCGGGTGCCCGGGATCGACAGGTAGGTCTCCTCGGTGCTGGCCACGACGATCCCGGCCGGCGGCACGACCTGCTCGGCGGTCACGCCCTCGGCCAGCGCCAGGCCGAACACGGACGGCTCCACCGGCTGTCCGGCGAACTCGGGCCGAACCGCAGTGCGCATCTCGGCGTAGGTCTCCAGCGACGTCCACGCGGTCGGCAGCCCCTGGTAGCCCGCATCGTCGACGATGCCCACCACGGTCTGGCTCACACCGCCGACGTCGAGCGTGGTGCCCAGGCCGAGCCCGGCGTCAGCCAGGGCCACGTCAACCGCGACCCCGGAGGGATCCTCGGGGCTGGGCAGCCGACCCTCGAGCACCGTTGCCGGGACCCCGGCGGGATCGGCCTCGGGGACGAAGCCCATGACCACCAGGTCAGCCCCACCGGGAACGCTGGAGCTGGTGGTGATCAGCGCCCCGATCGCGGTGGCCTGCTCCACGCCGGGGGTGGCCTCGAGCTCGGACTCAGCGGCCAGCGGGAGGCGGGAGCGGATCAACGAGCCCTCGGAGTCCGAGGCGAACGCGTAGGCCTGGGCGGTGCTGGATCGGATCGCGCCGGTCCCCCCGAAGAACAGCCCGTCGCCGAGGGAGCCGAGGATCAGGACGAGGAAGACGATGAGCGAGAGCGCGGCTGTGATGGACGCGAAGCGACCCTTCGCCCGGCGGAACTCCGCGACGGCCAGGTTCATCGGGCACCTGCTGCCGTGGCCGGGTCGATCCGGGCGATGCGTCGCACGGACAGCAGGCCCGCGCCGAGTGAGGCGAGCAGCACGGCCGCGACCACCCCGCCGGTGGTCAGCGGGTCGATGTCGACCGGAAGCCCCGTCGACAGGCCCTGCAGGGCTCCCCAGGCCAGCACGACGGCGACCGCCGAGGCCAGGAGGATCACGGCCGCGATCTGCCCGGTCACCGACCCCGCCAGCGAGCGGGTGGAGGCCCCTGAGGCGCGCAGCAGCGTGAAGGTCCGCAGCTTCTGGACGGTCAGGATCAGGAAGAAGAAGCCCACGACGACAACTCCGATGACGTAGGTGATGCCCACCAGCAGGCCGAAGGTCTGGCTCACGGACTCGACACCCGGGATGGCGTCGATGGCCGCGCTGCGATCGAGGGCCTGCGTCCCGGCGACGGCCTGCTGCACCTGGGCGGCGACCGCGGCCGGATCAGCGCCCTCATCGACGGTGAAGGCCACCGCGTTGATCGGAACGGCCTCAAGGCCGGGATTGAGCTCTGTGAGCAGGGCGTCGTACCCGGCGGTGGTCATCCAGGCGGTGTCGGTGCCGAACTGGGTTCCGACCAGGATCCCGGTGACCACCAGGTCGGTCTGCGAGCCGTTCACGCGGATGACATCGCCGAGGGCGACCTCGGCCGAGCTGGCGTCGACTGCGACCTCGGTGGGGGACTGCGGGAAGCTCCCCTGGCGCAGGCCCTCGGGCTGGCTCGGGCTTCCGGGTGTCACCCCGATCACCTGGAGCTCGTCGGGAGCGCCGTTGACGGTGGCGTTGGCCGAGAGCACCGCCAACGGCCCCACCGCAGCCACGCCCTCGACTCCGGCGACCTGCTCCGTGACGACCGGATCCAGTCGACTGGCCTGGACGTTGGCCCGCGCAGTCTCGGAGTACACCAAGCCGTCCGCGGGCAGGGACTCCAGGGCGCCGGTGAACGACCTCAGCAGTGCCCCCGACAGGCTGGACAGGAAGACGATGAGGAACACCAGGAGCGCCACGGCGGCCGTCAGCAGGCCGAAGCGCAGCTTCGCCCGCTTCATCTCGGTCAGGGCCAGGTTCACGGAATCAAGTGTGTGCGCCCGTCCCGTGAGTGTCAAGCGAACTTATCCACAACTTGTGCGATACCTGTGGATTGACGGGCATCGAGGGCTCGCGACGCCCCCCGCACGGACGCCTGAGGCCCGGGGACGATCACGTTCGGTGACGATTCGTGCGCTCCAGGCGAGTCCGGTCTGCCGATCGGCACCGATGTCGCGTAGATTCGTGCCCGTGGGAGCGACATGGCTCGACGGGCTGACGTGGTGGCACGTCTATCCCCTGGGCTTCTCGGGAGCCGAGCCGGAGACGGGGCAGGCCCACGGTGTGGTGCATCGCCTGCGGCACCTGACCAACTGGTTGGACTACGCCCACGACCTGGGCTGTCGCGGACTGCAGCTCGGGCCGGTCTTCGCCTCCGAGACCCACGGCTACGACACGACCGACCACCTGCACATCGATCACCGCCTCGGTGACGAGCGCGACTTCGACGACCTCATCCGCGCATGCCACGACCGCGGCATGCGCGTGCTGCTGGACGGGGTGTTCAACCACGTCGGCTACGGCCATCCGATGTTCCAGGTCGCCAGGGCCGCTGGACCGCACCCCCAGGGAGCCGGCGCCCAGGCGGCGCAGTGGTTCGACCTGCGTTGGCCGCACGAGGCCGGGGAACCCCACTACGACGTGTTCGAGGGCCACGGCAACCTCGTCACGCTGAACCACAAGGACCCGGCGGTCCTCGGCTACGTGGTCCACGTGATGGACCACTGGCTCACCCGGGGAGCTGACGGGTGGCGGCTGGACGCCGCGTACGCGGTCGCGCCCGAGTTCTGGCGCGAGGTGCTGGCCCGGGTACGCGAGCGGCATCCCGATGCGTGGTTCGTCGGCGAGTACATCCACGGCGAACCGCCCCAGATCCTGGCCGAGACCACCCTCGACGCGGTGACGGCCTACGGGCTGTGGCGCCCGCTGTGGCGCTCGTTGAACGAGGCCAACTACTTCGACCTCACCTGGCAGATCGAGCGCCTGGCCGAGTACGCATCCCAGAACCCACCCCTGACCTTCGTCGGCAACCACGACACGACACGCATCGCCAGCAACATCGAGGACCAGCGCCACTTCGGCCACGCGATCGCCGCCCTGTTCACACTGCCCGGGACGCCGGCGGTGTACTACGGCGACGAGCAGGCGTTCCGCGGCATCAAGGAGGACCAGTTCGGCGGCGACGAGGCCGTGCGACCCATGTTCCCGGATCGCCCGGACGGCCTGGCCCCGTGGGGGTGGCCGATCCACCACCTGCACCGCCAACTGATCGAGATGCGCACCCGGCATCCCTGGATGACCCACGGCCGGCCCAC
Organism: uncultured Actinomycetes bacterium; assembly: GCA_963706885.1. Lineage (GTDB taxonomy): Bacteria > Actinomycetota > Actinomycetes > S36-B12 > CAIYMF01 > Prado023. The sequence goes on along the minus strand of CAVPNX010000019.1, from coordinate 70,599 downwards.
TGTGGAGCACGTCACCAACACCGCCCTTGCCCTGCAGACGGCCCCAGCCAGTGGCGCAGGGCCGACGGATCTGCGCCCTGCTCAACATCGCCGACGAGCCTGCCGTGTTCCCGGTCGAACTGCCCGAGGCGACGATCGAGGTCCAGTCCGAGGGCGCAGCCCACGAGCCCGACCTCCTGACCGTTCCGGGCCATTCGTGGCGGGTGCTGTCCCACAGGGCGCCGCACTGGGCCTGAGCCCGTGTGCGGTGGCCGACCCGCGAGGCGAGGTCCGCACTCAGGTCGCGACGACCAGCGCTCCCCCACCGCGCCGACCATCGGCCACCGCCACCACGGACCCATCGGGAGTGCGCTGGACGGCGTTGACCCCGCCGAAGAACAGGTTGTGCGCCGGCCACACGTTGACCGGGCCGATCGCACAGGCGCTCAGCCCATCGATCACCTCGGCAGGCAGCATCGGCTCGACCTGCAGCCCCCGGGCGTCGGGGTGGACGCGCGCCGCCGACACGGCCTGCGCCAGCGTCTGCCCGCCGTCCACCATGCGCATCAGGACCTCGACCATGGACGAGCGGATCCGCTCCGACCCGCCCGTGCCCAGCGCGAGCACACCCCCGTCCGGGGCGACCAGGATCGACGGGCTCATCATCGACCCCATCCGCTGGCCAGGCGGCGTCGCGTGGAACCCGTCGGGGTTGAGGTCGGCCTCACCGAGCATGTTGTTCAGCTGGATGCCGGTGCCCGGGATCACGAAGCCGGAGGTGACGCCGTTGGAGGTCGTCATCGAGGCGACCATGCCGTCCGCGTCGACGGCACTGGCGTGCGTGGTGCCGGTCGCGGTCAGCGGCGCCGTCGCCCCGCTGCGCCGGTGGCGCGTGGCCGCCACGAGCGTCTCGACCAGCCCGATCCACCCGCGCGCGTCCTCGGGGTCGAAGCCGGGGGCCACCGCCAGGGTGTCGGCGATGATCGAGCCGCCGAACGACGGCGGCGGGTTGGTGAAGAACTGGTGTCCGGACCGCTCGGCGACGATCGGGCTGCGGTGGCGCACCTCGTAGCCGTCCAGGTCGGCGGCGGTCACCAGCCCACCGTGCCGCATTGCCGCCAGCAGGGGGGCGGCGAACGCAGTGCTCTGGATCGAGGTGACGGTTCCGTCGGCAAGCGCGTCGAGGAACCGCGCGAGGTCGGGATTGCGGATCAGCGTCCCCGGCCCCCAGCCACCGCCCATCGCGCTCGACCAGCTTCCGGCTCTCCGGGGACAGCCCGACGAGCTCCCGGATGAGGCCGGTGAGGATCCCCTGGGCCGGCTCCATGACGACCCCCTCGGCGGCGTACCTGCGCGCAGGGGCGACGAGGGACGCCAATGGGAGCCGGGCGAACTCGTCGTGGGCGGAGAGGATCCCGGCCAGCAGGCCCGGGACCGCCACCGACCCCATGCCCACGTGGAACGTCTGCACGGTGCTCGGGTAGACGACGTCCATCGGGAGGAAGTGCAGGTCGAGCTCGTCGACCGGGAGCCCTCGTCCCGGGGTGTCGACGAACGAGTCGCGCACGTGCACCTGGCCGTCGGGGCGGCGGACCATGAGGAACCCGCCACCTCCCAGGGAGGCCACCGCCTGCTCGGCCACGGTGGCTGCGAACGTCGCCGCCAGGACCGCGTCGACGGCGTTGCCACCGGCCGCCAGCACCTCGGCACCGGCGCGCGCGGTCGGCGACGCTCCCCGCGGCCACGGCAGCCGAACCGGGGCCGCCGTACGCCACTGCGCTGCCGACGGGATCAGGAACCACACCCCGAAGGGTAGTGGCCCTAGCCTGAGACCCATCCACGCGTTGCCGCACCGGAGGAACTCATGCCGATCGCCTTCACCAGCTCCCCGGCGCACACGCTCGGGGTGGAGATCGAGATGGGCCTCGTCCATGACGAGACCGACGAGCTGGAGTGCGCCGCGCCGGAGGTGCTCGCCGAGGCAGGTTCCCGATACCCCGGCGGTGCCCACCCGCGGATCCACCAGGAGCTGTTCCAGTCGACCATCGAGCTGATCACAGGAGTGTGCGCAACCCCTGCGGAGGCGCACGCCGACCTGGCCGCAACCGTCGCCGAGCTCCAGCCGATGCTGCGCCGCCGGCACCTGGCGCTGATCGGGACCGGGGTCCATCCGTTCTCCAGCTGGAACCGGCTGCGACTGACCGAGGACGATCGCTACGCCCGCCTCGTGGACAAGATCCAGTGGCCGGCGCGGCGGATGATGATCCACGGGGTGCACTTCCATGTCGGGGTCCCCACAGGTGACCACGCGATCGCGGTCACCAATGCCCTGACCAACCTGCTCCCCCACTTCGTGGCCCTGTCGGCCTCGAGCCCCTTCTGGTTCGGGGACGACACCGGTTTGGCCTCGATGCGCACCAAGGTCTTCGAGTCGATGCCCTCGGCCAGCCTGCCACCGGAGCTCGAGGACTGGGCGGACTTCGAACGGCTCGTCGAGATCCTCATCCGCGCCGGCACGATCGAGACGGTCAAGGAGCTCTGGTGGGACATCCGGCCCAGCCCGGGCTGGGGAACGGTCGAGCTGCGCATGTGTGACGGGATGGCCACGTTGACCGAGCTGTCCGCACTGGCGGCCCTGGCACAGGCGGCCGTCGCCCACTTGTGCCGGCGGATCGACGCCGGCGAGCTGTTCCCCCGCGAGCCGGACTGGGTGCTCCGGGAGAACAAGTGGCGCGCGGCTCGCTACGGGATCGATGCCACCCTCGTCCACGGTGACGGTTCGGTGACCTCCCTCGTCCGACGAGGTCGGCGAGTGGGTGCGGCGGGTCCGCCCCGACGCTGTGGCCCTGGGCACCGAGGCGGACCTCGACCGGGTGCTCGATATCCTTGACCACCAGCCCAGCTACGTCCGCCAGCGCGCGGTCGTCGCCGAGGGTGGCACCCTGCGCGACGTGGTGGAGCTGCTGCGTCGGGAGTTCGCCAACGACCGCGTCGGAGGATGAGTGTGAGCGTCACTGTGCCGGGCCCCCCGATCGAGGACCTGGGGTCCGACCTCACGGGGATGCCCATCGACCCGGAGCTGCTGCACGTCGTGCAGGCGATGGTCGAGCACAAGTCCGGCGAGCTGGTCTACACCCGACGCTGGCTGCATGCCCGCCCCGAGGTCAGCCGCGCCGAGCATGAGACCACCGCCGCCCTGCGCGAGCGGCTCCAGGCGGAGGGGCTCTCCCCGCGGGTCCTGAGCGTGGGGACCGGCCTCCTGTGCGACATCGGCCACGAGGGGCCGCTGGTGGCGCTGCGCGCCGACATCGACGCCCTGGTCATGCACGACGCCAAGGACGTGCCCTACCGCTCGATGAATCAGGGTGCCTGTCACGCCTGCGGGCATGATGTCCACACGGCCGTCGTCCTCGGCGCAGGGCTGGTCCTGCGCGAGCTCATCGACTCGGGGCGGATCCGCGGCCGCGTCCGGCTGGTGTTCGAGCCGTCCGAGGAGTCCCTGCCCGGTGGAGCCCTGGACGTCATCGCCGACGGTGGGATGGACGGCGTGCAGGGCATCTTCGGGGTGCACTGCGACCCGAAGCTCGACGCCGGCCAGCTCGGCTGCCGGATCGGGCCGATCACCTCGGCCTCCCACCACGTGGCGATCCGGATGACCGGCCCGGGCGGGCACACGGCGCGGCCGTCGCTGACCGTGAACCTGGCCGACGAGGTGGCCCGCGTCGTGCGCGAGCTGCCGGTCGTGGTGCAGGCTGCCGCTGACGGCCTGGCAGCCGCCCCGGCCCGCGGTGAGGTCCGGCTCGTCTTCGGAACGATCCACACCGGCTCGGCATCCAACGTCATCCCGGCCGAGGCGGACATCACCGGCTCGGTCCGGACCCCCGACCCCACCGTCTCCGACGCCCTGATGTCGATCGTCCCGCATGCGATCGCGACGGTGCTGGGCACCGACGTGCGCCCCGATGCCGAGGGGCACGAGGGCTCGCGTCCCGACGGCCTGCACTGGTACCTGCGCCACCGCCCCGGCGTGACCCCCGTGATCAACGACGCCGCCGCCACCCGGATGATGGCCAGCGCGGCGCTGGTGGCCGGCGGGCCCGATGCGGTTCGCGACACCGCGCACTCATGGGGCGGGGACACGTTCGGCTGGTACCAGGGCCTCGTGCCCGGCTGCTACGCCCGCCTCGGCACCCACTGGCCGGGTCGCGCGGAGCGCCTCGACCTGCACCGACCCACGTTCGACGTCGACGAGAGCGCCATTGCGTTCGGCACGAAGTCCCTGGTCCTGGCCACGATCGGCTGGATGGCCGCCCAGGGGTAGCCCGCCGCGCTCGCCGGCCGCGCGGGCGGCGGGGCCCTTGGCGCGGGACCTCTGGGGGCGGGAGGTTGCCGAAGGTGCGACCATTGGCCCATGGCTGACCTGACTGTGTACGGCGCCGACTGGTGCCCCGACTGCCGCCGGTCCAAGAAGCTCCTGGACCGCCTGGCTGTCCCCTACACGTACGTGGACGTGGATGCGGATGCGGACGCGCTGGAGACGATGAAGGCCCTGAACGGGGGCCGGCAGTCGATCCCCGTCGTGGTGTTCCCTGATGGGCACCACCTGACCGAGCCGTCCGATCCCGCCCTGCGCTCCGACCTCGAGGCCGCTGGCCTGATCCCGAGCTGACCGGGCGGCCTCAGCGCCCGACGGCGGCGAGAGTGCGGTCACACGCGACGGATGCGCGGGACGACCATGCCCCGGGCTCCGGACGCGGGCGGTGTGAGACTCCTCACACCAGCGCCGCCGAACACCGTTCCCGTGCGTGGAGTGAGCGGCAACGCCAGCATCCGGGGGTCGGATCAGGTTTGGGAGGCAGTCCACGGCGGTAACCTGCTGCCACATCAACGTGCTCTGAATCCACAGGGGCTCCCCGGTTCGAGGAGCCCTTCTCCATGTCATCCGAAAGGTTCCCCCTGTCATGAGTCGCAAGCTCGGTGCTGAGTTCATCGGCACCTTCCTCCTGGTCTTCCTCGCCGTCGGCGCGGCCGTGTTCGGCATCGGCGGCGGCGTCGGTGCCGATGCCGCCGGCCCGGCCTCCGGCACCGTGGGCGTCGCGTTCGCCTTCGGCCTCGTCGTGCTGATGCTGGCCTACGCGTTCGGCCCGGTCTCGGGCACGCACGTCAACCCCGCCGTCACCCTGGCCATGGTCGTTGCCAAGCGCATGCCGGGCCGCGAGGGCGCCGCGTACGCCGCCGCGCAGTTCGCCGGCGCGATCGCCGGTGCGGCGGTGCTCAAGCTCTTCGTGACCTCCTTCGACGTGATCGACCGCACCGGCGCCCTGGGCACCAACGGCTACGACAACGGCGCGATCAACATGCCCGGCGCCTTCGTCCTCGAGACCCTGCTGACTGCCGCGTTCGTGCTGGTGATCCTGCTGGTCACCGAGAAGGTCGCCACCCCGGCCCTGGCCGGCCTGGCCATCGGACTGTCGCTGACCGCCGTGCACCTGGTGGGCATCCCGCTGACGGGCACCTCGGTCAACCCGGCCCGCTCCTTCGGCCCCGCGCTGTTCGAGGGCGGCACCGCACTGTCGCAGGTGTGGCTGTTCATCGCGGCCCCGCTGGTCGGCTCCCTGATCGCCGTGGCGCTCTGGAAGCTGACCCGCGTCGAGGATGCCGCGGAGGAGGTCATCGAGCTCCGTGGCGACATGGAGACCTCGGAGTCCCGCGACGCCGCGACCGTCTGATCCACCACCTGCGCGCACCGCGTGATGCCCGTCCCCGGACCCTCGGGAGGCGGGCATCACGCGCGTGTGGCACCGGGTCACGGCGGGGCGGGTCATGGTCCACCCGAACGCTCAGCGACAATCTCGCCATGGAGTTCACCCGACCTGGCTGGGATGAGTACTTCCTCGGGATCGCCGCCGCCGTGGCGGCCCGGGCTGACTGCCGGCGACGGCGCGTGGGTGCGGTCCTGGTGTCCAACCACCGGATCGTCGCCACCGGCTACAACGGGGCGGCCTCAGGTGGCCCGTCCTGCCTGGCCGGTGAGTGCCCCCGCGGCCTGCTCGACTCGGCAGCCGTCGCCCCGGGAAGCTCCTACGACACCGGTGCCGGAGCCTGCGTGGCCCTGCACGCCGAGCAGAACTGCCTGCTGTACGCCGACCGCAGCCGCGCGGAGGCGGCCACCATCTACGTCACGCACGAACCGTGCGACGGGTGCCGCCGGATGATCGCCGGGTCGGGCGTCACCCGCGCCGTCTGGCCCGGCGGCGCGTGGCAGGTCCGCGCGGCCTGAGCGCCCACAACGCGTGACCCGGCCAGCCCGGCTCAGCCGCCGGAGCGACTCAGGTGACGTGCAGCCGCTGGCGGCCCTCCCAGGTCCCGCCCGCCGGCAGCACGACCGGGGTGACCGACACCGGTTCGATGCAGACGAACCGCGCCTCGTCGCCCGGGCCGACATCCGGCAGGGTGTGCGCAGGACCCGGGTTCCAGACCACCCGGTGGGAGAATCCGCGGGCCACCACGTGCATGTCCCCCAGGACGGCGTCGTGGAGGACCAGCGGCGCGACCACGCCGTGGACCACGAGGTCCTGCTCGTCGAGGGCGCGGACCGGCCCGGAGAGCCGGACCGGGAACGTGGGGGCCTGCGTGGAGACCCCGTCCCAGGCATGTCCGCCGGCCATGCCCTCGATCCACGCCTCGGGGTCGGCCACGGCCAGGTAGGTGTGCAGGCCGCCGGTGAACCGGGCGACGTCGGGCCCACGGTTGTCGACCGTGAGGTCCATCGTCAGCTCGCTGGGGGATGCCGAGATGTCCAGACGGACACGGAACGGGTGCGGCCACACGGCGCGCGACTCCGCGGAGTCCGTGAGCTGGAACGACAGGGTCGCCCGGCCCTGCTGCGCGGCGGCAGGCACCTGCTGCCAGTCCGCGGTGCGGGCGAATCCATGCTTGGGCAGGTCGCCGAAGGTGCCGAACTGGGGGAACAGCACGGGGACACCTCCACGCAGCGCCTCGGACTGCCCGACCGTCGACAGGGGGCTCATCCAGAGCCGGTCCACGCCGTGGGTGGTCCAGCTCATCAGGTGCGCACCCCGGGCACTGGCGGTGATCCGCACCCCCGGGGCCTCGGCAACGATCGGTCGCTCAGCGATGGTCACGTGCCGACCCTACGCCGGTCCGGCGGCCCCGCTCCTGCCCACGAGCCGCGGATCGCCCGGCCCTCCCCGGACCGGCATGGGGTGAGCCCCGCAGTCAGCGCCCCTCGAACTGGGCGGGACGACGCTCGATGAACGAGCGCAGGCCCTCAACCGCGTCCTGGCTGGCCATGATGCCGGGCAGGGCCTCCTGCAGGTGATCGACGGCCGCTGCCGGGCCGCTGGCTCGTGCGACCCGCGAGTTGGCCAGCGTCGCCTGGACCCCCAACGGCGCCTGTGCGGCAATCAGGTCGGCGATCCGGATCGCCTCGGCGAGCTGCTCACCCGGCGCGACGACCTCCTGGACCAGTCCGATCCGCAGGGCCTCATCCGCGCCGAACTCCTCGCCCGTGAGCAGGAACCGCATGGCGTTGCCCCAGCCGAGGCTGGACTGCGCGCGGAAGGTCGCACCACCGAAGGGCATGATCCCGCGTCCCACCTCCAACTGGCGGAAGCGCACGTCGGAGGCGGCGACCACGATGTCGGCGGCCAGTGCCAGCTCGATGCTCAGGGTGAAGGCGATTCCCTGCACCGCCAGGACGACGGGCTTGGGCACCGGTGGCGCCCAGACCCCGAAAGGATCGAAGTCGTAGCCGCCCGACAGCGCCGCGGGACCCTTGGCCGCCACCGCGGGACCGACCTCGGCCAGGTCCAGGCCCGCGGAGAAGTGCTCCCCAACCCCGTGGACGACCCCCACGCGCAGGTCGGGATCCGTGCCCAGCGCCTGGTAGGCAGCGCCCACCGCATCGATGGTGGCCAGGTCCCACGCGTTGCGCTTGTGCGGCCGGTTGACCCCGATCACCAGCACATGTCCTCGGCGCTCCACCACCACGTGGCCGTCCGATCCCTCTGGCACCTCGCCGGTCTGCTGTTCGGTCATGCGCCGATGATCCCACCGGTCGCGCAGGAGCCGCGCCCGGGGCGACCCACGTCCGGCTGGGCGGTGGTCTGCGCGAGGGGAACCGCCGCCGGAGCGGACGTGCCGACGGCGCCCCCGATCAGAGGCGCGTGGTCAGTGCGACGCCCAGCGCGGCCGCGGCCAGGACCAGCGCGACGGTGTCACGCCCAGCCCATCGGACCGGTCGGGCGATGGTCCGGGGCGCCCGCGGGCGCAGGCCCCGCGCGTCCAGGGCGATCGCCAGCCGGCCTCCCCGCCTCAGGGCAGCCACCAGCAGCCGGAACGTCATCGAGGTGAACTGACCGGCGCGGGCGCGGATCCCGGATCCACCCAGTCCCCGGGCCCGGCTGGCGCGACCCAGGACCACCCACTCGTCGGACAACAGGGGGAGCAGGCGCAGGCCCGCGAGCACGGAGTACGCCGGGCGGGCCGGCACCCGCAGCCGCACGACCAACGCGTCGGCGAGGCCGGTCGGGTCCATGGCCACGGCCGCGACCAGCCCCGGCAAGGCGACTGCCAGCACCCGACTGGCGGGCAGCGCGGCTGCGGCCCAGGACGAGGCGGCCGTCAGCCCACCCGCGCTGAGCAGGGCGTTCGAGAACGCCACACTCGCCGATGCGAGCAGGGCCGGTGCGGCCAGCAGGGCCACCCGCCGCGCCGGCAGGCCACCCAGCAGGCCCGCCAGGACCGCCACCAGCGCGAGCACGAGGTTCAGACCGACCGAGGACGACACCAGGGCGGCTGTGCTGAGCAGCACCGCTGCACCGAGCAGCGCCACCGGATCGAGCCCGCGCAGCCCGGTCGCCGGGGGAGGCCAGTCGGGGCCCGGCGGGGACGACCCGGCCGGGACGTGCCGGGAGTCAGTGCCCCCCGCATCGGCGCGCCCGTCGGCAGCGGCGGCCCGTCGGCAGCGGCGGCAGGGAACGGTGTGGGTTGCGGACCGTAGAGGGTCGGCAACCCGAACACATCGGGACCGGGTTCGCCAGGGACTGCGCTCGCAGCCCCGGTGGCGGTGAGCCGGACCTCACGGGCAGCCAGGGACCGCACGAGATCCGGATCGTGGGTGGCCATCACCACTGCGCCGCCGGCGTCGCGATGGTCGGCGATGATGCCGACCAGCTCAGCCCACGTGGCCGGGTCCTGCCCGAACGTCGGCTCGTCGAGCAGCAGGATCCCGGGGTCCAGGGCCAGTGCGGTCCCCACGCTGAGCCGGCGCTGCTCACCCCCGGAGAGGGTGAAGGGATCGGCGTCCGCCAGGTGGGTCAGGTGCAGTCGATCGAGCATCCGCGCCGCGCGACCTGCCGCCTGCGACTCCTCGATCCCGGCGCCCACCAGCCCGTGATGCACCTCATCGACGACCCGGCCCGTGACGAACTGGTGCTCGGGGTTCTGGAACACGACCCCGAACGTTCCGGCGACGTCCGCCGACGCCCAGCGCCATGGATCGGCCCGATGCCGGCCGGCCGTGGGTCCGAGGACCTGCACCGTCCCTGACGTGGGCGTGAGCAGTCCCGCGAGGCAGGCCAGCAGGGTGGACTTCCCCACGCCTGGGGGGCCGGTCACGGCCACCACCTCCCCGGAGCGCAGCTCCAGGTCGACCTCGGGCAGCCGATCGACGACGAGGACACCCCGAGCCGTCAGCACCACCTCGCCCGGTGGCGCCAGCGGGACGCGGCGGGGCAGATGGGTGTGGTCGACCCACACGCGTGCCGCGGAGTCCGGTTGGGCGCGCAGGTGGGCGGCAAGGGCGGCCGGGTCCCACGACCTGACCGACCCGTCCTCAGCAACCAGGACGCGGTCGGCGCGCGCCAGCCACGCCTCCACGCGGTGCTCGACGACCACCACCGTGCAGCCATGGGCCGCCCGGACTGCCTCGACAGCCGCGAGGACTCGAGCAGCGGAGTCCGGGTCGAGGTTCGCGGTCGGCTCGTCGAGCAGGAGCAGGTGCGGATCCGCCACGGACGCGGCGGCCACTGCCAGCAGCTGCTGCTGGCCGCCGCTGAGCCGCCCGGTGTCCCGATCCGGCGCGACGTCGAGTCCGACCGCGTCCAGGGCACCGGCCACCCGCGACCAGATGTGGGCCGCGGGGACCGCCGCGTTCTCCAGGGGGAAGGCCACATCGTCGCCGACCCGTTCCATCACGATGTTGCCCTCGGGCTCCTGCTGGACCAACCCGACGCGGGGAACGACCGCGCCGCCAGCGGGGCCCACGACGTGCAGCTCCCCGGAGTCGCCGCCCTCGGGCAGCGTGCCGGCCAGGGCAGCCAGCAGGGTCGACTTGCCCGAGCCGGAGGCGCCCATCAGGACCACGAGCTCTCCCGGCTCGATGGTGAACGACACGTCGGACAGGGCAGTGCTGGAGCGTCCCGGGTACTGGAAGCCCCACCCCTGCGCGGTGATCCGCGCCCCCGCTGCCTGATCCATGGGAGGTCGGTGTGCCTACACGCCGACGCGCTCCCGGCCCAACGGGAACGAGTCCAGCACGCCCGTGCGCGCCAGCCGGCGGGCCAGGGCCCATGAGCCGAACCCGGCGATCAGGGCCGAGGAGGCGATGCAGATCAGCAGGTAGGCGACCTTCCAGCCCAGCGTCCACTGCGGGTACCAGAAGACCGGGTCCAGCAGCCCGGGGACGGCCCCGGCCGCCCCGCCGGCCACGACCGAGACCGTCCGGCCGAAGGACCGGTAGCGGCCGGCGGCGAACACCAGCTCCGGTGCCAGGCCCTGCAGGACCCCGTACCAGAGCACCGACAGGCCCCACCACGCCCCCAGCAGCCACGACACGGCCGCCGCGAGGAAGGCCGTGGCCAGCGCGGCACCCGGCCGGCGCACGACCAGCATCCCGAGGACGCCGGGCACCAGCCAGACCCCGTAGAGCAGTGCCTGCGCGGGCGGGAACACCGCGAACACCGGACCGGTGGCCGTCCAGACCAGGTTCCACGCCCAGAACACCACCCCCGACACCACGGCCAGCACGGCGACCGTGACGATGTCGATGGTGCGCCAACGGCGCGACGACGGTGCTGGGTCCACGGGACAACCTCCTGGTGGGACGGGCCACGCCAGGTGGGCGGACGACTTCCTTCGCCGGCATGACCCGGATCAGGTTCGAGGGTCTGCGGTCCAGCCGCACTCTCAGCGCTCGTGGCGCTCCCCTGTCGTGGTGGCTCCACGGTAGCACCACCGGGCCGAATGGGCACTGGACGCGAGGGGGCCCATGGGTGGATCGTTGTGGTGAGTCGAAGGGGGCTGCCATGGTCAGGCGACTGCTGGTGATCGGAGTGGCCGGAGCGCTGCTCGCGGCCTGCGCGTCGACCTCGTCCGAGCCTGGCGGCGAGGGGGGCGCCTCGGGCTCGCCGGCCCCCTCACCGAGTTCGGTGTCCACGGGCAACGGGACCCTCTACTCCTCGGCGTGGGCCGCGCAGGTGGGGTCGGTGACGATCAACGCCCACCCGATCGGGGCCGACGGATCACTTGGCACCCCCGCCGAGCTGCTCTCCGGCCCGGCCAGCGACACCACCTTCCCCGGCGTCGTCGACGGGAAGGGACCACTGGCCCTCACGGGGACGTTCACCGACTACTGGACAACCGACGTCCAGCTCCACTCCGACGGGCAGGTGACCGACGAGGTGGCCGCCCCACGGTGGTGCGGCGGCGAGGGCCTGCTCTACAACGTCTGCACCCTCCTGGACGAGGCCCGGCTGGCCCGCACGACCGACCTCGGGCGTGATCCGGAGACCGGCGAGGGACCCGCCGAGGGTTCGATCATCGTGTCCTCGCTGGCCGACGGATCCACCATCGACGAGTTCGGGCCCTTCCCGGACCTGACGATGATGCTCGGCACGGATTCCCCCGACGAGGTGCTGCTGGTCACCACGCCGTTCCTGCCCGCCGAGGAACCCTCCGCCCCGAGCGACGTGCTCCGACTGGACGTCACCGACGGGTCCGTCACCGAGCTGGGCGTGTCGCCCGTGGGATGGGCGCCACTGTGTGCGATCGGGGCCGACTCCGTCCTCGGCTTCACCTTCGAGGGCTCCACGAGCACCGCCCTGGTGGTCGGCCCGGCGCAGGTCGCCGACGTGACCTGGGAGCAGCAGGACTCGGTCGTCGGGTGCTCCGCAGATGGCAGGTTCCTCTACCTCCAGCGGATCCCGCAGCCACCCACGGAGGATGTGGAGGACACGGAGCCGCCGAACCCCGGGACGGCCGTCGAGCGGATCTCCCTGGCCGATGGCAGCCGCAGCCAGGTCCTGGTCCTGCCCGCAGGCCAGTACGCCGGGCCGATCACCCGTTAGTTCGCGGGCCCCGCCGGGGCGGCGCACGTCGGCACCGGTCAGCCGACGGCGTGACCCACAGCGGTGCCCAGCGCGATCGCGACCAGCCCGAGCCCGATCGTGAGGGCGGCGTAGGCCAGCGCACCTCGACCGCGGCTCTCCCGGATCAGGCTCCAGGACTCCCACGAGAACGTGCTGAAGGTGGTCAGGCCACCGGCGAACCCGGTCCCGATGACCAGGGCGAGGGTGCCCGCGGCCTGCGCCTGTTCCGCGGAGCCGCCGGATCCGACCTCCTGGCTCCAGCCCAGCATGAACCCGAGGACGAACGACCCGATGATGTTCACCGCGAGCGTGGCCCAGGGAAGGCGGGTGGGCCCCACCCGGCGGGTGACGGCGCGGTCCAGACCCGCACGGCACACCGCCCCGAAGCCCGCCCCCACGGCGACGCCGATCAGGTGCAGCTCGCTGGCCTGCTGCAGGATCCCGGTCATGCGGCCGGCACCTGCCCGCTCACCGGGACCACGCGCAGCGCGGTCCACCAGCCCAGGGCCGCTGCCGCGATGCCCGCTGCGGTCGCCCCGAGGACGTAGACCGCAGCGAGGAGCCCGAACCCGTCGACGGCCAGGGCGTAGGTGTCGGCCATGAACGTCGACCACGTGGTGAAGGAGCCGAGGATCCCGGTGGCCAGGAACGGCCGCCACGGGTGCGACACGTGCCCGCGGCGGACCCACCCGTGCAGCAGGAGGCCCATGATGAAGGCCCCTGCCAGGTTGACCCCGAGGATCCCCCACGGGATCTGCCCCGGCTGGGCGGGGATGGCCAGCCCGATCAGGTACCGCAGGGTCCCGCCGAGCATCCCGCCGGCGAACACCGCGGCGTACACCGCCCACGGTGGTGGGGTCTCCCGCGGCGCAGGTCGCTGCGCGGCGGGATCCATGGCGCCATGATGCCCCAGCGCAGGGGACGTGGGCGGCAGCCCCGGCGGCTCACCGCCCGCGCAGGACCAGCCCCAGGACGTCGGCAGCCTCGGGGTGATCCAGGAGCGCCAGGTGGCTCGAGTCGTCGATGACGACCCGCCGGGCCGTGAGGCGCTCGTCCACGGCGAACGCGCTGTCGAGGGTGACCAGCCCGTCCCCCAGCACGCCCAGGGCACCGGACCGGGCCCGGCCGAGGACCCCGGAGCTCGCGCCGGAGCCCAGGGTGGCGGCGACCAGGTGCCAGTCCGGTCCCGGGCGGGGATCGGCGACGTCGGCGATCCCGAGATCCTTGATCCCGGTGCTGCGCTCGTCGCCGAGGGCAGCGATCGGCGCGATCACCGGCCAGGAGGAGGCCAACGCCAGCCCACGCACCGCGACCCGCTCGAGCGGCGCCCCGGCATGGGGTGTGCCCAGGGTGATCACGTCGGAGACCTGCTCGCGCCACGCCCCGCCGGCGGCCAGCCCCTCGCGGATCACCAGCCCGCCCATGGAGTGACCGACGAGCACGATCCGCTCGACCGCCACCGGCCAGCTCTCGACGAGCTCGCCCAGGAGGTCCGCGAGCTCAGCACCGGAATCGGCGATCGCCTGCCCGGTCGTGTACCGCACGGTCAGCCCGGTTGCGCCGTGATCGGCGACCACGTCGAGGTGGGACTGCCCCCACATGGACTCGTGGTTGCCCAGGCCGTGCACGAACACGACGACGGTGGGCCGGGGATCCACGACCGGCCCCGAGTCGGCACCCCCATCCGCGAGGTCCAGCGGCATTCCCCGGTGCCGGAACGCCATCGGAACGGTCAGGGCGCGGACCCGGTCGTCGTCCACGAGATGATCACCGAACGCAGCACCCAGGGCCGCCAGCCACGCGACGGCCGGTGGACGCTCGGACGCGGGCTGCGTGCCGGGGGCTGCCGACGCCTCGAGCAACGGCGCGGCAACGGCCCCCAATCCGCGGGCCGCCGTCTCCACCGCGACGAAGTTGATCCGGGCCATGAGGGCCGAGGCCTCGAAGGGCAGCCTGCCAGCGGGACCCAGTGGGGTCAGCCCGGTGCGGACCGCCCCGGTGACCACCTCGTGCGTCCCGGCGACGGCCCGCGTGACCCGGGCCACCGCACCACCTGCTGCGTGCGCGGCGGCGGCGCGCTCCCGACCGTCCATCGCCCGACCCCTCAGGCCGCGTCAGCCGCGTCGACGCGGGGACGGTCGCCAGTGGGGCGGCCGCCCTCTCCCGGATCGCCGTCGATCCCGCCCAGGGCCTCGATCGGGCGCGTCCCCAAAGCGATGAGCGACCCGACCGACGCGACCGTCAGGCGCTGACCCATCCGGACCCAGCTGTGCGGATCGGTCATCGACACCCGGGGGACCCGTGAGGTCTCCACGATCGGCCACCCCCGCGCCTCGGCGAGGTCACGCAACGCGGGCTCCGGGTTGACCGCCACCGGATGCCCGACGGCCTCGAGCATGGGCAGGTCGCTGGCCGAATCGGTGTAGGCGTAGCTGGCCGACAGGTCGTAGCCGTGCTCCTCGGCAAGTGCGCGCAGGACCTCGGCCTTGCCCTCCCGGTAGCAGAACGGGCCGGTGAGGCGACCGGTGTAGCGGCCCTCGTCGTCGAGCTCGGATGTCGTACCGATCCCGCGCTCCAGGCCAGCTGCGTCGGCCAGGCGGGAGACGATCTCGGTGGGGCTGGCCGACAGCACGACGCGGTCACGCCCGGCCGCCGCGTGCTCGGCGAGCACCTGGGACATGACCGGGGTGATCGAGGTGACGAGATCGCCGACGAACTCCTCGGACAGCGAGACCATCTCGGCGGCCGACCTCCCGGTGACCGCGGCCAGGATCCGGTCGCGGACGGCCTCGGAGCGTTCGTCGGTGGCGCCCTGCAGCAGGAACGACACCCCGTGGCGCAGGTCGCGCACCAGTTCCGGCGGTGTCACCATCCCGGCGCGGAAGGCGGCCCTGGCCAGGGGGATGTTGGCCGAGCCGGGGATCAGGGTTCCGTCGAGGTCGAAGAAGGCCGCAGCCCGTCGACCGGGGGTGACGAACGCCTCCTGGGTCCGGGGGGCGCGCAGGGCCTGCGATGCAGTCATGGTCATGCCGGGAGTCTTCCCATGTCCAGGCGCCAACAACACCGACTCAGGCGCACAACTCTGCCTGCGGGTTTGTTCCCAGATGACAGATTCGATCGCTGCCACGGGGCTGGATAGCATCACCGGATGGATCCCACCGACCTCGCCGGGCCTCCGGCCGGCGTGACGGTCGATCCGCACACGCACGAGGTCACGTTCCGCGTCGAGCCGGACGAGCGGTTCACGCCACGGCGCGTGTGGTTCCACCTGCGGGACTTCGGGGCCGACCCCACCTTCCACATCGAGGCCGGCCAGTGGGTGGCGCGCATCCCGCTGGCCCCCCGTGGACCGGCTGGAGTACCTCCTGGTCCTCGAATGGCCCGACGGGGGCCAGTCGATGGTCACCGACCCGGCCAACGCCCGCCGGGTCCGGTCGGTGTTCGGGGACAAGTCCGTCATCGAGTTCCCCGGATACGCCCGCCCATGGTGGCTGTCGGTCGCGGACGCGGCCGACGCCCAGGCCCGCCGCGACGCCGAGGCGGACGCAGCTGCTGCCAGGCGTGCTGCGGCGACGGGCCGGCCCCGGTCGCACGCCCGACCGGTGACCGCCACGCCGACGGGTGCGGGCGACATGGTCCCGGTGGCCCGCACATCCACCCTGCCCGAGGAGCCCGCCAACTCCGCCGATCAGCCGCTCGGCGAGGGCGTGGCATCGGTGCGCGTGCGTCCTGCCCTGCGGCGTGGCGACGAGCGGATCCGGCGCTCGCCCGCTGCGGCCACCCATCCTGCCGGCGCCCTGGTCGTGGATCCGGGGACGGCCGAGGTGGTCGACCCCGATGCTGCGGTCGCCGTGGTCGGGCAGCTGCACGTCCCGGCCGACTCCACGCCGGAGGAGGGCCTGCCCCTGCTGGTCGTCCACGACGGGCCCGAGTACGCCGACCTGGCGCAGCTGCTGCGGTACGTGACGATCCTGGCGCGCACCGAACGGTCCCTGCGCTGCCGGGTCCTCCTGCTCGAGCCCATTGACCGGGACCGCAGCTACTCCGCCTCACCGGCCTACGCCCGGGCCCTGGTCACCGGGATGCTGCCCAAGGTGACCACGGCCGTGGCCACCACCGGTCGGCCCGTGGGCATGGGGGCGAGCCTGGGCGGCCTGGCGATGCTGCACGCGGCGATCCTGCATCCGGGGACCTTCGCCGGGGTGTTCAGCCAGTCGGGGTCGTTCTTCCGCCCGCGCACGGACGGGATGGAGCGCGGCTACCGCCACTACAGCCGGATCGTGCGTTTCGTCGACGGGATCGACGCCGACCCGCAGCGCCTGGCCGGCCTGAACGTCACCATGACCTGCGGGACCGGTGAGGAGAACCTGGCGAACAACCGTTCCCTGGCCCGCCGGCTGACCCGGCAGGGGGTGCCCACGCAGCTGATCGAGAACCCGGATGGGCACAACTACACCGGCTGGCGCGACTGCCTGGACCCCGGCCTGCGGCTGCTGCTGCGCAGTGCCTGGGGCCGGGCGGGCAACACCACCGGCTGAGGCACCAGACTGCGCACATGCGTCGAGATGAGTGGCAGGTCTGGTCCCCCACCCTCGGGGCCTCGGGGCATGTCGTGGCCTACGGCCACTGGGGCACCCCGGTGCTGTACTTCCCGTGCGAGGGCGGCAGCGCCTACGACATGGAGGGCCACGGGATCATCCACGTGCTGGCTCCTGCGATCGAGGCGGGCCGGATCAAGGTCTACGCCGTGGATGCCAACGACCACGCGTCCTGGTCGAACACCTCGATCCCCAGCGAGGAACGGGCGCGCCGCCACGACGCCTACCACGCGTGGATCACCGACCAGGTCGCCCCGGCGATCCACAACGACTGCGGCGGCTGGGTCCCGATCGCGACCGCGGGGGCGAGCATGGGCGCCTTCCACGCGGTGAACCTCGCGCTGCGCCGGGCCGACCTCTTCCCGCACGCGGTCGGGATGTCGGGCAACTACGACCCGGGCAGCTGGCATGCGTGGGGCGAGATGGGCGACTCCCTGTACTTCAACAATCCGGCCGCCTACGTGCCCAACCTGTACGGCGAGCACCTCGACTGGCTGCGCAGTCGGGTGTTCATCCAGCTCGTCGTCGGCAGCGGCGCCTTCGAGGAGCACCCGACCCGCGCACTGCCCTCGTCCTGGGCGTTGGCCCAGTCGTTGTGGGCCAAGGGGATCCGGTGCGACCTGGACGTCTGGGGCACCGACACCCCACACGACTGGCCCTCGTGGCAGCGCATGGCCGTCAAGCACCTGGCAGCGCTATGACCCGCCCCCGACGCCACCGCACCGACCCACGCACCTGACCCACCCGCGACCCACCGACCCACGCACCTGACCCACCCGGAGGACACGATGGACGCCACGACCCGCTCCCACCTCGTCGGGCTGCTGCTGGGCACCGAGAACGACTGGCCGGTGGCCTTCGAGTCCCTGGTGCGCGCCCTGGGCCCGATCCCCGACGCCCACGGGACCACCCACGTGATCGAGACCGAGCGCACGACCATCGAGCCGTTCAACCTGCGCGACAAGCCCCGCCAGGAGCTCGTGATCGACCGGCTGGCCTACTGGTACTACGTCCCCCGCGAGTGGCTGAAGAAGGTCTCGCTCATGGACGACGTGTACCTGCTCAACAGCCCGTTCACGTTCCAGTCGATGGAGAAGCACTCGGCGTACTGCGCGATGATGCGCCTCGGGATGAAGATCCCCGAGACCGTCCTGGTGCCCTACAAGAACCCGCTGGACCACGCGAAGTACGCCTACACCGCCGAGCGGTACAACCAGCCCTTCGACCTGGCCTCGCTGGCCGACCAGGTGGGCTACCCGATGTACATGAAGCCCTTCGACGGTGGCGGCTGGCGCGGTGTGTCGCGCATCAACGACCAGGCCGACCTGTTCCGCACCTACGACGACTCCGGCGAGATGCTGATGCACCTGCAGGCAGCCGAGCCGCACGACGTGTTCGCCCGCTCGCTGTCCATCGGGCCCGAGACGATGGTGATGCACTTCCTGCCCGATGAGCCGATGCACGCCCGGTACGCGGTGGACCACGACTTCCTGAGCCCCCAGGCCGGTGACGAGTGCATCACCATCAACCGGACCGTGAACGCCTTCTTCAAGTGGGAGTTCAACTCCTGCGAGATGCTGGTCAAGCGCGGCACCGACGGCCAGCCCGATCAGGTGTACCCGATCGACTACGCCAACGCCTGCCCCGATGTCGCGATCACATCCCTGCACTACTACTTCCCGTGGGCGATGAAGGCCCTGGTCAAGTGGAGTGCGTACTGCCTGGTCACCGAACGGCCCACGACGGTGGACATGCAGTCCTCGCGCTACAACGCGATCGCCGACCGCGACGACCTGACCTACGAGGAGAAGCTCGCGCGCTACCGGAAGCTGGCCGACGAGTACTTCGAGGCCGACCGCTACTACGACTGGTGCGACTCGCGATTGCGCAACTTCGACCAGATCGCCCTCGAATGGTTCTCCGGCCCGGAGATGGACGCGGTGATCGTCGACACCGTCCGCGCGACCTTCCCCCCGCACGAGCACGACCACTTCATCGAGCACTACCGCGGGCTGATCGCCCTGTGGTGCCGGGATGAGGCCGCACGGCTGACCTCAGGACAGTTCGTCCACCCGTAGCGGCTCGACCGGCCGGGTCGTGTCGCCGCGTGCCAGCTCGGCGGCGGTCAGCCCGTCGAGGTCCATCCCCTCGGTGTCCTGGCCCCAGCGGGCGAACTGCGCCTTCACGGCGTCGCGGGCACTGGCGAACCGCGAGGCGACCATCCGCCGCGTGGCCCACTCGCGCTCGTTGTCGCGCAGTGCGGCCTCGATGCGCTCGGCCTGCTCGTCGGTGGCGGGCAGGCGGTAGGTGCGCTGCACTGCCTCGCGCAGCTCGATCCGGTAGTCGTGACCCCGGCGGACGAACTGCCCCGGCTTGGAGTTCATGCCGTTCTTGAGGTCGATCAGGGTGATGATGAACGTGATGACCGGCCGGAAGGCCGTCTCACGGGGAACGCCCAGTGGCCGGGTCTCCGGCGGGCCCATCCACCACGGGGCGCGCACCAGGGCGGCGTAGTCGAACTTGTTGATCGGGTCGTCGTGATGGACCACCATGACGTGCCGCGCGGACTCGGGGAGGTCGGCGATCTCGCTGGCCTGCGAGACGAGCCCGACCAGTCCCTGGGGATCGATCAGGGCCCGTTCGGAGAACCACGTGACCCACAGCGAGGTGCGGAACGGCGTGCCCAGGTAGAGCCCCCGCTCGACGCCGAGCTCGTCGAAGCGGTCCGTCCCCTTGGCGGCAACGTCGAGGGCGACCTCGGCGCCGAGGCTCTCACCGAACTGGACGACCCGCGGCCGGCTGCCCTCGGGCATCGCCGCGATCCGGTCGCGGATCCCGGCCAGGATCAGCTCCTGCTGGGCCTCGCCCTCACGCGTCTCCTTGAGGGCCAGCGCGCTGGGCACCAGGGCGTACTGCGGCACCACGATCGCGCAGTCGCCGCGGGTCAGGTACTCCACCGCCTCGGCGAAGGAGTAGTTGACGTAGCCCACGCCGGTGGGTGCGGCGACCACGATGACGGAGCGCTCGAACCCGCCCAGGCGCTCCAGCTCCGCGAGGGCGATCTTCGCCCGCTCCTGGGACGTCGAGGCGCTGCCGAATCCGGCGACTGCCCGTACCGGCTGCTTCGCGGGTTCACCCATCACCGCGGTGATCTGCTCAGGGGTCAGGGTCATCAGGACGAAGCGCCGGCCCTCCTTGCCGATCGCGTCGAACGCCACGACGCTGTTCGGCCCGGCCGTCACGTGCGGGTTGGTGGGGGCGTCGGGATAAGCCGGCTCGACCACGTCGTCCGTGCGCATCACGTGCCAGCGGACCCGGTTCAGCGCCACGGCCCCGGTTGCGGCCAGGAGCGTGGCCGCCGCGACGTGCCCGACGAGCGGCGTCACCGGGTTGGTCGGGCGCCCGAGGAGCTTCGACACCAGGATCGGGGTTCCCTCGGCGATGCCGAACTGGACGCCCGCCAGGGCGACCAGCCCACCGGCGACAGCGCCTCCCATGGCCACCGACCGGCCCAGCTGCTTCGGGTTGCGCTCGACCTCCACGGCCTTGCGCTCGACCGGGCGCCCTTCACCCTGGCTGCGCGCACGCTGGTTGCGCAGGGTGACCGTCACCCCTGCGATCGAGCCGCCCAGCGCCACCGCGATCGCCAGGTTGGCGGGCAGCGGGCGGTCGGCGACGACACGGTCCAGAACGCGGTCGGTGCCCACCACAAGGGCCCCGGCGACGGCTCCGGCGGTGACCACGCGCGCCACGGACTGGGCGGTTGCCAACGGCAGGGAGACGCTGTTGTCATCCGGGACGGCAGCAATCACGGCCCCTCCGGCGGCAGCCACGATCGCCGAGGCGGCCAGTGCGATGTTCTCAGGGTTCCCCTCGCGCCGGTTGTTCACGATGATCTCCGACACCGCCTCGGCGATCGACAGACCCAGGGAGGAGAAGCCCAGGGCGTAGGCGGCCGTGGCGCCGGTGACGATCGCCTGGTCGGTCGTCGAGCGGGGCAGGAGGCCGCGGGCGAACGAGGGCCCGACGCTGGCCACGGCTGTCGCAACGCCGGTCCGAAGGGCCAGGTAGCGCTTCTCCCGGACGAACGTCCACGCGGGCGTGATCTCGACCATGGTGGGAACCTCCGGGCTGCAGCAGGTGGGCGTGGCCATGCTAGGCCACCGGTCCCACCCATCGCCCCGGCACCGGACGAGGGTCCCAGTGCTTCCCGTGGCCCTCAGGCGGTCGCGATCGGGGCCACGGCGACCTCAGGCTGTGACCACCAGCGCCACCGCGACGTACTGCACCAGGTAGGCGGCGATCGTGAACGCGTGGAACAGCTCGTGGAACCCGAACCACTCCGGGTGCGGGTTGGGCTTCTTGCGGGCGTAGATCACGCCGCCCACGGTGTAGAGGACCCCGCCGATGGCCAGCAGGGCCACGGTGGCCGCGCCCAGGTCACGGTAGAACGCGGGCAGGAAGAACACCGCCACCCATCCCAGCGCGAGGTACGAGCCGGTCACCAGCCATCGTGGGGCGCCGGTCCACGCGACCCGGACGATCAGCCCGACCAGCGCGATCCCCCACACCAGCACCAGGACCGTCCAGCGCAGCGACGCCGACGGCAGCGCAGCAGCGAAGGGCGTGTACGAGCCGGCGATGAACAGGTAGATGTTGGCGTGGTCGAGCTTGTGCAGGAAGTTGTTGACCCGCGCGGAGCCGGCGCCCAGGTGGTAGGCGGCGCTGACCCCGAACAGGAGCACGGTGGTCAGGACGTAGACGGCGACAGCCGCCCGCAGGCCCACGGTGGGGGTGATCACCATCAGGATCAGCCCGAGGACGAACGCCAGGGGCGCTGCCCCGAAGTGCAGCCAGCCGCGCAACCGTGGCTTCAGCGCCGCAACGCCGTGGACGTGCGGCTCACCGACGGCAGGTTCGACGACCGGGTCCGAGTCCACCGGCCCAGTGTGGACGCTCCCGGGACCACCAGTCATCCCGAACTCCTCCGCGGGGTCAACCGCAGGCCCCTGCGGCCTACGGTCCACCAGCGTAAGTTACGCTCGCGTAGGTTCCCAAATCCCCACCCGGGCCTCCCCTTCCCGCCCCGGCCACCGCCCCCGATCCCGATCCCGGCCCCGGCCCCGGCCCCGTTGCTGCCAACGCCCCGGCGTGCCCACGACGGGGTGCGCACACGGAACCGCCCTTCTCGGCCCCGAGATCCCGGCATCCGGTGGCCGCGCACACGAGATCGTCCGATACGCGGCCCAGCAGGCGCGCTTCAGGGCGGTTCCGTGTGCGCGGTTGGCCGGCCACCGGCCAGGCGGCCCCAAACGGAGCGGTTTTGTGTGCGCCGACGACCACAGGGCCGGGGGCGCGGCGCTCCGGTCGCGTCCGGCCGAGAGCCGGTTGCGACCGGAGCGCGAGGTGGGATCATGGGCCTATGGCCCTGGACACCGCCGCAGCGCCGCCACAGCCGTGTGTGCGCTGCGGCGCGGACTCCGACTTCGAGATCGCGTCCCTGTGGCTGTGCGTCGGCTGCTACCACGTCGCCGGATCCACGTGCGCCGGGATAGGCCGCGTCCCCACCACCACACAGGCTCCGGGAAGCGACCGTCACGACCACGGACGCCACACCCGGGCACCAGCCCCGCCACGGACCTCCCGGCAGTCCTGGACATCCCCGATCAGGTCTGCTGACGGCGCTGGTCCACCCGCCAGAGCGCCAGTGCGATCCCAGCCGCCAGGAGCGCGCCGAGCAGCGTGGCCAGCACCCGATGCAGGCCACCGGCGCGTCCCGCCGCCCGATCCGATCAGCACGATGAACGGCGTGAGGAACGTGACCTGCTGGGCGTATCGACCCATGACCGCGTTGGCCACGACCAGGACGAGCAGGCCCACCGCGACCGCGAGGGCGATCCCCGTCGGAAGGACCGTCGCCAGGCCGAGCGCCAGGGCCGCACCCAGCGTCGTGCCCACGACCCGCTGCCGGGCCACGGACTGCGTCTCGGCGCCGTAGGGCCGCAGCACCACCGTCAACGTCATCGCGAACCAGTAGCCATGCGGGATGTCGACGACGCCCAGCAGCAGGACGACGGGGCCGACGACCACGGCCATCGCCACCGCATGGGCCCACGCAGTCCAGGGTTCGACCCCCACGGGCACAGCTGGTGAGCGGATCCCGGCGAGGCCGGCAATCACCACCACGATCGCGCCGCCAACAAGCATCCAGGCCCCGACCCGGGCTGGGTCCTGGTTGCCTGGCAGGGTGGCGTAGACCGCGGCGATAGTCGGGATCCCGGCCAGCAGCCCCGAGCGCACGATGTTTGCCGGTGCCACCAGCAGGCATGCCAGGGCGACGAAGCAGGCAGCCGGCCACGCCTGTCCAGCGGTGCTCGCCGCGACGACACCGGTCATGGCGGCGGGCAGGACAAGGACCCCGAGTACTGCGGCCGCAGGGTGAGTGCCGGCGTCAGGCTGCCGACGTACCCCATAGCCATCGCCAGCGTGGCGAGCCCACCGGCAGTGGCGTACACGATCGCCAGGGGGGTCATCAGGAGCGCCGCGATCTTCAGCGCCCCGACCAGGATCGGCCGTGGGACCGACCAGCTCACCGCGGAGCCGGGCGGATCCGCCGGCTCGCCACTGCCCCTGCCCACCTCTGCCCGACCTGCCTCCGGTGGGTGTGCAGCCATGCCGACAGGTTAGGGGACCCGAGGGCTGCAGCACCGGTCACGTTGGGGCGCTGGGATCAGAGCAGGGGGAGGGCCTCAGCCGGACCGGCCCGGCAGGTGGCGCACACCCCGAACAGCTCGAGCTGGTGGCTGACGTCGCTGAACCCGTGCTCCGCGGCCACGGTGTTGGCCCACTTCTCCACCGCCGGACCGGCGATCTCCACGGTGCGCCCGCACGCCCGGCACACCAGGTGGTGGTGGTGCACGTCGCTGCACTGGCGGTACAGGGTCTCGCCGTCGTCGCGCACCAGGGTGTCGACCTCACCGAGCTCGGCCATCAGCCCCAGGTTCCGGTACACCGTGGCGAGCCCCACGGAGCACCCTGTGCGCGCAGCGCGTCGTGGAGGTCCTGGGCGCTGCGGAACTCCCCCGACTCGGCCAACACCGCTGAGACCGCGACCCGTTGCCGGGTGGTCCGCTGGCGTGGCTGGGTTGGGCTGCTCATGACCTCCAGCGTAGCCGCAGGGGGCACGCACGTCGCCCACGTCACCCGGGGCCCGGGCCACCCCCACCACATGCCCTATCCGGGAATCGGTCCCATTTGGCACCCGCTGTGCATCCAAACTAGACTGATTCTCATTCACCACATCGGATGCCAGCACGACGAAGGACCCCTCATGACTTGACCCCCCAACCGCGTGGCTGTGGCCACCGTCGCCGCGGCGGCCCTGATCCTTGCCGGGTGCGCAGGCACGGACTCCGAAGACCCTCGGCGTCCCCCACCGCATCCGCAGGGACGGGGGCGACGATCGTGGCCACCACGACCGTCTGGGGGGACATCAGCCGCCAGATCGTCGAGTGCACCGGGGCCGGTGAGGCGAGCACGCTCATGCCCATCGGGACCGACCCCCATGACTACACCCCGTCGTCGAAGGACGTCGCGGCGATGGTGGGCGCCGACCTGGTCGTCGCCAACGGGCTGGGCCTCGAGGGCGGGCTCGAGGAGAGCCTCGACTCTGCCGCAGCCGACGGGGCGACGGTGTTCGAGGTCGCCCCCCTGCTCGACCCGCTCCCCCTTCGGCGAGCAGGCTGAGGAGGGGTCCGACGAGGAGGGTGACGAGCACGGCAGCGAGGACCCGCACGTCTGGCACGACGTCAGCTGGGCAGCGAAGGCTGCGGGCCTGATCGGCGCCGAGCGCACCAAGGCCACCGGGAACCCCGACTACGCCGAGTGCGGCACGTTGCTCCAGGGCGAGCTCATGACGGTCCACGACGAGGTGGCGGCGACCCTGGCCATGGTCCCCGAGGACCGGCGCATCCTCGTGACCGACCACGACGCCCTGGGCTACCTCGCCGCCGCCTACGGCTACACCGTGGCCGGAACGGTGATCCCGGCGGGATCCACCCTCGCCGAGCCCAGCTCCGCGGAGCTGGCGGCACTGACGGCCACGGTCCAGGAGGCCGGGGTGCCGCGATCTTCGCCAACACGAGCCAACCCCCAGGCGCTCGATGGACGCCCTGGCGTCCCAGTTGGGCGACGATCGCGGTCGTCGCCCTCTACGTGGACAGCCTGGGCGAGCCCGGATCGGCGCCGACACCTTCCAGGGCATGGTCGCCACCAACGCCCAGCTCATCTCCGAGGCCCTGGGTGGCTAGGCTGCGGCGTGACCCTGATCGACTGGTTGTCCGAGCCCTTCGCGCTCGGCTTCCAGCAACGGGCGCTGGTCGGGGGCATCCTCGCCGGGCTGATGTGCTCCATCGTGGGGACATGGCTGGTCCTGCGCGGGATGGCCTTCTTCGGCGACGCCTTCACCCACGGGGTGGTCCCCGGGATCGCAGCCGCCGTGGCGTTCAACTTCTCCCCCCTGCTCGGGGCCGCGATCGCCGCTGCGGTGATGCTCCTGCTCATCGAGACGGTTCGCCGGCACACCACCCTGAGCGAGGACACCGCGATCGGCCTGCTCTTCGTCGGGATGCTGGGCCTGGGCGTCGTGATCATCTCCACGGTCGACAGCTACACGGGCAGCCTGACCTCGATCCTGTTCGGCGACGCGCTGGGCGTGACGCGCGAGGACCTGGCGTGGCAGCTGGTCCTGGGCGCCGTGGTGATCCTGGCCTCGCTCGTCCTGTACCGACCTCTGTTGGCGCTGTCCTTCAACGAGCACAAGGCCTACCTGCTCGGCATGCGCCCGAAGATGGCGCACGCCGCGCTGCTGGTCCTGATCGCGACCGCCGTCATCGGCAGCTTCCAGGCGGTGGGCACCCTCCTGGTGTTCGCCCTGCTGGTCGGACCTCCGGCCACGGCCTCGCTGCTGGCCCGCACGGTCCCCCGCATGATGCTCGGGGCCGCCGCCCTGTCGGTGGTCTCGGTGTGGCTCGGACTGGTCCTGAGCTACCACCTCGGCACGGCTGCCTCGGCCACCATGGCGCTCATCCCGGTCATGATCTTCTTCCTGGTCCTCCCGTTCTCCAAGGCGTTCCACGCCCGGCGGCAGCGGCGGGACAACGGCCTGCTCAACCGCCCGGCGACGAGGTCGGGGCGGTGGGATGACGGCCACACCGCCGGCACGGCCACGTCCACCGCCCGGGCACGGGTTCCCCGCGGGGACCCGATCGTCGAGGCGCCGACCTCGAGCTGCGCTACGGGAGCTTCGTGGCCATCGCCGCGTCGACCTTCACGATCCCCCGGGTCGGCGTGGTCTCGGTGATCGGCCCCAACGGCTCGGGCAAGTCCACGCTGCTCTCCGCACTCGTCGGCCTCGTCCCCGTGGCCGCGGGCAGCCTGAGGTGCTCGGCGACACCCGGAGTCTGCCCGGGACCAGACGAGCTACGTGATGCAGGCCACCCCGGTCCCCCGGGTCACGCCCATCACGGTCCGCGAGGTCGTCGGACTCGGCAGGTACGCCGAGCGGGACATGTTCGGCCGGTTCCGCACCTCGGACCGCCAGGCGATCGACGACGCCCTGGCGCGCATGGAGATCAGCCACCTGGCCCGCCGGCACATGCACGAGCTGTCCGGCGGGCAGCGCCAGCGCGTCCTCATCGCCCAGGGCATCGTGCAGGAGCACGAGCTGCTGGTCCTCGATGAGCCCCTGACCGGCCTGGACATCAACTCGGCGGCCACGATCGACACCCTGATCCACGACAAGCTTGCCGACGGCTGCACGGTGATCCTCACCACGCACGACCTCGATGAGGCCCGGGCGGCCGACTGGGTCGTGCTCGTCAGCGGCCGCGTCGTCGCATGCGGACCGCCGGCCGAGGTGTGCACACGCCACAACCTCGAGGTGGCCTACGGGCTGGGCAGCATGCACGAGTGGGAGGGCTTCCTCGACGATCCCGCCCACGACACGCACCACCACTGAGCGACGCAGGTGTCCCGCCGCCGCGAGGCGGTCGCGCCGCTGGGAGGCTGCGCCCCGGGACGCCGCTCAGCGCAGGGGCAGGTCCACCAGCACCATGTTGTGATCCGAGGCCCGGTAGTTGTTGTCGAACTTGCCCTTGGCCGTGAGGTGCAGGACGACCTCGTGGCGTTGCGCGGGCACCGTGGAGAAGATGTAGTCGATCCGGGTGGTGTTCTGGTTGTAGAAGTACGGCCGGGGTGGGAAGCCCTTGTACTTGCGGGTCTTGGGCGTGTAGTTGACCGTCGAGTAGTTGCCGTTCACCTTCACTGGGGCCACGAATGCGTCGATGAGCCCCGAGTTGGACAGCACGGACTGGGCTCCGTACGGCTGTCGCCGCTGGTAGGAGTTGAAGTCCCCGCCGATGGCGATGTGGGCCCCGCCCAGCCCGCTGCCCGCGATCAGGGCATCGGCCCACGGGCGCAGCGCGGAGGCGACGGCGACCCGAAGGCGCTCCCCCTCGGCGTTCTTCTCCGTGGGCAGATGGGCAGAGATGAACAACGTCGCCCGGCTGCTGCCCACGGGCGCCAGGAATGCGTAGGAGACATTACGGTCCTGGGTGCCACCGAAGTCCACGCCTGCAATGGTGGACATCCCGGCCATGCCCGCCGCCGGGGCGCCGTTCGGAGGCGCCACAAGAGCCATCCGCGACGGGTTGAAGAAGATGTGCGCCCCGCGGGTGCACCAGGCGGTGCACTGGGAGTAGTCCGTGGAGGTGATCTGGTAGCCGAGGCCGCCGAGCAGCCCGCGCACATCGTCGAGCTGGGTTCCGCCACCCCACCGCTGGAGGTTGGCCTCCTGGACCATGAGGACATCGGGGGCGGAGTCCCGCACGGTGTTCACCAGGGCCTGGCGACGCTTCGACCACGACCACTTCTTCGCCAGCCGCGTGGTCTTCATGACGTTGTAGGTGGCCACCCGGATGGCATCGTCGGCCGGGGCCGACCTCGGGGCGCTGGCCTGGGCGGCTGTGACTCCCCCGGCGAGCAGGCTCATGGCCGTCGCCGCGGCCACGGCGAACGTCCGCACGGATGTGTTCACGCAGCCTCCCCTCGGCGTCGGTCGCACCCCCGGCGGGGGTCCGTCTGGCTCTTCGTCGGCAGACCCTGCCCGACAACTTGACCGATTGCACGTACATTCGCCCACTCATTGGCTTCCTTAACCGGGCGATGAGGTCGGGGCAGGGACACGTCCGGCGGTAGGATCCACGTCGTTGGGTGCCGGGGTCGGTGCCCGTAGCCCCGGAGCCGTTCAGCGCGTGGGCCTGTGACGATCACCAGGGAGTCCGATGAGCGAGCCGTCGTCCGGCCCGGGATCGACCCTGTCGATCGGCGATGAGCCGGTCGCCGAGGAGGCCGGACGCCGACGCACCTTCGCCGTCATCAGCCATCCCGACGCGGGCAAGTCGACCTTGACCGAGGCCCTGTCGCTGCACGCCCGGGCGATCGGGCAGGCCGGTGCCGTCCACGGCAAGGCCGGGCGGCGCTCGACGGTCTCGGACTGGATGGAGATGGAGCAGGCGCGCGGGATCTCGATCAGCTCGTCGGCCCTGCAGTTCACCTACCGCGACATCGTGCTGAACCTGGTGGACACCCCGGGGCACGCCGACTTCTCCGAGGACACCTACCGCGTGCTCACTGCCGTCGACAGCGCCGTCATGCTGCTGGACGCTGCGAAGGGCCTGGAGCCCCAGACGATGAAGCTGTTCGAGGTGTGCCGCAGCCGCGGCGTGCCGATCGTGACGGTGGTGAACAAGTGGGACCGGCCGGGGCGTGATCCGCTGGAGCTGATGGACGAGATCCAGGCGCGCACCGGGTTGATCCCCACCCCCCTGACCTGGCCGGTCGGGATCGCCGGCGACTTCCGGGGCGTGCTGGACCGCACGACCGGTGGGTTCATCAAGTTCACCCGCACCGCTGGTGGGGCCTCGATCGCCCCCCAGCAGTTCCTCGACCCGGACGCGGCCCTGGCCAGTGAGGGTGACGCGTGGGCCGAGGCAGTCGGCGAGCACGAGCTGCTCGACGCCGACGGCTACAACCACGACGAGGCGCAGTACCTGGCCGAGCGGACCACCCCGGTGCTGTTCGCCGCCGCGGTGCTGAACTTCGGCGTGGGGCAGCTGCTGGACGTCCTGTGCGACATCGCCCCGCCCGCCGGACCCCGACCGGATGTTGCCGGTGTCCCCCGCGCGGTCGAGGCGCCGTTCAGCGCCCAGGTGTTCAAGGTCCAGGCGGGCATGGACTCCGCGCACCGCGACCGCCTGGCCTTCGCCCGCGTGAACTCCGGGGTGTTCCACCGCGGTGACGTGCTGACGCACGAGCCGACAGGCCGCTCGTTCGCCACGAAGTACGTCCACGCCGTGTTCGGCCGCAACCGCGAGACCCTGGAGGTCGCCTACCCCGGGGACGTGATCGGACTGGTGAACGCCGGGTCGCTGCGCGCCGGGGACACGCTGTACGCCCAGGACGCGGTCCGGTTCCCGCCGATCCCCAGCTTCGCGCCCGAGCACTTCCGGATCGCCCGGGCGAAGGACCCCTCGCGGTACAAGCAGTTCCAGCGCGGCATCGACCAGCTGGACCAGGAGGGCGTGGTGCAGGTGCTCCGCTCGGACCGCCGCGGCAACCAGGCACCGGTCCTGGCCGCGGTCGGCCCGATGCAGTTCGAGGTCGCCGCGCACCGGCTCGAGCACGAGCTGCGGGCGCCGATCCACCTCGAGTCCCTGCCGTACACGATCGCCCGGCGCACCCGCCGCCAGGACATCGCCGCGATCGAGGCCCGTCGCGGCACCGAGGTGCTCGAACGTGGCGACGGCACCCTGCTGGCCCTGTTCACCGACCGGTGGCAGGTCCAGTGGGTGCAGCGCGACCACCCGGAGGTCGTGCTGGATCCGCTGGTGGCAGAGGTCGACGACACGGCTCAGTAGTCCCGGTCCGCCGACCAGGCCGCTCGGCGAGCGCGCAGGCTCGGAGCGCGCCCGACTCGGCGATTGGCCATACTCCCCGAGTGCCGCGCCCCGGTGGCCACCCCAGAGCGAAGGAGGACACATGGGAATCGGAGACATGGTGAACCAGGCCAAGGACGTGGTCCAGGCAACGCCGGCGCCGCTGAGGCAGTCGACGGCGGCATCGACCAGGTCAAGGACGCGGTCAAGGAGAAGGCCCCCGACCAGGTCGACGGCGCTGTCGACCAGGCGGCGCAGGCGGTCAAGGACCAGATCTAGCTCCCCGAGAGTTGCCGGAGCCCCCGCGTCGAGCTGATCGACTCGAGGGCTCCGCCAGTGCGGCAGCCCGGTCAGCCGGTGCCATCAGGAGTCCAGGTGGTGGCGGACCTGCAGCGCCACCAACGCGGTCCCGCCGCCGGCTGGGGCTGTGGTCGCGGCCCTCGTGAGCGCACGACCTCGCGGGGCGGCGGCCTGACCCGCTCACCTGGATGCCGCCTGCCGAGCGCACGGGGGCAGGATGGGGCCATGAAGGTCGCCGCCCGAGCCCACGTGCCGCCGTTCGCCGTGATGGAGATCATCGCGGCCGCGAACGCACGCCGAGCCGTGGGCCAGGACGTGCTGAACCTCGCGGCGGGAGAGCCGTCGGCGGGCGCCAGCGCCGTGGTCCGCCGGCTTGCGATCGACGTGCTCGACAGCGGTGGCGGCCTCGGGTACACCGAGGCCCTCGGGATGCCCGCCCTGCGTGCGGCGATCGCAGCCCACTACGCGAACTGGTACGACCTCCCCCTCGAGCCGAGCAGTGTCGCGGTCACGACGGGCTCCTCCGGTGGGTTCACCCTGGCCTTCCTCGCCGCCTTCGACGTCGGCGACCGGGTGGCCCTGGCCCGCCCCGGCTACCCGGCGTACCGCAACATCCTGACCGCGCTCGGATGCCACGTCGTGGACCTCCCGTGCGGCCCGGAGACCCGCTACCAACCCACCGTGGAGATGCTCGCCGCCGCCCACGCCCACGAGCCCCTCGACGGGCTAGTCCTGGCCTCCCCCGCGAACCCGACCGGCACGATGGTCGACCCCGACCAGCTCGCCGATATCGCGCGCTGGTGCGCGGCCCACGGCGTGCGCCTGGTCAGTGACGAGATCTACCACGGGATCACCTACACAGCAGCGGAGGTGCCCACCGCTGCGCGCTTCTGCGACTCGGGGGCGATCGTGGTCAACTCGTTCTCCAAGTTCTGGGCCATGACCGGGTGGCGCCTGGGCTGGCTGGTCCTCCCCGAGGACCTCGTGGCCCCGGTGGGCGCCCTGGCCGGCAACTTCTCGCTCTGCCCGCCGACCCTGGCCCAGCACGCCGGGATTGCGGCCCTGAGCCCGGAGGGGATGGCCGCGGCACGGCAGAACGTCACGGGCTACGCCGCCACGCGGGAGCTGCTGCTGGCGCGGCTCCCCGAGCTGGGCTGGACCCACGTCGCCCCAGCCGATGGGGCGTTCTACCTGTACGCCGACGTGTCCGCGAGCGGCATCGACTCGGTCACCTGGTGCGCGCGCCTGCTCGACGAGGCGGGTGTGGCGCTGACCCCCGGGACCGACTTCGACCCGGTCGACGGGCACCGTTGCGTGCGGTTGTCGTTCGCCTCCCCCGTCGAACTGGTCTCCGAGGCCCTCGACCGGATCATCACCTGGCAGCGGAACCGCTAGGCGCGCCGATCTGCGGGCAGTGACCGCTGTGACGGTTGGGGTCCCAGGCGCTACGGTCGCGCCCATGGCCCACGACGTCGCATCGATCCAGCGACGGACGGTGGGGGTGCTCTCCGGGGCGCAGGTCCTCGGCGGGCTGGGGGTCGGGGCCAACGTGGCTGCTGGCGCCCTCATTGCAGTCGAGGTCGCCGGGACCGAATCAGTGGCGGGCCTCGCCTCGACGACGAGTGTCCTGGGCGCGGCACTGGCGGCCATCCCCCTGGCGTCGTTGACCTCAGATCGTGGTCGACGTCACGGGCTGGCGGCCGGGCTCCTGGTCGGCAGCGCCGGAGCCGTCCTTGTGGTGATCGGGGCGGAGCAGGGCTGGCTGCTCGCGGTGCTGGTGGGGACCATGCTCACCGGGGCGGCCGCCGCAAGCGGGCTGCAGGCGCGCTACGCGGCAACGGACCTGGCCCCTGCCGACCGGGCGGCCGGCGCACTGTCGATCGTGGTCTGGGCAACCACCATCGGCGCCGTCGTGGGGCCGAACCTGAACACACCCGGGACCCGGATCGGGACCGCACTGGGCTATTCCTCCCCTGGCGGGGTCCTACGTCC
This sequence comes from uncultured Actinomycetes bacterium, assembly GCA_963706885.1. GTDB lineage: Bacteria > Actinomycetota > Actinomycetes > S36-B12 > CAIYMF01 > Prado023. The sequence goes on along the minus strand of CAVPNX010000019.1, from coordinate 38,343 downwards.
TGTCCGCCGCTGCCTTCCTGGCCGCGGCCGGACTGGTGTGGTTCCGGCTGAGACCCGATCCGCTGCTGCTGGCCCGGGACCTCGACCCGACGATGGCTCCCGTGGTCTCCGGCCCTCGCCTGCGCGATCGGGTTGGTGAGGCGTGGGCCGTGGTCCGGGTGCGTCGCGACGCACTCCTGGGCCTCTCTGCGGTCGCCGTCGGCCACATGGTGATGGTTGCGGTCATGGTGATGACGCCGGTGCACATGTCGCATGCCGAGGTGTCCATCACGATCATCGGGATGGTGATCAGCGTGCACATCCTCGGGATGTTCGCGCTGTCGCCGGTCGTGGGGTGGGCCAGCGACAGGTACGGGCGGCACGTGGTCCTGCTCGCCGGCTCGGTGATCCTGGTCTGCGCCACCGCCGTGGCCGGCACCGCACACGCTGACCACGCGATGATGCTGGGCGCCGGGTTGTTCCTGCTCGGCCTGGGCTGGTCATGCTGCCTGGTCGCCGGATCCACGCTCCTCTCCGAATCCGTGCCCGCCCCGTCCCGCCAGGACGTGCAGGGGTTGTCGGACCTGACAATGAACACCTGCGGAGCGCTGGCCGGTGTCATCGCCGGAGGCGTCGTCGCCGTACTGTCCTACGGATGGCTCGCCCTGGCGGCGGGACTGATCGTGATCCCCCTGGCCACCCGTGCATGGTCGACCCGCCGCGTGTCGGACTGAGGGCCCGGAGGTCGCCCTTCCAGTGGGCCCTCGACCTGGCCGTTCATCTGACGGCACACCGACTGACGCCAGCCCCGCCTACCCCATCGGGACCATGCCAGGACACCCACCCCCATCACCCCGTCGCCCCACCCCCCCCGGCCTTCCGACCCCCGACCTGACCCTAAGGACCTCCGGGCCGGATGCCGATCACCCATGGCATGAGGATCAGGAGGCTCTGGCGCGGTGGGAACCCTGGCGCGGACAGCGCGGGTGACGCCCGGGAACGCCTGGCGCACGCGCTGGACGGTGTTCACAATGAGTTCCAGCATCTGAACACGCTGCCGCTCGCGCGGGCCGTTGGGAAGGCGTGGACCCCGGACGGCCTGAGTCGCGAGCAACTCGCGACGCTCATCGGGGCCAATCGAGGGATGAGCCCGGCTCAGGCCCTGACCGTCCTGCACGCAGAGGACTGACGGCGCCGCGCCCGGGCAGCGCCCATGGCTCCGTACCCGCCAGCCAGTGTGCGTGTCAGTCCGACCACCCTTTGGCGGGTGACGACCAGCCTCATCGTCCTCCCCCCGTCTTCGTGCCAGGGTGGCCCAGATCGCCGTGAGCCTGGCGGCCGTCGGCCGGAGGTCGTGACGTCGCTGGGTGCGGCCCGGGGAGGTGCGGCAGCGACGATGGCGGTGGCGTCCATCTCGCAGATCGTCGAACGTACGACATCCAGCAGGCGCTTGAGCTGCTCCTTCTCGGCCTCGGTGAGCGCGGCTGTCATGGCGGCAGGTGAGCGAGTGGGCCCGTGGGCGAGTGGGCGAGTGGGCGAGTGGGCCCCGCGGGGCTCGAACCCGCAACCTACGGATTAAAAGTCCGCAGCTCTACCGGTTGAGCTAGAGGCCCGGCAGCGACGCCTGATCCGGTCGCGCACTCCGAGACCCAGCATCCGTGGCTGAGTCTAGGCGAAGACGTGCTGGGAACAGGGTGGCCGGCCGGACGGGAGAGCGCGCTACGCCGTGCGGTCGTGCACCACAGTCCCAGCCGCCACCGTCAGCAGGACCGTCGCATCGCCGATCGCGCCGTCCCCGAAGCCAACCGCGCCGATGTCCCGATCCAGCAACGCCAGGTCCGCCCGGCGGCCGACCGCCAGCACGCCCGCCTCCTCGTCGTGGTTGACGAAGGCCGACCCCACCGTGAACGCGTGCAGCGCCTGGTCGAGGGTGAGCCGCTCGTCGGGGAGGAAGGCCGGCCCACCACGCTCAGCGCGCGTGACGGCGACCTCGATCTGCTCGAGGGGGTTGGCGGTCGAGACCGCCCAGTCGCTGCCCATCGCCAGCCGCGCCCCGGCCCTCAGCAGGCTTGCGAACGGGTACTGCAGGTCGGCCCTCTCGCGGCCCAGGAACGGCACCGTGAGCTCGTCCATCTGGGAGTCGTTCATCGCCCAGTACGCCTGGGCGTTGGCGGTCACGCCGAGCTGGGCGAACCGCGGGATGTCCTCGGGCTGCACGACCTGCAGGTGGGCGATGTGGTGCCGGGGGTCGCGCGCGGCACCACCTCCCACCGGCCCGTTGGCGTCGCGCGCCGCCGCGAACGCGTCCAGCCCGTCGCGCAGCGCACGGTCGCCGATCGCGTGGAGGTGCACCTGGAAGCCCAGCGCGTCCAGCTCCGTGACGGCGCGGGCCAGCGCGTCGCGCTCGACGAAGCTGAGCCCCCGGTTGTCCGTGTGCCCACCGCACCCGTCGCAGTACGGCTCCAGCAGACGCGCCCGTGAAGTTCTCCAGGACGCCATCGACCATGATCTTCACGGTCGTCGGCAGGAACCGCGCCGCTGGGTCCCCCTGCCTGGCGGCCCCACGCCGCTCGACCAGGTCCGCGACCTGCTCGATCCCACGCTCGCGCTCCCACCACAGCGCACCGACGACGCGCGCCGTCAGCCGGCCGTCCGCGGCGAGCGCCTCGTAGGCCAGCTGGGTCGCGGGAGTCACCCACGCGTCCTGCCAGCCGGTGATTCCCAGCGCGTGCAGATGGGCCTGCCCGGCCAGGATCGCTGACCGCCAGCCTGCGTCAGTCGGCGTCGGGACGACGTGCTCGTTGACGCGGTAGGCCGCCCCCTCGTGCAGGCAGCCGGTGGGCTGGCCGTCGGGGTCGCGCTCGATCCGTCCGTCGGCAGGGTCCGGGGTGGCGGCAGTGATCCCGGCCAGCTCCAGGGCCCGGCTGTTGACCCACGCGCCGTGGACGTCGCGGTTGAACAGGAACACGGGCCGGTCGGCGACGATCGCGTCGAGGTCCTCGCGCCGTGGTAGGCCGCCGGGGAACGCCGCCATCGACCAGCCTCCGCCCAGGATCCACGGCTCCTGCGGATGCTCGGCGGCGTAGGTGGCGATCGCATCGAGGTATCCCGCGCGGGTGTCGAGGTCGTTGAGCCACACGCGCACCAGGTTCTGCCCGGCGAAGGGCGGGTGCACGTGGGCATCCTGGAACCCGGGCAGGACCAGCCCCCCGGAGGCCTCGACCACACGCGTGCCCGGGCCGGCAGCGGGCAGCACGTCAGCCGAGGCGCCGATCGCGCTGATCCGATCGCCGGCGACTGCGATCGCGTCGGCCCCCGGGGGCGAGCCGTGGACGCGAGCCCCGGCGACGATCAGGTCCGGGATGCTGCGGGGAAGGGCTGCGGACTGGTGCATGCCGAGATTCTGGCGGACGGCCCGCCGGAACCCGTCGCCGAACGACTCTGCGCGCTCGGACGCCCGAGCTCTGCGCGCAACGGCGACTCGTGCTGTGCGGCGACGCAGGATCCCGTCGGGTTCGCGGCGATCACGTTCGTCGAGAGCCGACGCGATCCGGGTGGCGGGCCAGCAGACCCGACGCGATCCGGGCGCGGGACCGCGTGCCGCCTGTTCGAGTCGGTCAACGTCAGCCCCCTGACGTACCTTCTTCCGGATACGCATCCGCACGCCGGTGTCCCCTGATGCCGCGGCGGACGAACCCCCTCGGAGAGCCGATGACCACCGCCCCGACACCCACTCACGCCGGCCGACAGCCATGACCTGATCCGGGTGCACGGCGCGCGCGAGAACAACCTCAAGGACGTCAGCGTCGAGCTCCCGAAGCGCCGGCTGACCGTCTTCACCGGGGTCTCGGGGTCAGGCAAGAGCTCGCTGGTGTTCGCCACGATCGCCGCCGAGTCGCAGCGGATGATCAACGAGACGTACAGCACGTTCGTGCAGGGGTTCATGCCGACCCAGTCGCGGCCGGACGTCGACGTGCTCGACGGGCTCACGACGGCGATCATCGTCGGCCAGGAGCGGATGGGGGCCAACCCCCGCTCCACAGTCGGCACCGTCACCGATGCCAACGCCATGCTGCGCATGCTGTTCAGCCGCCTCGGCCAGCCGCACATCGGCTCCCCGAACGCCTACTCGTTCAACGTGCCCACCGTCCGGGGCAGCGGCGCGGTCACCATCGAGCGCGGGGCGAAGACGAGGGCCGAGAAGGCGACCTTCTTCCAGCTCGGCGGCATGTGCCCGCGGTGCGAGGGACGCGGCTCCGTCAGCGACTTCGACCTGACCGCCCTCTACAACGCGGACCTCTCCCTCAACGAGGGCGCCCTGACGATCCCCGGCTACTCGATGGACGGCTGGTACGGCCGCATCTACCGCAGCAGCGGCTTCTTCGACCCGGACAAGCCCATCACGCAGTTCACCAAGCGCGAGCTGCACGACCTGCTCTACAAGGAGCCGACCAAGATCAAGGTCGACGGCATCAACCTGACCTACGAAGGGCTGATCCCGAAGATCCAGAAGTCGATGCTGTCCAAGGACGTCGAGGCCATGCAGCCGCACATCCGGGCGTTCGTCGAGCGGGCCATCGCGTTCACGACCTGCCCGGACTGCGAGGGCACCCGGCTCACACCTGAGGCACGCTCCTCGAAGGTCGCCGGGCTCAGCATCGCCGACGCGTGCGCCATGCAGATCAGCGACCTGCGCGAATGGGTGCGCGAGCTCGACGAGCCAACGGTCGCCCCGTTGACCGCGGGTCTGCAGCACCTGCTGGACTCCTTCGTGGAGATCGGCCTGGGCTACCTCTCCCTCGACCGGCCGTCGGGCACGCTGTCCGGTGGGGAGTCCCAGCGGACGAAGATGATCCGCCACCTCGGCTCATCGCTGACCGACGTCACCTACGTCTTCGACGAGCCCACGATCGGCCTGCACCCGCACGACATCGCGCGGATGAACGACCTGCTCGTGCGGCTGCGGGACAAGGGCAACACCGTGCTGGTCGTCGAGCACAAGCCCGAGGCGATCGCGATCGCCGACCACATCGTCGACCTGGGGCCGGGCGCCGGCACCGCGGGTGGGCACATCGTCTACGAGGGGACGCTGGACGGGCTGCGGGCCAGCGACACGATCACCGGCAGGCACCTCGACGACCGGGCCACCCTCAAGGGCGGCGTTCGCACGCCGACCGGCACCCTGGAGATCCGCGGGGCCACCACCAACAACCTGCGCGACGTCGACGTGGACATCCCCCTGGGCGTCCTGGTCGTCGTGACCGGCCTGGCCGGATCCGGCAAGAGCTCGCTGATCCACGGGTCGGTGGCCCCGCGAGACGGGGTCGTGGCCATCGACCAGGGTGCGATCAAGGGCTCCCGCCGGAGCAACCCGGCGACCTACACCGGGCTGCTCGACCCGATCCGCAAGGCGTTCGCGAAGGCCAACGGCGTGAAGCCCGCCCTGTTCAGCGCCAACTCGGAGGGCGCCTGCCCCACGTGCAACGGCGCCGGGCTGATCTACACCGAGCTGGGCTTCATGGACACCGTCACGACCACGTGCGAGGACTGCGAGGGCAAGCGGTTCCAGGCCGCCGTCCTCGAGTACACGCTCGGCGCGAGGAACATCAGCGAGGTCCTGGCGATGCCCGTCACCGAGGCCGAGGAGTTCTTCAGCACCGGCGAGGCCCGCACCCCGGCCGCGCACGCGATCCTGGCCCGACTCGAGGACGTCGGACTGGGCTACGTCACCCTCGGCCAGCCGCTGACCACCCTGTCCGGCGGCGAGCGCCAGCGCCTGAAGCTGGCCACCCACCTCGGCGAGAAGGGCGGGGTCTACATCCTCGACGAGCCGACCAGCGGCCTGCACCTCGCTGATGTCGAGAACCTGCTCGGCCTGCTCGACCGGCTGGTGGACTCCGGCAAGTCGGTCATCGTCATCGAGCACCACCAGGCCGTCATGGCGCACGCGGACTGGATCATCGACCTCGGCCCGGGCGCCGGTCACGACGGCGGCCGGATCGTGTTCGAGGGCACGCCCTCGGACCTCGTCGCAGCACGCTCCACGATCACCGGCGAGCACCTCGCGGCCTACATCAGGGCCTGAGCCCGGCGGACGGGCGCTACCGGCGCGCCGCCCACGCCAGCCCCAAGCTCCTCCCCGCACCTACACCAGCACCAGCTCCGGCACGTCGGTGCTGATCCGGGTCCCGCTGGTCCCGGCGAGCATCTGCGGCAGGTCCCCGAGCGCGCCGATGACGGCGACCCGCCCGGCAGCGGACGCCGCGAACTGTGCGGCGGCCTCCACCTTCGGGCCCATCGATCCCTCGAGGAAGCGGAACTGGCGCAGCTGCTCCGGGGAGGCCGCACGGATCGCACGCTGCGTGGGCGTCCCCCAGTCGAGATACACCGCGTGGGTGTCCGTGGCGACGACCAGCAGGTCTGCACCAAGGGCCTCGGCGAGCAGCGCTGACGCCCGGTCCTTGTCGATCACCGCCTCGACACCCACGAGCCTGCGCGGGTTGAGTCCTCCCGGGCCGGAGCCCTCGGGCAGGTACATGGTCGGGATCCCGCCCCCGCCGGTGCAGATCACCACCACGCCGTTGTCGAGCAGCGTCCGGATCGGCCCGATCTCGAAGATGCGTCGCGGCACCGGCGAGGGCACCACGCGCCGCCACCCGGCGCCGTCCGGCTTGACCGTCCAGCCACGTTCGGCGGCAAGGCGGCGGGCGTCGGCCTCCCCGTACACCGGACCCACGAACTTCGTCGGGTCGGCCATCGCCGGGTCGTCGGGATCCACCTCCACCATCGTCAGCACCGTGGCCAACTGCTTCTCGAAGGGCAGCAGGTTGCCCAGCTCCTGCTCGATGAGGTAGCCGATCATCCCCTCGGTCTGGGCGCCCAGCACGTCGAACGGATAGCTCGACTCCTCGTCGTAGGCCGAGGCCTGCAGCGCGAGGAGCCCCACCTGGGGACCGTTCCCGTGCGAGATCACCAGCTCGTGCTCCATGGCCAGCGGGGCCATGGCCTCGCACGCGACCCGCACGTTGGCCCGCTCGCGCTCGACCGTCATCGGCTCACCCCGGCGCTGCAGTGCGTTCCCCCCAAGTGCGACCACCACCCGCATGGCCGGTCAGATCTGTCGCGTCGAGGGGGCAGCGACCCACGTCGGGCCCTCGACCGACGGGGTGCCGATGGGCACCTGCTGGGTGATGCAGTGCACGTTGCCACCGCCGAGCAGGATCTCCCGGCCGGGCACGGGGATCACCCTCCGGTCCGGGAACAGCTCCTCGTAGGCGGCGATGGCCGCCGCGTCATGCGGGTCGTCGAACACCGGCACCACCACGATCCCGTTGCCGATGTACGAGTTCACGTAGGACCCCGCCAGGCGCTCCCCCTCGGTGCGCGGCTGGGACCCGGCAACCAGGTCCACCCCGGCCGCCTCCTCAGCGGTGATCGTGATCGGCCCCGGCTGGTGCAGCCGGACCACTCGCAGGGCCCGGCCCTGGGCGTCCGCCGTGTCCTCCAGGATCTTCAGCGCCTCGTTCGAGATCTCCCACTGGGGGTCATCAGGGTCCTCGGTCCAGGTCAGCATCACCACACCGGGTGCGGCGAAGCGCGCGAAGTTGTCGATGTGGCCGTCGGTCTCGTCCAGGTGGACGCCACGTGGGAGCCAGATGATCGTCGAGGCACCGAGGTGTGTGCGCAGGACCTCCTCGATCTCCTCGCGGCTGCGTTCCGGGTTGCGGTTGGGGTTGAGCAGGCACTCCTCGGTGGTCAGGACCGTGCCCTGCCCGTCGACGTCGATCGACCCGCCCTCCAGGATCAGGTCCGGCAGGTAGCGCTGCACCCGCTCGAGGTCGCACACCTTCGGCCCGACCACGTCGTCGGCGTCCCACGGGAAGTACAGCCCCCCACGCAGGCCGCCCCACGCGTTGAACCGCCAGGAGACGGCGCGCAGCTGGCCGGCCTCGTCGACGACGAAGGACGGACCGGTGTCACGGACCCACGCGTCGTTGGTCGACATCTCGACGACCCGGATGGGCAGCGGCAGCCGCTCCCGGGCGCTGCGGTACTGGGCTGCTGAGACCAGGACCGTCACCGGCTCGGCCTCGGCGATCGCCTGCGCGACGCGGGAGAACGCCTGCTGGGCGGGCTTGGCGCCCAGGCGCCAGTTGTCGGGGCGCTCGGGCCAGATGAGGTAGCACCCGGCGTGCGGCTCCCATTCCGCAGGCATCCGGAACCCGTCCTCGTGCGGCGTGGAGGCAAGGGCGTGCATCATCGGGTCACCTCAGGAGCTCATGGATCGGGCAGGTGCGGCTGGGTCTGGTCCATGATGCCCGACGGGACCCCGGAAGCTCAGCCCTTGCGGCGGGTCAGCCCCGTCTGGCGGATGGGCGCGGACCGACGGGCAGGGGAGATCGTCGCCCCCGGTGCCGCGGCGGCCCCCTGCGAGCCGCCCCGAGCACCTATCCTGACGGCCGTGAACCTCACCCCGACGGAAGTCGACCGCCTGCTGCTGCACCTGGCAGCCAGCCTCGCCCGCGCCCGACGCGACCGAGGGCTGCGGCTCAACGTCCCGGAGGCCACGGCCATCATCGCCGACACGGTCGCCGAGGCCGCGCGCGACGGGCGGACACATCCCGAGGCGGTCGAGGTCGGCCGCTCGATCCTGGGCCCCGACGACGTGCTTCCCGGCGTCGCCGACATCGTCACCCAGGTCCACGTGGAGGCGGTGTTCGACGACGGGTCCCGCCTGGTCACCATCGTGGACCCGATCGGCGGGGGCCACCTCGGTGCGGACGCTCCAGGCGCGCTGATCCCCGGAGCCCACCGCGACGCCGACGGGGTCCATGCGGGCGATGCCGCCGGCAGCAAGGACCGCGTGACCGTCCAGGTCGTCAACGAGTCCGTGGTCCCGATCTCGGTCTCCTCGCACTTCCACTTCTTCGAGGTCAACCCCCGGCTGCGGTTCGACCGCGCCGCCGGCTACGGCCGCCACCTGGACGTGCCCGCAGGGTCGACGGTCGCCTTCCCGCCGGGAGAGCCGGTCGAGGTGGCGCTGGTCCCGATCGGCGGCGCCCGGGTCGTGGTCGGCTTCGCAGGGCTCGTCGACGGACCGCTGGACGCCCCCGGGGCCAAGGAGCGCGCCCTGACGAAGGCGCGCGCCTGCGGGTTCGCCGACTCGGGGGTACCAGACGGCGCTGCGGATCCGGGGGCCGCGGGGCCCGGGCGCCCCGGGAGATCCGGAGCGCGCCGTACCGGCCCTCGTCCAGGACCTCACCGAACGTGCGGGGCGCGCACACCAGGGGGTCGAGCCGTGAGCCGTGGCCCGTGGAACGACATGGCCGTGCACGGCCCGCGCCTGGGCGACCGTGTCCGCCTCGGCGACACCGGCCTGACCGCGGAGGTGATGGCCGACGACCGCCTCGCCGGTGACGAGCTCCTGCTCGGCTTCGCCAAGACCGGCCGTGACGGGATCGGCTTCCGGGCCGTGCGCACGACCGAGTCCTGCGACGTGGTCGTCACCAACGTGCTGATGCTCGACCCGGTCCTGGGCGTGCGGGTGACCTCGATCGGGATCCGCGAGGGACGCATCGTCGCCCACGGGCGCTCGGGGAACCCGGACACGACCGACGGCGTGGATGTCGTGGTCGGCAGCGGCACGATCATCATCCCCGGCGAGGGCCTCATCGCCACTCCGGGAGCGGTCGACCCGCATGTGCACGGGCTGAGCCCCCGGGTCATGGAGGCCGCGCTCTCCTCGGGCGTGACCAGCCTGCTCGTGCAGGAGTTCGGGCCGTTCTGGGGCGTGGGCGTCGGGTCGGGTTGGGCGCTGCGCCAGGCCTACGCCGCGTTCGACGCCTGGCCCATCAACGTGGGGGTCCTGGGCCGCGGGTCCTCCGCGCAGCCGGGCCCGCTGCTGGAGGCCCTCGAGGCCGGCGTGTGCGGGTTCAAGGTCCACGAGGACACCGGCGCCCACCTGCGCACCCTGGACATGGCCCTGGCCGTGGCCGAGGAGCACGACGTCGCGGTCGCCCTGCACACCGACGGGCTCAACGAGGGCCTGTCTGTCGAGGACACCCTGGCCGTCCTCGACGGCCGGGCGGTCCATGCGTTCCACGTCGAGGGATGCGGCGGCGGCCACACACCCAACGTCCTTCGGCTGGCCGGTGTGGACAACGTCCTGGCCTCCTCGACGAACCCGACCCTGCCGTTCGGGGTCAACGCCCTGGCCGAGCACGTGTCGATGATCATGGTCTCCCACGGGCTGCACCCGGAGATCCCCGGCGACCTCGACCTGGCCCGCAACCGCGTGCGCGCGGCCACGATGGGCGCCGAGAACCTGCTGCACGACCACGGCGTGATCCCGATGACCAGCTCGGATGCACTGGGCATGGGCCGGGCGGGCGAGACCTGGCGACGGACCTTCGCCCTGGCCTCGGTGACCAAGGGGGCTGACGGGTCGTACGTCGACACCGAGGACGAGGCCGTCGGCCACGACAACGACCGGGTCCTGCGCTACCTCGCCAAGCTCACGGTGAACCCGGCCCTGGTGCACGGGATCGCCCACGAGGTGGGTTCCCTGCAGGTCGGACGGATGGCCGACATCGTGCTGTGGCGCCCATCTCACTTCGCGGCCAAGCCGCAGCTCGTTCTGAAGTCCGGGTTGCCCGCGTGGGGTCCGATCGGCGATCCGAACGCCTCGATCGACACTGTCGAGCCGCTGCGGATGGGCCCGCAGTTCGGCGGCTACGGGGCGGCCCCGGCGCAGCTGTCGGTGCTGTTCACCAACGGCTCCGCGGACGAGTCCGGGGCGCCGTTCCCCACCGCCCGGCGCCGGGTTCCGGTGCGCGGCACGCGGTCGGTCCGGTTGTCCCAGCTCGTGCGCAACTCCCGGCTGGCTGATGTCCGGGTGGACCCGCGCTCCGCGGAGGTCACGATGGACGGCGCCCCGCTGCGCTTCGGCCCGGTCGAGCGCACCCCCCTGCAGCGGCTGTACTTCCTCTGACGGCGCCGCGGAGGTCGCCCGCCGACCTACCCGCCGGCCTTGCGCCGGAACATCTTCTGGGTCGGACCAGCGCTCTGCGAGTGCGCCTCCTCGCCCTTGTCGCCGTGCGCGGTCTTCTTGGCCCCGGAGGTGCCGTGCTTGTGGGCCAGGGCGTCGCGGTACTTCTGCTTCATGAGCTCGTCGGGATCGGTGACGACCGGGTCGGCGCCGGCTCGTGCTCGGCGCATCCCGTGCGGCGGCTCGTCGGTCGCCGGGCGGGCTCAACATCAGTCATGGCGGCCTCCACTCGAGGTGATACCTGCAACCTATCCCCCGGGTCAGGACGGAGGCGCAGCGCGGGGCAGCCCAACGGGCCCCGGCCCGGCAATGATGGGACCGTGACCGCTCGGCTCTTCGTCGCGTCTGGCCCGACGACGCCGCCCGCCACTCCCTGCGCGACACGGTCGAGCACGCGCGACGAGCCGCCCCCGACGTGCGGTGGCAGCCGCCCGAGCGCTGGCACATCACGATGGCGTTCCTCGGTCCGGGTGACCCCGCGAAGGCCGGCGCGCGGATCGACGGGTTGGCGCGGGCCGACCGGCTGCCCGCTGCCGAGCCGATCCGCCTGCAGGGCTCCGGTTCCTTCGGGCCCGTGATCTGGGTCGGGGTCGACCACGGACCGTGGCTCGCGACCCTGGCGCACGGACTGCAGCAGGCCCTGCACGTGGCCGACCGGAGGTTCCGGGCGCACGTGACCGTGGGCCGGGTCCGTGGCGCGGACGGTCCCGCACGAGCCACGGAGGTCACGGCGTCCCTGGTCGCCCATCACGGCCCCCCATGGACCCCGAGCGGGATCACCCTGGTCGAGTCGGTGACCGGCCCAGCGCCGGCGTACCACGTCCTCGCGCGATGGCCGCTGCGCCAACCCGCCGCCGACCCGGCCGCAGTCCCGTCGAACCGTGACAACGCCTCCCGCGCGGTGCCAGACTCGGGCGTCCCGACCCTGGAGGAACCGTGACCGACTTCCCGGCCGCCGAACGCATCGTGCACAAGTCCGTCACTGTGAGCGCGCCGGTCGAGGACGTCTGGTGGGCCTGGACGACCGACGCCGGGATCCGCACGTGGTTGGTGGACGACTCCCGGATCGAGCTGCGCGTCGGCGGCCCCTTCGAGTGGTACTTCCTGTCCGATGCGCCGAGCCCGGCGCCGCGTGGTTCCGAGGACTGCCACGTGATCGGCTTCCAGGCCCCGACCATGCTCACGTTCACCTGGAACGCCCCTCCACACCTCACCGAGGCGCGCGCCCAGCGAACGGTGGTCCTGCTCCGGCTGCGCCCCGACGATGCCGACGACACAACCCGGGTCGAGCTGACCCAGCTCGGATGGGGCGAGGGGGGCGAATGGGACGAGGCCCACGACTACTTCGACGCCGCCTGGGGTCGGGTCCTGGACCGCCTGCGCGCCTACTTCGCCGGTGAGGACGAACTGCCGGACGCGTGAGGGACCGGCATCCCGGCGTGGGCGGCCGGGCGGAAGTTTCACCCGGGTGGGACCTGACCCGGGTCGACTGGAACGCCCATCGGCGGTGGGACGCTACTCGGGACACAGTCGACGCGCTCCAGTCGAGCATGGCTGCCGTGCGCGAGGGTTGCTGATCGGAGACACCATGGCCAGTGAGCCAGCAGCGCAGCCCGACGCCCTGCATCGGCACGTGCCGATCCTGACCTGGCTGCCCCGCTACCGACGGTCCTGGCTGCGCACCGACCTGGTCGCCGGCCTGACCATCGTGGCCCTCCTGGTGCCCGAGGGCATGGCCTACGCGCAGATCGCGGGAGTGCCCCCGGAGACGGCCTTCTACGCCGCCCCGATCGGCCTGCTGGCGTTCGCGATCTTCAGCACGTCGCGCCAGCTGGTGGTGGCCGTGTCGGCGGTCATCGCGTCGATGTCGTTCGCGACCGTCAGCCAGATCGCGCCGCCCAACTCACCTGAGTTCATCGTGCTGACCGCCGCCCTGGCGGTGCTGACCGGTCTGGTCCTGCTCGTCGCCGGGTTCCTGAAGCTGGGGCGGGTGGCGCAGTACTTCTCCGAGTCGGTGATGGTGGGCTTCATCACCGGGCTGGCGCTGGTGATCATGATCAAGCAGGTGCCCAAGCTGCTCGGCATCGAAGGTGGCGAGGGCAACTTCTGGGAGCGCTGCTACGAGATCGTCATGGGGCTGCCCAAGCTCAGCGTCCCCACCCTGATCACCGGCATCCTGAGCCTGATCCTGTTGATCGTGCTCGAGCGGTACTTCCACAGGATCCCCGCCGCCCTGGTGGCGCTGATCGTCGGCATCGCCTTCTCCACCTTCTTCGACCTGGAGGCCCGTGGCGTGGAGGTGATCGGGGAGATCCCCGCGGGACTGGTCCCGCCCCAGTGGCCGGACATCCCCCCGGAGGACTGGCTGCTGCTGCTCCCGGGCGCGATCGGGCTGGCCCTGGTCGCCTTCGCCGAGGCCATCGGTCCGCTGCGCAGCTTCGCCCAGGCTCACAAGTACCGGGTGGACACCGACCAGGAGCTGATCGGGCTCGGTGCGTCGAACTTCGGCGCAGGGCTCTTCCAGGGCTTCCCCATCGGCTCGAGCCTGTCCAAGTCGGCGGCCAACGACCAGGCCGGCGCACACACCCAGATGTCGGGAATCGTCGCCGCGGCGGGCACTGCGCTGGTGGCGCTGTTCTTCACCCAGTTCTTCTACGCGTTGCCCGAGGCGGTGCTCGGCGCGATCGTGATCGTGGCCGTCTCGGGCATGGTCAAGATCGACAAGTTCAGGTACCTCTACCACGCGCGCCGCACCGACTTCGTCCTGGCCATCGTGGCCCTGCTGGCCGTGCTGACCTTCGAGACCCTCGAGGCGCTGCTGATCGCCGTCCTCGTATCGCTGCTCGCCCTGGTCTGGCGCGTCAGCAGGCCCAGGTTGGCCGTGCTCGGACGCGCGCCGGACACCCTGGACTTCCGCGATGTCCAGCGGCACCCCGACGTCGCGACCATCCCGGGCCTGCTCATCGTCCGGCCGGAGAACGGGCTGTTCTTCGCCAACGCCGAGGGGATCCGGGAGGAGATCCTCACCCAGATCGAGGCCAGCGAGCAGCCCGTGAACGCGCTGCTGCTGGACCTGAGCGCGACCACCGACCTCGATGTACCGGGCGCCGAGACCCTCGGGCACCTGTTGGACGACCTGTCCGAACGCGACATCCGCCTCATCTGGGTGCGCGCGATCGCGCCCGTGCACCAGATGCTGGACCAAGCCGGCCTGTCCGAGAGGATCACGCCGGAGGACGTCTTCACGAACACGCCCGCCGCGGTCCTGGACTACCTCGTGTCCCAGGGCGACATGGCCGGGGTCCAGGACCTCCTGCGTCGCGCGGCGCTCTCGGTGCGCACCCTCCTGGATGCCAGCGAGTACGCGCTTCCGGCCAACCGGGACGCCGCGCTCGCTGTGGTCGCCGAATCCCTCGATCTCGAGATCGACGAGGACGAGCAGGGACCACGCGAGGTGCCCCCGAGCCCCGGCTGATCCGTGCAGGTTGCCAACCTTCTAGGCCATCGAACGTGAACGGATCACCTGCGGGGTGGCTCCCCGGAGGTGGGGAGCGCGCACTCGGGGACGCAGAGGGGGCGGGACCCCGGGAGGTCCCGCCCCTTGTCCTGCTGCGCCGTGCTACAGGCTCTGGACGTCCGCCTGCTTGGCGCGGACCGCCTCGGCGGCCTCCTTGAGCCCGGCCAGTTCGGTCGCGGTGAGGTCGCCCTCGACCACCTTGCGCACGCCGCCGCGGCCGATCTCTGCCTCGACGCCGAGGTACACACCCTCGATGCCGTACTCACCGTCGACCCACGCACACACGGGCATGACCAGGCCGGAGTCCTCGATGACGGCCTTGGCCATCCGCGCGGCGGCAGCCGAGGGGGCGTAGAACGCCGAGCCGGTCTTGAGCAGCGCCACGACCTCGGCACCACCGTTGCGCGTGCGCACGACGAGCTCCTCGATCTTCTCGGCGGACAGCAGCTCTGAGAGTGGCGTGCCGTCGACGGTGCAGCGCGAGGGGACCGGCACCATCGTGTCGCCGTGCGAACCGAGGGTCAGGGTCTTCACCGAGCCGACGGGGACGCCGAGCTCGACGGCCACGAAGTTGGTGAAGCGTGCGGTGTCGAGCATCCCCGCCTGGCCCATGACCTGGTTCTTCGGCAGCCCGGAGGCCAGCTGGGTCAGGGCGGTCATCTCATCCAGCGGGTTGGACACCACGACGATGACTGCATTGGGTGAGTGCGCCACGACGTTCTCCGCCACGTTGCGCACGATCTTCGCGTTGGTCTCGATCAGGTCCATCCGGCTCATGCCGGGCTTGCGCGGCAGTCCGGCGGTGATGACGACGACATCGGAGTTCGCGGTGGCCTCGTAGCCGGCACCGGTGGCGGGGTCGGTGGTCTGGCCGACCACCGTGGTCTCGAAGCCCTCGATCGGCCGCGACTGGTTGAGGTCCAGCGCCAGGCCCTCGGCGCGGCCCTCGAGGATGTCGGTCAGGACGACCGTCTCGAACACGTTGTACTCAGCCAGGCGCTGGGCGGTGGTGGAGCCGTAGAACCCGGCGCCGACGACGGTGACCTTGCCGTTCAGGGACATTGGTTTCCTCTCTCACGCGTCGGTCCACCGACGCTCTCAGGTGCCCGTCCAGCCTACTGCCCCGGCTTCGGCGCCCCGGATGGACCTCCGGCCCGCGCGAACCCGCCGGAGGGCCCGACCTCTACGAGGGCGGGGGGACGATGAGTGCGAACACCGACAGCCCGATGCCCAGGAACGCCAGGCACAGCAGGTCGATCCCCCGGCTGCGGACAGCCAGCCATCCGGCGTCGCGCTCGGGCAGGAACAGCCGCAGGAAGAAGGCGAGGACGACGAACGCGGCGAAGAGCACCGAACCGCGCCGGAAGTGGTCGTCGGCCACCACGATCAGGGAGGCCACCAGGCCGACGAGGACGGTCACCAGCGGCCACTGGAACGGGGGCCCGCTGGCGTCGCGGGCGACCTCGACCGACAGGGCCGCGTCCTCCTCGACGCGGTCACGGGTGAAGTCCTGGACGGCCCCGTCCGGTGGCTCCGGCGGGGGCCACTGCGCGTCGGGAGGGAGGTCGGTCATGACCTCGCCGCGGCCTCGACGACGTTGGCCAGCAGCATCGCCCTGGTCATCGGGCCGACACCACCGGGCATGGGTGCGAGGAACCCGGCCACGTCGCGGACCTCGGGATGCACGTCGCCGACCAGCCCCTCGGCGGTCCGCGTGATGCCCACGTCGAGGACGGCGGCTCCGGGCTTCACGAGGTCGGCGGTGATCAGGTGCGGCACCCCGGCCGCGGCCACGATGATGTCCGCCGCCCGTGCGTGGGCGGCGATGTCCCGGGTCCCGGTGTGGCACAGGGTGACGGTCGCGTTCTCGGACTTGCGGGTCAGCAGCAGGCCCAGCGGACGGCCCACCGTCACGCCGCGGCCGATCACGCAGACCTCGGCGCCGTTGATCGCGACGTCGTAGCGGCGCAGGAGCTCGACGATCCCGCGCGGGGTGCAGGGCAGCGGCGCCGGCGACCCGAGCACGAGGCGGCCGAGGTTCACCGGGTGCAGGCCGTCGGCGTCCTTTGCCGGGTCCATCACTTCGAGCACCGCGTTCGCGTCCAGGCCCTTGGGCAGGGGCAGCTGCACGATGTACCCGGTGCAGGCGGGGTCGGCGTTCAGGTCCCGCACGGCGGCCAGCACGTCGGCCTGGGTTGCGGTGTCCGGCAGGTCGACCCGGATCGACTCGATGCCGACCTCGGCGCAGTCGCGGTGCTTGCCGGCGACGTAGGCCTGGCTGCCGGGATCGTCACCGACCAGGACCGTGCCCAGCCCGGGCACGATGCCACGTGCGCGCAGGTCAGCAACCGTCACTGCGAGGTCGCGCTTGACCGCCGCAGCGGTCGCCTTGCCGTCCAGGATCGTCGCACTCACGCCGCACATTGTCGCAGGCCGCGTGCCGTCGTTCGGCCGGTCAGTGGACGCACACGCAGAACACGTTGCCCTCCGGGTCGTGCATGACCTGCCACGACTCGTCGCCGAGCTCGTGCCACCCGTCCACCGCCCGCCGCGCACCGAGTCCGACGAGGCGCTCCACCTCCGGGAGGAGGTCGGCCCGGTCGTCGACGTAGAGATCCAGGTGCAGCCGGTTCTTGCCGGGCGTCGGGTCCGCGACCCGCTGGAGCACCACCTTCGGGCCGACCCCGTCCGGGTCACGCAGGGCCCGGAACGGACCGAGCTCGCCGCTGACCTGGTACCCCAGCGCGGCTGACCAGAACCGGGTCATCTCATCGATGTCGGCGCAGTCCATGTTCACGTTCACGGTGAAGGCGGCCATCTGATCTCCTCGTCATCTGAGTCGGGGCATGACGTACGTGGCACGGACGCCGGCGGCATCCAGGGCACGGTGCACTCGGGCGAGGTCCACCCCGGCACCGTCCAGCAGCGAGTCACCGTGGATCCCGCTGGCGATGAACAGCGCGTCGAGCCCTTGGCGGTTGGCGCCCAGGAGGTCGGTCGTGGTGCCGTCGCCGATCGCCAGGATCCGGCGCTTGGGGACGACGTCCCCGGCGACCTCGGCGAGCACCTCGAACGCCCGGTCGTAGATGGCGGCGTGCGGCTTGCCGGCCTGCACCACCTGCCCCCCGAGGGCGACGTACGCCTGCGCGACCGCACCCGCGCACCACCGCAGCCGGCCGCCGGACATGATCTGCACGTCGGGGTTGGCGCACAGCAGCTCGAGGTCGCGATCCCGCAGGGCTCGCAGGACGCCCGAGTAGGCCTCGGGGGACTCGTCGCCGTCGCGGAGCCCGGCGATCGCGGCGAAGCGCGCCAATTCGAGGTCCTCCACGAACTCCAGCCCGAGCCCCTCCCAGAGGCCCTGGTCCGTGTCCCGACCCAGCCGAAGCACCGGCCCCGGGGCCCGCCGGGAGAGCTCGGCGCGGATCGCGTCCCCGCTGGTCACGATCGCGTCCCACGCGGCATCCGGGAATCCCAGCCGGGCCAGCGCGGCGGGCATGGTGCTGCTCGGGCGGGGCATGTTCGTCAGCAGGACGACGCGAGCCCCGGCTGCGCGGAGCCCGATCAGCGCGTCCGCCGTCCCGGGTACACGGACCGGCCGTCGTGCAGCACCCCCCACACGTCGCAGAGGACGGCGTCGTAGCCGCCCCGCCAGCTCCTCGACGGAACCGATGGTCTGCACGTGCGCCCCGCTCCTGACGTGTCCCCCGAGCCTACCCAGCCGAGCAGCCGAGGTCAGGCTCCCGCGGCGATCGACCCGCACGGCCGAGCCTGAGGGCGTCGAGCCGCATCGACAGCGCCTGCGTGTCGTGGTCGAGCTCGTACTGCACCGCGGTGGCGATCACCGAGTCCGTGACCAGCTTGCGCGATCACGTCCACGCCCGGTCCCGGGCCGATGTACTGGGTCGCGACGTCGGCGATCATGGCCCGACCGCGGTCGCGGGCCTCGATGAGGGCCCCACGGGGCAGGTCCGCCGACTCGGACAGCAGCAGGGTCGCCCAGGTGAACACGGCCAGGGGTCGGCTCGGCGAGGTGATGGCCTGCGTCCACACCGTGATCGCCTGGGCGATCGCCGCCTCCAGGGGGGCCTGTCGGTCGACCGCAGCATCCATCGCCGCAAGCCAATCGGCGACCAGCCGCTCGACTGCGGCAGCGATGAGGCCGTCCTTGTTGCCGTAGTGGTAGTAGATCGTCGGCGCGGTCACCTGGGCGGCTCGGCAGATCCGCTTGATGGTCAGTGCCGTGGGGTCGAGGGCGGCCAGGGCGGCCATCGTCGCCTGCAGGATCCGTTCCTCAGCATCTGGGGCTGGATCCTCGAGCTGGGTCGCGTCGTCTGCCCTCACCACTGCAGGGTAGCGGGCGCATGGGCCGGGACAGCAGGTCGCTGCGGTGGCACCGGCGCCACCGCCGTGTAGTCCGCCCCGACCTCCGGCCGCGGGTCCGGCTGGCCCTTGTTCGGCCAGAACGACATGGCCCGCTCGGCCTGGGCAGTGATGGTCAGCGACGGGTTCACACCCAGGTTGGCGGTGACGGCGGCGCCGTCCATGACGTGCAGCCCGGGATGGCCGTACACGCGCTGCCAGGGGTCGAGCACCCCTGTCTCTGGGCTGTCGCCGATCGGGCAGCCACCGAGGATGTGCGCGGTCATCGGGATGTTCAGCACCTCGTTCCAGGTGCCGCGAGCCTCGCCGCCGGTCTTCTCGGCGAACCGCGTGGTCACCTCGTGCGCCTCCGGGATCCACGTGGGGTTGGGTGCCCCGGTGCCCTGGGTCGACGTCAGGCGCCGGCCGAACCGGCCTCGCTTCAGGCTCAGGTCCAGGGAGTTGTCGAGGCTCTGCATCACCAGCATCACCGTGGTCCGCTCCGACCAGCGCCGGACGGACAGCGACCGCAGGAACGATCCCGGGTTCTCCCGCACTGCGGCAGCGAAGCGGCGCCACCGCGGCACTGGGGTTCGCCGGGACGGTCACCCTCGGTGAGCACGGCGCTGAGCAGGCCCATCGCGTTGCTGCCCCGGCCGTAGCGAACCGGCTCGACATGCGTGTGCTCGTTCGGGTGGATCGAGGACGTGATGGCCGGGCCGACCGAGTAGTCGACCTCGAGGTCGCGTGCCTCCACGGTCAGGATCGACTCGGAGTTCGTGCGGGTGAGCTGGCCGAGGCGCTCGGAGATGCCGGGCAGCACCCCGTCGGCCTTCAACCGGTGCAGCAGCCGCTGGGTGCCCAGGGTGCCGGCCGCCAGGATGACGTGGTCGGCGCTGACCCGCGAGCTCGTCGGCCTTCCGGCACCGGGGCCGGCTGCGCGCATGGACACCTCGTAGCCGCCCTCCGGCCGGGGCTCGATCGTGGTGACCGTCGTGAGCGGCCGGATCTGCGCGCCGAGGCCCTCGGCCAGGTGCAGGTAGTTCTTGGGCAGGGTGTTCTTGGCCCCCACCCGGCAGCCGCTCATGCACGCGCCACAACTTGTGCACGTGGTCCGGGCCGGGCCCGCGCCCCCGAAGAACGGGTCGTCGACATCCTCGCCCGGGCGCTCCCCGAACAGCACCCCCACCTGGGTGCGGTGGAAGGTATCGGCCACGCCCAGATCGCGCGCCACCTCGAGCATCACCTGGTCCGCCGGGGTGTCCACCGGGTTCTCGACCACGCCGAGCATGCGCTTGGCCTGCTCGTAGTGCGGGGCCAGCTCCTCACGCCACTTCGTGATGTGGCTCCACTGCGGGTCCTCGTAGAAGTCGTCCAGAGGTTCGTAGAGGGTGTTGCCATACACCAGCGATCCGCCCCCGACGCCGGCACCGGAGAGCACCAGGACGTCGTTGAGGAGGTGATCCGCTGGATGCCGAACATCCCCACGGCCGGTGCCCAGAGGAACTTCGGCAGCCGCCACGAGGTCTTGGGCAGCTCCTCGTCGGTGAACCGACGACCGGACTCCACGACCAGGACCCTGTAGCCCTTCTCGCTCAGGCGAAGGGCGGAGACCGACCCGCCGAAGCCGGACCCGACAATGACGACGTCCCAGTGCTCCGCGGTCTTCTCGACAGTGGTGTTCATGGGTGGTTCCTCTCAGTCAGCCGCGGACGGCGGGGATGAAGATGCCAGGCAGGCGGGTGGGCTTGGGGTCGGCGGCGAACAAGGTGAACGCGCGCGCGGTGCTCAGCGCCGTGTTGTTGTCCAAGAACCACGGCGGCTTCACGGTCAACCCCTCCAGCGGATGGCCCAGCGAGCGGTGGAAGGGGCGGAAAGGTGCCCGGTCACCGACTTCTGCGAGCGGTCGAACATCAGCGTGTTGTGCACCACGCCGGTTCCCGACTGGATGTCGGTCGCGGTGTTCCCCGGGTAGGCGCCCCACGCTCCACGCGGGGAGAGGAACGCGAACGCGGACCACACGTTGACCCCGATGCAGCCGTAGCGCAGGTCGGCGATCGCCTGCTCCAGCTGCGGGCCGAGCTCCTTGGCGGTCTCTGGGTGGATGAGGATGTTCGCCCCGAGGTTGCCGTGCAGGCGCTCGTTGGCGAACGCGACGGCCTTGGTCAGGAAGTCTCCGGCATCAGCACCGTCGATCGCCGTGGTGAGGTAGACGGGTGCGAACATCTCGTCGTCGAACCCCGGGTGGTCGCTGTCGGGGTCCAGTCGACGAGCAGGGTGCGCTGCTGCGGGCCGGGATCGCCTCGGCGTCGGGGTTGGCTGCCCGGAAGGCGTCCTGGCGCTCCTGGGTCCCCGGGTAGAACGGGGCGCGGTCCGGTGCGCCGGCCAGCGCGGAGCGCAGCGCGTCGAGGAGCTGCTCCTTGCGGTGCCAGCCCTCAGGGAGGATCAGGACCTGGGACGCCACACAGGTGTGCCCGGCGGAGTACAGCTTCTGGGTCGCCAGGTGCTGGGCCTGGTAGGCGATGTCGGCCTCGCTCCACGGGCCCGGCACGACGATCGTCGGGCTGGCCCCACCCAGCTCGGAGCGGATCGGCTTGACCAACCGGGGCCTTCCCGCGGCCTTCGCCTCCTGCCCGGCCTCACCGGGACCGAAGACGATCGTGTCGTGCGTGCGCTCGCTGCCGGTGATGTGCACCCTGTCCACGAGATCGCTGCCGGTCAGGTGCTCCCCGACGTCCGCCCCGCCCTACACGATGGCCAGGTAGCCGTCACGGATCAGCGGATCGAGGACCCGCGCGAACACCGGGCCGTACGCCTCATTGACCGGGTTCATCTTCAGCACGACCACGTGCCCGTCGACGAACAGGCAGTACAGGCGTCAAGCATCGGGATCGCCGCGACGTTGCCCGCACCGAGCACCAGGGTGAGTGCACCGGTCGGATCCGACTGGCGGTAGAAGGAGGCCACCGTGTCGCGCAACGAGGCCGGGGTCACGCCGGGCTGCATCCACACATCCAGCTCGTAGCCGTTGAGCAGCAGCCGGTCGTAGGCGTTCGAGGGGAAGACCCCGGCGATCACCTGGCCCTCCCGGCGGGTCCGGATCCGCACACCCTCCAGCGGGTCGGCCCCGGTCGACAGGCGGGTCAGGGTCCCGATCACGTCCGTCAGCCACGCGACGGTCGGATACGGGCCACCGAGCCACTCCTCGCCCCCGACGATCGGTGCCCTGGGGTCCAGGCCCTTGAGCCGCACGCCCGCAGCCACCCACGCGTCCGCGTTCTCCACCAGCAGCTCGCGGACCTGCTTCAGATAGCGGATCTTCTCCCGGATCGGGAGTCGGGCCCAGCGGTCCTTGACCTGGCTGAGGCCCTCGAGGGAGCTGTCGATCGCGAGCGGATCCATGTGCATCCTCCTGGAGTGGGAGGACCAGTGTATAACGATCGTTAGATAGAATCCAGTCGGACATATCGCCGTGCCGGGTGCCCCACGGGTTACGCGTCCTGCTAGGAGGCGGCCACCATGTCCGCGAACCCGGCCTGGATGAGGTCCTCGAGGCGGTCGGGGTCGGGGATGATCCCGGCGTCGGTGGCGATGCCGATGCTGACGTGGCCGTTGTAGCTGACGATGCACAGGCCGATGCTCTGGTCCGAGGAGGTGGGCACCCAGCCGAGGATGCCGCCGACCCTGTGGCCGGCCAGGTAGATCGGGGCGCGCGGGCCGGGCACATTTGTCAGCAGGCCGACCGACTTGTTGGCCACGAACCGGGTCAGGTTCTGGCTGATCCTCTGGGGGGTCTCGGCGACGGCGCGCTGGACGCCGAAGATCATCATCGCCTCGGCGCTGTTCTTGATCCGGGCCATCCGGGTGCGCACCTCACCCAGGAGGGCATCGACCTCGGTGATCCCCAGGGGCATCGGGAACATCACCATCGCGAAGTGGTTGCCCAGCTCCTTGGGAAGCGACATGTCGATCGGCTTCAGCGAGATGGGCACCAGGAAGTTGGTCTCCGACGGCACCTGCCGCCCCCGCTCCTGCAGGTAGGCCGACAGCCCGAGCGAGACAGCGCCGAGCAGCACGTCGTTCACGGTGGCGTTGTGCGCGGCACCCACCGACTTCACCTCATCGAGGTCCATCCCCGCCACCCAGCTGACCCGCTTCGCAACGTCAGGGGCCTGGTCGGCGACCAGCCTCGATTCGTGACCCCACAGGGTCAGCCGGCTCGCCGAGCGCCAGGTGTTCAGCGCGAGGTTGTCCTCCGAGGACAGCGCCGACACCGCATCGGTGACCTTGGTGGGCTTCACGACCAGCCCGTATCCGTCGTAGAAGGTGCTGCGGCCCAGACCGCCGAGCATCCCGGGCACCTTGGGGACCGCGGACACCGCCGCGGAGGCCACGTCCCCGGCGAAGGACGCCACATCGCCCACGAGATCCCGCGCTGTCCAGGCCAGCATCGTCACCGGGTTCCCCGGCGCCGAGGTCCGTCCCACCGCAGGCGGGGCCGCATCCTCGTCGACGTCACACAGGCCGAGGATGAGTTGCACGATCCGGATCCCGTCGGCCAGCACGTGGTGGAACCGGGCCAGGATCAGTGCCCCCTCGCCGCCCTCGGCATCCGCGTACCCGCTGATCAGGTCGAACTCCCACAGGGGATGATCCCGGTCCAACGGCTGGCTGACCCGACCGGAGATGTAGTCCTGGGCAGCCGCGCGGTCCCCGGGCGCCGGCAGGGTCACATGGCGCACCTGACGATCGAAGTCGAAGTCCGGATCGTCCTCCCACATCCAGCTCCCGTCGACCTGCACGCGGCCCTGGCCATCACCGGGTACCCCTCGACCAGGCGGCTGCGCAGGACCTCGCGGACGGCCCCCCAGTCCGGCTCCTCGTCGAACCACATCAGCCCGTTGACCACCATCAGGTTGGTCGGCTCGTCCATGTTCAGCCACGTCAGGTCCGACGCGGCGATCGGCACGCTCGTCATCGCGGGCTCCCTCCCCACGCTTCGTCGGCGCGAATCTACGCTCCTCGCGGACACCACGCCCGCTCTGGACGAGGACCCCTGCCCCAGCCCCAGGGCCCGCCCCGTTCGGTCACCGGATTCACTGCGGCCCCCAGCCGGTCACGTCGTGTCCCGTGGTTGCCTGGACCGCCGCGCGCACGGTGGGGAACCGGCGCTCAGGTGGGATCCGACTCCCGAGGCCGAAGCGGTCGATCTGCTCGCGCACCACGGCGCGGGCTCGAGCCACCACGAAAGTGATGCCCTGAGCCTCGAGGGTGTCGACCACCGACTCGATCGTCGCGGCCGAGGTGGCATCGAGGTGTGAGACCGCCTCAGCGTCGAACACGAAGACGGTCACCGGCGTCGGCGATCCGTTCACGGCCTGCTCGACCCGGGCGGCGAAGTAGCGCGCATTGGCGAAGAACAGCCTGTCGTCCAGCCGGTAGACGACCACGCCGGGAACCAGGAGCGCGTCGTGGCGGGGCTCCACGTCGACGAACCGATCGTGGCGGGCGCTCCAGCCCAGCACGGCATCGCGCGGCTCGGCGCTGCGGCGCACGACGTCCAGCAGCGACAGCAGGACAGCCAGTCCCAGCGCGGGCAGCATCCCCACCGTCAGCATGCCCAGGACGGTCACCCCGCCGATCAGCAGCTCACCCCGGGAGCACCGTGCCAGGGCAACCCACTCCGACACGTCGACCAGCGACAGGGCGGCGTAGATGATCACCGCGGCAAGCACGGCCTTGGGCATGAGTGCCAGGGCGGGAGTGAGCACGAGCAGCACGACCACCACGGTGGCGGCCTGCCCGAGGCCCACGACCTGGGTGCGCCCTCCCAGCCGCACGTTCACGGCGCTGCGACTGCCACTGGCACCCACGGGGAACGACCCGGTGACGCCGGCCGCGGCGTTGAGGCCCGCCAGGGCCAGCAGCTCCTGGTCGGCGTCCACGACCTCGCCCCGACGCGCCAGGCTCCGGGCCAACAGGATCGCATCCGAGAACCCGACCACGGCGATGCCCACCGCCGCCGGCACCATGGCGACCACGTCCTCCAGCCCGACGGCCGGCCAGCTCAGGCGGGGCAAACCGGCTGGGATGTCCCCGACGACTGCAACCCCCTGGGCCGCCAGGTCGAGGCTGCCGGACAGGACGATCGAGGTGACCGTGAGGACCAGCAGCATCGGGAAGGCCGGGAACCATCGCCCGGCCACCACCAGCAGCGCCAGGCTGATGAGCCCGATGGCGACCGTCGGACCATGGGCACCGCCCACGACACCGCCCAGGAAGGAGGCGTACTGCTGCATGGGCGTGTCCCCGGTCACGCCCACCCCGAGCAGCACCCCCACCTGTCCGGCGATCATCGTCAGGGCCAGGCCCGTGACGAAGCCGAGCAGGACGGCCGTGGAGAAGTAGTCGGCCAGCCACCCCAGGTGCGCCAGGCGCCCGAGGAGGAACACCAGGCCGACGAGGAGGGCCAGCATCGCGGCCAGCACGGGATAGCTCCCGGGGTCGTCGCTGACTGCCAGGAGCGCGGGGCCGACCATGAGGGCGGCCGTCGTCGTCGGTCCGGTCATGAGGACCCGGGAGGAGCCCAGGAAGGCATAGGCGATGACCGGGAGCAGCAGCCCGTAGAGCCCGGCGACCACCGGAAGCCCGGCGATCTGCGCGTAGGCCATCGCCTGGGGGAGCGCCAGGGCGGCAACCATCACCCCGGCGACCAGATCGGGGCGCAGGGAGTGGTAGCCGCGCAGCTGCTCCAGCAGCGGCAGGAAGCGCGCACCACCCGCAGGCGGTTCGGGGGGCAGGAACCCGCGCCGGGCCGGAGCAGGGCCTGCCGGGGGGCCCCGGTGACCACCTTGGGCCTGGTCAGGGGTCCGGTCTTCCGCGGGATCCATCGGCCGACAGTAGCCCCGCGGTGTCCCCTGCGTCTCCGGGCGGCGGCGTGGAAGGGCATCCGAAAGGTGACGTCGGCTAGCCTCAGCCATGGTCAACGGACACTTCCACCCCCTGGGCAAGGCCCCGTCGGCAGCCACCGTGGCGGCGCAGCAGGCGCAGCGCCGGTCGCTCCCCCTGGACGACGAGCGCGACTTCGACGAGGCGCGCCGCGGCTTCCTCGCCGCACCGGACTACCGGCAGATCCTGACCGACTCGGGCAAGGTCGCCTGGGACATCGGCGCCTACGACTTCCTGCTCTCCGGTGAGCAGTTCGACAGCATCCACCCCTCGCTGCAGCGCCAGGCCACGCTGAACATGGAGTACGGCCTGTACGAGGTGGTGCCCGGCCAGATCTACCAGGTGCGCGGATTCGACCTGGCGAACATCAGCTTCATCCGCTCGGAGACCGGCTGGATCGTGTTCGACCCGCTGACATGCAAGGAGACCGCGGCCGCTGCCCTGGCGCTGGCCAACGAGCACCTGGGGCACCGGCCCGTCGTGGCCGTGGTCTACTCGCACTCGCACGGCGACCACTTCGGCGGCGTGCGCGGCGTCATCGACGAGGACGACGTGCGAGCCGGCCGGGTCCCGGTGATCGCCCCGGTCGGGTTCATGGACCACGCGGTGGCCGAGAACGTGTTCGCGGGCACTGCGATGAACCGGCGGATGTTCTACCAGTACGGCACGCTGCTGGACCGCAGCCCGTTCGGCCACGTCGACCAGGCGATCGGCAAGGCCGTGGCGGCCGGGACCTCGGGCCTGATCGCCCCCACGGTGGTCATCTCCCAGGACATCGAGGAGCTGACCGTCGACGGGGTCAGGATGGTCTTCCAGAACACCCCGGGCACCGAGGCTCCCGCCGAGATGAACACGTGGTTCCCGGACCTCAGGGCGTTCTGGGCGGCCGAGAACATCGTGGCCACCATCCACAACATCTACACGCTGCGGGGGGCGCTGGTCCGCGACGCCCTCGAGTGGTCGCGCCAGATCAACCGTGCGCTGTACCTGTTCGGCCGCGACGCCGACGTCATGTTCGCCTCGCACACCTGGCCGCGATGGGGCAACGCCCGGATCCAGGAGGTCATGCGCGCCCAGCGCGACACCTACGCCCACCTGAACAACGGGGTGCTCCACCTGGCGAACAAGGGTGTGACCATCAACCAGGTCCACAACGTCTACCGCGTCCCCGAGGCCCTGCAGCAGTCGTGGGCCGCCCGCAGCTACCACGGGTCGGTGGAGCACAACGCACGGGCCGTCATCAACCGGTACCTGGGGTACTGGGACGCCAACCCGGCGACCCTGATCCCCTTGTCACCGCAGGAGTCGGCGCCGCTGAAGGTCGAGATGATGGGCGGCGCCGAGCCGGTCCTGGTGCGTGGTCGCGAGCTCATCGGGGCCGGCGAGTACCGGCTGGCGGTCGCGCTGCTGGACGAGCTGGTCCAGGCCGAGCCCGCGAACGCGGACGGGCGCCTCCTGCTCGCCGACGCCTTCGAGCAGCTGGGCTACCAGCATGAGAGCCCGAGCGTGCGCAACAGCTACCTGGCCGCTGCTCTCGAGCTGCGCACCGGCATCCCCGAGGGAGTGGCCCCCTCCAGCACCGGGCCCGACATCATCCGGGCCCTGAGCACCGGCCAGTTCCTGGACTTCCTGGGCATCCGGCTGGACCCCGAGCGGGCCGAGGGCAGGAGCTTCACGATCAACCTGGTGACCCCGGACAACGGCGAGACCTTCGTGGTCGAGCTGAGCAACGGGACCCTGACCAGCCTGTCGGGCTTCCTTGCCGACGACGCCGACCTCACGCTGACCATCAACCGCTCGGACCTCGAGAGCGCGATGACCGGGCAGGTCCCGCTGGTCCGGCACGTCGCCGAGGGTCGGGCCACCGTCGAGGGCGACCCCGCGATCCTGATCGAGCTGGGCGGCTTGCTCGTGCACTTCGACGTGGGATTCGAGATCATGCCGGGAACGGCGACCCCGCACGGGCACGCCGACCTCGACGAGTTCGCCCAGGATCCCTTGGCCGACTCCTCGGGGGGGTGACCCCCGGGCGCCCCGAAGGCGCCGACAGCGCACCCGCCGGGACACCCGAGGTCCACGACCGTCGCTGCGGAGTTCAACGGCGGCACCGGATGGTTGGATCTGCCCATGACCACCGCCGATGCACCCGCACTGTCCGATGCGCCGGCTCGCCGTGAGGCCCTGGGGCTGAAGCTCTCCGCTGCCGGGGCGCTCGTCCTCGCGGTGGTCGGCATCGTCTGGGGCTTGGCGGTCTCCTCTCAGGTCATCCTGTTCGACGGGCTCTACTCGGTCATCGGGTTCGTCCTGGCCTGGTTCGGCTTGCGCGCCGCGACGCTGGTGCAGCGGGGACCCACCCCGCACTACCCGTTCGGCCGGGAGGCGCTGGCGCCGTTGGTGGTTGCGGTCCAGGCCCTGGTGCTGCTGGGTACCTTCGGCTACGCAGCGATCGACGCGGTCGGCGTCATCCTGCACGGGGGGTCAGAGACGGAGGTGGGCCCGGCCCTCGCGTACGCAGTCCTCTCCCTCGCGGCGTGCATCGCTGCGTACGTCGTGCTGCTGCGCATGCAACAGGGGTCAGACCTCGTCGCCGCCGAGGCGGTCCAGTGGCGCGCCTCGGTGGTCCTCGGCGTGGCCATGACGATCGGCTTCGGGGTCGCGGTCGCGTTGAGTAGGACCGCGTGGTCGGACGCGGCGCCCTACGTCGACCCGGTCCTCGTGCTCGTGGCCGCTGCGCTGATCCTGCCCGCCCCGATCCGGATGCTCCGGCAGTCCTTCCGGGAGCTGCTCGAGGGGGCTCCGGGCCCGGAGATCACCGGTCCGATCGATGCCGCGATCGCCGGCGCCTGCGCCGACTTCGGGCTCCCCGAGCCGACCGCCCGCGTGGGCAAGCTCGGTCGCAAGGTCTACCTCGAGCTGGACTTCCTCGTGGCCGAGGAGGACAGGTGGACCGTGGACCACGCCGACCAGGTGCGCCGAAGGCTGCTCACCGAGCTGTCCGAGCCGGGGCGCCTGCTGTGGATCAACGTCGAGCTGCACACCGACCCGGCGTGGGACGCCTGAGCTGCCACCGGGCCTGCCGGGGGCAGCTCAGTGGAAGAAGTGCCGTGTTCCCGTGAGGTACATGGTGACCCCCGCTGCCTCGGCGGCGGCGATCACCTCGGCGTCGCGCACGGATCCACCGGGCTGCACGACCGCGCGCACCCCACCGGCGAGCAGCACCTCGAGCCCGTCGGGGAACGGGAAGAACGCGTCCGACGCGGCTACCGCACCCCGCGCCCGCTCCTCGCCCGCACGCGCCACGGCGAGGCGCGCGGAGTCCACGCGGTTGACCTGGCCCATGCCGATGCCGACCGCCGCCCCCTCGCGGGCCAGCAGGATCGCGTTGGACTTCGCCGACCGGCAGGCCCGCCAGGCGAACTCGAGTTCGGCCAGGGTGGCGGCGTCCGCGGGCTCGCCACACGCGAGCGTCCACGTGGTGGGGTCGTCGCCCGGGGCGTCGACGCGGTCCCGGGCCTGCATGAGCAGCCCGCCGCTGATCGGGCGGATCTCGGCACCGGGGCCGGCAGGAACCGGGGGCGCCACGAGGATCCGCAGGTTCTTCTTCGCGGTGAGCAGCTCGAGGGCGTCGGCGTCGTAGCCCGGGGCGACGATCACCTCGGTGAACACCTCGGCGACCTGCGCAGCCATCGCCGCGGTCACCGGCCGGTTGGCGGCGATCACCCCGCCGAACGCCGACACCGGGTCGGTCTCATGCGCCCGGGCGTGCGCCTGGGCGATGTCGTCGCCGATCGCGATGCCGCAGGGGTTGGCGTGCTTGATGATCGCCACGGCCGGATCGGCGAAGTCGTAGGCCGCGCGGTAGGCGGCGTCGGCGTCGACGTAGTTGTTGTAGGACATCTCCTTGCCGTGCAGCTGCTCGGCTGAGGCCAGTCCTCCCGGGAAGTGGGCGGAGGTGTACAGCGCCGCGCCCTGGTGCGGGTTCTCGCCGTAGCGCAGGACGGCAGCGCGCTCCCACGCCGCACCCACCCACGCGGGGAACCCGGAGCCCTCGTCCGTGGGCGCCACCACGTTGCCCATCCACGAGGCCACCGCGATGTCGTAGGTGGCGGTGTGCACGAACGCCTCGGCGGCCAGCCGCGCGCGCTGGGCGAGCGTGAAGCCCTCCCCCTGCACGGCCGCGATCACCTCGCCGTACGCCGCCGGAGAGGTCACGACCGCGACGCTGGCGTGGTTCTTCGCCGCCCCGCGGACCATGGACGGACCGCCGATGTCGATCTGCTCGATGCACTCGTCCGGGCTGGCCCCGGAGGCCACCGTCGCGGTGAACGGGTAGAGGTTCACCACCACCAGCCCGAACGGCTCGATGCCCAGGGCCTCGAGCTGCGAGTGGTGGTCGTCGAGGCGCAGGTCGGCGAGGATCCCGGCGTGCACCTTCGGGTGCAGCGTCTTGACCCGCCCGTCGAGGCACTCGGGGAAGCCGGTCAGCTCGGAGACCTCGACCACCGGGACCCCGGCTGCGGCGATCCGCGCAGCCGTCGAGCCGGTCGAGACGATCTGCACCCCGGCGGCGTGCAGGGCGGCGGCAAGCTCGTCGAGCCCGGTCTTGTCGTACACGCTGACCAGCGCTCGGCGGATCCGAACGGTCCCGTCGGGGTTGCTCATGTCAGGGTCACCTTCCTGCCGGAGATGTGCACGTTGTGGGTGGCCAGCCGGCGCACGACGTCGACGAGCAGCTCGCGCTCCACGACCTTGATCCGCTCGTGCAGCGAGGCCTCGTCGTCGTCGTCGTCGACCTGCACGGCGCGCTGGGCGATGATCGGGCCGGTGTCCACACCCTCGTCGACGAGGTGGATGGTGGAACCGGTGACCCGCACCCCGTGGGCCAGCGCGTCGCGCACGGCGTGTGCTCCGGGGAAGCTGGGCAGCAGCGCGGGGTGGGTGTTCACCACCCGCATCGGGAACGCCGAGAGCACGCCGGGTCCGAGGATGCGCATGAAGCCCGCGGAGACGACCCAGTCGGGCTCGAAGGACTCCAGGGCGTCGCGCAGCGCGTCGTCCCAGGCTGCCCGGTCCGGGTAGCCGGCCAGCGCCACGGGGATCGCCGGGACACCGGCCGCCCGGGCGCGCTGGAGCCCGGCGGCATCCGCCGAGTCCGCCAGGACGCCCACGACCTCGGCCGGGTAGTGCGGGTCCGCGCTGGCGTCGAGCAGGGCCTGCAGCAGGGTCCCCGAGCCGGAGATCAGGACGACGAGGCGGGTGCGCGGCACGGCGCTCATCCTAGGCGGGACCGTGACCACGTCGGTCCGCCGGCCGGGGACCCGCGCCCACCCGGACCGTCGCTCAGAACGGCCA
This sequence comes from uncultured Actinomycetes bacterium, assembly GCA_963706885.1. Classification (GTDB taxonomy): domain Bacteria; phylum Actinomycetota; class Actinomycetes; order S36-B12; family CAIYMF01; genus Prado023. The sequence goes on along the minus strand of CAVPNX010000019.1, from coordinate 7,138 downwards.
CACGATCGGCACCCAGAGCACGGCCACGACCCCGAACAGGAGCACCAGGGGCAGGCCCAGCTTCCAGTAGTCGCCGAACCGGTACCCGGCGGGGCGCATGATCATCATGTTCACCGGCGTGGCCACCGGGGTCAGGAACGCCACGGCGGCCCCGACGCAGAGGCTCATCAGGACCGGGCGCGCGGAGATGTCCAGCTGACCCGCCGCGGCGACGGCGATCGGGATCATCACCAGGGCCGTCGCGGTGTTGCTGATCAGCTGGCTGAAGATGACCGTGATCACGAACAGCCCGGCCAGCAGCGCAGTCGGCCCGAACGAGCCGACCGAGTCGACCACGGCGGTCGCGATCAGGTCACCGGCCCCCGAGTTGGTGATGGCGGTGGACATCGGGATCATCCCGGCCACGAGCAGCAGGGTCGTCCAGGCGATGCCCCGGTAGGCCTTCTCCATGGTCAGCACCCGCAGCACGATCATCGCCCCGGCCGCCAGCATCGCGGTGACCACGGCCGGGATCACCCCGGTGGTCAGCAGCAGCACCATCACCCCGAGGATCACCAGGGCGGTGGTGCTGTGCGGGCCCAGGGGGACGGCCTGGCGGCGGACGAGCTCCGGGGAGTCGACGACCAGGACGTCCTTGTTGTCCTCGACCTCGTCGAGCAGGCCCCAGGGCCCCTCCACCAGCAGGGTGTCGCCGACCAGGAGCTCGACGGGCTCGGGGCCCAGGGGGCGGTCGTTGCGGGAGAGGGCAAGGATGACCAGGCCGCCGTTGATCACCTGGCCGGGCCGGACGGTGCGCCCCACCAGCCCGGAACGCGGCGGGATGACCACCTCGGCGGCGCCGCCGTCGGGGGAGATCAGTCCCTCGGCGACGTCCTCCTGCGAGCGCACCTCCGCGACGTCCAGTCCATGGTCGACGGCGAACTGGAGGGCGACGTCCACGTCGCCGAGCACGGTGAGCCGATCGCCAGGCTCGAGGGCGCCTTCGGACGTGGGCCGACCCGAGTCGTCAGCCACGGTGATCACCGAGACGCCGGGGTAGCCCGTCAGGTCGACGCCGATCCGGGGCTGGCCGATCAGGTCCGAGTCGTCGGTGACCCTCTCGTGCACCACGTTCTCGATCGAGTAGTGCTCCACCAGCGTCCGGGCGTGCTCGCTGAGGTCCGGGGGCAGGACCTCGCTGGTGCGTTGCGGGACGAGCCGGTCGCCGAACAGCAGGACGATCGCGAGGGTTCCGATCACCACCGGCACGCCGACGATGGCGAACTCCGCGAACCCGAACGCCCCGACGCCCGCGTTGTTCGCCGCATCCGAGATCACCACGTTCACGGGGCTGCCGGTGAGCAGCAGAAGCGACCCGGCGCTGCCGGCGAACGCCAGCGGCATCAACAACCTCGAGGGCTGCAGGGAGCGCCGCATGGCCATGACGATGGTCATCGGCAGCAGTGCCGCCACCGCGCCGTTGAGCCCGATCAGCGCGGTGAGCCCGGCGGAGAGCAGCATGGTGAACAGCAGGAGCCGGCGCACGCCGGTTCCCGCCCGGCTGACCACGGCCTGCCCCACCCACGTCGTCACCCCGGTGGCGTCCAGCCCCTCGCTGACCACGAACAGCGCGCCGATCAGCAGCACCGCGGGGTCGGCGAAGCCGGCCAGCGCCTCGGTCAGGGAGATGATGCCCAGGGCGTACAGCACCAGGGCGGAGCCGACGGCGACGATCTCCACCGGGACCCGGTTGGAGACGAACAGCACGACGACGCCCGCCAGCGTCAGAAGGGTCAGGGCCGCCTCACTCACGGGCACATCCTTGCGCGTTCGGCTGCGGGGCGCTCGGCGCCGGGCGGAGGTTCGGCCCGGGTTGGCAGATCGGCTCGGGCGCGGACATCGGTCCGGTTGACTGATCGGCTCGAGCCCGTACGGCCCGTGTTGGCAGGAGCTGACCGGTCCTCCGGGTCACTGGGAGTTCGCGACGATCGCCTCGCGCAGTGCCGCCCGCGCGGTCGCATCGCCCGTCACGGTGATCCCCACGCCCTCGGAGCGTCCCCACAGCCAGAGCAGCAGCTCGTGAGGCGCGCCCTCAAGGACCGCATCCGCTGGCCCATGCGGCCCGCTCACCGGCTGGTAGTCGGGCTCGTCATGGCTCCGACCGGACGGGTCGATGCCGCGGAAGCGCCCGAGGCGGACGTGCCAGGCGCGACCCGTCGGCGCACTGCGGACCTCGACGAGCAGCCCTGAGGGGTCGAACGCGCCCCACGCGGGCGGCTCCGACCCGAACTGGGTCAGCACCTCGTCGACGCCGTCCTCGGCGAGCCCCGGGTCGATCCGGCTGGGCAGCCCGGCCGTCAGCTCGGCATCCACGCGATGCATCAGCGCCTCCTGTGCCTGCCGGCGACGGACCCACCCGACGGTGTGGTTCGGCGTCCATGTCCAGACCGGATCGTCGTCGCTGGCGACGTCGAGCTTCATGGCCAGATGGAACGAGACCTTCTCGAACAGCGCGATCGCCGCGTCGCGGTCGACCGGGCGCCCGGGAGCAGTGACCGCCCCGACCTCCTCGCCGGTCTGCAGGCCCTGATCGACGATCGTGAGCCAGAAGCTCTGCACCTCCGTCAGGTGCCAGAGCAGGTCGTCGGCGGCCCAGTCAGGGCACGAGGGCACCCGGGTTGCGGCAGGGACGCCGGCCAGGACCTCGCGGAACCGGTTGCTGTTCGCGGCCAGGACCTCATTGAAGTCGATCATGGTCACCCACCCTACGGACTCCCGCTGCCCCGGGGTCGGCCAGCGCGAGCCCGCGTGGCGGCCCTGCCCCGCGCGATCGCCCATGGAGTGGGCGGTCCACACTGGGACCCGTGACGACCTCGGATGCCTCGCCCTACCCGAACCTGCTCGCCCCGCTCGACCTGGGGTTCACCACGCTGCGCAACCGCGTGCTGATGGGCTCGATGCACACCGGCTTGGAGGACGACTCCAAGCGCTTCGCCGACCTCACGGACTACTTCGCCGAACGCGCCCGCGGAGGGGTCGGGCTGATCGTGACCGGCGGGTTCGCGCCGAACATCGAGGGCTGGACCAAGCCCCGCGCGGGCACGCTGTCCACCAGCGGCGCGGCCCGCAAGCACATGCCGATCACCGAGGCGGTGCACGCCGAGGGCGGGCACATCGCGCTGCAGATCCTGCACACCGGTCGCTACGGCTACCACCCGCTGGTCGTCGCCCCGTCGCGGATCAAGAGCCCGATCACCCCGTTCCCCCCGCGCGCCCTGAGCGAGCGCGGCATCGAGCGCCAGATCAAGGCCTTCGTGAACTGCGCCTCCCTGGCGCGCGAGGCCGGGTACGACGGGGTCGAGATCATGGGCTCCGAGGGCTACTTCATCAACCAGTTCCTGGTCACCCACACCAACCAGCGCACCGACGGCTGGGGCGGGTCGTACGCCAACCGGATGCGCCTGCCGGTCGAGATCGTGCGCCGCACGCGCGAGGCGGTCGGGCCGGACTTCATCATCATCTACCGCCTGTCGATGCTCGACCTGATCCCGGACGGCAGCACCTGGGACGAGGCGGTCACCCTCGCGAAGGCGATCGCAGCGGCCGGCGCGACGATCATCAACACCGGGATCGGCTGGCACGAGGCGCGGGTGCCCACGATCGCCACCAGCGTGCCGCGGGCGGCGTTCACCTGGGTCACCCAGCGGATGCGCGCCGAGCTGCGTGCCGACGGCATCGACATCCCGCTGGTCACCACCAACCGGATCAACACCCCCGATGTGGCCGAGCAGGCGCTGGCCGAGGGTGCCGCGGACATGGTCAGCATGGCCCGACCCCTGCTGGCCGATGCGTTCTTCGTGACCAAGGCCGCGGCCGGCCAGGCGGATCGGATCAACACCTGCATCGCGTGCAACCAGGCGTGCCTGGACCACGCGTTCAAGGGCCGGACGGTCTCCTGCCTGGTCAACCCGCGCGCGGGCCATGAGCGCGACCTCGTGATCGCCCCGACCGCGGCGCGCAAGCGGATCGCCGTGGTGGGCGCCGGGCCCGGCCGGCCTGGCGGCCGCCACCACGCTCGCCGAGCGCGGCCACGAGGTGGACCTCTTCGACGGCGCCGACGAGATCGGCGGGCAGTTCAACCTTGCGAAGCGGATCCCGGGCAAGGAGGAGTTCCACGAGACCCTGCGCTACTTCGCCCACCGGATCGAGGACACCGGCGTCCGGCTGCACCTGTCGACCCGGGTCTCTGCCGACGACCTGGTGGCCCTGGGCGTGGACGAGGTGGTGCTGGCCACCGGCGTGACCCCGCGCGACCCGCACATCCCCGGCCAGGACGGCCCCAACGTGGTCAGCTACATCGACGTGCTGGCCGACGACGTCCCCGTGGGCCAGCGGGTCGCGATCGTCGGTGCCGGCGGGATCGGCTTCGACGTCGCGGAGTTCCTCGTGGTGGCTCCCGGGGAGTCACCCACGATGGACCTCGCCGAGTGGCGCCGCGAGTGGGGGGTCGGCGACCCGTCCGAGGACCGCGGCGGGCTGGTCAAGGCCCAGCCCGTGCCTGCCACCCGCAAGGTCACCCTGCTGCAGCGCACGCGCGGAAAGCTCGGCGCCGGACTGGGCAAGACCACCGGCTGGATCCACCGCTCGACGCTGGTCGCCAAGGGTGTGACGATGCTGCCCGGGGTCAACTACGAGCGGATCACCCCCGAGGGACTGGTGGTGTCGTTCGGCGAGAAGCACGAGCGCGAGCACCTCGTCGAGGCGGACACCATCGTGCTGTGCGCCGGGCAGGAACCGCTGCGCGACCTCGAGCCGGCGCTGGTCGCGGCGGCATCCCGGTGCACGTGATCGGCGGGGCGGATGAGGCCGCTGAGCTCGACGCCAAGCGCGCGATCGACCAGGGCACCCGGGTCGCCGCCGCGTTCTGAGGCGCGCCGCAGCTAGGTGCGGCGTTCCGCATGACCTCGCTGGTCCATCAGCCGGACCAGTTCTGCCCACGAGCCGCCGCACGCGGCGCTCCCCTCAGCCGCGGAATCCGATTCTCCCTCTCATGATCGTTCAGGTTGTTGTCGCTCGAGCGACAACAACCCGCCTGGATCATGAGCTGCGTACCTGGACGAGGGCCCGGCGGTCCGGGCGGCGCCGGGCGGGGCGGGAACTGGGCGGCCGCCGGCTCCGGGAGCAGGGTCCGGCGAGCCCCATGCGCGTGTGGGGCGGTGGGGCGACCCGTCACACCTCGATCGTGCCCTCGGCTGACCAGCACCGACCGGCCGCCGATCCACACGCCGGCCACCTCGCCGCCGACCCGCTGGACCCGCGCCTCCAGGACGCTCGGGCGGCCCATCTCCACCCCCTGGGCGATCCGCCACGACCGCTCGCCGTCGATCTCGTCGAGGCCGGCGAGCAGCCCGACCAGGGCGCAGTTGGCGCTGCCCGTTGCGGGGTCCTCAGCAACCCCGTCGAAGGGTGCGAACATGCGCGCCCGCAGGTCGAAGCCGTCGGTCTCGTCGGCCACGAGACGTACAGGTGGATGTCCGGCGTGGATGCGCCGAGAGCCACCAGTCGCTGGAGGGCCGCCTCATCGGGGCGGGCCCGCTCGAGAGCCGATCGGTCCGCGAGCTCGGCGACGATGAACTCGAGCCCGACCGAGGCCACGCGTGGCCGGTGCCGGTCCGTGGCGATGTCCTGCGGGGTCAGGCCCACCGCCTCGGCGACCGCGGCGACCGGCAGCTCCGGGCCCAGGGACAGGGCCTCGGGGGCCTGCAGCTCGCACCAGATCCGGTCCCCGTCGCGCCGTGCACCGACACGGGCACCAGCCCGGCGACCTCCTCGAACGCCACCACGAGCGGATCCTCGAGGGGACCGAACTCGCCCAACGAGGCCAGGACGAACGCCGTGCCGACGTTCGGATGCCCCGCGAACGGGACCTCGCGCGCTCGGCGTGAAGATCCGCACGCGTCGGTCATGGCCGTGCTCGGCGGGCAGCACGAAGGTCGTCTCGGAGTAGTTGAACTCCCGGGCGACCTGCTGCATCTGGGCATCGCTGAGCCCCTCAGCATCCAGCACGACGGCCAGGGGGTTGCCGCCGAAAAGGGTGTCGGTGAACACGTCACAGGTGACGAATCGACGGCGCACGGGCCTCCTTCCGGTCGGACCCCCATCATGCCGGTCCGCTCCGCCCAGGTGCCGCGGACCCCGCTGGCCGCCCGGCGGACCCCCCGACTTGCCCGCCCGCGCGCTCCCACCACCGCATGATCCGTGCAGGTTCATGCTGCTAGCACGTCAACGACCTTCCTGGATCATGACCGCGGGACCTCCGTCCCTTCCGGGGCTTTCGAGCGCGGTGGAACGGTGGACCTGGGGAGGGCCATCCGCGCGCGGACCGCGCTCCACGAAGGGGTGGTGCGAGATGCGTGGCGTGCCGACTTGCATGGCCTGGTGGCACCGATGGTGGCGATCACCGGGTGCGCCTCCGGGGGAGTCCGATCCCGGCACCTCGCCGACGCCGACATCCACACAGACCGCGGCCGAGCGGGCCCAGGCCGCACTCGTCCCGGCCGAGGAGATCGAGCCTGTCGCACCCGGCACGGTGAGCGATGCGACAGGGCCTACACCGCCGAGGGTGACCAGATCAGCGCCCCGTGGGCGCAGTTCATGATCTGCTCCACGTCGGGAAGACCGACGAGGCCACGCCCAGCGTGGTCGAGCCCGGCGCGGTGGCGGCCGCGTGGACCTTCGGCACGGCCGGCGCCGCCCAGGTTGACCAGTACGCCATCGTCTACGCCGACGAGGCCGCCGCCACCGACGCCGTGGCGCAGGGCGCGCGCCGATGCGCAGTCCTGTGATGAGGCGTTCACGAACAACCCGGAGTTCAGGCGGCGAACCCCCGGCCACCACGATCGGCGAGGTCCCTGACACGGTGGACGGATTCCGGGTGACGGCCGTGTTCCGGCCCTCGGACGACGGGGTCAGCACGGTCATGCGCTCGGGCGACACCGTGCACTACATGCGCTTCCGCGAGTTGTACGCCGTGGGTTCCGAGCCCGGGGAGGAGTCCGAGAAGAACCCCGACACCGCGCTCGACCCGGCCTGGACCGACGCCCTGATCGACCAGGCCGCGGCGAACCTCGTCGGCTAGCCGATCGCAGGCCTAGCCGGG
>CAVPNX010000018.1:0-99838 GCA_963706885.1 uncultured Actinomycetes bacterium | reverse complement strand
CGGTCGCCTCAGTGCGACAGGCCGAGCTTGTCGTGCAGCCGGCGCAGGGGCCCCGGCGCCCACCAGTTCCACTCGCCGAGCAGGGTCATGGTTGCCGGCACCAGGATGATCCGGACCAGGGTGGCGTCGATGAACACCGCCGTTGCCAGGGCGATGCCGTTCTGCTTGATCGCCAGCAGGTCACCGAGGGCGAACCCGAGGAACACGATGATGATCAGCAGGGCGGCCGAGGTGATGATCCGCCCCGTGCGCTGCAGTCCCAGGCGGACGGAGGCGTCGTTGTCGTGGCCCTGGTCGTGGAACTCCTTGATCCGGGAGAGCAGGAAGACCTCGTAGTCCATCGACAGGCCGAACGCGAACGCGAAGATGATCACCGGCAGCGTCGCCTCGATGCCCCCGGCCGAGGTGAATCCCAGGATCGACTCGAAGCGCCCGTCCTGGAAGATCATCACGAGGATGCCGAAGGTCGCCCCGAGGCTGAGCAGGTTCATCAGCAGGGCCTTGATCGGGATCAGCACTGAGCCGGTCAGCAGGAACAGGAGCACGAGCGTGGCCATCACGACGAACAGCAGCGCGATGGGCACGTCCTCGCGCAGCTGCTCGGTGAAGTCCACCAGGATCGCGGCCTGCCCGGTGACCCACGTCTGCGGCTCGTCAGGGCGGACGTCACGGATCGCGTTGACCACGTCGGGAGCGGCGTCGTCGGCGGTGAACACCGCCAGCTGGGCGATGTCGCCAGTCGTCTCGACCTCGCCCACCCGATCCACGTCGGGGAGGCCGGCAACGGTGCCGGACAGCTCGGTCAGCGCCTCGGCGTCCGCTGCGTCTGCGACCACCGTGATCGATGGGGAGGCAAGCGCGGGGAAGTCGGCCTGGATCTGCTCGTAGACCATGCGGGTGGGATTGTCGGCAGGCAGCAGCTCCACCCCCGAGCTCACGAGGTTCATCCGCCACGCGGGCAGCGAGAGCAGGATCAGCAGCGCGGTCACGCTCAGGAACGCCAGCCACGCGTGCCGCTGGACCTTGGTCGCCCACCGGGCGAACCAGCCATCGTCGGAGGGGGTGTGGTCGAAGGCTCCCGCGAACCTGCGGAACCCTGGAGCCCTGGACAGCATCCCCGCCCCGGCGACGTGCTTGGTGGACAGCACCAGCAGGGCGGGCACGAACGTGGTGGCCACGACGACCGCGATCACCACGACGCTCACCGCCCCGGCGCCGACCGACTGGATGATCGTCATGTCGATGAACAGCAGGCCCGCCACCGCGATCGCGACGGTGACACCGCTGAACAGCACGGTGCGCCCCGCGGTGGCCATCGTGATCGCCATGGCGCGCTCGCGGACCTCGCGCGGCACCTCACGGTGCGCACCCGGCTCGCTGAGGTCGTGCAGGTCGTGCAGCTGCTCCCGGTACCGGGACACCATCAGCAGCGAGTAGTCGATGCACAGGCCCAGGCCCAGCACGGTGACCACGTTGACGACGGTGATGTCCAGGTCGATCACGTAGGTGAAGGCCAGCAGGGCGATGAGGCCGCCGGCGATGGAGGCGATGGCCCCGGCCAGGGGCACGCCCGCAGCGGCGAAGCCACCGAAGATCAGGACCATCACGAGCAGGGTCACCGGCAGCGACAGGCCCTCGCCCTTCTTGAGGTCGGCCTCCACCTGGGAGGTGATCGTCTCGACGAGCTGCTCGATGCTCGTGACCGCGACCGTGGAGCCGGGCAGGTCCTCGGGTAGTTGGGCGAGGCGTTCCTCGACGGCGTCGTGGGCCTGGTCGTCGGCCTCGTCACTGAGGGTCGGATCCAGCAGGACGGTGACCAGCGCTGAGTCGCCGTCGGTGGAGATCGCCGCAGGACCGACCGTGGTGGGGTCGATGACCTGATCCACCCCGGGGATGGCCACGAGGTCGGCGTTGACCGCCGCCGCAGCCGCCAGGAACTCGGCCGACTCGGGGTCGACGGACTCCCAGAGCGCCTGGATGCTCGATCCGGTCGGGTCGTTCTCGGCAAGCAGCTCCCGGCCCTCGAGCGCCTCGCCGGCAACTGTGGGCTCGCCGAGCTCGAGCCGGTCGAACAGGGACTGGCCGCCGACGCCGAGCGCGGCCACGAGGTAGGCGCCCACCGCCAGCAGGAGGCTGATGAGCGCCACGGCCTTCGCGTGCCGGGCCATCGCCGCACCGTGCCGGGCGAGGATCCCGTGCGGCATCGGCTCCTCGAGGGTCGACACAACGGCCGTCACGGGATCGTCATGGGCAGTCACAGCCACAGTGTTCCAGTGGGCGACCTCGTCGGGCTGCGCCACCCCGGGTGCCCAGGGCGTGACGTGCACCACCTCCGGTCAGCTGGTCCCGGTGGCCGGCGGGTCAGCCAGGGTCAGCGCGAGGGTCAGCTCGAGGGTCACCCTCGGATCGTCGAGGGAGTCGCCGAACAGCTCGCGGACCTGGCCCATCCGGTAGCGGACGGTCTGCGGGTGGACGAAGAGCGCGGCGGCCACATCCTCGCGCCGCCCGCGGTTGAGCAGCCAGGCGCGCAGGGTCTCGATGAGCCGGGCGGCGACGGCCGGGCGCAGGTCGGCCAGCGGGGCCAGGGCGCGGGCCCGGAGGTCGGCCAGGGCCACGGGGTCGGCGGCCACCACCAGCTCCGGCAGCACGTCCTCGGTGTTGACGATCCGAGCCGGTTGGGTGGCCGCCCGGTGGCCGCGCCCACGCCCGGGGTCACCGCGGGCGTGGTGCCGGCCAGGCCGAGCCGCCACGCGCGCAGGGCGCGCTGGAAGGAGCCGCTGGCCTCGACCCAGGGTCGCACCGGGCCCATGACTGCCGCCTCACCGGCCAGTCCCCGCGACAGCCCGGCGTGGAACCGCGCATCCGGGTCGGGCACGAGCAGGACCGCCTCGCCCGGCTCCAACCCGGGGATGTCGTCCCCCGGCTGGAGCGTCCTCGGGTCGATCCGGGCCAGGACGTCGGCGACCCGTGACTCCGGGAGCACGACGGCCACAAGCCCGGCGGGAGGCGTCCACTCGGCACGTTGGGCGGCCGCCTGCAGCTGGTCGGCGGGGCCGCCGACGAGCAGCCCGTGCGTCAGGCGCTCCAGGTTGCGCTGGCGGACGCGACCGGCAACGGCCAGCTCCTCGGCGTGACCGGCGACGCTGGCCGCGGACAGCGCGTCGATGTAGGCGAAGACCAGCTCGGCGAAGAGCACGACCTCGTCGGCGGGCAGCCCGGCGTCGACGGCTGCGCCGGCCAGCCCGCGCCACGCCACCCGGGCGCCCACGCGGTAGGCCGAGAGCAGCGCATCCATCGGCCGGCCCCGGCGGGCCTCCCCCTGGCCGAGGGCGAAGGCGCCCTGAAGTGCGGGGGCCAGGGGGGCGCTCGGGTCCTGGTCGGCGGCTGCCAGCGAGAGGAACCCGCTGAGCGCGAGCTCCACCGCCTGGGCGAGGATCGCCTGGGCCGCCTCATCGAGGGTTCCCCGATAGCCGGGCACCTCCTGGGCCACAGCGTCGATCGTCTGCTGCGCCACGTCGTGCAGCCGTCCCTCGAGGGCCACCAGCACCGGGCCGGTCAGGTTCGGCCGTGTCTGGTCGGGGAGCGGTCTCCAGTCGGGCATCGCGCCTCCTTTGTCCTCGGTGAACAAATCCCAGCTGCGGATTCACCAGTCAGGGGCACGAGGTTATCCGCAATGCTGGGAACAATGGAAGCATGGCCTCCACGTCTACCCCGGTCCGAGACGGGCTGATGCGCGTGCTGGGGGCTGTGACGACCCCCCTGGTCCCGTCGGACTACCTCGATGTGATCGACCCCCTGCGCAGCGGCGCTGCCCTGCGTGGCCGGATCGAGGCGATCACCCCGGAGACCGCCGATGCGGCCACGGTTCTCATCCGCCCGGGCCGTGGCTGGCAGGGGCACCTGCCCGGCCAGTACGTCCGGATCGGCATCGACGTCGACGGCGTCCGGCTGTGGCGCGCCTACTCCCTGACGTCCGGTCCGCGCCGCGATGGCCTGTTCGCGATCACGGTCAAGGCGATCCCCGACGGCAGGGTGAGCAACCACATCGTGCGCCGTGCCCGCGCCGGCACGGTGATCCAGCTCGACCAGGCCACGGGCGACTTCCACCTCCCTGCCACGGCGCCGACGCAGCTCCTGTTCGTCACCGCCGGCAGCGGGATCACCCCCGTGATGGGGATGCTGCGCCACCGCCTGCCCGAGCTGGCCGATGTCGTGGTGCTGCACAGCGCCCCCACTGAGCACGACGTGATCTTCGGCGCCGAGCTGCGCGACATGGCCTCCGCCGGCCGGATCCGGCTCATCGAGCGACACACCGACACCGAGGGGCTGCTCGACGTGGGCGAGCTCGACGGGATCGTGCCCGACTGGGCCACCCGCCAGGCCTGGGCCTGCGGGCCCACCGGCCTCCTCGACGCCCTCGAGGCGCGCTGGGAGGCCGCGGAGGTGCCGGACGCCCTGCACACCGAGCGGTTCCGACCACACGTGGTCGTGACCGGCGAGGGCGGGGCGGTCTCGTTCGCCCGGTCCGGCACGGTCGTCGAGGCCGACGGTGCGACCCCCCTTCTGGACGCCGGCGAGGCGGCCGGGGTGCTGATGCCCTCGGGCTGCCGGATGGGCATCTGCATGGGCTGCATCGTGCCGTTGGAGTCCGGGGCGGTGCGCGACCTGCGCTCGGGAACGCTGACCACCGCCGTCCCCGGTGACGGCGTGAAGATCCAGACCTGCATCAGCGCGGCCGCCGGGCCGTGCTCCCTCGACCTCTGACCCCACAACGAACCCCACCCGGAGCTGACACCATGACCGTCATCCAGAAGCGCACCGACAACCCGGTCGCGCACCTGACCGACGCCGACATCGAGGCGATCGGTCGCGAGCTCGATGCCCTTCGCGAGGAGGTGTTCGCCAGCCTGGGCGAGGAGGACGCGGCCTACATCCGACGCCTCATCAAGTCCCAGCGCCTGCTCGAGATGGGCTCACGCGGGGTGCTGCTGTTCGCCTGGTTCCCCCCGGCGTGGATCGCCGGGACGGTGGGGCTGTCGGTGGCCAAGATCCTGGAGAACATGGAGATCGGGCACAACATCCTGCACGGCCAGTGGGACTGGATGCGCGACCCGGCGATCCACTCCACCACGTGGGAGTGGGACAACGCCGCGCCCGCGGAGATGTGGAAGCACTCGCACAACGAGGTCCACCACCGCTACACGAACGTCGTGGGCCGGGACAACGACCTCGGCTACGGGATCATGCGTGTCGACGAGGACCAGCGCTGGACGAGGGCGACGCTGGGCCAGCCGCTGTACAACTTCGTGAACATGATCCTCTTCGAGTACGCCATCGCCGCCTACGACCTCGAGCTGGGTGCCTACTACAAGCGCAAGAAGCCGGTCGACGAGGCCTTCAAGCGCGATGGCCGCAAGGTGCTTGCCAAGATCGGTCGGCAGTTCCGCAAGGACTACCTGGTGAACCCGGCCATCGCCGCGCTGGTCAACCCGTTCGCGGCGATCCCGGCCTTCGCTGCCACCCTGACCGCCAACATCGCGGCGAACCTCGCGCGCAACGTGTGGACGCACTCGGTGATCATGTGCGGGCACTTCCCCGAGGGGGTCGCCACGTTCTCGAAGACCTCGATCGAGGGCGAGACCAAGGGCGAGTGGTACGTGCGCCAGATGGTCGGATCGGCCAACATCTCCGGCGGCCAGGCGATGCACACGATGACCGGCAACCTGTCGTTCCAGATCGAGCACCACCTGTTCCCGGACATGCCCAGCACCCGGTACAAGGAGATCTCCCCGCGGATCCAGGACCTGTTCGAGCGCTACGACCTGCCCTACGTCACCGGCCCGCTGCCCAAGCAGGTGGCCTCCGCGTGGCGCAAGGTCTGCCGCCTGGCGCTGCCCAACAACGCGTTCGGCCGGTTCAACCGCGCCCCGGAGTGGGTCCAGGAGACGCCGGCCCCGGCCGAGGTGGCCGAGGTCGCCGACTCGGACACCCTGGCCGCCTGACGGGCGACCCGGGGCGTCGCGCGGCGTCAGGTGTGACTCGCCGCACACGGGGCCGCCCCGCAATGGTGTGGCTGTCGGTGACAGGCTTGGGGCATGACGTCTGCTCCACCGGTGGCGTTCACGCCTGAGGCCGGGATCGTCGAGGTCCACGGGCTGACCAAGCGCTTCGGTCCGGTCCACGCGGTCACGGACCTGAGCTTCACGGTCGCCCCCGGCCGCGTGACCGGCTTCCTCGGGCCGAACGGCGCGGGCAAGACCACGACCCTGCGGATGCTGCTCGGCCTGGCCACGCCCAACGCCGGCACGGCCACGATCGGGGGACGGCCGTACGCCGCACGCACCCGCCCGGCCAGTCACGTGGGAGCCGCGCTGGAGGCGGCCTCGTTCCACCCGGGCCGGACTGCGCGCGACCACCTGCGCGTCTACGCCCCGCAGATCGGGGTCGGCGATGACCGCTGCGACGAGGTCCTGGCCGTTGTCGGGCTGACCGACGCCGCCGACCGGCGCACTGGCGGGTTCTCGATGGGCATGCGCCAGCGCCTCGCGCTGGCCACCACGCTGCTGGGTGACCCGCAGGTGCTGCTCCTCGACGAGCCGGCCAACGGCCTGGACCCGGAGGGCATCGCGTGGCTGCGGCAGTTCCTGCGCTACCTGGCCGGGCAGGGCCGCACCGTGCTGGTCTCCAGCCACGTGCTCTCCGAGGTCGAGCAGACGGTCGACGACGTGGTGATCATCGCGCGCGGGCGCCTGGTCCACGCCTCCTCGCTGGCCCAGCTCGAGGCGATGGCCCGCCCCGCCGTCCGGATCAGCTCCCCGGATGCCGCGGGCCTTGCGGCCCTGGTCGCCGAGCAGGGCTGGGGGCCGAGCACGCGGTTCGACGGCCCGACCACCGCGGTCGTGTTCGACCGGCACTGCCCGCAGGTGGGGGACGCGGCCTACGCGCGAGGCCTGCAACTTCACGAGCTCGCTCCGGCGGACACCAGCCTCGAGGCGCTGTTCCTGCAGCTCACGGCAGACCCGGTGGACCCCCGGGCGATGCCACCCAGCGCCGCGGCACAGGTGGCCACCGCCCGGCACCCCGGGCGCGGCACCGGGGGTGGCCCGATGATCGCCGCCCTGCGCACGGAGCTGCGCAAGGTCTCCACCACCCGGACGTGGTGGCTGACGGCGCTGGTCATGTTCGGCTACATGGTCGTGATGGGCGTGATCATGGCGTTCTCGTTGGTCATGGGCATGCGCGAGGCGGAGAAGGCCGGCGCCCCTCCGTCGGGTAGCAGTGGGTTCGGCAATGCCGTGCTCGACGAGATGGCGATCGCCACGTCGGTCTACACGCTGGCCGTGGCCCTGGGCTACATCTTCCCGGCGATCCTCGGGGCGCTCAGCGTGACCGGGGAGTTCCGGCACCGCACGATCACCCCGACGCTGCTGGCCGAGCCGCGTCGCAGCATGGTCCTGGGGTCCAAGCTGGTGGCGATCCTGCCGTTCGCATTCGTCGTCGCCGTCGCCGGCGTCGTCGGCACCCTCATCGGCGGGGCGGCAACGCTGGGGATCATGGGCGAGCCCACGCTCCTGGGTGATCGCACCATCCAGCGCACGCTCGTGCTGTCCGTGGTGGCCCTGACCCTCTGGGCGCTGGTCGGGGTCGGCTTCGGCTCGGTGCTGACCAACCAGGTGGCCGCCATCGTCGTGCTGCTGGCGTTCACGCAGTTCGTCGAGCCCCTGCTGCGACTGCTGCTGGCGCAGTTCGACGCGACGGAGGCGCTGAGCAAGTTCCTGCCCGGGGCTGCGGGGGAGGCGATCGCCGGATCGAGCCTGTACGTCAGCTCGGGCCTGGCGGAGCTGCTCAACGCGTGGCAGGGCACCCTGACCCTGCTGGGTTACGCGGTCATCCTGGTGGTGATCGGTCGCGTCACGACGTTCCGGCGTGACATCGGGTAGGTCACAGGAGGCGGGTGTGCTCAGAGATCTCTGGGGGCAGGTCCGGGCGGCGGGGGGCCTGCCGAACGCCCTGCGGGCGGTCGGCAACGCAGCGGAGCGTGACCGGCGCGACCGGCGCCTGGAGCCACGGCCGACCACCCCGCGCCGGGTGCCGGGGGAGGCGCGTGGTGCGGCGATCGAGGACGGTGCGGTCGTGGTCAGGTTCCCGACCACGTTCGTCGAGGTCCGGTTCCCCCGCCACGGCCAGGTCTCCGTCGGCTGGCAGGGGGCCCTCGCGGAGCCGTCGTACGCGGTGGTGCCCAGCGCGGTCGAGCCCGCGATCCCCGAGCTGACCACGACCGACGGCGGCTGGATCGCCCGCGGCCCGGGGGTCGTCGTCCGGATCGACGGTGACGGGGCGATGACCTACCTCGATCCTGACGGGCGCACCCGCCGCCGCGACGAGGCACCCACGTGGGACGGCGTCGGCTGGACCCTGCGGACCGCGCTTCCCGACGGGGCCACACTCCATGGGCTCGGCGGACGGACCAGGTGGGACCTGCGGGGGAGCAGGTACCGCTGCTGGAACACCGAAGCCGGCGGCGCCTGGTTGCCGGGACGGGATCCGCTGTACGTCACCACGCCGGTGTACGCGACCCTCGATGACCACGGCGCCACGCACTGCTTCATCGACAACGCGTGTGACGCCACGATCGACGCGACCGGCAACGAGCTGGTGGCGCAGTTCGAGGCTGGACCCCTGCGGCTGCATGTCTCGATCGGCTCCCTGGCCGAGGTCCTCGACGCGTACACGGCGCTCACCGGTCGACCCACCCCGCCGCCCCGTTGGGCGCTCGGGCACCACCAGGCGCGCTGGGGCTACGGGTCGACCGACGCGGTGCGCGCCGTGTGGAACGGGTTCGCGGAGAACGACCTGCCGCTGTCGGGGATGCACCTCGACATCGACCACATGCAGCAGTTCCGCAACTTCACGTTCGGTGCCGAGCCGTGGGCCGGGATCGAGGACCTGATCGACCAGATGGCCGCCGAAGGGGTGCACACGGTGGTCATCGTCGATGCGGGCATCGCCAAGGACGATGACTACCCGGTGTACCGCGAGGGGCTCGCGCAGGACATGTTCTGCCACTATGCGGACGGCTCCACCTTCGAGGGTGTGGTCTGGCCCGGTCCGACCGTGTTCCCGGACTTCACGTCCGCGCGGGTGCGCCGGTGGTGGGGCGAGCAGTTCGCGTTCTACGCACGGCTCGGGGTAGCCGGTTACTGGCATGACATGAACGAGCCCTCGAACTTCGTCGCGTGGGGGGACCTGACCTTCCCGCTGAGCGTGCGGCACGACCTCGACGGTCAGACCCTCGGACCACCGCGACGCGCACAACCTCTACGGGTTCCAGATGTGCCGGGCGTCCTACGAGGGCCTGCGCGAGCTGCTCCCGGGCGTCCGACCGTTCCTGTTCTCCCGCTCGGGCTGGGCCGGGATGCAGCGCTACGGCGGGCACTGGAGCGGGGATGTCGAGGCCTCGTGGCCGTCGCTGCGGGCCACCGTGCACCAGGCGTTCGGCTACGGGGTCAGTGGTGTGGGCTACTTCGGCTCGGACATCGGTGGGTTCACCGGCCGACCGTCACCGGAGCTGTTCACGCGCTGGTTCCAGCTCGCGTCGTTCCTGCCGTTCTTCCGCACCCACTGCGCATGGAACCTGCCCAGGCGGGAGCCATGGGAGTGGGGCGAGGAGGTGATGGGCCGGCTGCGCACGGCACTGCATCGCCGCTACCGGCTGATGCCGCTCTGGTACACCCTGGCCCTCGAGTCGTCACGGACCGGTGCTCCCTACGTGCGCCCGCTGTCGTGGGCGGACCCGATGCTCCGCGACGCCGACGACGTGTTCCTGCTGGGCGAGGACGTGCTCGCAGCCCCGGTGCTCGAGGAGGGAGCCACCCACCGCGCCATACGGCTGCCCGACGGCGTGTGGTTCCACGGCGACACGGGCGAACGGGTCGAGGGGTCGATCGACCTGCCCGTCGGCCCCGATGACCTTCCCTGGTTCGTGCGCGCCGGTGCGGTGATCCCCACCGAGCAGGACGGCCGACTGGTGCTCCTGGTCGCCCCACCAGAGGGGGACCGGCCGTCCGCGGGCGGCTGGCTGCTCACGGACTCCGGCGACGGCTGGGACGCCCCCCACGAGGAGCGCTACACCAGCGCACTCGTCGCCGGCGAGCTCGTGGTGACCCGCGAGGTGCTCGCGGCCGGGGCCTTCGGGTTCAGCGCCATCGAGGTGCGCGCGCTCGACGGCCGGCCCGCACGCCTGGCCTGAGCCTCGGTGGCCAAGCACCCCTGCCGATCGCGTCGGGTCTCGTGGGCGCACCCCGGGATTGCGTCGGGTCCCGAGCGACACGATCCGCTCGAACCCCACGCGATCGCACAGGTGCTCGGGACCTCCGGCTCGGCCGGGTGGGACCACCGGCGCCCGGCCGTGCGCAGGCCGGAACCTACGATGGGTTGGGCACTTCAGGCGTCTAGGAGGCGGAATCGTGGCAGCACACCCGGGGCACTCGGCACCTGCGGGGCATCCGGGGTCCGGTGGGCATCCCGCGGGTATCGGTGCGGTCCGGCCCGAGGGCTGGGTGTACGCCGACGCCCCGATGATCATCTACTGGGAGCTGACCAACGCCTGTGGGCTGGCGTGCCGGCACTGCCGGGCCACCGCGATGCCCGACCCCGCCCCCGGCGAGCTGTCCACGGACGAGGCGATCGCCCTGCTGGACGAGATCACCGGCTTCGGCTCCCCGCTGCCGCATGTGGTGATGACCGGTGGTGACCCGCTGCGCCGACCGGACCTGCGGGTGCTGATCCGGGAGGCGATCGCCCGCGGGATCGGGGTCTCGCTGGCGCCCGCGGTCACCCCGCTGCTCACGCGCGAGCGTCTTGCCGAGCTCAAGGGCGACGGTGTCGCGGCGATCTCCCTGAGCCTGGACGGCTCGACCTCCGAGGCCCATGACGGGCTGCGCGGGGTGCCGGGCACGTTCGACGCGACGTTGGAGGCGATGGACTGGGCGGCCGAGGTCGGGATGCCGGTCCAGGTCAACACCCTGGTGACCTCGACCACCGCCGCCGACCTCCCGGCCATCCACGACCTGCTCACGGAGCGCACGCTGCTGCGTTGGAGCCTGTTCTTCCTCATCTCGGTCGGTCGGGGCTCGACCCTGACCGAGCTGTCCCCTGGAGAGGCCGAGCGGTTGATGGGCTGGCTGTGGCAGATCAGCGCGGACGCGCCGTTCCAGGTCAAGACCACCGAGGCGATGCAGTTCCGCCGCGTGGCGGCCAGGGCGCTGGGCCGCCAGGGGTTGTCGGACGCGCAGATCGAGGCGCACCCGATCTCCCGGGGCTTCGGGATCCGCGACGGCAACGGGATCGTCTTCGTCTCCCACGACGGCACGGTCACCCCGTCGGGGTTCCTGCCGCTTGCGGTCGGCAACGTCCGGGAGTCCGGGCTGGTGGAGATCTACCGTGACAACGCGACCATGCGCGACCTGCGCGACCCCACCACGTTCAAGGGTCGCTGCGGTGCGTGCGAGTACCAGCTGTGGTGCGGCGGCTCGCGGGCGCGGGCCTACGCCTGGACCGGTGACCCGCTGGAGTCCGACCCGCTGTGCCCCTACGTGCCCCACGCGATGCAGAAGGCGCACCCGTGACCCACGTCCTGGTCGTCGGCGCCGGGATCACCGGGCTGAGTGCCGCCTGGGAGGCCATGCGCTCCGGGGCCCGGGTCACCCTGGTCGAGGCCTCGCCACAGGTCGGTGGGAAGGTGCGCACCGAGCGCGTGGACGGGTTCGTGATCGAGCACGGTCCGGACTCGTTCGTCTCCTACCGCCCGGCCGCTCTCGGGCTGATCAACGACCTGGGCATGGCCGACGAGGTCATCACCGTGGGCGGCGCACGGGCGGTGCACCTGCGTGCCGACGGTCGGTTGTTGCCCCTGCCTGACGGCATGGGCATGGTCCTGCCCACCCGGATGGGGCCCTTCGTGACGACCCCGATCCTGTCGTGGCGGCACAAGGCGCGCGCCGGGCTGGACCTCGTCCTTCCCCGCAGGCTGGGCCCCGCCGACACGTCGGCGGGGGCGTTCCTGCGCGCCCGGCTGGGCGACGGCGTGGTCGATCGGTTCGCCCAGCCCCTGATCGGTGGGATCTACGGAGCAGGCGTCGACGAGCTCAGCCTCGATGCCGTGCTGCCCACCCTGCGGACCAGCGAGCAGGAGCACCGCAGCCTCATGGTCGCCAGCATCGCGCAGGGCCGTGACGCCCGACGCCGGGCCAGGGCGTCCGGTGCCCCAGCACCGGTTTCGCCGTTCCGCAGCCTGCGCGGTGGTCTCGGCGCCCTGCCTGAGCGGATGGTGGCCGACCTGCGCGCCGGTGGTGCGGACATCCGCCTCGCGACGCGGGTGGAGCGGCTCGAGTGGGACCCGCGCGGGACGTCCGCGACGTTCTCCGACGGGTCGGCCGAGCGGGTCGACGCGGTGATCCTCGCGGTCGGGGGCGCCGCGATGGCCGACCTCATCGAGCCCGCGGCTCCCGCGGCTGCCGCCGCCCTGCGCACGATCCCGCACGCGACGACGACCGTGGTCACCCTCGCGTACCCACTCGCAGCGTTCGGCGCACCGCCCACGACCCAGGGGTGGCTCGAGGCGGGCGAGGCGCCGATCAGCGGAGTGACGATCAGCTCGACCAAGTGGGCGGGGCGGGCACCTGAGGGGTTCGTCCTGCTGCGGGCGTTCGTCCCCCAGCGCCGTGGCCCACTGGCGATGGCCCCGGACGACGAGATCCTGGGTGTGGTCACGGCGCACGTGGCCGGCGTCCTGGGGATCACCGGGCAGCCGACCCTGAGCCGGGTGACCCGCTGGACCCACGCCATGCCGACGTACACGGTCGGGCACCTGGACCGGGTCTCGGCCGTCGAGGCTGCGCTGGGCGACGTCCCGGGCTGGTACCCGGCCGGATCAGCCCTGCACGGCGTCGGGGTGCCGGAGTGCATCGCCGACGGGCGCCGGGCTGCCCGGGAGGCGCTGGTCGGGCTCGGCTCGGCCTCGGCGCCCCGGTAGCCTGCCGACCATGTCCGACACCACCACGACACCCCCCGCCGTCGACGCCGTGGCATCCGACCCGATCGATGTGTGGCGGGCGGCCATGGTCGACCTCCGCGACGCGGCGGCCCGGGCGCCGTGGCGCCACCCCTCGGTCCTGCCCGGGTGGACGGTGGCCGATGTGGTCGCGCACGTCACCTGGATCGAGCGGGCGCTGATGGGGCGGCACGGACCCCTCGCACGAGCCGGACTGGGCCGCCCTCCCGCACGCCAAGGACGGCTTCGGGCGGATCACCGAGGTGCCCGTGGACCTGCGCCGGTCACGGACCCGTGAGGAGGTCCTGGCCGAGTTCGACGAGACGATGGCCGACCGCGAGGTGGCCCTGCGCGAGCTGCGTGCGAACAACCCGGGGCTGGTGATGAGCCCGCTGGGGACGATGATGCCGCTGGACGACATGATCGCCATGCGCGTGTTCGACACCTGGGTCCACGAGCAGGACATCCGCGTGGCCGTCGGGGATCCCGGCCACCTGCAGACACCGCCCGCGCACATGGCGGCGGGACGGATGCGCAAGGCGCTGGGGTTCGTGTGGGCCAAGAAGGTCCAGGCGCCGGTCGGGTCGACGCTGCAGGTGACAGTCACCGGCCCGGGGGTGGCGTTCGCCGACACGGTCATCCGCACCGACGACGGCAAGGGTCGCCCCTGTGAGCCGGTCCCGGAGCCGACCGTCGCGCTGACCATGTCGTTCCCGGGCTTCGTGGCCCTCAGCTGCGGCCGCGGCCCGGCGGAGGTGGCCATCGCCGGTGACCAGGAGCTGGGGGAGCGCACAGTAGAGCGGTTCAACATCGCACCCTGACGGGTCGCTCGCAGCGCCCCGGCGGCGGGGTCATGGCGATCGCTGGCTCAGGACGAACGCCAGGTCAGGTGCGGGTCGTCACGGTCGGGTCGGTGCCGTCGCCGGTGTCGGCGCCGTCCGGTGCCGGGGAGCCCCCCGCCGCACCATCGGGTGCTGCCGACCGGCGCTTGTCGATCGCCACCCTGACCGCGAATCCGGTCACCGCGGCGATCGCGACCTCGGGGAAGACCTCGCTCGCGTTGGGGCCGAACAGCAGGATCGTGAGGGCCACGGCGCTCAGGGGCATCTTCATGCCGGCGGCCGCGAACGAGGCCATGCCCACGGCGATCCCGCCGGCCAGTCCGAGTCCGGGCAGTGGGGCGATCAGCACGCCCAGGGCGCCGCCGAGCATGATCGACGGGAAGATCGGACCGCCGCGGAAGGCGCCCAGCGACAGGGCGTACGCGATGGCCTTGAAGACGATCAGGGCGACCAGCGCCGTGACCCCCCAGGATGACGGGTCGCTGGTGAGTCTCCTTGAGGGTCTCGGTCCCCGAGGACGCCACGTCGAAGGGATCGCGCCCGGTGATCAGTGAGTACGCCGACGCGCACAGGGCGACGGCGAGGCCGACGGCCATCGTGCCGGCCACCAGCCGCCCGCGGGTCAGCGACCCGACACGATCAGCGACGCGCAGCCCGCCGGTGAACAGCACGCTCATGGCGATGCCGGCGACGATGCCGACGGGGACGGCCCACAGCAGGTCGCCGATGTCCGGGGTGGGCACGGAGTCCAGCTCGACGAGCTGCAGGGATTGGGCCTGTATGCCCTCGTTGCTGCCCAAGCCGGTGAACAGGATGGCCCCCACACCGACTCCGAGCAGGGCGGCCAACGTGGCGATGATGACCGGCCCACCGGTGATCGCGACGGCCTCGGCCAGGAAGATGACGGCGGTCAGGGGGTTGCCCAGGACGATGGCGATCGCGGCCGCGGCGCCGGCCGTCCCGATCAGCGCCTCGAGCCGACCACCGGGTGACAGCCGGACCACCCGCGAGATCCAGACGGCCAGCCCGTAGCCCATCGCGATGAGTGGTGCCTCCGGACCCAGGACGACACCCAGGGGCAGGCCGGCGATCGCGGCGAGGAACACCCCGGGCACGTAGGCCGGGGGCGTCGGCGGGCCGCCGGTCCCATGGGCGGGGATGTGACCCCCCGGGCCGGGGAGGACGAGGATCGCCGCCGAGACCAGCAGGCCGGCCAGCAGCAGCCAGGGGATGGGCCACCACCACGGCGCTGCGTCGAAGCCCAGGTCGGCGGGTGCGGTCTGCCACACCCACTCCTGGAGCACTGAGACCAGGGAGAGGAAGCCCATCGCGACCAGGGAGATCGGCAGGGCGACCACGATCGAGGACCCGATCACGCGCAGCAGCATGCGGCGGTCGAACTCGGGTGCGGGGGCGGGGGCCGGGGCGGGGGCCGGGGAGGTGGCGGACATTCACGGGAGTATGTCAGGACCTGGTGGCCGAGCGCGTCGGGGCGCACGGTCGGAACTGCCGATCAGGCCGCCTGGAAGGCCTGGAACGCCTGGGTGGCCACCAGGACGCTCATCCCCAGGACGAGCAGGGCGAAGCCGGTGCCCAGGGCGCGTGGCGACAGCCGGCCGGAGAACCGCGCGGCGAGCACGGACGCGACAACCGTGGCCAGGACGATCCACCCGATCAGTGCCGGCTCGTTGACGGTGTCCGCGTGGGTGACTCGCACCACCAGTGCCGACGTCGATGCGATGGCGATGACCACCAGGCCGGTGGCGGTGGCGTTGACGACCGGCATCCGCAGCGAGAGCACGAGGGCGGGAACGACGAGGAAGCCCCCGCCCACGCCGAGGAAACCGGTGACCAGGCCGGTCGCGGTGGCCAGCAGGATGAGCAGGGGGATCGAGTAGGTCAGCGTGGGAGTTCCCACGGGCCCAGATCCGGCGTTCGGCAGGGGAACCTGCCCGGCTGGGGGCAGCGGCAGGTCGGCGGCGGGGATGTCGATCAGGGCCGCGCCGGGATCGGCGTCGGGATCCTCCGCGGGGTCCGCGCCCTGCGCCGTGTGGCGGGCATGGCCCGCCGCCCCCACCAGGCTGGGTTGGGTCACCGGCCGCGACGCCGGTTGCCGTCGGGCGTTGCGCAGCATCGCGATTCCGGCGGCGACCATCAGCACGACGAAGGCGCTGAGCTTGATCCAGTCCGCGACCCGCGAGGCGAGCAGCGCACCCACGGCGGCGCCCACGACGCTGGTCGCCCCGAACAGCAGCCCGGCGCGCCACAGCACCCGTCCCGCCCGATGGTGGGAGACCAGGCCCCCGAGGGCACCGAACAGGACGATGACCAGGCTGGCGGTGGCGGCCTGGTCGACGTCCATGCCGAGCAGGCCGACCAGCATCGGGACCGCCAGGATGCCGCCGCCACCGCCGAACACCCCCAGGGCGCTGCCCAGGAGGAGTCCGACGGCGGCGGCCAGCAGGACTGTGGTCATCAGTCGGTGTAGGCCGATCCGATCGTCTCGGGGTGCTGGTCGACGAGGATCGTGGCACCGGCCTTGGCCGCGTTGCCGAACGAGTCGTCGATGTGCACCACGGGGATGCCGGCGCGCTGGAGCATCGAGGTGGCGATGCTCGCGCGGAAGCCGCTGCCGCAGCTGACCCACACCCGTGGGTCAGCCCCGGCATGCGCCGCGGCCCGGGACCACGTGGCGATCTCCTCGATGCGGGCGGGGAACTCGTGCAGCGGGACGAGCCTGGCTCCCTGCACGTGCCCGTCGATCCACTCCGAGCGGCGCCGGGCGTCGACGTAGACGCGGTTGGGGTCCTCGGCCAGGGCAGCCATGAACCCGACGAAGTCCGTGCGCTCGGTCGGCTGGATGTCCGCCGGATCCGCGACCCAGTCGGCGGGCTGCCCGGTGGCGTGGGCCTCCGGCCGGTCGATGCCGATCCGGACCAGGTCGCGCTGGAACTCGCTCACCTGCTCGGCGGTCTCGCCCAGGAGGGTCAACGGCGTGCCCCACGGGATCACCCAGCCGAGGTACGTGATGGCGTTTCCGTCGGAGGGGAAGGACAGCGTGCCGCGCACGTGCCCCTGCCCGAACAGGACCCGGGAGCGCAGGTCGATGACCCACTCGCCGTCCTCGATCCGCCGGCGCAGTTCGGTGGCGTCGGCCCGGGCGGGCAGGGAGAGGTCGATCGGCCCGGCGCCCCGCTCGTTGGCGGGACCCATGTGCGCGTAGTAGGCGGGGAAGGCGTCGAGCCCGTCGATCAGCTCCTTGACGAACACCTCCTCGTCGGTCTGCAGTGCCGGGTTGCTCAGCGCCTGGTGCCCGACCGTCGATGCCGTTCCGACCGTGTTCGTGGCCGAGCAGAAGGAGCCGAAGCCGTGGGTCGGGAAGACGTCGGCGTCCTCGGCGACCTCGTTGACGATCTTGCGCATGGAGTGCCATTGCGCATGGGCCAGGCCCTCGGTGGCATCCGGGCCGATGAGGTCGGGTCGCCCGACGCTGCCGTAGAGCATCGAGCCCCCGGTGAAGACGCCCGCGTCGACGCCGTCGACCGCCACGGCGTAGGACACGTGGTGCGGCGTGTGCCCGGGGGTGTGCAGCACGCGCCACGCCATCGGGCCGGAGGTGAACGTCGAGCCCTCGCCCACCTGCGTCGCGTCGAACGCGTAGTCGTGCCCACGGGGCACCAGGTACTCGGCGCCGAGCTCGTCGGCCAGCACCAGCCCGCCGGAGACGTAGTCGTTGTGCACGTGGGTCTCCACGACGTGGGTCACCGTCCAGGCGTTCTGCTCGAGGATGGCCAGCAGGCGGTCGATGTCGCGCTGCGGGTCGACCACGACGGCCTGCCCGTCGAGGGCGACGATGTAGGAGCGGTCACCGAGGTTGACGGTGTCCAGGGCGACGACGGTGGGCCGGGCGCTCATGCGGGCAGCCCTGCCTCGACCGGCAGGCCGGCGCGGATCCAGGTGCCCGTTCCGCCGAGGACGTTGACGCTGGCCCGGCCCTGGTTTGCCAGCCACATGCAGGCCTGCATCGAGCGGTTCCCCGACTGGCAGATGACGGTCAGCTCGGCGCTGGGGGGCAGCTCGTTGAGCCGGACCGGGATCAGCGCCAGCGGGATGTTGATGGCGCCGGGCACGTGGCCGGCGCGGAACTCGTGCACCTCACGGCAGTCCACGAGGGTGACGTCCCCGGTGGCCATGCGCTGCTGGAGCTGTTCGGGGGTGATCTGCTCGATCATGGGTTCTCCTTGCGGATCGGTGGTCGCTTCGGGTCCCATTGTGCATACCCCCGGGGGTATATGTCAAAGGGCCCGCGCCGCGCATCCACCTGCACGGTACGCCTCCGTCCCGTGGCGATGCCGGGCCGCGCGGGACTGCCGGGTTCCCCCGTGACGACCTCCGATGCTCCGGCCTGCACGTGGGTGGGGGAGGATCACCCCATGCGCCTTCGCCGGACCCCCATCACCTGGGCGATCTACGGGGTCAATGGGGCATGGGCCGCATTCATCTACCTCACGGGGCCGGTCAGCCCGATCCTGGTCGAGGACCTCGGCATGTCACTGGCCGCGGCCGGTCTGGTCGGGACGGCGCTGGCGCTGGGGATGGTGACCGCCTCGGTGGCTGCTCCCAGGGCTGTTCGCGCCCTCGGGCGCGACCGGGTCATGAAGGTCGGGCTGGTTGTGGCCGCCGCTGGCCTGGTGGGCATGGTCCTGGTGCCGTTGGTCGCCTCCGGATCGGTGGCCTTCGGGATCATCCTGGGGCTGGTGTGGGTCTGCGCGACGGGTGGGGGCAGCGTGCTCAACGCGTCGACCGCTCGGCTGTCCGAGGCTCATCCTGAGCACAGCGCGCGGGTCATCACGGAGGCCAACGCGGCGGCGGCCTGGGTGGGGCTCTTCTCCCCGCTCGTCCTGGGAGTTGCCCTGGGTGCCGGCCTCGGCTGGGAGGTGGGGATCCTGGCCTGCTTGGGCGCGGTCCTGATCGCCCTGGTCGGGCTGGTCGTGGCCGATCGGATGACCCAGCGCTCCCCGCGGGAGGAGGATGGCGTCCCAGCGCGGTCCCCGGGGGACTCCCACGAGTTGGAGGTGGAGCCCGCGCTGGAGGCCGTGCCCCTGCCGCCGACCTCAGGCGGTCGTGCCGGCGAACCGCTGCCCCGGGTGTTCTGGTTGGCGATGCTGGGGCTCGCCGCGGCGGTGGCCACGGAGTTCGCCATCAACTACTGGGGATCGACCCTGATCCAGGAGCAGACGGGGTCCTCGGCATCGTCGGCGACGGCCGCGATGTCGGCGATCATCGTGGGGGTGGCGATCGGCCGGACCGTCGGCTCCGGGCTGACGCTTCGGTGGGGTCCCCATCGGATGCTCCTCGGGGGGTTCGCACTGGCACTCCTCGGGTTCGGCGTGCTGTGGATGGCCGCGACACTTCCCCAGTCGATCGCCGGGCTGTTCGTCGCGGGTCTGGGGATCGCAACCCTCTTCCCCCTGCTCCTCGACCGCGGCATCGTGCTGTCCGCGGGCCGCCCCGACCTGGCGATGGCGCGCTCCTCGTTGATCCTCGGCCTGGCGGTCGGTGTCTCACCCTTCGCACTCGGCGCCCTTGCCTCCGTGGTGTCGATCCGCGTGGCCCTGCTCCTGGTCCCCGTGGTGGTCGTGGTCGGGCTGGTCGCGGTCGTCGCGTCCCGACCGGGGGTTCCCGATCCGGTCACCGTGGGCGACTGAACCCGGCCGGCAGGGCCTTCGCTCCCGACACCACCAGTGTCGCCCGGGGCACACTCGGCGTGTCATCGCGGGCATGGCGGGCCCGGGGGACCCGCCGGACGATGGAAGTGCCCCCAAGGGATGGGGGATCGGTTGAGGGGAGGCCGAGATGGCTACCAAGGTGGAGAAGCCCCTTGAGGCTTCGCAGTTGACGCACGTGGCCGACATGCCCCCGCTGGATGTCGTCACGGCGGGTATTCCCGACCAGGAGCACCTCGAGCTCCCACCCAGCCCGCCGCCCGCGCCCCCGGTCGCACGGGAGCGTCGGGGCAGGATGTGGGCGTGGGCCCTCGCGGGCGTGATGGGGTTGCTGCTGGTGGTTGCCGGTGTCTTCGCATTCACCCGGTACTCGTCGACAGGGGACGCGGACCTGACTGTCGTTCCCCCGGTGGGGTCCGACGTCGGTGAGCCGGGGTCCGAGTCGGCCTACTCCGGGCCACTGGAGGGTCCGGCGCTGCCGTACATCGCCTCCCTGTCGATCCCGACGATCCCGTCGATGGCTGAGATCTCGGTCCCGACGATGCCGGCGATCTCGCCGATGCCGGCCATGTCGATCCCGTCGATCCAGCCGATCTCGGTCGCGGCGATCCCGGCGATGTCGATCCCGCGGATCCCGGAGATCTCGATCCCGGCGAACCCGGTGGCCACGCCGGCCACGCCGGCCACGCCGATCACGTCCGATCTCGTTCCCGGCGATCTCGGTCCCGACGATCCAGCCGATCTCGTTCCCGTCGTTCCCGGCGATCGCTGAGATCTCGGTCCCGTCGATCCCGGCGTTCCCGGCGATCTCGATCCCGCCGTTCCCGGACATGTGACCACTGGCTCTGGTGCAACGCGGCACGTACGTGCTTGCATGGAACCGTGAACGGGGAGTTGTTCGATAGCCTGTCGGCCCCGACGCAGGAGGCCCTGCTCCGGGTCGGCAGGCCGCGGGAGTTCCCTGCAGGTGAGGTGGTGTTCCACCAGGGCGATCCGTGCGACTCGTTGTTCCTCCTGCGACGGGGCCGCGTGTCGGTGAATGCCTGCACCCCGGATGGCGACTGCGTCACCGTCGGCCTGATCGCGGCCCCGGACGTCTTCGGGGAGGTGGGGCTGATCCGTCCCGACCATCACCACACGGCGACTGTCGTGGCCCTCGATGACGTGCACGTCCTCTCGGTGCTGGCCTCCAGCTTCCATGACCTGCGCATCGACCATCCCGACCTGACCGACTGGCTCCTGGTGACACTCACCCAGCGGCTGGAACGGATGTCGGTGCTGCTCTCGGATGCACTGTTCGTCGACGCGGAGCACCGGGTGGCCCGACGCCTGCTCGACTGCCGCTGCTCGTTCGGCGTGGAGGGGAGCGAGCCTCTGCCCCTGACCCAGGAGGACCTCGCCGCGATGGCCGGGGTGTCGCGGCCCACGGCCAACCGCGTGCTTCGCCACCTCGAGGACCAGGGGGTCGTGCGACTGGGGCGCCGGCACATCACCATCGAGGATCTCGACACGCTGGCCCGTGCTGCCCGCTGACGGGCAGGACCTGGCGGTCTCAGCGCGCAGGTGAGGCTGAGCGGCTCGGAGGCCCGGACACCCCGGGCGGTCGGTCCGGTGCCTGCGGCGGCAGGCAGGCTGTGCCCATGGACCCCGTTCGGCGTGCGTCGCGGGACGCCGCGCGCGCGACCGGTGATGCCCGGCCCGCCCGGGCGGTCATCGCCGCGCTCTGCATCAACCTGGCAGGGGTCCTTCCGCTGTTCCTGACCGGCGGGATGGCCGTGCAGATCGGACGGGACCTCGGCTTCGGGCCAGCAGGTGTCGGGCTGCTCAGTGCCTCGTTCGCGCTGACGACCATGCTCGGCTCGGCACCGCTGGGTGGTCGGGTCGGCGGGGTCGGTGTGCGCCGCTCGCTGCGGCGTGCCGGCCTGATCTCTGCCGGAGCCCTGCTCGGCGCGGCCGTTGCCCCGAGCGCCGGATGGCTGGCCGGAGCATTGGTGATCGGGGGGCTGGCCAACGCGATCGGCCAGCCGGCCGGCAACGCGACCCTGGCCCAGCACGTGGCCCCGGACCGGTTCGGCATCGCGTTCGCCGTGAAGCAGTCGGCCATCCCGGTCGCGACCCTGCTGGCCGGCTTGGCTGTCCCGGCGATCGCCCTCACGATCGGATGGCGCTGGGCGTTCGCTGTCGGCGCGCTGGTGGCACTGGGCGGCGCCGCCCTCCCGCCGCGCGACCGCCCGGCCACCGAGCGACGGGAGGAGGGCCAGGTTCCGACCCCGCAGCGGCTGCCCCTGTGGGGTCTGGCCGGCGGGCTGGCCTTCGCCGTCGTCGCGGCGACCTCCGTCGGCGCCTTCGGTGCGTCGGGCGGGGTGGCGATCGGCCTGTCGGAGGCGGCTGCGGGGCTCGTGGTGGCCGCCGGTGGGCTGGCCGGGCTGACGATCCGGCTCTCCGCCGGGCTGCTGGCCGACAGGGTGGCCGTCGATGCGCTGCGCGCGGTGGCGATGCTCGTCGCACTCGGGGCGGTGGGCTGGGCGCTGATGGCCGGGGCGTTCGGGATCGACGCGGCGGCGCCCTACGTGATCGGGCTCCTGGTCGCCAATGCCTTCGGCTGGGGGTGGCCCGGGCTCCTGCACCTGGCCGTGGCCCGGCAGTTCCCGACCGCCACCGCAGCCGCCAGTGGGGTCACCCAGACCGGTGTCTCCGGCGGTGTGCTGGTGGGCCCGCCGATCCTCGGCCTGGTCATCGGCACAGCCGGCTGGCAGGCCGCCTGGATGCTCGCGGCTGTCTCGGCGATCGTTGGGGCACTGGTCGTGCTGCTCCTCGGCCGGCGTCTGGGGAGGGGGTGACGCGCGACCCCCGGCTGGTCGACCCAGCCGTGCGCGCGGTGGATCTGGGTGGGGCCCGCCAGCGGGATCGGGCAGATCAGACCACCTGCTGGTAGACCACCGATCCCTGCTCTCGCTCGAACCCCACCGAGCGGTACAAGCGCCCCGCCCCAGTGGGGGAGTCGCCGTCAACCGAGATCATCGCGTGGCTCAGGCCCGCCGCGGCGAACAGCTCCAGGGATCGCGTCAGCAGCGCGGTCGCGATGCCTCGGCCCCGGTACTCCCGACGCGTGCCGAGGGTCCCGATCCAGCCGTCACGTCGGCCCACAACCTCGTCGTCCTCCTCGTAGCGGTGATTGAGGCAGAACCCCGCGAGCCGACCGGACTCCTCGTCGCGTGCCACCAGGGACAGGTCCGGTCGTGCGCCGAAGCCACGCACGTGGAACTGCCAGGCCTGCTCCGAGAGCGGGGTCGAACCCCAGTGGTCGGCGAAGGCGGCAGTCCGCGTGGCCAGCACCTCGGCGTCGCCGTCGGGTGCCGGCCACGGGTCCAGCCGGATGCCGGTTACTGGTCCCACCCGTGGCAGGTCCGTCAGCGGTCGCAGCAGCTCCTCGAACCACCGGACCGGCACGAAACCATGGTCGCGGATCAGTGCGTCGCGGGCGGGCTGGAAGTCGTAGGCATCTGCGCGCAGGTACCGCGGAAGGGTGGTGTCGAGGGCGAGCAGCTGCTCCCGGCCGCGGCGTGCGGACCACGCCAGGAGCGTGGACCCGATCCCTCGGCCGAGCTGTGCGGGGTCCACCTCGCCGAACACATAGCACCGGACCTCGCGCACCTCGGAGGGGAGCAGTTGGGTGTGGGTCCAGCCCGCGATCCGGCCGTCCACAACCGCCACGCGCACGTCGTCCTCGTAGGACACCGCATCGGCGGCGAGCTCGTCGACGAACTCCTCCTCGTGCTTGGCCATCGGCACACCCTCGTGTCGGTAGCTGCGGTTGATCAGCGCAACCACCTCGGGGACGTCCTGAGCCCGCATCGCCCGCAGTTCCACGTCGTCATCAAGCCACAGCGGCGACCTTGGGGCAACTGCCCGGCCGGGTGGTGCCGGGTTCGGGTGTCCCGCCGCCCATCCCGCCGCGCTCGGCGACCGTCACCCCGCCCCGTAGCGCAGCACGCCGGTCCGGTGCGTGCACTCGTCGCCGAGGGCCATCGGCTCGATGCGTCCGGCGGCGCGCAGATCCACCAGGGCGTCGACCATCCGCTGGCGCAGCGTGAACGGGCTGATCGTGTTCACGTTGATCTTCGTGCCGCCCTCGAACCCGGCCAACGTGGAGACCCGCCACTTGAGGTTGATCCGCCAGGGCATCGCGGCGGTCGCGCCCACCGGACGGTAGTGCCACTCCTCGTTGGTGGGGACCAGCCGACCGGTTGCCGCGTGACAGGCGTGCAGCACATCGGACACGGCGCGCAGGGCATCGGGGGAGTGCTCCCAGGGGAGCTGGGTGGCTCCCGTGGCGTAGATCTCGATCGTCGGGTACCGGTGCCCGACGCCGGCCACGGCGATGCAGTGCCCGTTCTCCGCGATGACCAGGCGGTCGTGTGCGGCGGGGTCGGCGACCGACGTGTTGAACAGGTCCGGCTCGTGGGCGAGCATGCCCAGGATGCGGGTCATCAGCGGGCCGTACTCGTCGATCGCGACCAGCTGCTTGTGCAGGTGGTCGAAGGAGGCCCCCGCTGGGCGGAGCCAGTTCTGGAACGCAACGACGTAACGGGCGTGCGGGATGGTGTTGAGGTCGGCCAGGGCATCCACGGTCAGCGCCAGGAACGCATGGTGCTCCGCGGCCGTGAGGTCCCCCGAGGACGCGAGCTCGTCGTCGGTCGCTGCTCCGTCGACGAAGTGCCGACGTGCAGCGATGACGTCGTGGGAGCTGGCGAACAGGGGACCGGCATCGGCGAGCAGGAGCTCCTCGGATGCGCCGGCGACCTGCTCGTCCGGAGCCCCAGCCGCACGCATCCGGGTGCGCATGAGGGCCAGGACGTGCTCCCGGCCGGTCGGGGTTGCGACGTAGTCCCGGGCACGCGCGGCGGCCTCGGCAGGGACCTCGTACCCGTGGTTGGCCTGCCAGTACTCGAAGGCCAGGATCTCGAAGAGGTTCGGGAACCGCCGGAAGTCCGCGATCGTGTCGTGCAGGCGCTCGGCGGGCAGGTCACGAAGGATCCGCCGGGCCACGGGATCACCCGAGCCGGGATCGAGCACCAGCCGGGACCGCTCCGGAGGTGTGTCCAGGTACCGGCCGGGGCAGAACGCGCAGGTGGAGTCCCGTCCGGTGGCGGGTAGGGGACTCGGTGCGGGCAGCGCTGAGGGGAGCGGGCGGTTGGATCGCCCCGGCACGGTCCACACGACGGTGCCGGTCAGCGGCGACTGCTGGCGCACGGTGCCGTCCGGCAGCTGCTCGAGGACGCGCACCGGCTCAACGCTCGGTGTGGGCATGGCCCATCATTGCGCGGCGCCCCGGGGAGGTACGTGTGCCGCCCCGGCGACGGTGGCCCCGGGGATCACAACGGCTGGAAGCGGGCCTGGAAGAACCGCAGGTACTTCGGCTCGAAGGTCATCTCCAGGCCCAGCACCGAGTCGCGGCGGTCCCACACCGACAGCACCGCCTCGGCCGTGACGTCCATGTGCGCCTGGGTGTAGACCCGACGCGGGATGGTGATCCGCACCAGCTCGAGGCGCGGATGCCGGTGGTCGCCGGTCTCCGGGTCGCGACCGGCCGAGACGATGCCACGCTCCATCGTGCGCACGCCGGCCTCGAGGTAGATCTCCCCGGCCAGCCGTTGCCCGGGGAACTGGTCCTGTGGGAGGTGCGGGAGGAACCCGGCGGCGTCGAGGAACACCGCGTGCCCGCCGATCGGGAGCACGATCGGCACACCCTCGCGGCGCAGCTGCTCGCCGAGGTAGAGCACCTGGCCGATGCGGGCGTCCAGGTGGGCCTGGTCGACCGACTCGTGCAGGCCGCGGGCGATCGCCTCCATGTCGCGACCGGCCAGGCCGCCGTAGGTGTGCAGCCCCTCGTAGACGACGCACAGGTTGCGGGCCTCCTCGAACACGTCGGGGTCGCGCAGGGCCAGGAACCCGCCGATGTTGACCAGCGCGTCCTTCTTGGCGCTCATCCACGCCCCGTCGGTGAGGTCGCAGATCCGCCTCACGATCTCGGCGACCGGGACGTCGGCGAACCCCGGCTCACGCTGGCGGATGAACCACGCGTTCTCGGCGATGCGGGTGATGTCGCAGTACAGCGGGATGCCGTGGGCCCGGCACAGGTCGTGGACGTCGGCGATGTTGGCCAGGCTCATCGGCTGGCCGCCGGCCATGTTCACCGTGACGGCGATGCTGACGTACGGGATGCGCTCCCGGCCGTACTCGGCGATGACCCGCCGCAGCTTCGCCAGGTCGACGTCACCCTTGAAGGGGTGCTCGCTGGCGGGGTCGTGGGCCTCGTCGATGATGATGTCGATGAAGGTTCCGCCCGCCAGCTCCTGGTGCAGCCGGGTGGTCGTGAAGTACATGTTCCCGGGCACGACGTCCCCGCCGCTGATGAGCACTTGCGAGATGATGTGCTCGGCCCCACGGCCCTGGTGGGTGGGCACCATGAACGGGTAGCCGTACACGTCCTGGACGGCCCGCTCGAAGCGGTAGAAGCTCTCGCTGCCGGCGTACGCCTCGTCGCCGAGCATGAGCGCAGCCCACTGCTCCTGCGACATTGCGTTCGTGCCGCTGTCGGTCAGCAGGTCGATGTACACATCCCGGCTGCGCAGCAGGAACGTGTTCCAGCCGGCCTCGGTCAGGGCACCCTCCCGCTCGGCGCGGGTGGTCATCCGCAGCGGCTCGACCATCTTGATCTTGTACGGCTCCGCCCACGAGTGGCGGCGGGCCGGGCGTTCGTCAGTCATGCCCTGAGTGTGCTCCGGGCCCCCGGTGCGTTGCCTGTTGCTGGCTCGGCCACGCCGTCCGGGCCGCCACCGCGACGAGCCGCACAGGGGCCCGGGACCTCCGTGGCCACCGCCCTTCCCCGTGTCAGCGGAAGAACCGCTGCACCAGGGCCTCGGAGTAGCGGGCGCAGAGCTCGACGCTGGCGAACGACATCACCTCACCGGCGTAGTACGTCCGGTTCCTCCCCTGCAGCCCCTCGAGCTGCTCGAAGTAGCCGCCGGCCATGTCCGACGCGGTGACGTGGGGGAAGTACCGCCAGCGGCGGGTGTCCACCACGCGCTCCAGGGAGGCGCCCATCCGGTCCAGATCCTCTGCGACGAGACCGGCAACGGTCTCCAGGGTCATGCTGGGCGTGCCCAGCACGTACAGGGTGTCCAGCGGTGCGTCATCCCATCGTTGGTACCAGAGCATCATGTGGCCCCGCTGGTCGCTGGTGAACCGCGCCGGGACGAATCCCGCGCCCGGAGGCAGTCCGCGCGTCTGCGCGAGCAGGACCCAGTAGTCGTAGTAGCGGATCGCGGAGAACAGCCGTCGCTCCGACGGTGTGCTGTCCAGGAATCGCAGTGCCTCGTCCAGCGGGCAGGCGAGGATGAGTGCGTCGAACTCCAGCTCCTCGCGAACGGTCTGCACCTGCACGGTGTCGCCGCGTCGGACCCGCACCACCTCCGCGCCGGTTCGGACATCGTGCTTCTGGGCCACGCGCGACCACAACCCCTCGACGCCCTCGGGCCAGATGAAGCGGTGCTCGGCGTCCCGCATCGCCACGAGCGTGCGGAGGTCCAGGTACTTCACGACGTAGGCCGCTGGAACGTCGGTGAGGTACCCGTACCCGAAGCCGGTGAAGGGTGGTCCCACCAGCGTCTCCAGCGTGGAGAGCCCATGGGACCGGCAGAACTGCGCGAACGGCGCATGCAGCTCGGGGTCGACGCCGGCCAGGCCGGGCGCATTGACCCGTCGGTACCGGACGCCCGAGAGCCAGGCGTAGGCGGCCAGCTGCGCGAGGATCCGGGGGTACTGGCGCCTGGGGAGGAGCTCGAGCGGGTGGCCGTCGAGGTCGTAGCAGTGCCCGCCGGCCATCGGCCCCCTCGCGGCACCGATCGACCTCATGACCCCCAAGGTGCTCCGGTAGTCGCTGCAGCCGAACACTGCGCCCATCTCGTACACGTGCCCGTCCACCGGGATCGAGCAGCACTTGCCGCCGCGGCTGATGCCCCCGAGGGTATGCTCTGCCCCATGGCAGACCTCCTCCTCGACCGCCTCGAGGCACGCCTCGGCGAGGTGGGCACCCGGCTGAACGCCACCACCGGGGGACAAGCCCTGTGTCGCTTGGACGGCCACATGGCCGCGGCCAAGGAGCTCGAGGGTCGTATGGCAGTCCTGCTGGAGGTGCGCCGCGCCCTGCGCGCGGACCCCGAGGTGGACCTACCGGCCATCGCCGATCGGTGGCGGTCGGACCTGGTGGCCCGGCAGGCGCAGGGCGCCTCGACGGCGTGGATCTCCTACTTGTCCGGCGGGCTCTCGGAGCTTGACCTGCTGGCCGGCTGATCGGTGCTCTTGACAGGCCCCTGAGGTCGGCGTAGGACGGAAGTGACCCACCTGACGTGGGAGCACGACGACCGGAGGATGTGGACCCGTGAACACCGAGCAGTTCCAGAAGATCAAGAGCGCACAGGGCTTCATCGCTGCACTGGACCAGAGTGGTGGGAGCACCCCCAAGGCCCTGCGCCTCTACGGGGTGGACGAGTCTGCGTACTCCAACGACGCTGAGATGTACGACCGGATCCATGAGATGCGCACGCGCATCATCACCAGCCCGGTGTTCACCGGCGCCCGGATCCTGGGCTCGATCCTGTTCGAGATGACCATGGACCGCGCGATCCTGGGCATGGGTGCGGCGGAGTACCTGTGGCAGGAGAAGGGCGTTGTTGCCTTCCTGAAGGTCGACAAGGGCCTGGCCGAGGAGGTCGACGGGGCCCAGGTGATGAAGCCGATGCCCGACCTCGACGCCGTCATGGCCAAGGCGATCAGCCACGGGGTGTTCGGCACGAAGATGCGCTCTGTCATCAAGCTCGGCAACGAGGCCGGAGTGGACGCGGTCGTCAGCCAGCAGTTCGAGGTCGGGCGCCGCATCGTCGCCGCCGGCCTGGTGCCCATCATCGAGCCCGAGGTGGACATCCACAGCCCGGAGAAGGCGGCTGCCGAGGTCCTGCTCAAGGCGGCGCTGATGGCTGAGATCGGGCGCCTGGGACCTGAGGAGTTCATCATGCTCAAGCTCACGCTGCCCGAGCAGGACGACTTCTACGCCGAGCTCGTGGCCCACCCCAACGTCCTGCGCGTGGTGGCGCTGTCGGGCGGCTACACCCGGGCTGAGGCCAATGCGCTGCTCGCCCGGAACCACGGTGTCGTGGCCAGTTTCTCGCGGGCGCTGACCGAGGGGTTGACCGCCCAGCAGACCCAGGCGGAGTTCGACGCGGCGCTCGATGCCTCGATCGAGAGCATCTTCCAGGCCTCGATCACCTAGGGGCCTTCGGCCGGCTCCGGCGCGAGGTTCACCCCGTACGGGAGGGCCAGCCGGTTGCGGGCCATCAGGTCGGCGTCGGCCAGCAGGTTCCGTGTCCGCCCGTCGGCGACGATCGTCCCCTGGGACATGATCACCGACCGCGGGCACAGCTCGAGGGCGTAGAGCAGGTCGTGGGTGACCATCAGGATCGTCACGTCCAGTGAGCGCAGGATGTCGGCGAGCTCGGCGCGACTTGCGGGGTCCAGGTTGCTCGAGGGCTCGTCCAGCACGATGATCTCGGGCTCCATCGACAGCACGGTCGCCACAGCGACCCGCCGACGCTGGCCGAACGAGAGGTGATGGGGTGGGCGGTCGGCGAACTCGGCCATGCCCACCAGCTCGAGTGCGTGGCGGACCCGGCGCTCCAGCTCCTCGCCGCTCAGGCCCATGTTCGCCGGGCCGAAGGCGACGTCCTCCCGGACCGAGGGCATGAACAGCTGGTCGTCGGGGTCCTGGAAGACGATGCCCACCCGCCTGCGCACCTCGTGCAACGTGGCGCGGTCCTCGGCATCGACCCGGATCCCGGCGACGTGAACCTCCCCGAGGCCCCCGGACAGGATCCCGTTCAGGTGCATCACAAGTGTGGTCTTGCCCGCACCGTTCGGACCGAGCAGCGCGACGCGCTCCCCGCGACCGACCTCGAGGTCGATGCCGAACAGCGCCTGGTTGGCATCGGGGTAGGAGTACGCCAGGCCCCGCACAGCCAGGCTGGGCGGGTGCTCGGTGCTGGTGGAGCTCGCCTCGGTGTCCACGTCGACCTCTCTCACGGCTGGACCGCCCATGCGACCAGGCATATCACCAGAGCCACCATCGGCAGGCTGAGCCCTTGTAGCCACTGACCCCGGCTGGCCCGCATGGTGTCCAGCGTCGGCAGGCTGCCGGTGTACCCCCGGCTGAGCATCGCCAGGTGCACCCGCTCTCCGCGCTCGTAGGAGCGGATGAACAGTGCCCCGGCGGACTGGGCGATCACCGGCCAGGACTGGACCCCGGTGGCCTGGAACCCCCGGGACTCGCGGGCCACCTTCATGCGTGCCATCTCGTTGCCGACCACATGCATGTAGCGCAGCATGAAGGAGGCGATCTGCACCAGCATCGGCGGCACGTGCAGGGCTGTCAGACCGGTGAGCAGGTCGCGCGTAGGGGTGGTGGCAGCAAGGATGATCGCAGCCAGCACACCGATCGTGCCCTTGGCGATGATGCCCCAGGCCGCCCACAGCCCGGGCTGTGACAGCTCCAGGCCGAGGACCTGGACCTGTGGGTCCGGGCCGGTGAACGGCATCAGGGCGGCGAAGAGGAGGAAGGGAACCTCCACGACCATCCGAGGCAGGATCACCCGTGGAGGAAGCGCTGCGACCGCGGCCATCGCGCCCAGGAGGCCGGCATAGAGGACGAAGGCCCACATCGCCTCGATCGGGGTGGCCACGACGATGAAGATGAATGTCACCAGGGTCAGGATCTTGACCTCGGCGGGGAGCAGGTGGATCGGGGTGTGCCGGTGGACGTAGAGCTGCTCGCCCACGTCATGGCCGTGTCGGTGCTCGACGGGCGGGGTCCCCGGCATCAGCCGCCCACGGCCGTCTCGGCGCCCTCGTGGCGCCCTCGGCGCCCCAGCCACATGAACAACCCGAAGGCGATGGCGGCGGTCAGCAGGACCCCGACCACCCCGGCCAACCCGACCGACAGCCGCTCGTCGGCCACGCCGGAGACGCCGTAGTCCGACAGCGGCGAATCCGCGACTGCCGAGTCCTCAGCGGAGTCGATGAAGCCGATGTCCTCGGCGACCTTCTCGAGCCCGTCCGGAGAGCTGCTGGCGTAGTAGCTCACAACCCCGGCCAGCAGGAGGGAGACGGCCAGGCCGATCCCCACGATGATCCACACACCCTTGCGCACGGCCATGCCCCGCTCCTCAGGCTGCCTGCGGCGATGGCCGCAACTCGGGCTTGGGGAGTCGATCGCGCACTCCGAGCACCAGGTCGGGTCGCGCGGCCAGCACCGCTCCGACGGTCAGGGCGGTGATCAGGCCCTCCCCGAAGCCGATCAGGACGTGGGTCCCGACCATCGCGGCCAGGACGGTGCCGATCGAGTAGGTCCCGGTGCCGCCCAGGGCGTACTCCAGGGTGAAGGCCAGGGCTGATGCCGGCACGGAGAGGAAGGCGGCGACGAAGGCAGCCCCTGTCCACACGCCCCTGGAGGCGGGCAGCGCCCGCACCAGCAGCCGGAACACCGGCCAGGCGACCAGGACCGTCACGAACGCCATATTGATGATGTTCAGGCCCAGGGCGCTGAGTCCCCCGTCGGCGAACAGCAGCGCCTGGACGATGATCACCACCGAGACTGCCAGCGCGCCCGTGTAGGGACCGACCAGGATCGCGGCCAGGGCGCCACCCAGCAGGTGGCCGCTGGTTCCAGCGGCCACGGGGAAGTTCAGCATCTGGACGGCGAAGATGTAGACCGCGACGAGTCCGGCCATGGGGGCGGTTCGATCATCGAGCTCGCGCCCTGACCTGCGCAGGCAGAGTGCGATGCCGCCCACCGCAACGACGCCGGCGGCAGCGGCCACAGGTGCGCTGATGAAGCCGTCGGGGATATGCATGGATGCTCCCAGCTGTAAGCGGTCTTGTCAGGGGCCACTCTAGCTAGATGCCAACACTTCGCAAGAGCAGTCTGCTCCTGACGCCGGGGCGCCACGAGGGCACGGTTCCTGGCCGCGCCGGCGGCTCAGGTCGGCTCGAGGGTCCGGCTGACGATCCACGCGTGCTTGCCGACCTGCCGGACCCGGGTGAACCCGAGCTCCTCGAAGACCTCGACGGTCGCGGTGAACAGGAACCGGCCGGGCGCATCGCGGCCGGTGGTCACCTCGGAGATGGCCTCGACGAGACCTCCGCCTGTCTGCGCGATCTGGTGCAGCGCGCCCTCCAGCGCCGCTCGCGCGACGCCCTGGCCGCGGTGCTTGCGGTCCACGAACACGCAGGTGATCCGCCAGTCCGGTCGCGCCGGTGGCTCCTTGTCGTACTCGCGCCTGTTCTTGATGTTGGGCAGCTCCTGCGGGCTGCCGTACTGGCACCACCCCTGGACGGCACGCTCCTCGTCGAGGACCAGTGCCGCGTGGGCCCGGTCGGTGCGCACGCGGTCCTCCTTCACCGTGCGGGCGATGTCCCACTGGCCGCGCTCCGGGTGGAACCCGATGCACCAGCACCCGCCGAAGATCCCGTTGTTGCGCTCGACGAGCTCTGCGAAGGCCTCCCACGTGGAGGCATCCAGGGGTGTGGTCGTCCAAGGCATGGCGGGGTCCTTCCGACGCGAAGTGCGCCCAATCCTCCCCGCCCCGACCCGTTCAGGCCAGAGGTGGCGAGGCGTCCCCGCTGGTGAGGGAGGCCGCCCGCCGGCGAGCGACCAGCATGCCCAGCGCGCTCGCTGCGAGCATGACCAGCCCGGCCACGAGGATTGCCAGGGCGGGCCGGTCCGCCCCACCCACGGCCCAGAACACCTCCGGGCGGCTGGCGACGCCAGGCCAGCCGCAGGATTCAGCGGCTCAGGCCCAGCTCTGCCAGGCGGGCATCGACCAGGGCGCGCACGATGGGTTCGGGCAGGGGCTGGTCCACGGGGAACTTCACCGAACCCTTCGTCGTCTCGTAGCCGACGAGCTCGTCGGCCAACGACGCCGTGACGCTCCCGCTCATCGGCATGTAGGTGCAGTGCCTGGCGAACGCTGCGAACCCGGCCACACCCTTGCCGCCGACCTTGAACGTGGGCGAGCCGTAGGTGATCACCTGCTCGGCGTCGGGGAGCAGGGTCTCGAGGATCGCCCGGATCTGGGCCAGCGTGCTGCGCTGTGGCTCGGGGACCCCGGCCACGTAGTCGTCGACCTCCGCTGCGCCCATCACGCCTCCTGTCCCGGTGGGTGGGACCCAGTATCACGGTCCCCGAGCGGGGATACAGTGACGGGATGACCCACCACGCCGCACCACCCGACCCCCGTTCGGCCCCCACCCTGCGCTGGGGCATCCTCGGAGCTGGTGGGATCGCCGGGGTCTTCACCGACTCGGTGACGCGGTTCACCTCGTCGGAGGTGGTGGCTGTCGGGTCGCGGGCACAGGACCGCGCCGAGGCCTTCGCGGCCCGCCACCACGTTGCGCGCGCACACGGCAGCTACGAGGACCTCGTTGCCGATCCGGCGGTCGAGGCGGTCTACGTCGCCTCGCCGCACTCGGAGCACCTGGAGCACGCACTGCTGGCCATCGCCGCGGGAAAGCACGTCCTGGTCGAGAAGGCGTTCACGGTCAACGAAGCCCAGGCAGTGGAGCTCTTCGCCGCCGCCCGGGCGCAGGGTGTGTTCGCGATGGAGGCGATGTGGACGCGGTTCCTGCCGCACATGGTCGTCCTGCGCGACGTGCTGGCCAGTGGCGAGATCGGTGACCTGGTCGGCCTGATCGCCGACCACGGCCAGAACATGGCCCACCACCCCGCGACCCATCGCCTGCACGACCCGGCGCTGGCCGGGGGCGCGCTGCTGGACCTGGGCGTCTACCCCATCTCCTTCGCCCACGACCTGCTCGGAGCCCCTGACCGGGTGGCGGCGATCGGCTCGCTGACGCCCACGGACGTCGACGGCCAGGTGTCGATCGCCCTGGGGTTCGCCGATCGCCAGGCCAGCCTGCACACCACGCTGCACGCGAACACGGCCACCACCGCGGTCGTGTTCGGCACGCATGGACGAGTCGAGATCGATCGCCCGTTCTATCGGCCGACGCGGTTCACCGTCGTCAAGGACGACGGCGCGCGGTGGGACTACGAAGCGGCAGTCGACGAGGGGATGGAGTACGAGGCCGCCGAGGTCGCCCGGTGCGTGGCGTCGGGCGTCACGCAGAGCCCCCTGATGCCCTGGCAGGGAACACTCGAGGTGATGCGCACCCTCGACCAGGTCCGCACCCAGATCGGCCTGACCTACCCGGCTGAGGTCTAGGGGGCGCGGCACCGCGCCCCACGTCGGGCTCATCCGCCGTGGACGATGCGGGCCTTCATGATCTGGAACTCCTCGTCGGTGATCACGCCGAGGTCGCGCAGCTCGGCGAGGTGGTGCAGCTCCTGGGCCGGTGACGGCGGGGGAGCAGACGCAGGCACGCCCGGTTGCTCCGGGGCGTTCGCCGCGGCGATCAGCGAACGCAGGGTCTCGGCGGCGGACGTCGCCGCCTCGTACGGCGGGGTGACCGGGATCGCGTTCGGGGCCTTGAACGGATCGGTCTCGAACTGGCCGCGCAGGCGCCGTGGTCGGGGGACCTCGTTGCTCACCTCGAGCATGACCGCGCCGGCCTCCTCGCCGGTGCTGACCGTGACTCCGGTGAGGTGGGCGTAGTCCCAGCTGATCAGCTCCGAGGTGAACAGCGCCCCGCCGGCCGCGCCCTTCTTGAACACGAACGCCCGGCGCTTGGTGCCGATGAGCGCCTGGTCGCGCTCACCGCGGATGACGACCGTGACGACCTCGCCGGGGAACAGGTCGCGCGCCAACGCCTGGAGTGCCTTGGGGTGCAGTCCGGAGAGATCGACCGTGGCCCTGATCGCTCGTGGCTCGCGCGGATGGCCCCCGGGCGGCGTGGGTGTCATCTGCGGTGCCTTCTGTTGAGGTAGAGGGTTCGCACGCGACCCTACAGTCGGGTGCTGAGCCCCCGGCAGGGGCTCACCGCAGGGCGAACAGGCCCCGGAGGTACTCGCGCAGCGACGCGGCGTCCACGGCCATGCGCTGGTAGCCCTTGCCGTTCGGGGTCCGGGTGACGAGGTCCACCCGAGTCTCGCCGGAGCGCAGGACCATCGACTCGACCACCAGGCGGGTGCCGCTCTCCCGGCGCGGGACCCGGTGGATGAGCTGCCAGCGGGTGGGGGCCGCCTTGGCAGCCCGGCGGAGCTGGGCATCGGTGATCGGGACCGGAGCGGTCTCGTCGGCGGGGATCCTCGCCTTCCCTTCGATCAGGCGATCGGCCACGACGTCGGCGATCCCGCCGACCGAGTGCAGGGACAGCCGGTGCAGCCCGAGGGCGTCGATCCGGTCGACGCCGACCACGCTGGAGCCGAAGAGCGAGATCAACCACCGCCACGGCGCATCGGCCGGGCCCTCGTGGCCACGTCGGATGTCCAGGGTGCCGACGCTTGTGGCCACCAGCGCGACCATGAGCCCGAGGTCGCCGACCACCTCCGCGGACGCCTCACCGGGGACCCGGTGCAGGACACCGCGCGCGGCCAGCGCGCGCACCGCCTCGGCCAGGACGACCTCCTGCACCCCCGCCAGTGCGGGGACGTCGCCGAGCACCACGGCCATCTCCGCCTGCGTGAAGGCCCCCATGTCGACCGGCCCGGTGGCGACCAGGTCGGCCACGTCGGCCAGTTGCTGCTCGGCCAGGGGCACGGCATCCGGTCCATCGACGGCCGTCATGGCAGGTCCTCCTCGATCCCGATGAACGCTGGTCGTGTCGGCGTGGCGTCCTGGACGACTGCGCCGAGTTCCAGCTGTCCGGCTCCCACCGGCAGGGCGGTGCGCTCGACCTCCCCGATCGGGGGATCGACGAACTCCCCGGCCGCCGCCGCGTCGAGCTGTCCGGACACCTCCGGACGCAGGGGCACTGTGACCCGCACGATCGGAAGCGACCCGAACAGGCCCGGGCCGAGCTCGTCGGAGTACGGGGCGTCCGGCAGCAGGTCCTCGGGGCGCGGCGGGATGGGTGGACGGAAGAGGTCTCCGAGGGGCCCGACCG
Organism: uncultured Actinomycetes bacterium; assembly: GCA_963706885.1. Taxonomy (GTDB): domain Bacteria; phylum Actinomycetota; class Actinomycetes; order S36-B12; family CAIYMF01; genus Prado023. The sequence goes on along the minus strand of CAVPNX010000018.1, from coordinate 64,106 downwards.
GCTCGATGTCCGGCGAGAGCACGTCGGCCAGGTGGTCCTGGGCATCCTGGGACATGCTCAGGTCGGCCCGCCTCCGTGCGAACGCGGCCAGGGCCTGACCGGCCGCCCGGCTCGGGGTCGTGTTCGGTGGGCGCAGCAGCATGGGCCGGGTGTCCACGTGCGCCGAGAGGCCCCAGGGTCCGACGTTCTTGCCCGTGATCCGGTAGAGCACGTAGTCGCGGATGTGCACCACGTCGGACCACGTGGGCAGCTTCCCGAACTGGAAGGTGGCCTTGGTGCGCTCCAGCTGCACCCAGGTCCCCACGGCGGCCTTGCCATGCAGCGACTCGCGGACGAGCGGTCCGTCGAGTCCGTAGTCCGGCGTCACCTTCTTGTCCACGGTCCTGTGGTGGCTGGACATCCGACGACGGCTCGTCGGGAAGATCCAGCGCTCATAGAGGTCGTCGTCGCCGACCAGGACGTGCGCGCCCTGAAGCAGGCTCACGAGATCCGGGATGGACATGCCGCGCTCGACCAGGTCCGACATGACCCGCACCTCCTCGTCGGTCGCCTCGTCGACCGCGTCGGCGAGCTTCGGGGAGAAGTCCCCGGCCGAGGACGCGACCTTCACAAGCAGCGCGAGGCGTCGGCGCGCGGACTCCGGTGATCGGGTCTCGACGGCCTGTGCTCCTGCCATGCGTTCCTCCCTGTCCTGACCCGCACTATCCCAGAACCGGCTCGCCAGTGTCAGCCCGAGGGTGCGGGATCCGTCGCGATGCGCGGCGGGCGCCGATCTGGTCGACAATCGACCGGTGACCAACCGCTTGGGCGATGCGCTCTCCCCGTACCTGCGACAGCATGCGGACAACCCGGTCGACTGGTGGCCGTGGTGCGACGAGGCGTTCGCTGAGGCGCGTCGCCGCGACGTCCCCGTCCTGCTGTCGGTCGGGTACGCCGCCTGCCACTGGTGCCACGTGATGGCCCACGAGTCGTTCGAGGATCCGGGCACGGCCGCGTTGATGAACCAGCGCTACGTCAGCATCAAGGTCGATCGCGAGGAACGCCCGGACATCGACGCCGTCTACATGGAGGCGACCCAGGCGCTGACCGGCCGTGGTGGCTGGCCGATGACTGTGTTCCTCGACCACGAGGGCCGCGCCTTCCTGGCCGGCACCTACTTCCCGCCGGTGGCCCATGGCGGGATGCCATCCTTCACCGACGTGCTGCGCGGCGTGGATCGCACCTGGCGGGAGGACCGCGCGCGCATCGACGGCGCGGCACAGCAGATCCACGACGAGCTCTCGCGCCGGGGCCGGACCCATCCGGGGGGTGGAGCGGATCCGACGCTGCGCGACGTTGCTGCTGCCGTGGACGCCCTGGCCGCCGAGTTCGACCCCGTGCGTGGAGGATTCGGGGGAGCGCCGAAGTTCCCGCCCTCGATGGTCCTGGAGTTCCTGCTGCGCGCCGACGCGCTGACCCGGTCGGGCGCCGCTGCGGATGAACGTGCCCTGACGATGGCGACGGTCACGCTGCAGGCCATGGCCCGCGGCGGCATGTACGACCAGCTGGCCGGTGGGTTCGCGCGCTACAGCGTGGACGCCGACTGGGTGGTGCCGCACTTCGAGAAGATGCTCTACGACAACGCCCTGCTGCTGCGGGTGTACCTGCACTGGTGGCGGGCGACCGGCGACCCGCTGGCCCGGCGGGTGGCCACCGAGACGGCGCAGTTCCTGCTGACCGACCTGCGCACCACCGAGGGCGGCTTCGCCTCAGCGCTGGACGCCGACTCCGAGGGTCGGGAGGGCGCCTGCTACGTCTGGACGCGACGGCAGCTGGTCGACGTCCTCGGCCCCGAGGAGGGCGCGTGGGTCGCGGAGCTGTGCGGCGTCACCCCGGGCGGGACCTTCGAGCGGGGTGCGTCGGTCCTGCAGCTGCGGGGCGATCCCGCGGATCCGCAACGCTGGGCCGCGGCGCGAGCCGCGCTGCTGGCCGCGCGCAGGCTGCGCGAGCAACCGGCCCGCGACGACAAGGTCGTGGCCGCGTGGAACGGTCTGGCCATTGCGGCGCTGGCCGAGGCGGGGGCGCTGCTCGCCGAGCCCGAGTGGATCGCCGCCGCAGAGGGGTGTGCTGAGCTGCTCGTCGCGTCCCACTGGGATCCGGCGTCCGGGCGGCTGTCCCGCATCTCGCTCGGAGGGCGGGTCAGTGAGGATGCCACCGGGGTGCTCGAGGACTATGCGGACCTCGCCGAGGGATTGTTGGCCCTCTTCCAGGTGACCGGGGACACGAGGTGGTTCACCACCGCACGGCAGTTGCTCGATGTCGTCCTCGAGCGGTTCACCGACGGTGCGGGTGGCTTCTTCGACACGGCCTCCGACGCGCCGAGGCTCGTGCGCCGGCCGCGCGACCCCAGCGACGGCGTGACGCCGTCCGGGGCCTCTGCCGCGGCCCACGCCCTGCTCACGCTCGGGGCGCTCACCGGGGATTCCGGGCTACGGCGCTGCTGCCGACGCCGCGCTGTCCACGCTCATGCCGGTCGCGTACCAGTCGCCCCGGTTCTCCGGATGGACCTGGTCGACGGTCACCGCGCGGCTGGCCGGGCCCGTCCAGGTGGCGATCGTGCGGCCGCGGGGCTCGGCGGCGTCGGCCGGCTCGGCCCTGCAGGGGGTGGCCCGGTCCTCGATGTCCCCGGGGCTGGTGATGGCCGTGGGCGAGGAGGGCGTCGAGTCGATCCCCCTGCTGTCCGCACGCCCGGCGATCGGGGGCCAGGCGACGGCCTATCCCTGTCGCGGGTTCGTGTGCGACCTGCCGGTCACCGATCCCGGTGCGCTGCGGGCGGCCCTGGGCGGCTGAGCGTCAGCGCGGGTTGAGCAGCATGGCGGCGGCCCGAGCCGTCCCGCGCCGACCGTCGCCGAGGACCACCACGGCGGTCCCCGAGTGACGTTCCAGGCGGATCTCGCTGCGAGCACCGAGCGTGCCGCCGTCGTGCATCAGGACATCGCCGTCGCCGAGCAGGAACCAGCCGAGGCCGACCTGGAGTCGACCCCGGTCGGTCCGCGGCCGTTGCGTCTCGGCGATCGCCCCATCGAGTGGTCCGCCTCCATCGCGGACGGTCTCCAGGAACCGCAGCAGGTCGCTGGCGGGAGCCCTCAGGCCACCGGCACCGGCCATCGCGGCCAGGTGCCACGGTCCGACGGGCTTGCCACGGTGGTGACCCTGGTGCAGCGGCTCGTCCTCGAAGGAGGTCGCAGCGAGCCCGAGCGGCTCGATGACCCGGGTCAAGAGCGACTTCTCGTAGCCGTGGCCCGCGACCCGGCCCAGGAGCATCCCGAGCAGCCCCACGCCGAAGTTCGAGTATCGGACGGGTGCCTGTCCGGGCGTGCCCCGGACCTTGGTCTGGGCCAGCGCGTGCAGGAGGCGATCCTCGTCGATCTCGACGTACGGGTCGGCGAGTGCCTTCTTGGACATGCTCTTGGACATGACGCCCGGTGGCAGCCGGGGCAGCCCTGATCGGTGGCACGCCAGGTGCTCCAGCAGTGATCAGGTCCACCCCGTGTGCCATCCGGGTGCCCGCGGGGACGAGGTCGGCGACCTTGGTGTCGTGGCTGACCTCACCCGTCCACGCGAGCTCGGCCAGGAGCAGGGCCGTGAACACCTTCGTGACCGAGCCGATCTCGCAGCGCGCATCCACGTCCCCCACCTGATGGCGACCCTCGGGTGTGGAGACCGCGACGATGGGATCGATGTGGCCGCGGCCCACCAGGTACTGATGCGCAGCCGCGACGCGCTCGGACCACTCCAGTTGCTTGCCCACGGGTTCCTTCTCCGACATCCCCCGTGCGGCCTGTCCGACCGTCCGGGTGCCACCGTATCGTCACGCCCGTTGCCCCTCCACTTGACGCGGACCTCACACTGGGTTCCCGGACGATTCACGTTCGATGTGTTGGACTGGTCCCTCCGCTGCTGGGATCACCGGCATACCGGATCGGCAGGAGGTCTCATCGATGGTCACCATCGCAGGCACGGTGCTCAGCGAGGACTCCGGGGGCCCGTTCGACCTGATCAATGGGATCCCGGTCCACCCGTTGGTGGTGCACGCGGCGGTGGTGTTCGTCCCGCTGACCGCACTCGGGCTGATCGCCATGGCGATCTGGCCGCGGTTCTCCGCCCGGTACGGCTGGCTGGTGGTCGGATCGGGAGCGATCGCGGCCTTCTCCAGCTTCGCAGCGAAGCAGTCCGGCGAGGCCCTCGAGGAGCGTGTGGGGGAGCCGGGGTTCGACCATGCCGACCTCGGGGAGCTGATGCCTGTCTTCGCTGCGGCCCTGCTGGTGGCCGTGCTCGCCCTGTGGCTCATCGATCGCCGACCCGCACCTCGGCGCGGCCTGCGGATCGCAGTCGCCGTCGTCGGGGTCCTGATCGCTGTGGCGAACCTCGTGTGGGTCTTCCGCGTCGGTGACTCGGGAGCGAAGTCGGTCTGGACCATCAAGGTGGTCACCGCCGAGAACGACGGTGGCTCCAGCGCGAGGACGACTAGCGATCTGTGGGTCGGGGTCCGAGGGCTCGGTGGGACGCAGGTCAGCAACCATCCACAGTCTTCGGTTGTGGGGGTGGGGCTGGTGCGCTGGGTGTGGTAGGATTCGAACACCAGTTCGATTCGGGGGGTTCTGATGTACCGCAGCGTGGTGTCGGCGGGGGGCGGTGGTGATGCCCCGTGGGTGGGTGACCCGCGGCTGGATCGGGACGCGTCCGTGGTGCGGGAGGCGCGCTTCGAGGCGCTGATCCGGGCGTGGTGGGTGGACGAGCGGCCGGGTTGGACGGAGTCCGAGTGGTGGGACGTGTCGATGCGCGAGGACGTGCGGGGGTTGCTGTGGTTGCCCGCGGGTCCCCAGCTGGCTGAGGCGCTGGCCGGCATCGGGCGCATCCAGCGGTGCGTCGACCCGCATGCCGAGGAGGTCTCCGGGCCCGACCCCCACTGCCTGGGCGGAGTCCGGGGTGGCCGTGTGCGTGCATGGTCGTGGTGGCCGCGGCGTGGGAGGCCTGTGGTGCGTGGGCGGCGGCCGGAGCGGCGTGTGCCCTGGTCGACTGCGCGGGGCCGAGGAGGTCACCTTCAGCGTCCCGGAGTTGGGCGTGCGGGTCAGTGACCCGGCGCGGGAGGAGCTGGCCAGCGCGTTGCGCATGTCGGTGGGCTCGATGGCCAACCGGATCGCCGGTGCCCGTGACCTGGTCGCCCATCCACACCTGGTGGAGCTGGTCGCCTCAGCGACCTTGTCGGCGTGGGCGGCCCGCTTGGTCGTGCGTGAGGTGGAGGACCTCACCGCCGGGCAGGCGGCCGCTGTTGTGGGCCAGGTGTGCGCAACCCTGGGGCAGCCGGCGTGCGTCGGGGCGGCGGTCCTGGACCTCGGCCGAGGTCGGGCGGGCAGCACGCCGGGCGCGCCTGCGGGTCTGCCCCGAGGCCGACCAGGCGGCCCGGCAGCGGGCGTTCGCCGACCGGCGGGTCCAGGTGCTGCCGGCGCGCAACGGGATGGCCACCCTGGTGGCGGACTTGGATGCCACCGACGCGCATCGGATCCACCGGCGGTTGTCCGCGATCGCCACCGGGCTGGCCGACCCGGGCGATCCGCGGACCCGCGACCAGATCCGCGCCGATGTCCTGGTCGATGTGCTGCTTGGTGGTGACCCGGTGAGCCGGGCACCCGGGACGCCGGAGATCTCGGTCGTGATCGCTCTGCCCGACCTGCTCGGTGTGACCGACCAACCCGGGCACATCCCCGGGGTTGGCCCGATCCCCGCGGACCTGGCCCGCGCCCTGGCCGCGGACGGCACCTGGCGTGCGTGGATCACCGACGCGTCGGGAACAGTCGTCGCGACGGGAACGCGGGGGTACGTCCCCACGGCCGCGATCGCCCGCCTCGTTCGGGCGCGGGAGCCGCACTGCCGGATGCCCGGCTGCCGCCAACCGGCCACCGGCTGCGACCTGGACCACACGATCGCCTACCCGGACGGGCCCACCACAGTCAGCAACCTCGGCCCGCTGTGCCGACGGCACCACATCCTCAAGACCCACGCCGGGTGGGACCTCGACCCCGACGGCCGGGCAACCGCTCCGAACGGCCGACCCCCGGACCGCTCGGAGTCCGGATCCACCCGAACCGGTCACCTGGACCTGGCGCACCCCAGCCGGATTCCACATCCGCGACCACGCCGACCCCCCACTGGCCCACGACACCTGAACCCCGGCCGATCCGCCGCCCCGGGTCGTTCAGGCCTCGTCCGGCGCCGCACGCAGCTCAGGACGGACCTGCACCGCCTGGGTCGCCGACCGCAGGTTCGGGATCAGGGCCGCCGTCAGCACCAGGGTGATCAGGCAGGCCAGTCCCAGTGCTTCCGTGACGCCGAGGACCTCGCTGAGCACGCCCGCCAGCGCCGACCCGAGCGCGATGGCGGCGACGGCGAGTGTGTCGTAGATCCCGAACACCCGGGCCGTGACCGCCTCGTGGGTGAGTCGCTGGATCAGGGTGACGGCGACGATCTCCACGATGAGGGTGAGCATCCCGGCGAGGAACACCAGGGGCAGGGCCACCACCAGGTCGGGGGCCAGGGCCGCACCGGCAGCTGCCGCCGCGAACAGCGTCAGGGCGACGACGAGCAACCGAGGCTCCCGCCCGGCCCCAGCCAGCCTTGGCGTGACCACCATGCTGGCGAAGGCGCCGAGGGCGAAGGCGGTGTTGAGCCACCCGACGCCACGCTCCCCGGCGTCGAACGTGCGTGAGCCGAGAAGGACGATCGCCACGACCAGGTACCCGTAGAGGAAGTTGTCGACGACAGCCAGGGACAGCGAGGCGCTGATCCGTCGGTCTGCCCGGATCGCCCGGACGCCGTCGAGGAACTCGTCGGTCAGGGATTCATCGGCAGGGGCGATCCGTTCGGGCATCGCCGTACGAGTCCGCCCGAGGCAGAGCAGGGCGAGGCCGAAGCAGGCCGTCGCCGCCATCCCTCCTCCGGCCACCGGGGCACCGCTGAGCAGGACCAGCCCGAGGATCCCGGGGCCGGCCACCCACGCGGCGTTCTCGACGCCACTGCCCAGCGAGTTCGCCGCCGGCAGGTCGACGTCGCGCACCGTCTGGGGCGTGGCGGCCACGAGCGCCGGGTATGCGGGGGTGGCCACGACCGCGGTGATCGCCGCCAGGGCGATCACCACCTGGACGGGCCACTGCAGGAGGAGCCCGACGGTCGCGGCCGATCCGGTGATCAGGCGCAGGCCGATCGACCATCTCAGGACCGTGCTGCGCCGGCGCCGGTCGGCCAGCATCCCCGCCGGCGTCGAGAAGAGGACGTAGGGGGCGAACCCCAGTGCTACGGCGGCCGAGACCCACAAGCCCGAATCCGTGCTGGCCAGGACGTACACACCGACGGCCATCGTCAACTGCAGCTGGCCGAGCGTGGCAACGCCGTGCCCGGCCAGGAGGCGGAGGAACGGACCCGTCGTCAGGGTCCTGCGGTAGGACGCCGACATGCAAGTCCCGTCGATCGGCAGGGTGCGAGCGCTGAGCTACGCGTCAGGCTCCTCCCGTTCAGGGGAGCCTGTCCATACCCGTGGGGGTTGTCCCGTGGTCGAGCCGCCAGGCCCAGGCGGTACGGTGTGGCCCCGCCGGCCCGGCCCCGTCTCCCCGCCCAACTCGATCGTCGCGGTGAACCGCTGGGCTGCAGTACGGAGATGACGGGGTGTGGCCACGACTGGGGCTTCACAGTGTCCCTCAGGGTGCCCTAACCTGAAGTCCTTCTCAGCAGGAGGGGCCATGGACCTGCACGCCATGCACGCCCGAGGCAAGGTCGGACGTGTGGCCCGTCGGGTCACTCTGGCCGGTGTCCTCCTCGTCGGGACGGCAGGGTGTACGGCAACCGAATCCGGAGCGGGGGATGCGTCGGCGGCACCAATGGCCAGCACCGCTTCCGGGACCCCGGTCCCGTCCGCCCCGGTCCCCGCGGACCAGCCACCCGCTGCGGGCGAGGACTGGATCGCCCTCCAGTCGGAGCGGGACGGGCGCACGGAGGTTCAGCTCGCACGCAGCGACGGCTCCCGGGTCTTCTGGCCCGCGTCGGACGTGCCGGGTGGGGACCAGACGAACCCCGACTGGTCGCCGGACAGCACGCGACTCGTCTTCCCCGTCTCGGAGGGGAGCACGGAGGACCTGTGGACCGTCAACGCCGACGGCACCGGGGGTGAGCGCGTGCTCGACTGCATCGAACCGTGCCGGGTGCTGGATGACCCCGCCTGGTCTCCCGACGGGGCGTCCATTGCCTTCGTCAGAGTTGTCGCCGACGAGGTCGGGATCACCACGGCGACGCTGGAGCTTCTGGACGTGGCCACCGGCGACGTGCGCACGCTGCTCACGGCCGAACCGGGCGAGTTCTTCGGAGGTCCACGCTGGTTCCCCGAAGGCCGGTCCCTGGTCGTGGAGCGTGCGACCCGGGACGGTGTGGACCTCTACAGCGACGTGGTGGGCGCCGTCCTGGCGCGGGTGGACCTGGACGGTGCGGATGCGTCTGTGACCGTGCTCACCGATCCCGCGCTCTTCCCCAGCAACCCCGACGTCAGCGCGGGAGGTGACCGGATCGTCTTCGCGGCCGCGCCGGACCCGGGCTCCGATTCCTCGGACCTCTTCACGATCCGCCCGGATGGCACGGAGCTCGCGCGCCTCACGACACTTGCCCCGTCAGGCTGGGCCTACCAGCCGGACTACGCCGCCGACGGGTCACGAGTCCTGTTCGTGGGCCGTGAGCTGGATGGCCAGGAGGAGTCCGTCCTCTCCGTGGACGTCGGAAGTGGGCAGATCGAGTCGGCGGACGGACTCTCCGACCCTGCCCGGTTGGCCCCCGCCGGTCAACACCCTCGGTCACGACCGCCAACCGGGTGACCTTCGGCCCTGCGATCGGGCCGGGTCGACGGGTTGACTGGGAGGGATCTCCCCGCAAGGAGGCCCGCCATGGGGCACACGCTCGCCGATCCCGACCTCGCCTACCAGCGGCTGCAGCAGCGCCTGGACCGGTTGCCCACCGGGGCACCCGACTCACCGGTGTTCCAGCAGATCCTTCGGCTGCTCTTCACCGTCGAGGAGGCCGAGGTCGCAGCGCGGATGCCGACCGTCTGCTCGATGCCGACCCTGGCCCGCCGGACCGGTCGCTCGGAGGCGGACCTGGGCCCGATGGTCGACACCATGGCGGCCAAGGGCCTGGTGGTGGACCTGGAGAACCACGGTGAGCGCTACGTGGCGCTGGCCCCGGTCGTGATCGGCTTCTTCGAGTTCACGTTCATGCGGGTCCGCGAGGACGCCCCGATGGAGCAGCTCGCCGCGCTGTTCCACGAGTACATGTTCGACGACGACTCCTTCGCCCACGCGGTGTTCCGCGGGAGCACCCAGATCGGGCGGTCGCTGGTGCGCGAGGAGTCGCTGCCTGAGGAGTCCCAGGTCGAGGTGCTGGACTGGGAGCTGGCCACGCACATCGTGTCCGAGGCCCCGTCGGTGGCCGTGTCGCTGTGCCCCTGCCGGACGCACGCCGAGCTGATCGGGGAGGGCTGCGGCAAGCCCACCCGGACCTGCTTGACATTCGGCGGGGCGGCCGATGCGCTCGTCCGCGCCGGCCTCGCCGAGCCGATCAGCAACGAGGAGGGCCTGGAGATCCTGGCCACGTCCAAGTCCGCGGGACTGGCGCAGACGGCTGACAACGTCAAGCACGGGATCAGCTACATCTGCAACTGCTGTGGATGCTGCTGCGGGATGATGCAGTCCATCCGCCGGCACGGGATCACCGGCTCGATCGTGTCCTCGAACTGGGTCGCCCACGTCGACCTCGACAAGTGCCGGGGCTGCAAGAAGTGCTTCCACGCCTGCCCGGCCGACGCAATCACGATGGTGGACAACCAGGGCCAGGGATTGCGCGTGAACTGGGCAATCGTCGACCCGCTGAAATGCCTCGGCTGCGGGGTCTGCGACGAGCGCTGCAACTGGGGCGCCCATTCGATGGTGCCCCGCGAGGCACGGGTCTTCACCCCGGAGAACACCTTCGACCGGATGGTGACCATGGCCATCGAGCGGGGCAAGTTCGGCGAGCTGCTGGTCGACACCCTCGACGGGGCCGGGCCGCATGCGCTTGTCCCGCGCATTGGGCATCCTGCACGCGAGCCGTCCGGCCACAGCAGCGCGCGCGATCGAGCCCCTGAACTCGGTGTTCCTGCGCGGCATGCTCGCCGCGGTGCACGCCTCGGCCCGCGCGGCAGGGCCCGTGACGCCCGTGTAGGCGTGCGGGAGTGCGCAGGATCAGCTCCTCGGCGCGACCACACGCCGCTGCCTGGGGCACTCTTCCCCTATGGGCGAGGACGTGGCGGGCCGTACCTTCACCAGGGAGGACCGGGCGCGCTACCGCGACAAGGTGCACCGCTGCCTCGACGTCCTGGCCCAGATGCTGGCTGAGGAGAAGTTCGACTTCGAGACACCCCTGACCGGGATGGAGGTCGAGCTCAACCTCATCGACGCCGAGGGCAACCCGGCGATGCGCAACTCCGAGGTCCTGGCCAGCATCGACAGCCCCGCGTTCGTCCAGGAGCTGGGCCGGTTCAACCTCGAGATCAACATCCCGCCGCAGAGCCTGGTGGGTGACGGGGCGCGTCAGTATGAGGACCAGGTGCGCGCGCAGCTCAACGTCGCCGACGCCAAGGCGCACCAGCAGGGCGCCGGGATGGTGATGGTCGGGATCCTGCCCACGCTGCGTCCGGAGCACATGACCTCGGAGTCGATCAGCACCAACTCCCGCTACGCGCTGCTCGACGAGCAGCTGCTCCTGGCCCGCGGGGAGGACCTGCACATCGACATCCGCGGGCCGAAGGAGTCCCTGGAGACCTTCGCCGACTCGATCGCCCCCGAGGCGGCATGCACGAGCGTGCAGTTCCACCTGCAGGTCAGCCCCGATGAGTTCGCCAGTTCCTGGAACGCCGCCCAGTGCCTGGCCGCCGCCCAGGTGGCCCTCGGCGCGAACTCCCCGTACTTCCTCGGCCGTGAGCTGTGGCGCGAGACGCGGATCGCGCTGTTCACCCAGGCCACCGACACCCGCCCTGCCGAGATGAAGGCACAGGGCGTGCGGCCGCGGGTGTGGTTCGGGGAGCGCTGGATCACCAGCGTGTTCGACCTGTTCGAGGAGAACCTCACGTACTTCCCGGCCCTGCTGCCGGTGCTCGACGACGAGGATCCCGAGGCCGAGCTGGCGGCCGGCCGGACCCCGTCGCTGCGCGAGCTGCGCCTGCACAACGGCACGGTCTGGCGCTGGAACCGCCCGGTGTACGACGTCGTGGCGGGCCGTCCGCACCTTCGGGTCGAGAACCGCGTGCTGCCCGCGGGGCCGACCGTGGTCGACACGCTGGCCAACGGGGCCTTCTACTTCGGGGCGCTGCGGCACCTGGCCGAGGAGGAGCGACCGGTGTGGTCGCGCATGTCGTTCGGTGCGGCCGAGGAGAACTTCACGCGGGCGGCGATCCGTGGCATGGACACCACCGTCTACTGGCCGGAGATGGGGGAGATGCCGATCGGCGAGCTCGTTCTGCGCCGGCTGCTGCCGCACGCCCATGAGGGCCTGCGCGAGTGGGGGGTCGACGATGACATCCGCGAACGGCTGATGGGGATCATCGAGGGACGCTGCGCATCCGGGCGCAACGGCGCGCGCTGGCAGGTCCACGCCGTCGAGACCTTCGAGGCCCACGGGATGGATCGGTGGGAGGCGCTGCGCCGGATGACCCTGGAGTACACGGCGCGGATGCACACCAACGCCCCCGTGCACACCTGGGACCCCGTCTGAGGCAGGCACGGCGACGGTGCGTGGGGCAGACTTCGGCCCATGTCCACAAACTCCGAGTCCCAGCGCCTGACCGATCCCGTGAACTGGGAGAAGTGGGGGCCCTACCTCTCCGAGCGGGCCTGGGGCACGGTGCGCGAGGACTACTCCGCCGACGGCAATGCGTGGGGGTACTTCCCCTACGATCATGCCCGCTCCCGCGCCTACCGCTGGAACGAGGACGGGATGGCCGGGATCAGCGACATCAACCAGGACCTGTGCCTGGGGCTGGCGCTCTGGAACGGCACCGACGACCACCTCAAGGAGCGGATGTTCGGGCTGGCCGGCCCTGAGGGCAACCATGGTGAGGACGCCAAGGAGTACTGGTGGTACGTCGATGCCACGCCGAGCCACTCATGGCTGCACTGGCGCTACCACTACCCCCAGGCCGCCTTCCCGTACCAGCGCCTGCGTGAGGAGAACCGCGCCCGGGGCAAGGACGTGGGGGAGTACGAGCTGCTGGACACCGGGGTGTTCGACGACAACCGGTTCTTCGCCGTGGAGGTCCAGTACGCGAAGGCTGGTCCCGAGGACATCGTCATGCGGGTGACTGTCACGAACCACGGCCCCGAGCGCCGGCCGATCCATGTCCTGCCGACCCTGTGGTTCCGCGACACCTGGACCGGCGGCGAGGTCGAGGGTCGACCGAGCCTGAGCCTGGGTGACCGGTGCATCGTCGCCGAGCACCCTCGCCTCGGTCGGTACCGGTTGCACGCCCAGAGTGCGCCCGGGGGGACGGCCCCTGAACCCCTCTTCTGCAACAACACGACCAACGAGCCGCGCATCTGGGGTGCGGACCCGATCACGCGCTACCCCAAGGACGGGATCAACGACCACGTTGTCTCCGGCGCGACGACCGTCAACCCCGAGCGCGAGGGGACCAAGGCGGCGTGGTGGTACCGGGTGGACGTCGCCCCCGGGGAGACCGTGGAGTTCGTGCTGCGCCTCGAGGAGTGGCTCGCCGATGACGAGGCCGCTCCCGACCTCGGTCGATTCACAGGAGGTCGTGGCGCGCCGGAAGGCGGAGGCCGACGCCTTCTACGCCTCCGTCACACCGGCGGCATGCTCTGCACAGGAGGCCCGCGTCCTGCGCGAGGCGTTCGCGGGGATGATCTGGGGCAAGCAGTTCTTCGCGTACAGCGTCAAGCGCTGGCAGGACGGCGATGCCGGGGAGCCAGCCCCGCCGCAGGGCCGAGCGGCGATCCGCAACCGGACGTGGCGCCACCTCAACGCCCGCGATGTCATCTCCATGCCCGACCCGTGGGAGTACCCGTGGTTCGCCGCCTGGGACCTGGCCTTCCACACCGTGGCCCTGGCGCACATCGATCCGGGCTTCGCCAAGGGGCAGCTCGACCTGCTGCTGCGCGAGTGGTACCAGCACCCGAACGGCGCGATCCCGGCGTACGAGTGGAACTTCAGCGACCTCAACCCGCCCGTGCACGCATGGGCCGCCCTGCGCGTGTTCGAGATCGACGGGTCGCGCGACACCGACTTCCTGGTGCGGCTCTTCCCGAAGCTGCTCATGAACTTCACCTGGTGGGTCAACCAGCAGGACCCCGACGGGAACTCGCTGTTCGGCGGTGGCTTCCTCGGCCTGGACAACATCGGCCCCATCGATCGCAGCAACCTCCCCCCGGGCTACACCCTGCAGCAGGCCGACGGGACGGCGTGGATGGCCTTCTACTGCACGCAGATGCTGGGGATGCTCAACCACATGGTCCATGCAGGCCAACCGGTGGACCACCTCCTCGTCACCTTCCTCCAGCACTTCATCAGCATCAACGAGGCGATGGACGAGGAGGGGATCTGGGACGAGGAGGACGGCTACTTCTACGACCAGCTGGTCTATCCCGACGGCAACCGCGCCCCCCTGCGCGTGACCTCGCTGGTCGGGGCGATGCCGGTCGTCGCGACCGAGGCGATCCAGCTCAAGCCGGTCAGCGCCGACCGGGCTCGGGCAACCGCCCAGCGGATGCGCTCGGCGCTGCTCGATCGGCTCGACCACGCCGCTGATCTGCAGGCCGACGACGATGTCCCGGTGGAGCTGTCGGCCGACATGCGGCAGTTGTCGCTCTCTGTGGTCCCCCCGGACAGCCTGCGCCGGGTTCTGGCCAAGCTCCTCGACGAGTCCCAGATGCTCTCGACGTTCGGCATCCGCTCGCTGTCGGCGCGACACCGCGAGGAGCCGTTCCGGATCGGCGCCGCTGGGCAGGAGTGGTTCATCAGCTACGAGCCGGGGGAGTCCACCACCGGGATGTACGGGGGCAACTCGAACTGGCGGGGGCCGATCTGGATGCCCATCAACCACCTGTTGGTGCAGGCGCTCGAGGAGCACCACCAGTCCCTGGGCGATGGCGTTCACCGTCGAGCACCCGACCGGCTCGGGGCAGCAGCGGACCCTTGCCGAGGTGGCCGCGGACCTGCGCGAGCGGCTGATCTCGATGTTCGTTCCGGGCGTGGACGGTGTCGTGCCCTCAGCCGGACGCCCCGGTGCCGGGACCGCGCTGCAGACCGATCCCCTCTGGGCCGCTCACACGTTGTTCTACGAGTACTTCGACGGGGACACGGGCGCTGGTCTCGGAGCCTCGCACCAGACCGGCTGGACCGGGCTCGTCGCCGACCTGATCATCCGGGCGAGGTCATGACCGAATCCGAGGAGGACAGGATCGGGTGCAGCGACTGCGAGCGGATCCGTGACGGGTGGCTCGCCCAGCCGGTCAACGCCCTGTCGAGCCTGGCGTTCGTGGGCGCCGCGGGTGTGGTGCTCGCGCGGACCGGCAGCCCGGCGACCGGCCGGCGCGGTGAGGTCCTGGTGTACAGCGCGGTCCTCGCGCTGGTCGGTGCCGGCAGCGTGGCATTCCACGGGCCCCAACCGCCCGGTGCACGTGCGATGCATGACCTGCCGATCCCCGTCCTGATCGCCATGAGCCTCGGAACGCCACTGGTCCGCGCGCGGCGCGGGCTGGATCCGCTGCCCGGGGGGAGCCGGCAGCGCACGCTGCGGCTGGCCGCGACCGCGGTCGCCGCGGTGTCGGCGTACGCGGGTGGCCGAACCGGGGCGCCCACCTGCGACCCGGACAGCCCCCTGCAGCTGCACGGCGCCTGGCACATCCTCTGCGCTGCGGGATTCGTCACCGTGGCCGACATCCTGTATCGGAGTGGTGGCGATGAGTGAAGGTTCCCAGCCTCGACCACGTGGAGGTGTGCCACGGCGGCTGGCCCGGGCCGCCGCCAACCTCGTCTATCGCGATATCGACGTGCACCTTCCTGTCGAGCCCATCCCGGACGGCCCGGTCCTGGCAGTGGCCAACCACTTCGGCGGCCTCGCGGATGGGGTGCTGCTGGTCGACAGCGCGCCGCGGATGCCCCGGGTCGTGGCGCGTGACGTCATCTGGAACGTGCCCGTGGTCG
Organism: uncultured Actinomycetes bacterium; assembly: GCA_963706885.1. Taxonomy (GTDB): domain Bacteria; phylum Actinomycetota; class Actinomycetes; order S36-B12; family CAIYMF01; genus Prado023. The sequence goes on along the minus strand of CAVPNX010000018.1, from coordinate 48,839 downwards.
GCCGCCTGGCCAGCGGGATCGGCATGATCCCGGTGCACAAGGCCGCCGATGGCGGGGCGCGGGCGAGCAACGACGAGATGTTCGCCTCCGCCTACGGTGCCCTGGGCGCGGACGACCTCGTCCTGATCTTCCCGGAGGGGGTCACCCAGGACGTGCCCTACATGGCCGAGGTCCGCACCGGCGCCGCGCGCATCGCCCTGGGTGCCCGGGAGTCCGGCGTGCAGGGCATCCACATCCTGCCGATGGGGGTGCACTACGAGAACAAGGCCGGGTTCCGCTCGCGGGCCCTGGTGAACGTGGGCCCGCCCATCGACCTCGACGACTGGGTCCGGCAGCGGGGTCCGGTGGTGGGCGGGGCCGACGACCGGGACGCGGTGCGCGACCTCACCGCCCTGGTCAACGATCGGCTGCGCCACGTCGCCCCGGACTTCCCCGACTGGGATCAGGCCCATGCCCTCGAGACCGTTGCCGAGGTGCTGCTCACGGACGTGGATCCGGCGCTCTCCCCGCCCATGCAGTACGGCGACCGCGAGCTGCTCGCGGCCCGCCTCAACCGGCTGCCCGAGCCGGCTCGTGGTGAGCTCGTCGCCACAGGTGCCCAGTACCGGGCGGCGCTGCTGGCCGCAGGCACCTCTGACCACGCGATCGCCACGTCGGCGAACCCACCGCCGCGGACCTGGGGGTGGCTGCGCGACCTCATCCTCGTGGTCCTGCTCGCACCCTTCGCCCTCATCGGGATCGTCGCTGCGGCCGTCCCGCTCCTGTTGGTGCTCATCGCCAGCAGGCTGCGGATCGCCCCTGCTGTCCGGGCCACGGTTGTCCCCGGCCTGGCCCTGCTGCTCTTCCTCGGGGAGTGGCTGCTGTTCTCGGTCCAGTCCGGCGAGGACGGGCTCACCCTCGGGCTGGCCGCGATGGTCCTGTTCCCCTTCTTCGTGGCGGCACTGTTCCTCGAGGTGGAGCGTGTGACGTTGTTGTGGCACCGCTGGCGGGGCACCCGGCGGCCGCACGGCCAACAGCTGGAGACCCTGAAGGTGATGCGCACGGCCGTTGCAGAGAAGGGATGGTCGTCGCTGTGACCACGACCCAGATCGCCTACCTCCTCGTGATCGCCATCCCGTTGTTCGCCGTGTGGGTGATCGCCGTGGTCGACGTCGTCGGCCAGCCGCACATGTCGCGCCGGGTCAAGTGGATCTGGGCCATCGCGTTCTCCCTGGTGTGGCCCCTGCTGATCGTGTACCTGCTGACCCGTCCAGTCCAGGGCCGGTTCGAGCGCGCCGGGAGCCGGGACTACCCGCACGCGAGACTCGTCGATGCGGCCCTGGCCCATGAGGACGGTCGGCTCGAGGACGCGCAACTGGCCGAGGTCGTCCGGGAGTTGCGCAGCAGCTAGGGGTCATGACCCGAGTCGCCCGTTGAGGGGAACGAGGTCAATGTTGCCCGTTGACCGACCGACGTTCTCCTCATGAGTACCGGCCCCGTGGGGGTTCTCGGGCGCGACGTGACGCGTGCGCTCGCTGCGGTCGGCCTCGCACTTGCCGTTGTGGCCACGGGGCTGTCGGCACCAGTGGCGGGCGCCCCCGCCGACTCGCCTCCCGCACCTTCTGGTCCACCCCTGGCGTGCGCGGACCCGGCCCTTCCCGACCCGGCCCGCGGGGACGCGGCCGTGCGAAGCATGGGCGGCAACATCGTGTCGGTCGCTGCGCGCAACGGGACGAACCCCCGTGAGCTCGCCAAGGACCTGCGCCTCGATCGGACCCTGTGGGTCGATGAGTGCGGGGCACTGTTCTTCCAGGATGAGCTGCCCGACGGACTCGAGCCCGGTCCGCAGTCAGCGGAGGGCACCGGGTGGCCGGCGGTGGTGGCCCCATCCGGTGCCTTCACCCTGCACAGCCGGCCCGGGTCGCAGCGCGTCCTGTACCTGGACTTCGACGGGCACCTGATCTCCGGCACCGCGTGGAACGGCCTGTACGCGCAGGATGCCTGGACCGCCCCGGCGTTCTCGGCCGACGCAGACCCGACCACGTTCTCCGATGCGGAGCGTGCCGTGGTGATCGACGCGTGGCGGCGGGTCGCACAGGACTTCGCCCCGTTCGACATCGACGTGACCACTGAGGATCCCGGGCAGGATGCGATCACGCGCTCGGGGTCGACCGACGCACTGTTCGGCACCCGCGTCCTGATCTCCCCGGACGCCACCCAGACCCAGTGCGGCTGTGGCGGTCGGGCCTACATCGACGTCGTCGACCGCACCTCGAACCACGCCTACTACCAGCCGGCCTGGGTGTACCCGCAGGCCCTGTCGAACAGCTCGAAGTACATCGCGGAGGCGGCCAGCCACGAGGCCGGCCACAACTTCGGCCTCAGCCACGATGGCACCCAGACGGCGTCCTACTACGGGGGCAGCGGTGGGTGGGGCCCGATCATGGGCTCGCCCTACAGCCAGCCCATCACGCAGTGGAACAACGGCACGTACCCGGGAGCCAACAACGTCGAGGACGACCTGGCACTCATCGCCGGGAACGGCGCACCCCTGGTGGCCGATGAGGCCGTGCAGGCTGTTGTCCTGGCGGTGCCGGGGTCCACGACCGGGCTGGTCAACGGGACCCTCGACGTCGACACGTTCACCGTGACGGCACCCGCGGGGACGCTGACGGTCTCGGCGGCGCCGCACTGGCCAGGACCGAACCTGGACGTGTCCCTGGCGCTTCGGGACTCCACGGGCGCGCTCGTGGCAACGTCGGCACCGGTCTACGACGCCGCCAAGGTACAGGCCTCCGTCAACGCCTCGGTGTCGGCCGCGGTCGCTGCAGGCACCTACACGGTCAGCGTCGAGGGCGTGGGCAACGGCGTGCCCGGCTCTGCCGGCGAGGGGGACTACGGCAGCGTCGGTTGGTACACGATCTCTGCGAGCACGACGGGCACGCCCCGACCCCGACCCCGACCGCCGACCCCGACGCCGACCCCGACGCCGACCCCGACGCCGACCCCCACGCCGACCCCGACCCCGACCCCGACCCCGACGCCGACCCCGACCCCGACGCCGACCCCGACCGCCGACCGCCGACCCCGACGCCGACCCCCACGCCGACCCCCACGCCGACCCCGACCCCGACGCCGACCCCGACCGTGACCGCGACCCCGACGGCAACCGCGAGCACGAACCAGGTGCCGCCTGTCACCCTGACGGCCGTTGGGGGGCAGCCTGCCCCGGGCGGGGCGCTGAGCGTCGAGACCCGGTCGTTGCCCACCGCGGGCCGGAAGAAGCCGTACCGCCAGACCCTGGTTGCCTCGGGCGGTAGCGGGACGTACACGTGGAAGCGCTCGAAGGGCTCGGTGCCGAAGGGGATGACCCTGTCGAAGTCCGGCGTGATCTCGGGCAAGGCGACGTCCCGGGGTGTCAAGAAGTTCCGCGTCCGGGTCACGGACTCAGCTGGCGCAACCAGTACCAGGTGGGTGCGGCTGCGAGTCCGCTGAGCCCTGTCCGCCGAGCCCTGGGGGCTGCCCCGCCCGGGCGATCAGATCGAGAAGTCGTCGAGTTCCTCCCACTGGCCGGCGCCAGTGGCGTGCAGGTGGAACTCGTTGACGTGCCCGGTCACGGAGAACTCCAGCGAGTCGACCCGATCGAGCAGGTTGGCCACGGCAGCGCCGATCAGGTCGGGTTGGTTGGTGTGCTCGAGGTCGGGCTTGTCCGAGGCTGTGTGTGGCTTCATCCGGGCGATGACCTGACCGGGGACGCCCACAACGACGGAGTTGTCCGCAACGGGCCGCACGACCACGGCGTTGCCGCCGATGCGTGAGTCGTGCCCGACCTCGATCGGCCCGAGGACCTTGGCGCCGGCTCCGATGGTGACCCGGTCACCGACGGTCGGATGCCGCTTGCCCGGCTCCAGGCTCGTACCCCCGAGGGTGACGCCGTGGTAGATGGTGACGTCCTGGCCGACCTCGGCGGTCTCGCCGATGACCACTCCCATGCCGTGATCGATGAACAGCCCCGACCCGAGGGTGGCGCCGGGGTGGATCTCCACGCCGGTGAGGGTCCGGGCGACCTGCGAGACTGCCCTGGCCGCGAGGTGGTGGTCCCGGCGCCAGAGGGCGTGGGACACCCGATGGGCCCAGACCGCATGCACGCCGGAGTACAGCAGCGCGACCTCGGTCTTCGACCGGGCGGCCGGATCCCGCTCGAACACGCACTCCACATCGCGGCGCATGTCGGCCAGAACGCCCATGGCAGAGGTCATTGCCGAACCGGCCGTCCCCGTCCGTCCCGGTCCGGCTGTCGCCTGCGCGCCACCGACTACTCGGCCAGGTCGGCGAAGAGCGCGGTGGACAGGTAGCGCTCCCCGTACGACGGGATGATGACGACGATCGTCTTCCCGGCGTTCTCCGGGCGCGCCGCGACCTTGGTGGCGGCCCAGATCGCGGCGCCGGAGGAGATCCCGACGAGCAGCCCCTCCTCGGCGGCGGCGCGCCGGGCGGTGGCCATCGCGTCGGGGGCATCCACGGTGACGACCTCGTCGTACACAGTGGTGTCCAGGATCGCGGGGACGAAGCCGGCGCCGATGCCCGGCGAGGGGGTGCGGGCCCTTGACCCCACCGGACAGGACCGGGGAGGCAGCCGGCTCCACGGCGATGATCTGCACCCCGGGCTTGCGCTCCTTGAGCACCTGACCCACGCCGGTGATCGTCCCGCCGGTGCCCACGCCGGCGACCACGATGTCGACGGTGCCGTCGGTGTCGTTCCAGATCTCCTCGGCTGTCGTGCGCCGGTGGATCGCCGGGTTCGCGGCGTTCTCGAACTGCTGGGGCATCAGGTAGTTCGGGTTGGCCGCGACGAGCTCCTTGGCCTTCGCGATGGCCCCGCCCATGCCCTCGGGGCCCGGGCGTGAGGACGATCTCGGCGCCGTAGGCGCGCAGGACCATCCGCCGCTCCTTGCTCATGGTCTCCGGCATCGTCAGGATGCACGGGATCCCACGCGCGGCGCACACCATGGCCAGGGCGATGCCGGTGTTGCCGCTGGTCGGCTCGACGATCACGGTGTCCGGGCCGATCAGCCCGGCGTCCTGGGCGGCGTCGATCATCGACACGCCGATCCTGTCCTTGACCGAGTTGGCCGGGTTGAAGAACTCGAGCTTGGCCAGCACGGTGGCTCCTGCCCCATCCGTCACCCGGTTCAGGCGCACGAGGGGGGTGTTTCCGATGAGGCCGGTCACGTCAGAGGCGATGTTCATGGAGGAAGCGTAACGGCCGAGGTGAATTTGGCAACCTAGGGGTTGGAGAAATAATCGCGCGTTCGCTGCCGGCGCAGCAGGTGGCCGTCGCCGCCCCCACGTGCGTGGATGTCCGGTGGTGGGCGAAGATGGGGGAATGTCGGATGCCGCGCAGGTGATCCCCTGGGGGACCCAGTGGGACCTGGCGTGGGCCAGTGACCAGTCCGTCGACTGGAGCGACTTCCTGGTGAACCTGGGGTTCCAGGAGGGTCGTGCCGGTGGGAAGGCCCCGGTGAACCGCTACTTCGGCATGTGCGGGGACGGACCCGAGGGTGGGCTGGCGCTCGGCCCGTTCGGGATGACGATGATGGCAGGCCCCCCTCAGGCGATGGAGGCCGAGAATGCCTACCTGCGACTGCTCGAGGAGGTCCGCGGGATCGAGCTGGGCGAGGATCGGCTCCGCCTGGTCGACGCCTCCGGCGCTTGCCTGCTGGAGTACGTGCCCTCGGCGGACCCGGAGTAGTCGGCGATGACGGCCGACAGGTACGGGGCGGTCCCGAACGGGGAGTACACCGCACTGGCCTCGCTGCGCGACACCACCTCGGTGCGTTCCATCACCTCAGCCGCTCCACCGGTGCCCGGCAGCGAGGGGTCGCCCGGACTCGTTGCCCCTGGCCCCGCCGCCGGGTCGAGGCCCTCGGGCGCGACGCGCAGGGCACGGGAGCCCGTCTGGCGCCCGGAGATCCCCCCACAGCACGGCGCGTGGGCGTTCCTGATCGTCCCGGTGCTCTGCGGGTTCGCCGTGGCCGGCTCCAGCCCGGCCGGGTGGCTCCTGCTCGCCGCATGGGTGTGTGCCTACCCCGTGGGCTACTACCTGGGCCGCGCCCTCACCGCGCGGGTGCGTCGGGGATCCTGGACGCGGCTGGCCCGCCGGGAACGATCGCGGGCGATCCCGTGGGCGGTCCTCACCGCTGCGCTGGGCCTTCCCCTGGCTGTCACCCGCCCGTGGCTGCTCGCTGTGGCCGGCGTGCTGCTGGTGCTGTGGGCGATCGGCCTGATGATCGCCGCACGCAGGGGTGAGCGCAGCGTGGCCAACGACCTCATGCTGGTCGCCCAGGCCACCGTCGCCCTGCCCCTGACCGTTGCCGTGGTCGCCGGACCCGCCGCGCTCGTCGACGACTTCGCGGCGTCGACCCTCGAGGCGACCGTGATCGTCGCGGCCTACCTGGCCGGCTCTGTCCTGCACGTCAAGTCGCTGCTGCGGGAGGCGGGCAACGTGCGGTTCCGCCGGGTGAACCTCGCCTGGCACGGCGTGCTCGCGCTGGGGTCGGCGCTGGCCAGTGCCTGGTGGCTGGTCGCGTTCGTCCCTGCGCTCGCCAGGGCCGTCCTGCTGCGCCCCGGCATGCGTCCGGCCATGATCGGCGGGGTCGAGGCTGCGGTATCGGTCCTGGTGGTCATCGCCGCGCACCTGGCCCTGTGAGCCACGGGCACGCGGCCCGCTGCCGATAGGCTTCGGGCAGTTCCTGGACGGAGGCCGACGATGCGCACCCCTGACGACGTCAAGGCGATGGACCCGCGGACGCGGCGCCGACTGCTGCTCGGCTTCGTGGCCCGGGTGGTCGGCGTCATCGCGGCCACGCTGGTCGTGTACGCCCTCCTGCCGGTGAAGGACACGGGCTCGGCGAGGTTCGCCGTGGTACTGGCGTTCGTGGGACTCGTGGTGATCTTCGTTGTCTTCGCCCGGCAGATGCTGCGGCTGTCGCGGTCGGACACCCCCGTCCTTACCGCCGTCCAGGCGCTGTGCCTGGTGTTCGGCCTCTTCGTCACCCTCTACGCGTTGGTCTACCTGTCCATCTCGGTGTCCACACCCGAGGCCTTCAGCCAGGAGCTGAACAAGGTCGGCGCCCTGTACTTCGCGATGACGATCATGTCGACGGTCGGCTTCGGCGACATCGCGGCGGTGTCGGACCCCGCACGGATCATGGTGATGATCCAGATGGTTCTCGGGGCAGTCCTCCTGGGCACGACGGTCAAGGTCCTGGGCTTCGGGGTCAGGCGGGTCGTGGAGACCGCCCAGCAGCAGGGCGTGGCAGAGCCGCACGAACAGCCGGGGAGCACTTCCGCCAGTGGATGAGGTGACCCTCGGGCTACTCCTGGTCCTGATGCTCCTGGCGAGCGTCACGACCTTCCACGTGAGCCGCCGGTGGTACGTGCCGCTGGCTCTCGTGTGGACAGTTGCCTTCCTGCTGTTCGGGTACCGCGTGGGCCTCTCGCTGGAGGAGATGTCGCTGGGCAGCTGGGTGACGGGCCTGGCCTGGGGGCTGGGAAGCATCCTGGTGGTGTCCCTCGCGATGGCTGCGGGTGTGGCCATCCCGCGTCTGCACCCGCTGTTCGCCGACGAGCGCGTGATGGGGACCTCCGGTGCGCAGGTCGCCCACAAGTCGCTGGTGGAGGTCCCGTTGGGGACCGTCCTGCTCGAGGAGGTCGTGTTCCGCTCGGTCCTGCTGGGCCTGCTGACGAGCATGTACGGCACGGTTGTTGGTGTGCTCGGGTCGGCGTTCGTGTTCGGCCTGTGGCACATCCTGCCGGCCCTGGAGATGCACGACTCGCACTCCCTGACCAGCCAGCTGGGATCCGGGTGGGGGGCCAAGACCGCGACGGTGGCGGTGACCATCCTGGCCACCGGTGGTGCCGGCCTCCTGTTCGCGCTGCTGGTGGTGGTCAGCGGCAGCGTCCTGGCTCCGATGGGCCTGCACTGGGCGATGAACGGACCGGGTTCGATCGCCGCGTGGCTGGTGGGCCGCCGGCAGCAACGGGCCCGTGAGCGGGCGGACGAGGCAGTGGCGGGCGGGCCCGGGGCCGCGGATGCAGACGACGGCCCTTCGGAGGGACCGGACCCGTCCGGCTAGGAGGCGTCGCCGGCGCTCGCGGCGTCGGCCACGATGATGCACGCCTCACCGAAGGCCGCGAACTGCTCGGGGGTCAACCGGTCGACCAGGTGCCGGCGCACGCTCTCCACGTGGTCCGGCGCGGCTGCGACGATCGTCTCCCAGCCCTGCTCGGTGAGGACCGCGAACATGCCGCGGCCGTCCTGGGCGCACTCCTGACGGGTCACCAGGCCGGCCTTGGTCATGCGGTCGATCTGGTGGGACAGGCGGCTGCGGGAGAGCTGCGTGTGCTCGGCCAACGTGCTCATCCGCATCCGGCGCTCGGGGGACTCCGAGAGCTCCACGAGGATCTGGTAGTCGGTGCCGGTGAGGCCGTGCTGCTCCTGCAGGTCACGGTTGATGCGCTCGGGCAGCAGCATGCTCGCGGCCAACCAGCCACGCCACAGCCTCTGCTCGTCCTCCGTCAGCCACCTGGTCATGCCCCCCATGGTACCGGCTGGTTGAAGGGTGAACCGGGTCGAAGGTCCCGATCAGGGCAGCGTCAGGATCTCGGCGCCGTCCTCGGTGACCAGCAGGGTGTGCTCGAACTGGGCGGTCCAGCTGCCGTCCTTGGTCACGGCCGTCCACCCGTCGGACCACATCGTGTAGTCGTAGGTGCCCAGCGTCAGCATCGGTTCGATCGTGAAGGTCATGCCGGGCAGCATCAGGGTGTCGGAGTGCGGGTCGTCGAAGTGCGGGATCACCAGCCCGGTGTGGAAGGACGTGCCGATCCCGTGGCCGGTGAAGTCGCGGACGACCCCGTACCCGAAGCGCCTGGCGTAGGACTCGATGACGCGGCCGATCACGTTGATCGGCCGACCGGGGCGGACCGCGTTGATGGAGCGCATCGTGGCCTCCTGCGTGCGCTCGACGAGCAGGCGCACCTCCTGGTCCACCTCGCCGACCAGGAAGGTGGCGTTGGTGTCGCCATGCACACCGCCGAGGAAGGCGGTGATGTCGATGTTGCAGATGTCCCCCTCGCGCAGGACCGTGTCGTCGGGGATGCCGTGGCAGATGACCTCGTTGAGGCTGCTGCACAGCGACTTGGGGAACCCGCGGTACCCGAGGGTGGAGGGGTAGGCCCCGTGGTCGCAGAGGAACTCGTGGCCCACCCGGTCGAGCTCGTCGGTGGTGACGCCCGGGGCGATGGCGCGACCCACCTCGGCCAGGGCCTGGGCCGCCAGCCGGCTGGCGACGCGCATGGCCTCGATGGTCGCGGCGTCCTTGACCTCGCCGCCCGTGTACGGCGCGGGCCGGGGTCGGTCGACGTACTCGGGTCGCGCGATGCTGGCCGGCACGGGGCGGCGGGGGGAGATCCGTCCCGGGGTCAGGGGGGCGCGCGTGGGGGCGGTCGGCATGGAGCAAGAGTACGCAGGACACGTCCCGAGCGCGGCCGGTAGCGTCGGGGCTGGTAGCCGGCCCTCAGGCGAGGAGGACTCCATGTCGTACTGGTACTGCCTGACCCACGGGGCGGTGGAGCCGGACGTGGGGTGCGCCCACGCGGAGCGCCTCGGACCCTATCCCGACCAGGCGGCCGCCCAGGCCGCACTCGAGCGCGCGCACCAGCGCTCCGAGGCCTGGGACCATGACCAGCGCTGGAACGACGACGACCTCGAGGACTGATCCGCCGACGCCCGGGGCTCCGGTGGCTCACTCGCGCTCGGGCTCGCGATGCCGCTCGGGCCGCACGCAGGGTCCGCTCGCGCACGGCATTGGGGTCGGTCCGGTCGTCGAACCGCCAGAGGCTCGGCAGGGCGAAGGCGAGCACGACCCCGCCTGCTGCGCACAGCAGACCACCTGTCACGAGGCTTGTGCGCAGCGAGGTCACGGCGGCCACGCCGGTCGAGCGGACCTGGCCCAGGGTCGGGCCCAGTGAGTAGCTGAGCAGCTCCACCCCCGCCATGCGCCCGCGCAGCTCGTCGGGGATCGTCTGGTTCCAGATGAGCATCCGGAACAGCCCGGAGATCATGTCCGCAGCCCCGGCCAGGCCCAGCATCAGCAGGACGATCGCCACCGAGTCGCTCAGGCCCACGCCCGCGATCGCCAGCCCCCAGCAGATCGCGGCCACGAGGACGGCCCGGCCGTGGTGGTGCACGTGTCCCGTCCAGCCGCTGGTCAGGGTGGCCACCAGGCTGCCCACCGCGCCGGCGGAGTACAGGAACCCGAGGACCCACGGCGCCCCGAGATCCTCCGCCAGGAACGGGAACAGGGCGTAGGGGAATGCGAAGACCATCGCCATCGTGTCCACCGCGTAGGTGCCCATCAGGTCCTTGCGCGACCACGCGTAGCGCATCCCCTCTCCGATCCGGCTCAGGCTGGCCGGCTCGGCGGACTCACTCGGCGGGATCGACCGGAGGCGCCAGAGCGCCAGGCCGGAGATGAGGAAGGTGGCGGCGTCGAACGCGTAGGCCGACCAGACGCCGAACCCCGCGATGAGCAGGCCGCCGAGAGCCGGACCGACGATCTCGCCCACCTGCCAGCGCAGGGAGTTCAACGCGCCGGCGGCGGCCAGCTCGTCGTAGCGCACGACCCGGGGGATGATCGCCTCCAGCGAGGGCCGCTGGAGCCCGTCCACCGCGGCGAAGAGCATCGCGACCACGTAGATCACCCACAGGTGCGGGTCCGGTTGCAGGGCATTGACCAGCAGGATCACCGAGAGCGCCAGGCTGGAGAACTCGGTGACCAGCACCATCCGGCGGCGGTCCACGGCGTCTGCCATGGCCCCGCCCCAGAGGCCGAACACGATGAGCGGCACGAGCTCGGCCAACCCGATGAGGCCGACTGCGACGAACGAACCGGTCAGCTCGGCCACCTGGAAGGGCAGGGCGACCATCGTGACCATGGAGCCCAGGAAGGTCACCAGGCCGGAGGTGAACACCCATCGGAAGTCGCGCGAGTGCCGCAGGGGGCGCAGGTCCATCCGGAGGTGCACCCTGCGAGTCCGTTCCTGACCCTCAGGCACGGGGGACGATTGTCCACCTCCGGGCACGGTGGGGCAATCGAGGTCCCAGCGGGCTCAGCTGTACTGGTGCTCCGGACCGGGGTAGGTGCCGGCCACGACCTCGTCGGCCCACTCGTGCACCGCCGCCGACAGCACCGCACCCACCTCGGCGTACCGCTTGACGAACTTGGCCGGCCGGCCCGGGGTGAGCCCCGCCATGTCCTGCCAGACGAGCACCTGGGCGTCGGTGGATGCCCCGGCCCCGATCCCGATCGTGGGGATGGACAGGCTGCGAGTGACCCGCTCGGCGAGATCGCTCGGGACGACCTCCAGGACGATGGCGAACGCCCCGGCGGCCTCCATGGCCTTCGCGTCCTGCATCAGGATCTCGCCGTCCTCGCCGCGGCCCTGGACCCGGTAGCCACCCAGCTGGTTGACCGACTGCGGGGTCAGCCCCAGGTGCGCCATCACCGGGATGCCGGCGGCGACCAGGGTCTCGACCTGCGGCAGCACGCGGGCGCCGCCCTCGAGCTTCACCGCCTGGACACCGGCCTCCTTCATGAACCGGGCGGCGGTCTCCAGGGCCTGCTGGGGGGAGGCCTGGTAGGAGCCGAACGGAAGGTCGCCGACCACCAGCGCGCGCTTCGACCCGCGGACCACCGCGGCCGCCAGCGGAAGCAGGTCGTCGACGGTGACCGGGACAGTCGAGTCGTAGCCGTACACGACCATCGCGGCCGAGTCGCCGACGAGCATCACGGGGATTCCCGCCTCGTCGAAGATGCGCGCGGTCAGTGCGTCGTACGCGGTGATCATGGGCCACTTCTCGCCCCGGGCCTTCGCCGCGATCAGGTCGCGCGTGGTGACCCTACGTCCCGTCGGCGCAGCGCCGTACAGGGTGGGGGAGGTGGACTGGGGGGCGCCGGAGGCGGCGGACAGGCTCATGTTCGATCTCTCCCATCTCGAGGCTCACGAACGGAGTCCCCGGACGACACGAATGGTCGCACGTCGTGCGCCACTTGGCCAGAGGCGGTGTTCCCGGATACCGGGGCCGGCAAACGCCGGGGCAGATCGGTCACCGGGTGTTGATCAGTCGGCCAGCTCCCGGTAGCGGTTGGTGATCGGCTGGCGGCGGTCACGGCCGAACGAGCGGGGCGTGATCTTCGTCCCGATCGGGTACTGGCGGCGCTTGTACTCGGCGAGGTCGGTCATCCGCAGGACCCGCTCGACCAGTGCCTGGTCGTGGCCCAGCGCCACGATCTCCTCGGCCCCGAGGTCCCGTTCGACGTAGGCATCGAGGATCGCATCGAGCACGTCGTACTCCGGCAACGAGTCGGTGTCCCTCTGGTCCGGGCGCAGCTCGGCCGACGGGGGCTTGTCGATCGAGTTCGGTGGGATGGGTGGGGTCCGACCCAGGCGCTCGGCCTCCGCGTTGCGCCAGCGGGCCAGGCGGAACACCCACGTCTTGGGCACGTCCTTGATCGGGCCGAACCCGCCGACCGCGTCGCCGTAGATCGTCGAGTACCCGACGGACAGCTCGCTCTTGTTGCCCGGGGCCAGCACCAGGTGGCCCTCCTGGTTGCTCAGGGCCATGACGGTCGTGCCCCGGACCCGGGCCTGCAGGTTCTCCTCGGCCAGGCCGGTGAGCTCCATGCAGGACATGTACGCGTCGACCATCGGGGCGATCGGGATCCGGCGGATGGGGGCGCCGATCCGCGCGGCGAGGTCGAGCGCGTCGTCCTGGGAGTGCTGCGAGGAGTACCTGCTCGGCATCGAGATGCCATGGACGTTCTCGCCGCCGATCGCGTCGGCGGCGATGGCGGCGACCAGCGCGGAGTCGATGCCCCCGGACATGCCGAACGTGACGGAGCGGAACCCGTTCTTGCGCACGTAGTCGCGCAGGCCCACGACCAGGGCGGCGTACATCTCGGCCTCGTCGGTGAGCCGCGGCTCGATGGCGGGGCGGGGGAGCGGCTCGTAGGGCGCGACCGGACCGCCGGGGATCTCGGCCGTGCAGAAGCCGTCGGCGGGTGCGAGGTCGAGGTCGACCACGAGCAGGGCCTCGGTGAACTGCGGGGCGCGGGCGACCAGCTCGCCGTCGGCACCGACCACCAGGGAGTCCCCGTCGAACACGAGCTCGTCCTGCCCGCCGACCATGTTCACGTAGGCCAGGGCCGCCCCGGCCTCCACCGCCCGCCGCGAGGCCAGCGCGAGCCGGGCGTCGTCCTTGTGCACCTCGTAGGGCGAGCCGTTGATCACGACGAGCAGCCCGGCCCGGACCTCGCGCACCTGGGCCACAGGGCCACCGTCCTGCCAGAGGTCCTCGCAGATGGCCAGCGCGACGTCGACCCCGGCGATCCGCACGACGCAGGGATCGGATCCCGGGACGAAGTAGCGGAACTCGTCGAACACCCCGTAGTTGGGCAGGTGGTGCTTGCTGTACCGGGCGACGACGCGGCCCCCGTGCAGCACGGCAGCGGCGTTGACCGGGGCCCCGCGCGGGGTGCCCAGCCGATGATCACGGCCGCCGTCGCGCAGGTCGAGGTAGCCCACGATCGCCGCGGTGTCGCCCAGGCCCTCGTCGGCCAGGGTCAGCGCGAGGGTGTCCAGCGCGGCGATCGAGGCCTGCTGGAAGGACCAGCGCAGGGCGAGGTCCTCGATCGGGTACCCGGTCAGGACCATCTCAGGGAAGGCAACCAGGTGCGCCCCGGCCGAGGCCGCCTCCCGGGTCCGCTCGACGATCATCCGCGAGTTGCCCGCCAGGTCACCGACCACGGGGTTGACCTGGGCGAGGGCGAGGCGCAGTTGGGGCACGGTGGGCAGGCTACCGAGCGGGTGGCTCGCGGGCGCGTTGCGGCCCACGGTGGCCGCGGCCGATGGGGCAGTATGTCCCCCATGGACAAGCAGACGGAGTTCGTGCTGCGCACGGTCGAGGAGCGCGACATCCGGTTCGTCCGGCTGTGGTTCACCGACGTGCTGGGCTACCTCAAGTCGGTGGCGATCGCGCCGGCGGAGCTCGAGAGCGCGTTCAGTGAGGGGATCGGGTTCGACGGCTCGGCCATCGAGGGCTTCGCCCGGGTGCAGGAGGCCGACATGCTGGCCATGCCCGACCCCGGCACCTTCCAGGTGCTGCCCTGGCGCGGGGAGTCCCAGGGCGTGGCCCGCATGTTCTGCGACATCACGATGCCCGACGGCAGCCCCTCCTTCGCCGACCCGCGCTACGTGCTCAAGCGCACCTTGTCGCGGGCGGCCGACCAGGGCTTGACGTTCTACACCCACCCGGAGATCGAGTTCTACCTGTTCAAGGAGCCGCACCGGCCCGGGGCGTCCCCGGATCCCATCGACGACGGCGGCTACTTCGACCACACGCCCCAGGGCTCGGGCTACGACTTCCGCCGCCAGGCGATCGGGATCCTCGAGGCGATGGGGATCTCGGTGGAGTTCAGCCACCACGAGGGCGGGCCGGGCCAGCAGGAGATCGACCTGCGCTACGCCGACGCGCTGACGACCGCGGACAACATCATGACGTTCCGGCTGGTCGTCAAGGAGGTGGCCCTGGAGCAGGGGGTCTCGGCGACGTTCATGCCCAAGCCCCTGCGCGACCACCCGGGATCCGGCATGCACACGCACCTGTCGCTGTTCGAGGGTGACCGCAACGCGTTCTTCGAGGCAGGTGCCGAGCTGCAGCTGAGCCAGACCGCACGGTCGTTCATGGCCGGGATCCTGCGCCACGCGCCGGAGATGAGCGCCGTGACGAACCAGTGGGTCAACTCGTACAAGCGTCTGGCCGGCGGTGGCGAGGCCCCGGCATGGGTGTGCTGGGGGCACAACAACCGCAGTGCCCTGCTCCGGGTGCCGATGTACAAGCCGGACAAGGGCAACTCCACGCGCATCGAGTACCGGGCGATGGACTCCGCGGCGAACCCGTACCTCGCCTACGCCCTGCTGCTCTCTGCGGGCATGAAGGGCATCGCTGAGGGCTACGAGCTCCCGCCGGGCGCCGACGACGACGTCTGGGCGCTGAGCAACTCAGAGCGCCGCGCGATGGGCCTCAGCCCGCTGCCGATGAGCCTCAACCAGGCGATCCAGGCCATGGAGCGCAGCGAGCTCGTCGCCGAGACCCTCGGGGAGCACGTGTTCGACTTCTTCCTGCGCAACAAGCGCGCGGAGTGGGAGGAGTACCGCCGGCAGGTGACGCAGTTCGAGCTGGACCGCTACCTCCCCGTGCTCTGAGGCCTCGATCGTGACCGAGCGTCCCACGGGTCGGGCGGACACCCTGGCCGGCCGCCTGGCCAGGTTCGGGGTCCCCGATGCGCAGCGCACCGGCGCTGCCCTGCAGGACGTGCCCTGGTGGGATTCCGCCCTCCTCGACGAGGTCGGGGCGGCGGCGGATCCCGGGCAGGTCGTGCGCACGGCCCTGGACCTGCACGCGGCCGATCCCCGGCGGATCGGCGCCGTCGCCGCCGAGCCGCGGGCCTGGCGCAGGTTCGCCCTCGTCAGCGGCGCCTCGGTCGCCCTGGCCGAGCACCTCGTCCGCCACCCCGACCACGTGGAGATCCTGTTCGAGGACGTCACGCCGCCGGGCCCCCACGCGCTGCGCGAGCAGATGGTGGCCGCCGTGACCGGGACGGGCGCGAGGGCCGCCGACACCCTGCGCGTGGCGCACAAGGCTGCGCTGCTGCGGATCGCGATCGCCGACGTGGCGCACGGGGCCTCGTTCGAGGTGACGGCCCTGCGCCTGTCCGAGCTGGCCGACGCGGTGCTGTCCGCCGCCCTGGCCGCAGCCCGCGAGCAGCTGCCCGACAACGCCCCACAGGCCCGCCTGGCCATCATCGGGATGGGCAAGTGCGGCGGTCGCGAGCTGAACTACATCAGCGACGTCGACGTCATCTTCGTCGCCGAGCCCGTGAACGGCGGCGACGAGGCGGACGCCCTGCGCACCGCGACCACACTGGCCGCCAGCGTGATGCGCCTGTGCAGCCAGCCCACCGCCGAGGGCGCCATCTGGGAGGTCGACGCGAACCTGCGCCCGGAGGGTCGGGCGGGGGCCCTGGTGCGCACGCTGCGCAGCCACGTCGGCTACTACGAGCGCTGGGCCAAGACCTGGGAGTTCCAGGCCCTGCTCAAGGCGCGTGCCGTCGCCGGCGACGAGGAGCTCGGGGCGGCCTACATCGATGCGGTCCTGCCGTTCGTCTGGTCGGCCGCAGATCGCGACGGGTTCGTCACCGAGGTCCAGCGCATGCGCCAGCGCGTCGAGCTCAACGTCCCGGCCAAGGATGCGGATCGCCAGCTCAAGCTGGGCCGGGGTGGCTTGCGCGACGTCGAGTTCAGCGTGCAGCTGCTCCAGCTGGTGCACGGCCGCACCGACGTGATGCTGCGCAGCCCGACCACCCTGACCGCCCTGGAGTCCCTGGCCACCTGGGGGTACGTGGGCCGGGAGGACGCCTCCGCGCTCGCCGGTGCCTACCGGTTCCTGCGCACCCTGGAGCACCGGATCCAGATGCACCGCATGGTGCGCTCGCACGTGGTCCCCCGGGAGGACGAGGACCTGCGTCGACTGGGCCGATCCCTGGGCTTCGTGGCCGATCCGGCCAGGGAGCTGCTCGAGGCCTGGCAGCGCCGGGCCCACGAGGTGCGGCGCATCCACGAGAAGCTGTTCTACCGGCCGCTGCTGGATGCCGTCGCCCGATTGGACAGCGGACAGGCGCGGCTGACCCCGCAGGCAGCCCGTGAGCGCCTGGACGCGCTGGGCTTCCGCGACCCGGCCGGGGCGCTGAACCAGATCGAGGCCCTCACCTCCGGGGTGAGCCGGCGCGCGGCGATCCAGCGGACCCTGCTGCCGGTCATGCTCGGATGGTTCGCCGACGCCCCGGACCCGGATGCCGGGCTGCTCGGGTTCCGGAAGGTGAGCGACGCCCTCGGCGGGACCCCGTGGTACCTGCGCCTCCTGCGGGACGAGTCGGCCTGTGCCGAGCGGCTGGCCCGCGTCCTGGCGAGCAGTCGATACGCCTCCGAGCTGCTCCTGCGCGCCCCCGACGGGGTGGCCCTGCTGGCTGACGCCGCCGAGCTGCGCCCCCGGCCGTCCGGGCCGCTCACGGCGGAGTTCCTGGCCACAGCCGCACGCTACGACGACGCCGCCGAGGCGGTCGTCGCGGTGCGGGCCCTGCGGCGACGCGAGCTGTTCCGGATCTCGGCCACCGACATCCTCGAACCCCTGACCGTCGACGATGTCGGCAACGCACTGGCCGACGTCGCCGACGCCACCATCTCGGGGGCGCTGTCCGCAGCCGTCGCGGAGGTGGAACGTGCCCGCGGCTCGGCCCTGCCGACGCGGATGCTCGTGATCGGCATGGGCCGGTACGGCGGAGGTGAGATCGGCTACGGCAGTGATGCCGATGTCGTGTTCGTGCACGATCCCCTTCCCGGGGTCGACGAGCGGGAGGCGACCGCTGCCGCCACCCTGGTGGCCAACGAGGTGCGCTCCCTGCTCAACGCCCCCTCCCCGGATCCGCCGCTGCAGCTGGACACCGACCTGCGTCCCGAGGGCAAGCAGGGTCCGCCCGTGCGCACGGTGAGCTCCTACCTGGCCTACTACGACCGGTGGCGGTCCTTCTGGGAGGCCCAGGCGCTGCTGCGCGCCGACCGCGTCGCCGGCGATCCCGAGGTCTGGTCGCTGGTGCGCTCCGGCATCGATCCGATCCGCTGGCCGGCCGACGGGGTCGGGGCCGACCAGCTGCGCGAGATCCGCCGGCTCAAGGCCCGGATGGAGAACGAGCGGCTGCCGCGGGGGGCGGACCCGACGCTGCACACGAAGCTCGGGCGTGGTGGGCTCTCGGACGTCGAGTGGGTCATCCAGCTGCTCCAGCTCCAGCACGCCCACCGGATCCCCGAACTGCGCACGACCCGCACGACCGCGGCCCTTGAGGCAGCCCGGCGCACCGGCCTGCTCGAGCCGGCCGATGCCGACGTGCTCTCCGACGCGTGGCGGATGGCCACCAGGATCCGCAACGTGGTGATGCTCGTGCGTGGTCGAGCCACCGACATGGTGCCCACCGAGGTCAACGAGCTGCGTGCGGTCAGCCGGATCCTGGGGTACGCGCCGGGGGAGTCCGGAGCCCTGCTCGAGGACTACCGGCGGACGACCCGACGCGCCCGAGCCGCGGCCGAGCGCCTCTTCTACGGCCAGTAGCGGATCTCTCGACCCCATGGGCGATAGTGCCCTTCGTCCCCAGGGCGCAGGGCCATAGGTCCTGCCCGGATTTCCCCACTCGGCAGCGTCGCGCGTATCATTGCGCCAAAACATGAAGGTTTGCTCATATAAATCGTGGGCATACCTGGGGGCACCACCACCGCCCGAGAGGCTCCATGATGACGACCACCGCAGGACAGACCCAGCCGACCGTCTCCGGCGGAGCGCCCGCCGCCCTCCCGGGCAGCATGGCGGCCGGACTGGCTGCCGGGACCCACCCCGCCACGTTGCTGTTCCCCGGCATCGACCCGTCCTGGCCGAAGGTCCTGGCCAGCACGCTGGTCGGCCGCCCGGAGCTGGCTGCATGGGTCGACACGGTCGTGACCGACCTGGATGACTGGGCCCAGACCCCGGCGGTGCGCGGACTGGGGCTGTTCGCCGATGGCTTCTCCCACCTCCTGCCCTCCAGCCCGGATGACCCGATCAGCCCGGTCGCCGCGACCGGGCCGTTCGCACTCGTCGGCAACCTGCTGACGAACCTCGCCTGCCTGGCCGCACTGGACTCCGACGGCCTGCACCCGGCCACGACCGCACCGGCGACCCGCTTCGCCGGCCACAGCGCGGGACTCCTGGCCGCTGCGGTGGCCACGGCCCGGGGCCGTGACGGCCTCGTGCCCGTTCGCATCGCGGCCGATGCGGCCCGCATCGCCGCCGTCATGGGCGCCTGCGCCGCTCGGCATCCGTGGGCAGTGTCGGACTCTGCGGTGGCAGCCGCGTTGGCCGGGGCGGAGACCGCCGGCACCCCCATGGTCGCCATCTCCGGCCCGCGCACCGGGCGCCTGGCCGCCATCCTCGCCGGCTCCGGTGCGCAGGAGCGGATCGCCATCGGCGTCGTCAACGGCCCGACCCGGCACATCCTCTCCGGCGATCCCGACGCGCTGTCCCTGCTGCGGGTCGGCCTTGAGGGGCTGGCCCAGGCGGAGGCGAAGAAGCGCGCCGCCGGACAGCTGGGCGGCACGCCCTTCCGGTTCGCCTGGGAGCCGCTGGCCAGCTCCGTGCCCTTCCACCACCCGGACCTGCAGGCGGCAGCGCGCGACGCCCTGGCCCGGATCTCCGAGCTGGGCCTGACCCTGCCGTCGATCGGGTCGGCCCGGATCACCGACCCGGCGACGGGGCGCGACCTGCCGGGCGAGGACACGCTGCGTGCCATCGTGGTCTCGGTGCTGGCCCGCCCGCACGACTGGGCGACCGCGGTCACCAGGAGCGTCACCCCGGGATCGGTGGCGATCATGGTCAGCACGATGGGGGCCCTGGCCGGCCAGACTGCTGCCGACCTGCGAGGGCGCGCCACCCTCGTCCTCGATCCGGGAACGGCCGCGGGTCGCACCGCCCTGTTCACGCCCGGCAGCGCCCCGGCGATCCCTGAGACGTACGAGCGCTTCGCCCCCCGCGTGGTGCGCGACAGCCAGGGCGTGCTGCGCCTGGCCAACCTGCACACGCGGCGGTCCGGGCGCTCGCCGATGATCCTGCCCGGCATGACCCCCTCGACGTCCGAGGCACCGATCGTGATCGCGGCGGCCAACGGGGGCCACGTCGCCGAGCTGGCCGGTGGCGGCCAGGTCACCGAGGCGATCTTCACCGAGCGGATCGCCGAGGTGACCGCAGGCCTGGCCCCGGGGCAGGAGGTCGTGGTCAACGCGCTCTTCCTCGACCCGTACCTGTGGAACCTCCAGGTGGGCCGCGAGCGGCTCGTCCAACGGGCCCGCGCTGCCGGCGCCCCGATCAACGGCCTGACGATCTCGGCAGGGATCCCCGACAAGCCCGAGGCCCTGGCGCTCCTCGACGAGCTGGCGGCCGCGGGGATCTGGCTCAACGCGTTCAAGCCCGGGACGGTCGCCCAGGTGCAGGAGGTCCTGGCGATCGCGGCCGACACCCCGCACACGGTGTGGCTGCACCTCGAGGGCGGCACGGCCGGGGGCCACCACTCGTGGGAGGACCTCGACGAGCTGCTGCTGGGCACCTACCACCTGATCCGTGAGCACGAGAACGTCGTCCTGGCCGTCGGTGGCGGCATCGCCGACCCGGAGCGCGCCGGCGCCCTGCTCTCGGGCACGTGGGCGCACGCCCACGGTGCCGCCACCATGCCCGTGGATGCCATCCTGCTGGGCACCGTGACGATGGCCACGCGGGAGTCGGCGGCCTCACCCTCGGTCAAGGCCGCCCTGGTGGCCGCCGCCGGGCACGACGGCTGGGTGGCCCGCGGCGCGGTTGCCGGGGGGACCACCTCGGGACGCTCCGGCCTGAACGCGGACATCCACTTCCTGGACAACAGCGCAGCCCGGGCTGCCCGCTTGCTCGACGAGGTCGCCGGGGACGAGGCAGCTGTGGCTGCGCGGCGCGAGGAGATCGTCGCGGCCCTGGCGGTCACGGCCAAGCCGTACTTCGGTGATGTGGCGGAGATGACCTACGCCGAGATGCTCGAACGCTTCGTGGTGCTCACCGCACTCGGGCGCAACGGCCGCTACGAGGACGGCGCCTGGCTGGACGTCACGCACCGCAGCCGCTTCATCGCCCTGCTCCAGCAGGCTGAGGCCCGGCTGAACCCGGCCGACAGCGGGCGGATCGCCACGCTGTTCGCCGACTCCGTCTCGGTCGACGACCCGGCCGCGGCGCTGGCCCTGCTCGTCGACACCTACCCGACGGCGCGCACGGCCCTCATGCACCCGGCCGACGTCGCGCACTTCCTGTCCGTGGCCCGCAGGCCCGGCAAGCCCGTGCCGTTCGTGCCCGTCATCGACGCCGACGTGCGCCGCTGGTACCAGTCGGACTCCCTGTGGCAGTCGCACAGCGACCTCTACGACGCCGATCAGGTCCTGATCATCCCGGGCCCGGTGGCCGTGTCCGGGATCACCACCGTCGACGAGCCGGTCGCGCACCTGCTCGACCGGTTCGAGATCGCGGTCGCGCAGGCGCTGGCGGCCGCCGACCCCGTGGGCACCGACGTCCGCGACATCAGCGACTTCCGCCTGGGCCAGAACCCGGCCGCCCCGGCGTCAGGACCCGAGGCACTGCTCGCGGCCGCGCTGGAGGCCCCGACGTGGACCTGGATGGGGGCCAGCCGCACCAACCCGCTGCACCGGATCGGATCGCCCGACGAGTGGTCGATCCTGGGTCCGGTGGCCACGTGGTCCTCGGGTGGCAACGAGACGGCCACCCTGACCGCCCAGCCCGATCGGTCCCTGGCCCTCACGCTGGACTGGCCCGACCTCGGCCTGCCGGGTGATGGTGAGCTGGTGCTCCCCGTCGAGGTGGCCACCCACGCAGGCGTGGTCACGTTCTCGGTCACCGAGGCCAGCCTCGAGGCGGCTGGTTCCGGGCTCCTGGTGATGTTCGCCGGTGGCACCGAGGGTCCGACCTCCCCGGTTGAGGTCGCTGCCGCGCACGCCGCCACGGTCGGCGCGGCAGGGATGCTCCCCGATCGGGTGATGTCCGCCCTGTGGCCGCATGTCTTCGCCGGGTTGGCCGAGGCGGGGCTGGCCTCGTCGATGTTCGACCTCGTGCACCTGAGCCACGAGATCCGGACGCAGACTGGCGCCGAGCCGATGCCGCCCCGACGGCCGACCGGCCGTCCCTGGCGCGGGCCGACGGTGGCCTGGTGATCACGGTGGACTCCCGCGGCGGATCGGCGACGGTGTCCGATCGCTTCTTCGTCCGGCGCGCGGTCGTCGATCCCGCGCTGCCGTCGGCAGCCGCGCGTGCCGAGCGCGACCGGTGTCGTGGCCACCCCGCTGCGCACGCTGGGCACCCTGACGGTCGCGGCGCCCAGCCAGCTCGAGGCGTTCGCCACGGTGAGCGGCGACGCCAACCCCATCCACCGCAGCGACCTGCTCGCGCGGTTCGTGGGCCTGCCGGGGCGGATCGTCCACGGCATGTGGACCTCTGCCGCCGCGACGCGGGCGGTGCTGGAATCGGCGGCCGAGGGGGACTCCAGCCGCCTTCGCGAGTGGTCGATCGACTTCGTCGCCCCCGTCCTGCCCGGCCAGGAGGTGACCTTCACGGTCACCCGCACCGGGGTGCGCGACGGCGCCCGGGTCGTGTCCGTCGAGGCCACGACCGCCGACGGTGTGGTCGCCCTGGGCAGTGCCGTGGTGGCCGGCCCGCGGACCATGTACGTGTTCCCGGGCCAGGGCATCCAGTCCCAGGGCATGGGCATGGAGGCCTACGCCCGTTCCGCCGCCGCGCGCGGCACGTGGGATCGCGCCGACGCCGCGACCCGGGAGCGGATGGGCTTCTCGATCCTGGAGATCGTCCGGGAGAACCCGACGTCCATCGAGGCGGTCGGCACCACCTACCGGCACCCGGCGGGTGTCCTGCACCTGACCCAGTTCACGCAGGTCGCGATGGCCACGCTGGCGATGGCCACGGTCGCCGAGATGCGCGAGGCGGGGGTGTTCGACCCCGAGGCGGCGGTCGCCGGCCACTCGGTCGGCGAGTACAACGCGCTGGGCGCCTCGAACGGCGTGCTGACCCTCGAAGGGGCGATCGAGCTCGTGTTCGCCCGCGGGCAGGGGATGCACGGGCTGGTCGCGCGCGACGAGGCGGGCAACTCCGAGTACCGGCTCGCGGTCATCCGCCCGCACCTGGCCCGGCTCTCGCACGCCCAGGCCGAGGAGCTCGTGGCCGCGGTGGCAGCCGACACCGGCGAGCTCTGCGAGATCGTCAACCACAACCTGCGCGGCAAGCAGTACGCCGTGGCAGGCACGCTGGGGTCGCTGGCGGAGCTGGAGGCCCGGCTCGGGCCGGGGCAGCCCGGTCGGGCACCCATGCTGCTCGTCCCCGGGATCGACGTCCCGTTCCACTCCTCGGCGCTCCTGGGCGGGGTCGCGGGCTTCCGCACGCAGCTGATGGCCAAGCTCCCGGATCGCATCGACACCGGGGCGCTGGTCGGGCGCTACATCCCGAACCTGTACCCGCACCTGTTCCGCGTCGACCGCGAGTACGTGCAGGGCGTCTACGACGTGTGCGCCTCGCCGATCCTCGCCGAGGTCCTGGCCGACTGGGACGCCGCGAGTGCCGACCCGACCGCGCTGGCGCGCACGTTGGTGATCGAGCTGCTCGCCTGGCAGTTCGCCTCGCCGGTGCGCTGGATCGAGACCTTCGAGCTGATGTGCACCCCGGTGGAGCTCGGGGGCCTCGGCGTCGAGCGCATCGTCGAGATCGGCGTGGGCAGCGCACCCACGCTGGCCAACCTGGCGAAGGGCTCGCTTGCGCTGGCGACCCACCGCGGGACCCGGCCCGAGGTCCTCAACGTGGAGGTGGACGCCGAGGTGGTGTTCGACACCGCCGAGGATCCCGCCCCGGTGCTCGACGTGGAGCAGGACGAGCAGGACGAGCAGGCGCCGGACGCCGCTGCACCCGCGGCTGCCGCCCCCGCCGCACCCGCCCCGTCCGGTGAGATCGTCGCCGACCTGCCCGTCGACCACGCCACCGCGGTGGCTGCCCTGCTGGCCCTGCGGGTCGGCGTGCGGGTCGACCAGCTCGAGCACGACTCGATCGAGTCGCTGGTCGACGGTGCCTCCAGCCGGCGCAACCAGGTCCTGATGGACATCGGCAAGGAGTTCGGTGTCTCGGCGATGGACGGCGCCCACGAGGTGCCCCTCGTGCAGCTGACCAGCACGTTGGCGGCGAAGACCGGGAACTACCGGTACCCGGGTCCGGTGCTGTCCGCGGCCGTCGAGGGCGCGGTCACGGCGGCGCTGGGCCCGCGGGGCTCGTCGCAGTCGGCCCTGGCCAAGCGCGTCACCACGCACTGGGGTCTGGGCGAGGGGTGGATCGCGCGCACCGCGCTGGCCCTGGCCCTGGGCACCCGCGAGGGCAGCAGCCGCCGTGGCGGCGACCTGGCCGTCCTGAGCGAATCGAGCGCGGAGGGCCTGATCGACGAGGCCGTGCGGGCAGCCGCCGCCGAGGCGGGAGTGGCGGTGGCGCCGGTGTCGGCCACCACGGCCGGTGGCGGGACCGTCGACGCCGCGGCGGTCAACGAGTTGCGCGAGCATGTCGAGGGCATCCTGGTCGACCAGGCCTCCGAGGTGCTCGCCCGCTTGGGCCGCGTGCCGGTCAGCGATCCGCTGGACGCCGACTACCGTGAGGCGCTGGCCACCCTGGCCCTGCTCGAGGCCGAGCACGGGCCGGCCTCGTTGGTCGCCCCCATGTTCGACCCGAGGCGCCACGTCCTGCTGGACTCCGCCACCACATGGGCCCGGGCCGACGTGGACCACCTGGTGCAGGCCTCGCTGGCTGCCGAGGTCGACGGGACGGCGGGCGATGCGGTGGACGACGTGCTCGAGGGGCTCCTCCAGCAGGTCGTCGGCCATCGTGACGCCGATCCGCGCATCGGGGCCGGCCTCGAGTACCACCGCGCTCGGCTGGCGCGGGCCAACCACCCGCGGACGGTGGCCCTGATCGAGCGCGCCCTGACCGCGACGGCCACCGGGGTGCCGATCCCCGACGCGCAGGGCCTGCGTGCGGCCCTGGCGTCCCCCGACGCCGCTGCGGTCCTTGCCGCCGCCGAGCTGCTGGGGCAGGCCCCGGCCGACCTCCGCGGTGAGGTCGCGCTGGTGACCGGGGCGTCGCCGAACTCGATCGCGTGGTCGGCGGTGGCCCACCTGCTGCGCGGCGGTGCGACGGTGGTCGTGGTGACCACCGCCGACACCCCGGAGCGGATCGCCGCCTACCGGGACCTCGAGCGCCGCTGGGCCGGTCCCGGCGCGCAGCTGCACATCGTCCGGGCCAACCTGGCCTCGTTCGCTGACATCGATGCGCTCATCGAGTGGATGGTCACGCCCACGACCGAGGACGTCGGGCCCATCACGCGGGAGGTCAAGCCGGCGCTGTGGCCCACGCTCGTCCTGCCGTTCGCGGCAGCCCCGGCCATGGGTGAGCTGCCCGACACCGGCCGGGACGCGCAGCTGACACTGCGCCTGCTGCTGCTCGGCGTGCAGCGACTGGTCGGCGGGCTGGCCGAGCGTGCGGCCACCGCGCGCCGGGAGCGCTTCAGCGTCATCCTGCCGATGTCGCCCAACCACGGGACCTTCGGTGGCGACGGTGCCTACGGCGACGCCAAGGCGGCACTGGAGACGATGGCCAACAAGTGGGCGTCGGAGGGCTCGCGCTGGGGTGCGCAGACCCGGATCATCTCCGCGGAGATCGGCTGGGTGCGCGGCACCGGGCTGATGGCCGCCAACGACCGGGTCGCCCGCTATGTCGAGGACGAGCTGGGTGTTGTCACCTTCTCCGCTGAGCAGATGGGTGCGCTCATCGCCGCCCTGGCCACCGAGCCGTTCCGCGAGCAGGCCGACCGTGGCCCGCTTCGCCTGGACCTGTCCGGTGGGCTCGGCGGGCGGGCGGATCTCGGTGCGGCACTGGCAAACGCCGTGGCCGAGCTCACCGCCGCGGCCGCGGCCGAGGGCTCGACGGAACCCGATGTGGGCTCCACCGTCGCAGCCCTGCCGAACCTGCCTGCCCTGCTGGCGGGGGCGCGGGGGCCGGTCGAGGTCCCCACCGGGACCTCGCGGGCCACGGTCCGGGCCGAGGACATGATCGTCATGGTCGGCATCGCCGAGTACGGCCCGTGGGGCGGTTCGGCCACGCGCTGGCAGGCCGAGCTCGGTGAGCTCGGCGCGGCCGGGGTCGTCGAGCTGGCGTGGCGCTGCGGCCTCATCACCTGGGACGACCAGGCCGGTGGCTGGGTCGATGCCGAGACGGCCAGCCCGGTCGACGAGGCGGAGATCGACGAGCGCTACCGCGAGCGGGTGCAGGCCCGCTCCGGGGTGCGGCTGTTCGAGGACGATCCGGCTGTGGCCGCCGAGGGGGTCTGGGAGTTCACCGAGGCCTTCCTCGACCGGGCCCTGACCAAGGTGCTCAGCTCCGAGGCTGAGGCGCGGGCCATGGCAGCCAGCACCCCGGGAGCGCTGGTCACCCAGGCGGAGGAGGGCTGGTTGCTCACGCTGCCGGCCGGGGCCTCCATCCGGATCCCCCGGCGCAAGCCGCTGCTGCGGTCGGCCGGCGGGCAGTTCCCCCGCGGCTCGGACCCCGTGCGGCACGGGCTGGACTCCGGGATCGCCGGGTCGATGGATGCCCTCACCGCCTGGAACGTGGTCATCACCGCAGATGCGCTTGCCGACGCCGGGGTCTCGGCCGAGGAGCTGCTCGGCGCGGTGCATCCCAGCCTGGTCGGCAACACCCAGGGCAGTGGGATGGGCGGCATGAGCAGCATCTCCAAGGTGTTCATGGGGCCGCTGGCCGGTCGCCAGTTCGCCAACGACGTGTTGCAGGAGGCGCTGGGCAACGTGGTCTCGGCGCACGTCAACCAGGGATTGATCGGTGGCTACGGCCCGATGGTGCACCCGGTGGCGGCGTGCGCCACGGCCGCGGTGTCCCTCGAGGAGGCCGTGGACAAGATCGCCCTGGGCAAGGCGGAGATCATCATCGGCGGCGGGTGGGACGACCTGAGCACCGAGGGGATCATCGGCTTCGCGAACATGGCCGCAACCGCGGACAACGAGGCGATGATCTCCGCCGGCCTGTACCCGCGTCAGCACAGCCGTCCGGGGGACCGGCGTCGGCGCGGCTTCGTCGAGTCCCAGGGTGGTGGCAGCTTCATCATCTGCCGGGGGTCGGTGGCCCTTGCCCTGGGCCTGCCCGTCCGGGCGGTCGTGGGGTACGCGGCCTCGTTCGGTGACGGCATCCACACGTCGATCCCGGCTCCCGGGATCGGGGCGCTCGGCTCGGTGCGCGGTGGAGCGGACTCCCCGCTCGGCCGCGCGCTGGCCAGCCTCGGGCTGACAGCCGACGACGTCGCGGTGGTGTCCAAGCACGACACCTCGACCGAGGCCAACGACCCGAACGAGGCCTTCCTGCACGAGACCATCCAGCAGGCCCTGGGGCGGACCCCGGGGGCACCGCTGCGGGTGATCTCGCAGAAGTCGCTCACCGGCCACTCCAAGGGTGGTGCGGCTGCCTGGCAGATGGCAGGCCTGTGTGACGTGTTCGAGACCGGCACGGTGCCGGGCAACGCCAACCTGGTCAGCGCCGACCCGCGGGTGACCCCGGGCGAGGCCCTCGTCGTGGACTACCGACCGCTTCGCCGGGCCGAGCAGGTCCGGGCGGCGCTGGTCACCAGCCTGGGCTTCGGCCACGTGTCGGCGCTGGTTGCGCTGGCCCACCCGGACGTGTTCGTCGAGGCGATCCCGACCGATCAGCGCGCCAGCTACGTGCAGCGAGCCCATGAGCGCCGGGTCGCCGGGGCCCGTGCCCGCCTGGGTGCGATCCATGGCGGTGACCCGGTCTTCGCGCGTCGCACGGACCGGCGCCTCGGCCAGGGTTCCACCCAGGAGCTGCGCGAACGGGAGGCGGGGATGCTGCTGGATCCGGCGGGTGCCCTGCCTGGGCTGGCCGGCGCCTGATGCCGATCCGGGCCGTCGGCATCGACCTGGTCGGTGTCGAATCGTTCGCCGAGCAGCTCGGGTCGGTCGGCTCGGCGTTCGCCGAGCGGACCTTCACGGCCGGTGAGCTGCGGGCGGCGGGGGGCCCTTCCGGGGCGGCGCAGCACCTGGCTGGCCGGTACGCGGCCAAGGAGGCGTTCGTCAAGGCCTTCTCCGGAGCGCGGCCCGGCCGGGCGCCGGCGATCCCGGACATGGACTGGCGCCAGGTCGAGGTGGTCCCCGACGCATGGGGCCGCCCCACCCTCGTGCTCCACGGCGAGCTGGCGTCGGCGGTCCGGGCCACCCTCGGCGAGGTGGTGGTCCACCTGTCGATCACCCACGAGCCGACGATGGCCGCGGCCGTGGTGGTGGTCGAGGAGGCCTAGGGGATCCTGGCCACCGCGCGCAGGTAGGCGCGCAACATGCGCTTGAGCTCCCGGACGGTGGCCGGGTTCGGCTTCCCGTCGGACACCGAGAAGTGCAGCAGCGATTGGGACATCTCGACCACGACCTCGCAGATCGTGACCTGCTCGTCCAGGGTGCGCCCGGGCGACAGCAGCTGGATCATGGGCAGCAGTGTGGTGACCAGCGTTCGGGAGTGCTCGGCAGCCAGTGACCGGGTGGCGGCGGTGGAGCGCATGGCCAGCCAGACGGCGCGCCGGGTCGGATCGTCGACCCAGTGGGCGGCGACGAGGTCGATGAGCGCGTTGGTCTCGGACTGCCAGTCGCCCAGGGTGAACCGCTCGGCGCTGGCCGCCAGGTCGTCGATGAGGGCGGCGGTGTCGATGGCGTCGAGCTCGGCGACGATGGCGAACTTGTTCGGGAAGAACTGGTAGACCGATCCGACCGGGATGCCCGCCCTTATCGCCACGTCATCGATCGTGAAGCCCTCGAGGCCACCTTCGGCGAGCAGGTCCCGAGCGGCCGTGAGGATCGCGTCGAAGCGCACCCGCCCGCGCGCCTGGACGGGTCGGTGGCGGACTTGGAGGTCAGGCGCTGCGTTGTCGGGAGCCATCACTCGGCGACCACGGGCGTGGTCGACACCGGCTGTGGCTGGGGTCCCTTGTCGTGCCGGAACTGGTCCCAGATCTGGTAGGTGATCACCATCGTGGTGGCCATGATGACCACGACCACGAGCCCGACGACGGCGTTGGCGATGAGGTGCCCGCGCTCGGGTGGCCCCACGAGCACGAACGTCGAGGGGTCCTCGGGATCGTAGGCGACCTCGACCGTCGCGCCCCGCGGCCACGACGTGGCCGCGCTCTGCTGGGCCGGATGCTGGACCTGGCGCCCGTCGCGCGAGCGGAACTCCACGACGGGCGAGAACAACAGGCGCCGCTGCGCGGTGGAGGTCGTCGTGTTGTCCAGGACGGTGCCCGTGGCCCGCACCCCGTCGCGGCGCAGCTGGGCGTTGGCTGACTCGACGCGCATCGCCGCGACCAACGACCACAGCACACCGACGAGGACCACCGCTGCGAACAGCATGAGGATCGCCAGGACAACCGTGGTCACAGCGGAATCCTAGGGTCGACGGTCTCGACCTGCCGTCACATCAGCGTCGCGGGATCGTCGCACTTGTGTGTCGGCTACCAGCCGAGCCAGCCCTCCGGATCGATGAACTTGCCGTCCTTCGTGACCTCGAAGTGCAGATGGGCACCCGTCGAGTTCCCGGTCGACCCACGGGTGCCGATCCGGTCCCCGGTGGAGACCTTGTCGCCGACCGAGACGCCGATGCCCGCCAGATGGGCGTAGGTGGTCTGGTAGCCGTCGCCGTGGTCGATGATGATCTGGTTGCCGTAGGCACCCTCGTACCCCGTCGAGACCACCGTGCCGCTGGCGGCGGCGAGGATCGGTGTCCCGGTGGGGCCCGCGAAGTCCACCCCGGTGTGCACCCCGGACGACCAGTACCCGCCTGTCTGGCCGAACCGTGCCGTGAGCCGGTAGGTCCCCTTGGCCATGGGGGACTGGCGGGTCTCGGCCAGGCTCTGCTTGTAGACCTCGGCCTTCTCCTTGGACTGCACGTACTCGGCCTTGGACTCCTTTGCCTCCGCTGCGCGCTCGGCGAGGGTGGCCTGCTCCTCGGCGAGGGCCTGCTCGGCTGCCGTCAGGGAAGCCAGCGCCTCCTCGCCCGCGGCGACTGCGGCGGCGAGCTGGGCGGCTGCTGCCTGTTCGGCGAGTGCGGCGGCGGCCGCATCCTGCTCGGTGGGGGCCCCGGGGAGGAGGGCGTTCAGCCCCGTGGACTGGGCCTGGGTGGTGGCCGCGAGCTCGGCGGCCTCCTCGTGTGCTGCCGTGGCAGCGACGAGGTCGGCTCGGGCCACCTCTGCCGCGGCCTGAACCTCCTCGTGGCCCTCCTCAGCCTTGGCCACGGCCTCCTTGGCCTTCGCCTTCTGCGCCTTGTCCTTCTCGAGGGCGGCCTTGTCCTTGGCCGCCTGGGACGTGGCCTTGGCCACGTGACTCGGAGTGGCCCCACCCTTCGGCGGCTTCGGCGGCTTGGGTTCCTTGGGCGCGGAGCTGGCCTTCTCCTCCGACTTGTTCTGGCTGTCTGATTCAGCGGCCGCCTGCTGGTCCCCCGCGGGCACTGTCGAGGCCTGCGGGGCCTGGGGGAGCCGTGACGTAGCTGGTCGGCTGGCCCGTGCCCTGCTGATCGCCGGACCGCGCCCCTGCGTCAGTGGAGCCGCGTCCCGTCCGGGCGGCGTCCGCGGCACGCAGCCTCTCGATGTCCTCCTCGGCCGCGTACCCCAGGGCGGCGTCGAGGTCCAGGAGCAGGTCGTCGGCCGGGTCGGGCTCCTCCGCTGTGGCTGCGGACGTGTCCGGGGTGACCGCTGCTGCGGCGGCCGCGACCGGTGCGGCCACCATGCCCAGTGCCAGTGCGACCATGGCCCCGGCCTTGAGCAGGGCCGGTGGGGCCAACCCCAGGCGGATCTCGTCCATGACCAGCAGGAGGGGGAGAGTGGTCTCGGTGAGCAGCTTGAGCGGGATCTCTCCAGCCGCACCGTCGGCCAATGTGCCATCGACGGTCTGCTTGAGGCCGACGCGGGCCAGGGACACGTCCCCCAGGTCGTCGATGACCAGGTCGTAGTCGTGCTGGGAGAGCTGGTCGGAGACGACCCGCCACAGGTCCTTCACCGAGGCCGCGGTGATCCACGTGACGTCCAGGCCCTGGCCACGCGCCCGCTCGACGGCGGCGTCGTAGAGCTCCTGCTCGCGATCGATCACCAGGGTGTCGAGCTTCGCCTCGGTGTGCAGGTTCTCGTCGACGTCCCCGATCACCAGGATGTCCAGCTTGGCGCCCGCAGTGTCGGCGACGGCGACAGCGGCGTAGGCCAGCAGCCCGGAGATCGGACCATCGCTGCGGTCCACGACGGCCAGGATGTGGCGGAAGGGAGGTGGTTCACCGTCGGCGAGGAACACCGCGAAACCGGGTACCACCTCGTGGCTGTGCAGCGCGGTGGCGATCATGAGTTCGGTGAGAAGCTGCTCCGGCGCCGCGAAGTCGCGGCGGACGCCGACCCAGGGAAGGCCTCGTTGCGCGGCCGCGGCGAGGGCCTCGGAGATCGTGGGCTCGGCTGAGGCGGTGCTCTGCACCACTGCCTCGATCTCGAGCGGATCGGCATTCCAGGAGGTGAGCAGCACCGTGCCCTTCGCGTAGCGCCGTGCGATGGCCAGGGGCGCCAGGCTGTTGGGATCCGAATCCAGGACGACGAGCATCTCCGGCGTGCGCTTCTCAGTCACCACCACTCCCTTCGACTACCCGTCCTTTCGGCACCTGCTGGGCGACAGTGTGCCGCACGGGGGAGTCGAACGCCGCCCAAGATCACACCGAGTTCGGGTCGGGCGCACGGGATCGGCCCCCTCTCACTCGAGGCTCCCCACCCAGCCGACGGCGCGCCGACCCTCGCGACGCAGCCACTCGATGCGTGCCCCGGCCAGGACCAGCAGGGTCCCGGCGACCGCAAGGCCGATCCAGCGGGGGAGGTTCGACAGGCCGCTCCACAGCTGGGCCAGGCTCGCGATGACCAGCGCGACGGAGGCCGGAATCAGCAGCCCGCCGAGGTGCAGCCGGGCGCCGACCACCATGAGGATCACGCTGGCCCCGAGCACAGCCCCGAGTCGGAGGATGTGCCAGCCGGTGCTCAGGTCGCTGACGTCCAGGGCCCACGGGGCGGCCCACGTGGCGATGGCCGAGGGGATGAGGGCCATGGCCACTGCGGGCCCGAGCCACTGCAGCGAGGGGGTCGGACCGCGGCGACGCCAGAGCAGTCCCGCACCCATCAGGAGCGCGGCGAACCCCAAGGTGTAGGCCTCGATCGGGTCGGGCCGCACCGTCGGGGCGAGCAGTGCGGCCGCGGCGCAGAGCCCGGCTGCGATCCACCCTGCCGCCGGATGCCACCAGGCTGTCGCGAAGGCCATGAGCCCCACGAGCAGGGCGAGCAGCGAGAGCTGGCCGGCCACGAGGTCGCTGTCCAGCGTCTCGGCGCCTGCGTTCATCCGCGTGACTGCCCAGGGGATCCACACGGCGCACGCCCCGACCAGCGCGAGGGTGAGGTCCGGCCGGAGCACCCAGGTCACCATGCCCACGGTGAGCCCGGCGAGGGCGGCGGCGACGGCCAGCCAGACGGGCTGCGGCTCCTGCGGAAGGGCGAGCAGGAGCGCCACGGTGATCCCGGACAGCGCCGCCGCACCCAGGGGCAGGGGTCGCACGGGTTCGCGGTCGGGGTCGAGCGACGCCCAGACCCCCACTGCCAGCGCACAGGCGGCGGTGGTGATCAGGGCGCCGGGCAGGGTGTCGCGATCCATCGCCGCCGATGCCGTCGCGAGGGCACTCAGGAGCAGGCCCATGGCTCCGACGGTGCGCAGCTCCAGCTCCTGGCCTGCCCAGCGGCCGGGATGGGCGGCTGCCGCCAGCATCGCGATGCTGGCCAGTGCCGGGATCGCGATGGCGGCCGCGGTCCAGGCCTGCGACCCCGTCGCGCTGCTGACCGCTGGGACCAGGCATGCTGCCCCCACCAGGATCGCGGCCCAGCCCAGCCAGCTCCAGGCCCGAAGGGCGAACCTCCGGTGCAGCAGCAGCAGGGCAGCGCCCAGCCCGGCGAGCGCGAGGGCCGGGTACGCGGTGGGATCGGTGATCCAGTGCTCGGGAAGGAGCCCGAGCATCGGAGCTGCGATGAGGTCGACCGCAGCCAGTCCGGCTGCGACGACGGCGAGTGCCTCGGCCGTGCCCGCGAGGTGGTGGCGCAGGCGGATCGCCAGGGCGCCGACTCCCGTGGTGGCCAGCAGCATGAGCGCGACCTGCCCCAACGCGCCGAGGCGGTCCCACACGACGGCAGCGAACACTGCCCCGGCGATGACGAGCAGGAGGGCGCCGACACCCAGCAGGAGGGTCTGGGCGCTGGGGGCGCCCCGGGACGCGATCACCGGCGGGGCGGCCAGCTCATCGGGCGGCCCCGCGGTGGTGGCTGCGGCCACACGTGGGGGGTTCCAGATCGCGTAGGCGCGCTGGACCTCAGGGTCAGGTGCCGGGTCCCCGGCAGCCACGCGATCGGCCAGCCACGACGATCGCGCGGCCAGGGAGTCAGCCTCGGCGACGTAGCCGGCGAAGGCCCGCTGCCCGCACGGGCAGGTGACCATCCCGGCGTCGTCGTGCCGGGCCGGGTCGAGATCGGAGCTCTGACATCGCGGGCATCTCATGGACCGGACTCCCTTCCGGAGGGCAGCTCCTCACTCCTACGGTACTGCGACCTGCTCCGCGTGGAGGGTGCTTCGCCCCGTGACCCTGACTCCGGGTCGGAGTCAACCGGCCGGAGAACGCCGACCCTCGCCAGGAGGGCGCGCACTCGTGGCCCGGTGGCCCGACGATCTGTCGATCGAGTCGACCGAGTCGACCGAGTCGACCCACGGGGGGTCCGTTCCTTGGGCGGCAGGTCCGAGGGGGGCTTCGGGGTCGTCGGTGATCATGAACCCGGCCGGCGTCCGCCAGCGCCACCCGGGGCCTGGCCCGTTCCCTCCACCGGGATCGGCCACGCCGCCCGCGTTCGGCGACGTGTCCAGGGTCCACCCCGCATGCGTCTTCAGGTTGTGGTGCCGTCGGCAGAGCGGCCCGAGGTTGGCTGCTGTCGTGGCCCCGCGGGGCCACGGTATGGCGTGGTCGAGGTCGCATCGAGCGGCAGGTTGTCGGCACCCCGGGAAGCGGCAGTACGGCTGGCGGGCGCGGACCAGGCGGGCGAGCGCGGCGCTGGGCACATAGCCCTGGGTGCCGGTGGCCGTGACGGCGCCGGCCGCGTCGGTGATCCAGGCTCGCCAGCGCCCGTCGGCGGCGAGCTCGCGGGCGATGTCAGCAGGCACCGGGCCGACTCCCCGAATCTCGGCTGGGTCGTCCGCAAGCCGCACGAGGGTGTCCAGGGTGACCACGACCTGGATGTCGACGTGGGGATCAGCACACACCATTCCTCCGCGGGCAGGAACGCCGGGAGCATCGGAGGCCTGAGGAGCGTCAGGGAGGTCGGGAGAAATGGGAGCCCTGTGGCCCTCCCCGATGTCGGGCACGCACCCTCCCACGACAGGCACGGCTGGTGCCGGGCCGACGAGCAGGTCCCTGAGGATGTCGGCGCGGAGTTGGTCACGGCTCCGCGGTCGCTGGCGCTGTCGGCGGCAGCGTCCGCCGCCAACCCTGCGGCGATCGCGGTGAGGCGGCGATGGATGCGGTGCGCGTCGACGTCGGCGAGGTCGGCGACGAGGGTCGCCATTCCGTTCCCAGTCCGATGGACGACGACCCGCCGGGAGGAGAATGCGCGGACCCGACTTTCGGTGACCGTCTCGGGACAGACCCGCAGGCGTGCGGCGCGCGCCAACCGGTTGACCTCTGCGGAGTGGTAGGGCCTTCGGCCGGTTGCGAGCCGGTGCTGCACGCGGGCTTCGACCTCCTCGAGGACCCTCTGCTGCATCGGGTCCCTCGAGGTCGCCGACGTGGTCGAGGACCAGTCGCGCGGCCCAGGCAGAGATCGCCGCGGACTCGACCAGCCCGACGAGCAGGGGGTGCTCGGTCAGCGCGCGAGCGCTGCAGATCCGATTGCCCATGGCGGGGATCGAGGTGCGCAGGGCGTGAGCCAGCTCCTCGCGCGCGGGGTCGTGGATCTGCTGGCGCCCCTCGCCGACATCGAATGCGACAGGGTCCGGGCCTGCCGCCGCGACCAGGGCCGCCGCCGAGCGTGCGGCCACCCACGCCGCGCAGGCCTCCCATGCGGCCGCCGTGACCACCTGGCAGGAGCAGGGCCACCCCGGGGACTGCCCGGGCGTGGGCAAGTCGTGGCCCATCCGGTCGTCGAGATGGGGCACCGGGCAGGGGTCGCCGAGGGCACGGCCGGCAAGGGCGGCGACCAGGTCAGGGCCGGGAGTCAGCCAGAGCAGGCGACGCACGTCCTCGTGCAGTGTGGCCTCCCACCAGGCCCCCTCGGTCCACGCGGGCCGCTCCTCACGCCACCAGAGGCCCAGAGCCGCGGCAAGACGCGCCTCGTGCTCCGGGTCGGGCAAATCGCGGCAGCGCGCGGTTCCCTGGCGCTGTGTTCCTGCACCAGGGACGGGACTCCCGTGCCCCCCGTGTCATCACTTCCCCCGTCCCTTGACCGACCCGGCCGTAACAGATCGAACAGATGTTCGAACCCTATCACGTCACGCCATGGCGTCCAGGGACGGCACGAGCAGTTGTGGATGACAGGCCCACGGACGGCACTCAGCCCCGACTGGCCAGCGCCCGCCGCCCCGGTGAGGGGCACCCACTGACGCAAGCACCCCCCGGCGATCGTGGTGGACCACCGGGGGGCTGACCCGACTGAACGCTAGATGGGCGCTCTGGTCGGGCTGGGACCATCATGGACCAGGCAGGACGTCGGCGTACACGTGGAGGGGGCGGAGGGCATTCGCCACGCCAGAGGGGTTCATCCGACCTTCTCCCACTGCTTGCCCGTGGGTCCCCGGCCGTCCACGCCCACGGTGGACATTGCGGGCATGTCGATGACGATTCCGACGCAGGGTGGTCCAGCGCTGGTGCCCCTGCCGGCACCTGCCGAGCATCCCGCGATGCACCTCGTGCGCGGGGACGGTGGACGTGCCGACCGGATCCCGGCGCCGGAGCGGCCCGCGGTCATCTGCTCGTTCCACACCCCGGACGACTACTACTCCGGGCACGCCACGGAACTGCGTGCCCAACTCGATGCGCTCGGCGTTGACCACCAGTTGCTCGAGGTCGAGCGCCAGGACGGCGAGGACTGGGCGGACGTCACGCGTCGCAAGATCAGCTTCATCCGCGACGCCTGCCACGAGCACCCCGAGGCGATGGTGTTCTGGATCGACGTCGACTGTCGCCTGACCCACCTGCCCGACTACGTGCGCAACTCCAGCGCGGACTTCATCGGGTTCCAGCGCAGCTTCCGATCACCCCTGCTGATCGGCTACCAGAACCGCACGCGCTTCTGGGAACCGTCGTTCTGGGGTGTCAACGCCACCCCGCAGGGTCGCAAGCTCATCGACGACGCCTTCGCCCTGGAGCAGCGCTCGACCCTCAAGGCGACCGACGACTACTTCCTCGAGGAGGCGTGGCGCGCCAACGCGGCAGGACTCACGTTCCAGGTGATCCCCTCGACCGCCGTCGTGCGGCGGAGCGCTCCGAGCGGCCCTGACCTGCGCGAGGCGTTCTTCGTCTTCGGGTCCAGTGGGAACGTCGCGCACTTCAAGGACAAGGTCGTCCAGCACCCGACTCAGGGGCCGTCCGGATCGCGCACGAAGGCTCTGCACCAGGCCAAGAAGCTCGAGAAGGCCCTGCCCGAGTCCGCACGGCGCCCGATGCGTCGCATGGTCGACACCCTGGGCGTGACCGGTGCCCTGACCGCTGACTCCCCCAAGGGCCTCGACCCGGAACGGGCCACGACTGTGGGTGCCCTCCTCGCGGCCGGCATGGGCGGCGATCGTGACGAGTTCGACCGCGCTCGGGGCACCTTCGACGACCGATACATCGCCACCGCCGGCGACCAGGTCACCCTCGAGGTTGCCGAAGCGTTCCTCGAGCACTCGTCGCGGGGCAGCGATCAGACGATCCGCCTGGCGTGGTGGCCCAAGCCATTCCCCGGCAACTTCGGTGACTGGCTCAGCCCGCTGGCGGTGAGCCACTACTCCGAGGCGAACATCCGGCTGCAGTCCGTGACCAAGGCGACGAAGAAGCCCCACCTCGTCGGCCTGGGCTCGATCGGCCGCTTCATCCGCCCGAGCTCGATCGTGGTCGGCACCGGCATCTCGCGCGACGACATCGAGCTTGCGAGGAAGGCCCGCTACGTCTCCGTGCGCGGTCCGATCACCGCCCGCGTCCTGCGTGCGTCCGGCGGCCCCAAGGTCGAGGCCTTCGGTGACCCCGGGGTCCTGCTCTCCCGGATCCTGCCGATCGAACGGGGCGCGACCAACGGGCGCATCGCGCTCGTGCGCCACCACTCCCACCGTGGTGCCCCGATCGACCTGCCCGATCACGTCGACGAGCTGTCCGTGCTGATGAGCCGCACGTGCTGACATCGAGGAGCTTCCTGCGCCGGCTCGTCCAGTACGACGCGGTGCTCACGAGCGCCATGCACGTGATGGCCGCATGCCAGAGCTACGGCGTCCCCTGCGGGTTGATCACCTTCGAGGAGTTCGAGGACCGCGTCCACGGCAACGGGATCAAGTACGAGGACTACGCCCGCGGTGCAGGAGTCGAGGTGGTGAACCCGCAGGTGGTGGGACTCGACCTGCGGCGCTGGGACCTCGTGGGCCCGGTCCGCGACATCCGTGTCAGCGAGGCGGTCAAGGACGAGGTCGAGGCGCACATGCGGGTCGCTGTGGCCCACGTGCTCGATGCCAGCCGGGCGGCGGGCAGGACGTCGAAGGGCAAGAAGGCGACGGGCACGAAGACCAGCAAGCCGAAGCGGTAGTTGATGCGGGAGTTGGCCAGGTCGCTGGCACGAACGTGTCACACGCTCGTCCCCGGCGTTCGCCAGCGCTGGCAGCTCCTCGCTCTCGTGCTCGTGGGCGCCGTGATCCCGCTGACCGAGCTGGTGGTCGCCTCCCTGTTCACTCAGATCATCACGGAGGACCCTGCGCGCTCCTTGGCCGAACTGCTGCCTGAGCTCGCGGTCTTCGTGCTGCTGTTCGTGGCGACCCGCGGCGCCCAGTACGCGCAGAGGACCTACCGCGTGACCTTCTTCGACCGGGTCTTCCGGTCGGCCGAGCGCACTGCGCCCGCCAACATCGAGAGCTGGCGGTGGGCGCTCGGCATGGAGATGGTCACCGTGTTGACGGCAGTCGCGCAGATGCTGCTGATGGCCGCCTACTTCGTGGTCCTCGCGCCGGTCTTCGGCGTCCTCAACCTGGTGCTGATCGTCCTTCTCGGCGAGGCGCTCGGGCGGCTGTTCACGCGCCAGCGCACCGAGCAGCGCGGGTATGTGGAGCTCGGGAGGGCCAAGTCGGCCGTCGCCACCCACGTGCGGGTGCGCTCCCGGATCGTGTCCGCCGAGGTCGGGGGGCTCATCTCCTCAGCCGGGACCCTGACCCTGCTGATCGTGCTGCTTGCCTTGAGCGTCAACGGGGTGATCAGCGCCGCCAGCACGATCGTGCTGTTCCTGGGGCTTCGCCTGCAGAACAGCACCTTCGCGACGCTGTCGGGCAGCGTCATGCGCTTCGCCCGGGCGCAGGCGAACAGCTACTGAGCTGTTGCCCCGCCGGCACGCCGGTCGGGCCCCTCGGGCATCCCCGGGTCCGGCGCTACTCAGGCACCCAGAAGCCGCGGCCGCCGAACCAGTCGCTGTACCGCCCGTACTCCCCACCCCCGCCGTGGCGGGAGCCCAGGTAGGAGCCGACCACCGCGGCCCCCAGGTCGTCGAGCTCAGGAGCCAGGACGCGCCCGTCGACCTTGCGGGCCAGCGAGTCCACGAACCGCGCGAGTCCGGGGTCCTCGCCGAGCCGGAAGAACGTGACCTGGGCGCCGAGCCGGCCGGAGGCCTCCAGCTCCTCGACCGTGCGCCGGACCGTCATGGGATGCGGTGGGTAGCTGAACAGCGCCCTGCCGTCGGCCTCGAGGTGCGCGGTCGGCTCGCCATCGGTCACGACCAGCAGGACCGGCTGGTCGGCCGGGTGCTTGCGGA
This sequence comes from uncultured Actinomycetes bacterium, assembly GCA_963706885.1. Taxonomy (GTDB): domain Bacteria; phylum Actinomycetota; class Actinomycetes; order S36-B12; family CAIYMF01; genus Prado023. The sequence goes on along the minus strand of CAVPNX010000018.1, from coordinate 9,942 downwards.
ACCAGCGGTTGGCCAGCAGGAGCCCGTGGTGCAGGTTGGTGCCGGTGACCGAGTTGGGCGCGAGGGCGGTGAGCTGCTCGATGTCCATGACCGACGCGTGGCGCCCGAAGCCGATCAGCTGCAGGTGGTCGCCGCGGAAGCGGGTGCCGATGAGGTGGTGCAGGGCGAGCGCCGTCCGCTTCATCGGCACCCACCGCCCGTCCATCGCCATCGAGAACGAGGTGTCGACGAGCAGGGCGACCACTGCCCGCGTGCGTGCCTCGGTCTCGGTCACCTCGATGTCGCCCATGCGGATGCGCACCCCCTGGCGCGGGTCCTGTCCCTCGGTCGCCGTTCGCTGGATCGCACGCGTCAGGGTGCGTGTGACGTCCCACGGCTCGATGTCGCCGAACGCCCACTCGCGGGTTGCCCCGCTGCGCTCGCCCGCTGCCCCCGCCTGCCGGAGGTCGCGCTGGCCCGGCCGGGCACTCAACCGGGTGGCCACGTCGCGCAGCAGTGCCCGGCCCAGCTCGCGCATGGCCTTGGGCGACAGCCGCTGGGATCCGTCCGAGGTGTTGCGCAGGTACCCGCGCTCGGCGAGCTCGCGCTCGAGCTCCTGCAGGGTGCGGGCGTCGATGGCCGCCTGGTCGCCGAGCTGGCGGCTCAGGGCGTCGAGGTCGATGTCGTCCATGCGTGCCCCGGCGTACTGCTGGCTCAGCTGCTCGCCGAGGGCCTCGAGCTCGGCGAGGTCCTGCAGGACTCCGGTCCCGTCCCCGAGGCCGAGCCCCTGATCGCCGCGGAACGCCTCGCCCCCGTCCCAGTCCTCGCCGGGGCGCAGGGCGCGCAGCGTGGCGTCGAGGCGAGCCAGCGACTGCTGCAGCGAGGGTGATCCGAACGCCTGCTGCGCCATCGACATCAGCTCGTCGCGCTGCTCGGGCGTCATCGAGTTGAGCATGCGCTGCGCGGCCGCGGCACGCTGGGCCAGGGCGTCGATGAGCTCCTCGACGTTGCCGGGGTCCTCGGGGAAGTGCTCGCCGTGCTTGTCCATGAACTCGGCGAACTGCTCCGGTGTGTCCTCACCGCGAGCATGTGCCTCGAGCAGGTCGTTGAGGTCGTCGAGCATCTCGTTGATGCGTTGGCGGTCCTCGTCCGTGGCGCCCTGCAGGGCCTGCTTCATGCCGGCGAAGCGCTGGTCGAGCAGCTCGCGGCCGAGCAGGTCCTTGATGCGCTCGTAGTCCTCCCGGGCCTCGGAGCTGCGCCAGTCGTAGTCGGACAGCTCGGTCACTGCTGCCGCGGTGGAGGCCGGCAGGTTGCCGATCCGCATCTCTGCGAACCGCGCGTCGTCGTCGAGGTCGCGGGCCAGCTGCTTGCGCTCGGCGAGCACGGCGCGGTCGAGCAGCTCGCGGACCTCCTCGAGGGTGCCGTCCAGCCGGTGTCGGTCGAGCAGGTCACGCCGGCGCCGTTGGACGAGCCGCTGCAGGTCGTCGAGGCCGCGCTGATCGCGACCACCGCGGCGGAGGAACTCCCGCATCGCCCATGCGGGGGAGTGCCCGGCCATGACCTCCTCGCCGATCGCCTCGAGGGCCTCGGCGAGGTCCACCGGGGGAGCCAGCGGGTCGCCTCCGGAGTAGCGGGCGTACCGGGCGCGGTGGGAGGGGCGGTCCCGGGCATCACTCATCGCCGGGTCACCGCCGTCGTCCGCACGCCGCCGGCCACCGGATCACCCGTAGACCGTCTGGCCGTCGACCTGTTCCTTGCCGACCTTGCGCGCCAGGTACAGCCCCTCCAGGGCGAGCTCGATGGCCCCCGCACGCTCCCCGTCGTCGCGTGCGTCGAGGCGTTCGATGATGCGGTCGTAGGTGTCGGCCCCGCCGAGGTCGGGCAGGCCGTCCAGGAACGCCCGGGCGGACACCTGCTCGCCGGTGGTAACCCCCGCGCCCCCATCGAGGGCCCTGACCAGCGGGCCCATGTCGATGCCCCGGAACCGCTCCCGAACCGTCTCAGCGGTCGCCGAGCGCAACAGGTGGACCAGGACGTCGCGCTCGCGGCCCTCCTCGCCGGTCTCGAACTCGACCTTGCCGCCGAGCACGTCGATGATGGTGCCGAGGTCGACCGGGCGGGCCACCGGGGTCGGCTCGCCCTGGGCCGTGGCCCGGTGCAGTGCGGCGGCGGCCAGGGTCTCAGCCGCGGCGATCGACAGCCGGGCCGAGACACCCGAGCGCTGATCGATGCTGGGGGAGCCGCGCAGCGCCCGGGCGAACCGCGCGAGGATCTCGAGCAGGTGGTCGGGCACCTCGGCGACCAGGTGGGACTCCTGCCGGATGACCGCGATCTCGTCGGCGAGGGCCACCGGGTAGTGGGTCCGGATCTCGGCGCCGAACCGGTCCTTCAGGGGCGTGATGATGCGACCGCGGTTGGTGTAGTCCTCGGGGTTGGCGCTGGCGACCACCAGGACGTCGAGGGGCAGGCGCAGCACGTAGCCGCGGATCTGGATGTCGCGCTCCTCCATCACGTTGAGCATGGCCACCTGGATGCGCTCGGCGAGGTCGGGCAGCTCGTTGATGGCCACGATCCCGCGGTGGCTGCGGGGGATGAGGCCGAAGTGGATGGTCTCGGGATCCCCGAGGCTGCGACCCTCGGCCACCTTCATCGGGTCGACGTCGCCGATGAGGTCCGCGACGCTCGTGTCGGGGGTGGCCAGCTTCTCGGCGTAGCGCTCCGAGCGGTGCCGCCACGCCACCGGGAGGTCGTCACCGAGCTCGGCGGCGCGGCGCCGTGACGCGGCGGTGATCGGCTCGTACGGGTGCTCGCCGAGCTCGGAGCCGGCGATCACCGGGGTCCACTCGTCGAGCATGCCGACGAGGCTGCGCAGCAGGCGGGTCTTGCCCTGGCCACGCTCCCCGAGCAGCACCACATCGTGCCCCGCGAGCAGGGCCCGCTCGAGCTGGGGGATCACCGTCGAGTCGAAGCCGTGGATACCCGGCCACGGGTCGCGGTCCTCCTGCAGCGCCGCCAGCAGGTTCGCACGGAGCTCCTGGCGCAGGTGCAGCTGCCGATGGCCGCTGGCGCGCAGCTCACCAAGTGTGCCGATCGAGGGTTCGGGGGCGGACCCGTCACGTGCCAGCTCGGGGAGGCGTGCCGCGTTCGGTTCCATGGACGTCACGGTACGTCCGACTCCCGCTCCCGGCGACCGCTGCACCTCAGCCCGCCGACCGGTCCGCCCTAACGGTCCGGTGTCGCACCCCAGATGAGGCTCAGGTAGTCGCGCATGGATCGATCGGAGGAGAAGAACCCGGTCCGCGCCACGTTCAGGATCGCGGACTTCGTCCACGCCGTGGGGTCCCGGTACTTGTCCTCCACCAGGGCCTGGGCGTCCATGTAGGCCCGGTAGTCCGCCAGCGCCATGAATCGGTCCTCGTACAGCAGGTTGGAGACCACCAGCTCGAAGGCGTGCCTGTCACCGTCGGAGAACGCCCCGGAGGAGATCAGGTCGATCGCACTCTTGAGGTCGGGATCGGACTCGTAGTACGTGCTGGGCTGGTAGCCGGCAGCCTGGAGGGCGGCCACCTCCGGCTCGACCATCCCGAAGAGGAAGAAGTTGTCGTCGCCGACGAGCGTGCGGATCTCGACGTTCGCACCGTCGTCGGTGCCGATGGTGAGCGCACCGTTGAGGGCGAACTTCATGTTGCCCGTGCCGGAGGCCTCCATCCCGGCCAGCGAGATCTGCTCGGACAGGTCGGCTGCGGGGATCAGCTTCTCAGCCAGGGTCACGTTGTAGTTCGCCGGGAATGCGACGCTGAGGCGCCCCTCCACCCGGGGGTCGGCGTTGATGGTGGCGCCCACCCGGTTGATCAGGTAGATCGTCTCCTTGGCCATCCGGTAGCCGGGGGCGGCCTTGGCACCGAAGACCACGGTGCGCGGTGTGATCGTCTCGGGGTCGACACGTCCGGAGATGATCTGGTCGTAGAGGGTGACCAGGTGCAGCAGCTTCATCGACTGGCGCTTGTACTCGTGCAGGCGCTTGACCATCACATCGAGCAGGTGGTCGTCGGGCAGGTCGATTCCGTCGCGGCGCCGCAACAGGTCGTACAGCCGGGCCTTGTTCTTCTCCTTGGCCTCCCGGAACGCGCTGCGGAAGTCCTCGTCCTCGGCGTAGGGCTCAAGCTCGGCCAGCCGCTCCAGGTCGGTCACCCAGCCCGGCCCGAGGGTCTCGGTGATGAGCTCCGAGAGCCACGGGTTGGACATCCGCAGGAACCGCCTCGGGGTCACGCCGTTGGTGACGTTGGTGAACTTCTCCGGCCAGTGGCTGGAGAAGTCCGGCAGCACCTTGTCGGCCAGCAGCTGGGAGTGCAGGGCGGCGACACCGTTGACCTTGGTCCCGGCCACCGTGGCCAGATGGGCCATGCGTACCGAACGGTCGGGGTAGTCGGCGACGATCGACATCCGCCGGGCCCGCAGCTCGTCGTCGGGGTAGGCGGCGCGCACCTCGGCGAGGAAGTCGTCGTTGATCCGGAAGATGATCTCCAGGTGACGCGGCAGCAGTCGTCCGAGCAGCTCGGTCGACCAGGTCTCCAGCGCCTCGGGAAGCAGGGTGTGGCAGGTGTAGGCGAAGCACTTCTGGGTGATCTCCCAGGCCTCGTCCCACTCGAACCCCTTCTCGTCGACGAGGACCCGCATCAGCTCGGGCACCGCGATCACCGGGTGGGTGTCGTTGAGCTGGAAGATGATCCGCTCGGGCAGCCGGCGCAGGTCGAAGCCCTCGTCGAGGCTGTGATCCAGGAAGTCACGGATCGAGCACGCCACGAAGAAGTACTGCTGCTGCAGGCGCAGCTCCTTGCCCTGCGGGGTGGAGTCCTCCGGGTAGAGCACCTTGGTGATGTTCTCGGCGAAGGTCTGGGCCCGCACCGCCTCGGCGTAGTCACCGGCGTTGAAGATGCCCAGGTCGAAGGCCTTGGTGGCCTGTGCGCTCCACAGCCGAAGCGTGTTGACCCGGCCGTTCTGGTAGCCCGGCACCATGTAGTTGTACGGGATGCCCAGCACGTTCCAGTCCGGCACCCAGCGGGTGCGCTCAGTTCCGTCCGCGTCCTCGTAGGTCTCGGTGTGGCCGCCGAAGTCCACCCGGACCGCTGCCTCGGGGTGCGGGAACTCCCACGGCCCGCCGAGTGCCAGCCAGGTGTCCGGCTGCTCGACCTGCCGACCGTCGACGAACGTCTGGCGGAAGATGCCGTACTCGTAGCGGATCCCGTAGCCGATGCACGGCACGCTCATCGTGGCCAGCGAGTCGATGAAGCACGCCGCCAGCCGTCCCAGGCCCCCGTTGCCCAGGCCCGGCTCGACCTCCTGGGCGCGCAGCGTGGCCAGGTCCAGGCCGCAGCTGGCCAGCGCCTTCTCGGCCACGTCGTTGAGGTCCGTGGCCATCAGCGCATTGCCCAACTGCCGGCCCAGCAGGTACTCCGCCGACAGGTAGCCGACCACCTTGGCCTCCGACATGCGGTTGTGCCGCACGGTCTCCAACCACCGGGCCATCAGGTAGTGCCGGACCGTGCGCGCCAGTGCCAGGTACTGGTCATTGACCGTCGACTGGGCCAGCGCCACACCCTGACCGGTGTTCAACTCCCGCAGGAACTCCCGGACGAAGCCGTCCACCGAGTGCGGCGGGGAGGTCACCGGGGCGATCGCCAGGGGGTGGGTGGGCGGGAACATCGGGCCAACCCGATGTGCGCCCGTGGTGGGGCTCTCGTCCGCCGGGATGGGGGAGGCAGGAGTGGGGGATTCCGCGGGGGTGCCAGTGGTCATTGCGCCACCGTAGTCCGGCTGCGTTACGGACGCATGAACTCCGGCTCACGGCTGGGCAGGGCGTCAGAGTCGCCAGCGCGATCCCCGCCGGCTCCCGCTCCTAGGGCACGCCGCGGACGCAGATGGGTCACCGATGCACGGGGTAGCGCAGGTGTGTGACGCCGTCGCCCACCACGACCGTGGGGTTCCCCAGGACGACCGGGGTGCTGGCGATGTGCTCGAACAGCCGCACGCCCGACCCCAGCAGCACGGCAGCGAGGTCGATGTGGATCTCGTCGAGCAGCCCGGCGTTGAGGCACTGCTGGATCGTCTGCGCACCGTGCACGCCCACCGACTTCGGGCCCGCCGCCGACTTCGCCTGCTCAACGGCGCCCTGGATGCCGTCGGTGACGAAGTGGACTGTGGAGCCGGGTCGTGGCCAGCCCTCGGGCACGGCGTGCGTGACGACGAACGCGGGCACCTGCCACGGGTGCTGGCCGCCCCAGCCGCCGGCGACCTCGAACGTCCGGCGACCTGTGAGCATCGCGCCGACCTCAGCCATCAACCCGCGGATGTGCCGCGCGCTGGGTGCCGAGACGTGGAACGTCATGTCCGATCCCGGGCTCGGCATGGGGATGTCGACGTCGCCCGAGAAGTACCAGTCGAACACCTCAGCGACGCCGTCATGGGCGTCAGCCACGAACCCGTCGAGGGACATCGACATGAGCGCGACCAGCTTGCTCACCTGGGCTCCTCTCCCGTGATGGGTGTCGCGATCGTAGTGGCCGGCGATCGGCCGGCGACGTGGGTGCCGGGGCTGGTAGCGTCGCCCACCCCTGCCGAGGAGGATGAGATGAAGGCCCTGACCCCGTACCTGAACTTCGACGGCACCACCGAGGAGGCGTTCACGTTCTACGCCGAGGTCTTCGGCGGCCGGATCATGGGGGTCGCGCGGTTCCGCGACTTCGGCTCCATGTCACAGCTGCCGGAGGCGGACCTGGACAAGGTGGCCAACGTGGGACTCGAACTCCCGAACGGCACGATGCTCATGGGCACCGACATGTTGGCCTCGCTGGGCCAGCAGCTGACCACGGGCAACGACTTCTCGCTGCACGTCGAGGCCGACGACGCGGCCGAGGCCCAGCGGCTCTTCGAGGCGCTGTCCGCGGGCGGGACGGTCTCGATGGAGCCGGCGGCCACCGAGTGGGCAGAGTGGTTCGCCGGGTGCACGGACCGCTTCGGCGTCGAGTGGATGCTCAGCTACACCGGATCGGTCGTGTTCGAGGGCTGAGCCCTCGGGGGCCGATTGGTCAGCGCAGCAGCGCGGAGTCGGCCAGCAGGTCGTGGCAGACCGTGGTGCCGCCCGCGCCGTCGTCGACCGTGACGCGCGCCGACCGTGTTGCGAGGTCGGCCTCCAACGTCACCGACGCGTCCCCGGCCCGCCACGTCATCACCAGTCCCGAACCGGCGCCGCCGGCCTCGAACTCGCCGCCGAAGGCGGGGTGCTCGTTGCGCAGGTGGATCAGGTCGAGCAGGGCGTGAACGACCGGGCGGCCCAGGGCGGCGTCGATCTCGTCGCGGGTGAAGTGGTGCCGGTTGATGTCGCGACCGACTCCTGAGCGGGCCAGCAGGTCCATGTCGTTGCACTCGCCGAGCAGCCCCACGTAGTACACCTGCGGGATCCCCGGGGTGAAGAACTGGATGGCCCGGGCCAGGATGTAGGCGGCGTCGTCGCGGCCGAGTGCGTCGTAGTACGTGCAGTTCACCTGGTAGACGTCGACGTTCGAGGCGGCCCAACCGCTGGCCTGGCGGGACTGGCCCTGGGAGTGGGCGTGGATGCCCTCGACGAGGCCGTCGATCTGCTCCGGGGTGAGCAGGCCGGGGCGCTGCTCGCCCATCTGGTCGGCGCCGACGTCGATGACCCCGATGCCGTCGTGGGTGTCCAGGACCGTCACGGCGTTCTGCGGACGGACGTCGAGCCAGCGGCGGATCGGATCGGCATCACCGGTGTACAGCCCGTGGAGCACCAGCGGCGGCAGGGCGAAGTCGTACACGAGGTCGACCCGCGAGCCGATCGCCACCTGGCGCTCGAAGTGCGCGTGGATCTCCACCAGCACGGTCATCCCGAGCGCCCGTGCCTGTGCGGTGAGCGTGTCGATGAACTCGAACGTCTGCGGGGTCATGAACGACGAGGTGCCCGCACGCTTGACGGCGTACCCGGCGGCATCGAGGCGGATCATCGTCACGCCGCCCTCGGCCAGCGTGGTGAGCACCTTCGACAGATAGGCCTGCCCGGCAGGGCTGTCGACGTTGATGTCGATCTGCTGCGGGGTGAAGGTCGTCCAGACCAGCCGGCGCTCGGTGCCCAACGTCATCGGGGTGAAGGGAAGGCCGGGCCGCGGGCGGTAGATCCCGATCAGCTCCTGCTCGTCGGCGCCGTCCGGGTAGACGTCGGACATCGTGAGGAACAGCCCCATGTGCGGCGAGTCGGATCCTCGGGCGACGACGTCGCGGAACTCGGGGGAGTCGGCCGAGACGTGGTTGACGATCATGTCGACCATGACGGCCCGGTCGGCGCCCAGGCCCCGGACGTCGTCCCAGGTGCCCAGGCGCGGATCCACCGTCGTGTGGTCCGTCGGGTCGAACCCGGCATCGGCCCCGTCGAACGGCGTGAAGAAGGGCAGGAGGTGCACTCCCTGGAACACCCCGCTCAACGGACCGTCGAGGACCTCCCTGAGGCCGGCCATCGTGCCGCCCAGGCGGTCGACGTAGGTGATCAGCTGCACGCCCGTGTGCACGTTCGGGGCCATGTGTCGCCTCCCAGGTCCGGCCGTTCGGACCGAACAGCTCACGTTCGAGCCTATCGAGTCGGGGTCCGCGATCCGGACCTGAGCTCACGTCCCCGCCCGGAGCAGACCGGTATGCGGCGGTCGGCGCGGCATGATGAGCGTGTGGGCGAGGCTCAGGTGCGTCGGGCGGCAACGAGCTACGACCGGATGAGCCGCGTCTACGGCCGGGTGTCCGAGGGCAGCGAGCGGCGGATCGTGCGCGAAGCAGTCGATGGACTGCTGCGTCCGGGCCCCGGTGAGGCGATCCTCGAGCCGGGATGCGGCGCTGGCCAGGTGCTCGTCGCCCTGGCCGAACGGGTCGGACCGACCGGGCGGATCTGCGGTCTCGACGTCTCGGCCGGGATGATCGCGGCCACCGCGCGCCGGGTGGCGGCCCGTGGGCTGACGGCGCGGGTGGACATGGTGCGCGGCGATGCGGCCGCCATGCCGATCGGGGACGGTCAGTTCGACGGGGTCCTGATGAGCTTCGCGCTCGAGCTGTTCGCCGACGAGGACGTTCCCACGGTCCTCGGCGAGGTCCACCGGGTGCTGGGGACCTCCGGGCGGCTGTGCGTGGCGAGCATGTCGTCGATCGGTGGGAACGCGGCCATGGAGCGGGCGTACGGATGGTCGCACCGGCGCTTCCCGGCGTTCGTGGACTGCCGGCCCATCGATGCGGCATCGTGGATCGATGGGGCGGGCTTCGATGTCATCGAACGCCGGCCGACCCGCATGTGGGGACTGGCTGTCGACCTCGTGCTTGCCCGTCCCCGCCAGTAGCAGGATGCACCCGGGGCGGCCATCGGTGGACTCCGGATCCTGGAGCGGTCGACGGGACACGGGTACGGTGGGCGCTCCACCGGTGAAGGGACCTCCATGCCCAAGAACACGATCTGCCTCTGGTTCCAGCGGGACGCCGAGGCGGCGGCCGACTTCTACGCGGCGACGTTCCCCGACAGCCGGGTGACGGCTGTCCACCGCGCGCCCGCCGACAACCCGTCGGGCCGCGCCGGGGACGTGCTGACCGTGGAGTTCACCGTCGCCGGGATCCCGTGCATCGGGCTCAACGGCGGCCCGAGCTTCGCGCAGACCGAGGCCTTCTCCTTCCAGATCGCCACCGAGGACCAGGAGGAGACTGACCGCTACTGGGATGCCATCGTCGGCAACGGCGGGCAGGAGAGCCAGTGCGGCTGGTGCAAGGACCGGTGGGGTGTCTCGTGGCAGATCACCCCGCGGGTGCTCACCGAGGCGATGGCCGCAGGCGGGGAGGAGGCGCGCCGCGCCTTCGAGGCCACGATGACGATGCAGAAGATCGACGTGGCGGCCATCGAGGCGGCCCGGCGCGGCTGACGGCCGCTGC
>CAVPNX010000017.1:0-7637 GCA_963706885.1 uncultured Actinomycetes bacterium | reverse complement strand
GCACTGCTGGTCACGGCAGACCCGGGGCTGAACCCTGTTCCCGGCCCACCGCGGCCAGGATGCGCTCGCCGTACCGCTCGGCCTTGGCCGCACCGATCCCCGGGACGTCCAGGAGCTGCTGGTTGGTGGCCGGACGGCGGGTGGCGATCTCGCGCAGGGTGGCGTCGTGGAACACCACGTAGGCGGGCACGCCCTGCTCATCGGCGATCGACCGGCGCTCGGCGCGCAGGACCTCGAACAGGTCGGCGTCCGGCCCGGTGAGGGTCACGGCAGCCGCGGAACCCGACCCGGCGGATCCGCCCCGGCGCCGGGACGTCCGGGAGGGCGGCTTCGCGGTAGTCCGGCGAAGGTCCACCCGGACCTGGCCGCGAAGCACCGGCTCGGCCGCCTCCGTGACCCGCAGCGCCCCGTAGGCCTGGGAGTCCGAGCTGAGCAGGCCCTGGGCGACGAGCTGTCGCGCCACCCCGCGCCAGGCGGTGGCATCCAGCTCCGCGCCGACCCCGAAGGTGGGCAGCTGGTCGTGGCCGAGCTCGGTCATCCGCTGCGACGGCTTGCCCACGAGCAGGTCGATGATGTGACCGGCGCCGAACCGCTGGCCGGTGCGGATCACGCCGGACAGGAACTTCTGGGCCGCGACAGTGCCGTCCCAGAGCTCGGGGGGCGTCAGGCAGGTGTCGCAGTTGCCGCACGGTCCGGTCTGCTCCCCGAAGTAGTCCAGCAGGATGGCCCGGCGGCAGGTGCCGGCCTCGCAGTACCCGAGGAGGGCGTCGAGCTTCGCAGCCTCGACCCGGCGGATCTCCAGTGGGGCGTCCGAGGCGTCGATCCACGACTTCTGCAGCACGACATCGGCCAGGCCGTAGGCCATCCAGGCCTGGGCCGGTTCCCCGTCCCGACCGGCCCGTCCTGTCTCCTGGTAGTAGGCCTCGATGCTCTTGGGCAGGTCCAGGTGGGCCACGAACCGCACGTCGGGCTTGTCGATGCCCATCCCGAAGGCGATCGTGGCCACGACCACGACGCCGTCCTCGCGCTGGAACCGGTCCTGAGCAGATCGGCGCTGGGCCTGGTCCAGGCCCGCGTGGTAGGCCAGCGCGGTGATGCCCTGCTCGGTGAGCCAGGCGGCGGTCTGGTCGACCTTCTTGCGAGACGCGCAGTAGACGATCCCCGAGGACCCGATCAGGCCCTTGGTCTCCCCGTCGCCGGTGAGGAAGCCCAGGAGCTGCTCGCGGGCGTTGGCCTTCTCCACGACGGTGTAGCGGATGTTCGGCCGGTCGAAGCTGGACAGGAACTCCGGTGCGTCGCCCAGGGCGAGCCGGTGGCGGATCTCGGCCCGGGTGAGCATGTCGGCCGTGGCGGTCAGGGCGACCCGCGGGACATCCGGGAACCTCTCGGCCAGCACCGACAGGCCCAGGTACTCGGGGCGGAAGTCGTGCCCCCACTGGGACACGCAGTGGGCCTCGTCGATCGCGAACAGGGCGATGCCGTGGGAGGCGTCGATCCGGTCGAGCTGGGCCAGGAAGCCGGCGGTCACGAGGCGCTCTGGGGCGACGTAGAGCAGGTCGAGCTCGCCGGCGGACATCGCCCGGAGGACCTCTCCGGCGCCGGAGGCATCGAGGCTCGAGTTCAGGAAGGCCGCCCGCACGCCGAGCAGCCGCATCGCGTCGACCTGGTCCTGCATCAGGGCGATCAGGGGCGAGACCACCACCCCCACCCCGGGCCGCACGATGGCCGGCACCTGGTAGCACACCGACTTCCCGCCGCCGGTCGGCATCAGGACCAGGGCGTCCCCGCCGGCCACGACCTGGTCGATGATCTGCCCCTGGGCGCCGCGGAACTGGTCGTAGCCGAAGACCTCCCGCAGCACCTGCAGCGGATCGGTGGCGGGCGTGACGCCGGGGGTGATGGCGGTGCGGGGCATGGTGCATTCTCACCCGGGAGGCTGACATCCCCCGCACTGCCGAGCGCAACGGGCTCGGCGCCACCTGCGCCCCATCGCCCCGAGCACCGGCGTTCCCCCTGCGCTCCACGCTCGTCCGGGAGTAGCCTCTGCCCCCACACTGCCCGCTTCGGCGGATCCCGCTCGAGGAGAAGGTCATGAGCAAACCCACCATCCTCACCGTCGATGACGATGACACGGTGTCGCAGGCGATCACGCGGGACCTGCGCTCGCGCTACGGCGCGGACTACCGGATCGTGCGGACGAGCTCGGGCGGCGAGGCACTCGAGGTCCTCGCAGAGCTTGCGCTGCGGGGCCGCGTGGTGGCCATGATCGTCTCCGACCAGAAGATGCCCCAGATGACCGGGATCGAGCTTCTGGAACGCTCGCGCCTGCACTGCCCGGGCGCGAAGCTGCTGCTGCTCACCGCCTACGCGGACACCGAGGTCGCCATCAGGGCGATCAACGAGATCGGTCTCGACTACTACCTCCTCAAGCCCTGGGACCCCCCCGAGGAGCGGCTCTACCCCGTCATTGACGACCTGCTCGAGGACTGGCAGCACGCCAACCCGTCCAGGGACTCCGAGGTGCGCGTGGTCGGGGACCGATGGTCCGAGCGCAGCCACGAGATCAAGACCTTCCTGGCCCGCAACCACGTGCCCTACGCGTGGTACGACATCGAGCGCGATCCCGAGGGAATGCGACTGCTCACCTTGGCCCAGGCTGGGAAGGCAGACCTCCCGCTGGTCATGATCCCCGAGGCGTCCACCCTGCGGGGCCCGACCACCCTGAGCCTGGCGGCAGCACTGGGGCTGCGCACGCAGGCCGAACAGCCCCTGTACGACGTGTGCATCGTCGGAGGTGGGCCGGCAGGACTGGCCGCGGCCGTCTACGCGGCGTCCGAGGGGTTGTCGACCGTGATCGTCGAGCGCCAGGCCCCGGGCGGCCAGGCGGGCCAGAGCGCCTCGATCGAGAACTACCTCGGCTTCCCCAAGGGCCTGTCCGGCTCGGACCTGACCCAACGGGCAGTTGCGCAGGCGGCGCGGTTCGGGGCCGAGATGGTGCTGGCACGCGAGGTGGTCGGGCTCGAGCAGCGGGGGCCGGTCCGGGCGGTGCTGCTCGGTGACGCCGGGGAGATCGAGGCCCGTGCGGTGCTGGTTGCCACCGGCGTCTCCTACCGGATGCTCGAGGGCCCGGGCCTGCAGGAGTTCACCGGTTCTGGCGTCTACTACGGGGCGACAGCCAGCGAGGCCGTGCAGTGCCAGGGTGACGAGGTGTACGTCGTGGGCGCGGCCAACTCCGCGGGACAGGCGACGCTCAACCTCGCCAAGCACGCCAGTCGGGTCGTCATGCTGGTCCGCGGCGGGAGCCTGGAGGAGGGCATGTCGCAGTACCTCGTCGATCGCATCACCGAGGCGCCGAACGTCGAGGTCCGCCTGCACTGTGAGGTGGCCAGCGCCCGGGGCGCGGGCCACCTCGAGCACATCACGATCAGGGATCGCGGGACCGGTGCGGAGGTGGAGGTGCCCACGACCTGGCTCTTCGTGTTCATCGGGGCAGCGCCGCGTACCGAATGGTTGGGCGCGCAGGTCGCGCGCAGCCGGCATGGGTTCGTGATCACGGGCAACGCGCTGCTCGCCCCGGACGTGGAGCCGCGGTGGCCCCTGGAACGGGCGCCCTTCGGCCTGGAGACCAGCGTGCCCGGGGTGTTCGCCGCCGGGGACGTCCGCCTGGACTCCATGAAGCGGGTCGCCTCCGCCGTGGGGGAGGGTGCGATGTCGGTGTCGAACGTCCACGGATACCTGGCGACGACGTGATCACCGCAGCCGAGCTCAGCGGCCTTGTCCTCTTCGAGAGCCTGACCCCGGCCCAGATCGACGAGCTGCTCGCCGTGGGGCAGGAGGTCGAGTTCATCCCCGGGCTCGACCTGTGGCGCGAGGGTGAGCACGCCGACGACTGGTGGGTCCTGCTCGATGGCCGCATCGACCTGGTGCGGCACGTGGGCCGGGAGGATGTCGTGTTCGCCCGCCTGGACGCGCCCGGGCGCTGGGGTGGCGGGTTCCGCGCCTGGGATGCCGGTGGGGTCTACCTCACCACCGGGCGCACGGCCACCGAGGGTCGCGTGATGCGGGTGCCGGCCAGCGCCCTGCGGGACCTGGCGGTCTCCTGGTTCCCGTTCGGGGTGCACATCATCGACGGCGTGTTCTACACCGTGCGCAACATCGAGGAGGGCGCCCGCCAGCGTGGTGCGTTGGTCACGCTGGGCACCCTGGCGGCGGGACTGGCCCACGAGCTGAACAACCCGGCGGCCGCCGCTGCCCGCGCCGTCGACGCGCTCGAGGCGGCCAACGAGGGTCTGCTCTCGGCGCTGCGTGAGCTGGCCCTGGCTGGGGTGTCCGCCCAGCAGTACAAGGACCTGGACGCGCTGCGCACGCAGATCCAGGTGCCCGACGGCCGGGTGGATGCCCTGACGGTGGCCGACCGCGAGGACGAGCTCCTGGGATGGCTCGAGGATCGCGACGTCGAGCGTGCCTGGGAGCTCGCCCCCACCCTGGCGGCGGCCGGCGTCGGCACGGACTGGTGCCAGGACGTCCTCGACGCCGTGGGGAAGGAGGCCCTCGGCCCGGCGATGGACTGGGTGACCCGAACGCTCACGGTCAGCGCACTGCAGTCGCAGGTCAAGGAGTCCACCCGGCGCATCTCCGAGCTGGTGACTGCGGTCAAGTCCTACTCGCAGATGGACCGGGGATCGATGCAGCGCATCGACGTGACGGAGGGCCTCGAGAGCACCCTGGTGATGCTCGGCCACCGGTTGCGCGAGGGTGGGATCATCGTCGAGCGGGACTACGGTGCAGGTGTGCCCGAGGTCGAGGCGTTCCCCGGTGAGCTGAACCAGGTGTGGACCAACCTGATCGACAACGCGACCGATGCCATGGCAGGTGGGGGCACGCTGCGGGTGAGCACGCGCACGGCGGACGACTCGATCGTCGTCGAGATCTCAGACACCGGGCCGGGGATGCCCCCCGAGGTGGCCCAGCGTGCGTTCGAGGCGTTCTTCACCACCAAGGAGGTCGGGAAAGGGACCGGCCTGGGCCTGGACATCGCCCGCCGCATCGTGGTCCAGCGCCATGGGGGCACCATCGACATCGAGAGCGAGCCGGGCAGCACGCAGATGCGCGTGACCCTGCCCACCACGCAGACGGAGGTCTGAGCCCGGGTCAGCAGGCGTCAGGCGACGCCCTGGCCGATCAGGGTTCGTCCAGGGGGAGTCGGACGACGAAGCGGGTGTCGCCGGGCGAGGACGTGACGTCCATGGACCCGCCGTGCTGGTTCACGACGATGGCGTGGCTGGTCGACAGTCCCAGTCCGGTGCCCTGACCCTGGGGCTTGGTCGTGAAGAACGGATCGAAGACCCTGGCCACGACATCGGGAGGTATCCCGGGGCCGTCGTCGGCGATCTCCACCTCCACCGAGTCGGCGCGCGCGCGAGTCGTGATCGTGATCCGGCCCGAGCCGGCGACGGCGTCCAGGGCGTTGTCGATCAGGTGGGTCCAGACCTGGTTGAGCTCGCTGCCGTTCCCCGCCAGGGGCGGCAGGTCGGCGCAGTAGTCCCGACGGACGACCACGCCCTCGGGTGTCCTGCTGCCAAGGATCACCAAGGTGTCGTCGAGTCCGCGGTGCACGTCGACGTGCCGCGACGGGGCCAGCCCGAGGGATGAGTAGCCGCTGAGGGCCGAGACGATCTGGGAGATCCGTGCCGCGCTCTCACCGATCTCACGAGTGAGCCCGTACACGGGAACTGTTCGGGCTGCGAACGTGAGGATCGCCGGCACAGCCACGGGTTCCATCCGGTTGGCGAGCATGGTGAGCTCCGACGGGTCGAGCCGCATGGTCAGCAGGAAGGGTGCCAGTTCCCAGGCATCCTCAATGCCGTGCTCATCGAGCCACTGCTCGATCTCACCCTCGGCATCGACCCGATCCATGCCGCTGGGGCCGGGGCCACCGTCGGCAGCGCGGCGGGCCCTGGCCTCCAGCGCGCTGAGCACGTCGAGCGAGGGCTGGCCCAGCGGGGTGGCGGTCAGGGCCAGGTGCGCGGCATCGACCGCCTGCAGCGCGTCGGCCAGTTGGTCCGCGGCGCGTCGTGCCGCGGCAGCGGGGTTGTTGAGCTCATGTGCGACGCCTGCCGCCAGCGTGCCCAGGGTGGCCATCTTCTCGGACTGGACCAGCGCGCGTTCGGTGAGCTTGTGCTGGGTCACGTCGGTACCGAACACGAACACCAGGCGCGAGTGCGGGTCGTGACGATGGGCGAACAGGTAGATGCGGCCTTCCACACCGACCTCGAACTCCACCACGTCGGTGGTCGCCAGGACTCCCCGCCAGAAGGCCTGGTCCATCTCCGGGAGCACGTCGAGCCACCGCCTCCCCAGCACGTCACCCCCGAAGACCCTCTGGGCTGCCACGTTGCTCAGGAGAACAGTCGAATCGAGATCCATTCGCAGGACCGGTCCGGGGTTCATGTCCGGGAACCGCGCCACCTCCATGAGCTCACGCTCCGCCTCGCGCCGCTGCGTGACATCCGTGCCGAACACGTAGACGAGGTCCTCGTCCGGCGCCCTGACGTGGTTCAGGGCGAAGCAGCGCCCACCGAGGTCCGCCTCGACTCCGAAGGGCGCATCGACGGCCGACTGCGCGAGCGTCCAGCTCGTCGGGTCCATGCCCGGGCAGAGCTCCTGCCACCGCCGCCCCAGGACGTCCGCGCCGCCGAACAGGGACAGCGCAGCCCGGTTCGCGTCAAGCACCAGGCCGTCGGTGTCCAGTCGAAGCACGGGACCGGGGTTGTAGTGCGGGAACTGCGCAACCCTGACCAGCTCGTCCTCGAGCTGCAACCGGAGCACCTCGGTGGGGTCACTCCCCACGCCGGTCCGCTCGTTCACGCGATCCTGGTGAATCGTCCCTGGTTCCCGGAGCCGGGGAGCCACAAACCCTCGGATGCGTGCAGGCGCTCGACGTAGCCGGGGTCCGTGTCCAGGGCCTGCTGCCCGGCCTCCGCAGCGGCGACGTTGTCGTAGATGCTGAAGAAGCTGACCTCGCCCATGAGGCCGTAGGCGCTGACCCACACAGAGACCGGGTTGCCGGTGACCTGCTCGGCGTGCTGGGCCATCTCCACGGACCACGCCAGGGTCTCGCCGATCCGGGCCAGAGTCGCGGTGCCCCACGTGACCGACGACACCGAGCCCAGGCCGTGCTCCGGCTCGGGTGACCCGTGGACCAGCCGACGCAGGTGGTCCTGGCCCGCTGCCGGGATCATCTCCCTACCGGTGTCGAGCAGGGCGAGGTACTCCGCGTTCATCAGAAGGGAGGTCATGTCAGCAGCGAGGTCGGCCTGCGACTTCACCAGGCCGGACCACACGACCCCACCGATCGGGGCACCGAAGCTGGCCGCCCAGGCGCTGGCCTGCAGCGAGGTGGTGTCCCGCACCACCTCGGTGATCCTCTGGACCCAGGGGAACATCACGGTGGGGTTGGCGCGGACGACGGCGGTGCGGGAGAAGAGGTACATGCTCAGGCCCTTCGATCGAGGAGGCCCCAAGCCGTTCCAGAGGCGCGCGAGCCGGCGTGGGATGTGACGGACATCACATGCCGTGGACCGTAGCAGTCCCGGCCCGAGGTCCGGTAGGGGTCGCCCGTGGACTTCGGGGGCATG
>CAVPNX010000016.1:0-47114 GCA_963706885.1 uncultured Actinomycetes bacterium | reverse complement strand
AGCTCCACGCCGCCGCCCACCGGGGCGAAGCGGCAGACGCCCTGTCGAACTGAGGACCAGAGGAGCACTCATGCACTTCCGAGACGAGACCACCAACGTCCTCATCGGCGGGTACCTGTCAGAACGGGCCGCCCGTGAGGACTACGAGGCGGTGCTGAACTGCGGTGAGCGCATCTGGGGCGCCGCCGTCGTGAGCAAGGACCTGAAGGGCAACGTCACTGTCGACGAGAGCGACCATGCTGTCACCGAGGCCGCAACCGGCAGCGCCGGAGTCGGCTTCGTCATCGGGCTGTTCGCCCCACCCCTGCTCGCCGCCACCGTCCTGGGGGCCGCCGTGGGTGCCGTCGGTGGCGCCGTCGTGCACAAGAAGATCGGCGAGGGGATCGGGCAGACCGCCGGGGAGACGATCCCGATCGGCGGGGCCGGCCTGCTGGTGGCCTACCCACACGAGCACGCAGAGACTGTGGAGGCGGCCGTGCGGCGCGCGATCCAGACGGTCGTCGGACAGGCCACCGGCAGCCACGTCGACGCGATCAAGGGAGCACTGGCAGACGCCCAGGCCAAGCTGGCCGAAGTCGGCGCTGGGTAGGGCATCCCCCGGAGGTGCTGCCAGGGGCGCCCCGTGGGCCTCGGGCCGGGGGCCTGCCGGGCGGGGGCTGGGCAGCCTTCACGCGGCCAACAGTACAGAGTTCCCTGGGGTCAGATGCGGCCGGTCTCGTGGGCCCACATGGCGACCTCGACCCGGTTGCGGGCGCCGAGCTTCCTCATGAGGCTGGCGAGGTGGACCTTGACGGTGCTGGTGGTGATGTAGAGCTCGCTGGCGATCTCGTTGTTGGTCCGGCCCAGTGCCACCGGCACCAGTACTTCCTCCTCGCGTGCGGTGAGCGGTTCGATCGGCTGCCGGGCGGTCCCGGCTGTTGAGTGCGCGAATGCGGCGAGGAGTCGGACGGTCACGCTGGGGGCGATCAGTGCGTCCCCGTCGGCGGCGGCGTGGATGGCCTGGGTCAGCAGGGCGGGTCCGGCGTCCTTGAGCAGGAATCCGCGGGCGCCGGCTTTGAGGGCGCCGTGGACGTACTCGTCGAGGTCGAAGGTGGTGATGACCACGATCGGCAGTGGGTCGGTGACGTCGGGACCGGCGAGTCGGCGGGTGGCTTCGATGCCGTCCATCAGTGGCATCCGGATGTCGAACAGGCCGACGTCGGGTCGCAGCTGGAGCGCCAGGCGGACTGCCTCGCGCCCGTCGGCGGCTGCGCCGATGACTTCGATGTCGGGTTGGGCGTCGAGCAGCATCGTCAGTCCGCTGCGCACGATGGGCTGGTCGTCTGCGATGAGGACCCTGATGGTCATCGTGGTGTCCCGGTTCGGGGCAGGTTCGCCTCGACCCGCCAGCCCCGGTCGGCGGTGGGGCCGGCGTGGAAGGTGCCGCCGAGCAGTGTGGCGCGCTCGTGCATGCCGATCAGTCCGTAGCCGGCTGGGGCGCGGCTGGCTACGCCGGCCGAGCCGTCGTCGTCGACGACCAGGCGGACCTGGTCGTCATCGCCTGTGACCGCGACCGCGACATGGGTGGCGTGGCGGGCGTGGCGTCGAGCGTTGGTGATGGACTCCTGGGCGAGGCGGTAGATCGCGGCCCCGACCGCGGGGCTGAGGTCGTCGAGCTCACCGGCGAGCGTCACCTCGACGATGGGATGCCCTTGACCGTCGGTCGCCAGCTGCTCGACCTCGGCCATGCCCGGCTGCGGCGCGAACTCGGTGTCCTGGGGCGCGCGCAGCACGCCGACGATGGCGCGCAGCTCGGTCAGGGTGCGGGTCGCCGCGTCCTCGATGGTGGCCAGGGCCTCGATGGCACGTTCGGGGTGGGAGGCCGCGACGGCACGGCCTGCTTGGGCCTGGATGGCGATGCCCGAGACGTGATGGGCGACGGTGTCGTGGAGCTCACGCGCGAGCTGTTCGCGCTCGCGGGCCCTGGCTTCGTCGATGTCGCGGATGCGGACCCTCGCGCGATAGCGGACCGCGGCGCCCAGCGCTGCGGCGAACAGGAAGAACGCGTATGCCGCGACCGAATCGGCCAGGCTGGTCGAGTCGGCGACGTTGGTGACGGCCAGCCAGACGAGGATCACGCCCACGCCGCCTGCGGCCTGCCGACCGGAGCCCCACCGGAACAGGGCGTAGGTCAGGACCAGGGTTGCCGAGACGCTCGAGGGCAGAGCGCCTTGGGCTCCGGTGAGGATTCTGACGATGTCGACCACCGTCAGCAGGCCGAAAGCGACCGCAGCCGCGACGAGCGGGTGCACACGTCGCCACGGCAGGGGTGCGACGGCCGCGAACGTGGCGATGGCCAGCAGAGCAGGCGGCGCCATGTCCTCGCGGAGCATCGCTTCTGCCACCGACCAGCAGCTGAAGGCCGCGACCAGGGCCCAGTCCCCAGGTCCCCTGTCCGGGGGGTTCGCGGGTCGAGGTTCGACCCACAGCGAGCGCAGTACGTCGGTGGCCACCTGATCAGCCTAGGCGGCCCGCGTCATCGGCGTATCAGCCGAAAGTACAACAGGACGACTGGGCCAACGGCCAGGTCAGATCAGGCTCCGGGGCTGATGTGCCCGTCGCCGGCATCCATGAAGGTGGAGACACCCAACCGATCAGACCAAGGAGCATTGTGATGAGAACGCCTCAAGCCCCCACCGCGCTGGAGAAGCCGACGTCCGAGAGCCCGCTGGAGGATCTGCGCATGCCCGTGCAGGCCAAGCTCGCAGCGGCATGGACCAGCTTCATGTTCCTCTACATCTACGTCGACTACCTCGCCCTGTACAAGCCCGGCTTCGTGGACGACATCCTGGCCGGCGTCGTCCACGAGTTCGACACCGGCCCAACCTTCATCGCCATGGCGCTCACGCTCATGGCCATCCCGATCCTCATGATCCTGCTCTGCACGACACTGCCGGCCCGTGTCAACCGCACCGTCAACCTCGTCGTGGCAACGCTCTACATCCCCGTCACGGTGTACAACGCGGCAGGGGAGCCCTGGAGCTACTCCTACTTCTACGGCCTGTCCATCGGACTCGAGGTGCTGCTCCTGGCCTTCATCCTGCGCTCCGCCTGGACCTGGCCCCGCCGCGCCGCCTCACAGGCGACTATGGCGGCCAGCCTCGACAGCGAGCTGCTCCGCACGCCGCAGCAGGCGTGACTGCCCTCCCGCGCCGCTGAGCGGGGCGGGGCTCAGCTGTAGTCGGCCGACAGTCGGTGACCGGCTCCGTCCACGGTCATGCGCCCGCCGTAGGGGACTATCCACTGCGGCCGGGTGTGGCCGAACGGTGGACCGACCACGATCACCGCGTCAGGGTTGTAGGCGTGCACCATGTCGATGACCGTGTCTCGTTGCTCGTCGCGGCTCGCGCGCCTCTCGGCGGCTGAGGGTCGGACCGTGAAGTCGGACGTCGGCGGTCGCGCGACGACAACAGCTTCGACAGCCCCGAGGATGCCACGCTCACCCAGCGACCTGACGATCCAGCCGAACTCACGGGCCGGGATGAGCTCCTCGGACGACTCCAGCAGCAGCACCCCACCGTCGAGCACCGTGGGGTCGGCCGGGAACCGTCCAGCGGTCAGGATCCACTGGACGACTTCGATGCAGCCACCCCACGTCCGACCCGTGACGGATCGCGCGGGTCCCGCCCACGTCCACGGTTCTGTCGCTTCGCGGTCGCCGAACTCGTGCAGGGCTCGCGGGTCGTTCCAGTCGCGCCCGATGTCCTCGGACTCCCCGGGATCGGTGAGGTCGAGGTGTTCGCCGGTCAGCAGGGCTGCGCGAAGGGACAGGGCATGGATCGGGTCGACGTTCGGACCAGGTCCGAGGTGGACCTGGGTGGATCCCCCGTAGAAGCCGGCGACGCCATTGGTCCACAGCCAGTTGAGCAGGTTGGTGTTGTCGCTGTAGCCCAGGAAGGGTTTCGGATCGGCCACGATGAGGCGGGCATCGAGGTGCGGGATGACAGTGATCTGGTCCTCGCCGCCGATGGTGGCCAGCACCGCGCGGATCTCGGGATCGGCGAACGCGGCATTCAGGTCCGCGGCCCTCTGTCGAGGTGACGCGCCGAGCATGCGCGTGGTCGGGAACTCCACTGGCACCAGCCCGGTGAGCGCCGTGAGCCGTGCAAGGGCCTGCTCGTGAATCTCGGGAGCGACCCCGGGTGCGGCGAACGAGGGCGACATCACGGCGACCTTGTCGCCCGCCCGGGCCTTCCTCGGTGAGGTCAACTCCATGCCGGGAACCTACGCCAAGCACGCACAGACGACACGGACGACTGGCTACGCCAGAACTCGAGCCGCGCCCGGCACGCCGCGATGTGGGGCACCCTGGATGTGGGGCACCCTGGATGTGGGGCACCCTGGATGTGGGGCACCCTGCTTCAGGGCAGGGGCAACCCTGTCTGGATCGCCCGGACAGCGGGCTGGGTGACGACACGTTCGTACGGGCCGCTCCCGGTCAGGGCGCAGGGCGCGCACGGCGTCCACGCCGCGGACGACGTCACCGGCGCGGTAGGCGGCATCGGCTTCGCGGATGTCGGCCAGCGCGTCGGGGTTGGACAGTCTCCGAGTCCCCGGGTCGCCAATCTAGAGGGCTGCCCGGCCGTGACCTCCGCTCTGACAGTCACGCGCGTCGGGAGGACGCACCTGGTGTCGAGGGCGGTTGATGTGTGCCGCACTGCCGCTGACGTACATACGACTAGACTCGACGGACACGCCAGCGTCCACGTCCTTGCAGGGCCCAGGGGGTCGCAGATGAGAGTGGGATACGTCGTCCTCTACGTGAACGACGCGGAAGCCTGTCGCAGGTTCTGGGTCGACCAGATCGGGATGGTCGAGAAGCGGCGCACCGAGGCAGGCACGTTCACGATCGCGCAGGTCGGGTTCGCCGACCAGCCCTTCGCGTTCGAGCTCGTGCCGCTCGAACTGATGAAGGACAACCCGGACGGGCTCGACCTCGCAACACCCTCGATCGCCTTCGCGGTCGACGATCTCGATGCCACGCGCACCGGCCTCGTGGAGCGTGGTGTGCAGGCGAGCGAGGTAGGCGAGCACGGGGGCACGCGGAGCTTCGCATTCGCAGACCCCGAGGGTCGCTGGTTCGCCGTCACGGCCGGATGAGCACGGAGACGCCCGGATGGCAGGAGCGCGCCGTCATCGCCATCACTTCCGCTCAATCATCCCCCGCGACCGGCTCCCCCTCCCAGAGCCGAAGGCCCCCAGGCCCGAGACCCGGCGTACAAGGTAATCGGCGATCCGGCGTTGGTGCCGGCGCCTTCTGGGCGCGCGACAGGCGCCGATAGGGGGGGCACGTGGCCCTGCTGGACGGTAGCGGCCGGGCAGTTGCGCATGCGCACGCCAACGGCGTACAGTTTTCCGTACAGGAGGTCCGGGATGAAGACGATGAGCTACACCGAGTCGCGAGCGCGCTATGCCGAGATGCTCGATGGCGTGATCAACGACCGCGAGGAAGTCGTCATCACCCGCGCTGGTCACGAGCCCGTGGTCGTGGTCTCCCTCGAGGACTATGAGTCGCTCAAGGAGACGGCCTACCTGATGCGTTCGCCAGCCAATGCCCGCCGCCTGCTTGATGCGATGGAGCGGCTGGAAGCCGGGCGGGGCGTCGCCCACGACCCGGTCGAGACCGCCTGACGTGCTGCTCGTCTGGGACGAGAACGCCTGGGAGGACTACCTGTGGTGGCAGGCCCAGGACCGCCGGGTCCTCACACGCATCAACACCCTCCTGGCTGACATCCAGCGCCGCGGCAACGACGGGATCGGCAAGCCCGAAGCGCTCAAGCACGACTTCGCCGGGTACTGGTCACGACGCATCACCGATGAGCACCGCCTGGTCTACAAGATCGCCGGCGACGCGGTGCGCATCGCCGCCTGCCGCTACCACTACGGATAGCCCGAGTCAGCTCCGCACCCCGCCACCTGGAAACCCGTTACTGTCTGGCCCTCCTGGAAGTTGACCTGGCTGTTCGGCCCCATCTTGCATGCGCCGAAGCAGACGGTGAAGCCGTTGAGCGTGTAGTACCCGCCCGCTGTGTGGGGCCGGTCCGGAAGCCGCTCCGGTGCGGCCAACTCCCTGTCGCCGTGCCAGTGCCGCTGAAGCCGAAGTGTGCGGGGGGGGCACCATGCCGGGAAGCATGCAGGACGTCGATGTAGTGCAAATGCTGCTGACGCCCTGCAGATGATCACCGGAGCCGCCCGGTTGTCGGCGACGTTCGAATTTGGTGCCGATGCGACGGGCGGATCTGAGGCCACGTCTTGGCGTGTCTAGTCTGCCGGGTCTTGTGTCCTGATGCTTAGGAGGCGTTCCTCGTGACGTAGCTACTCCCTGAGGCGGGCTCGGGCTGGCCCGCACGTTGCCTGCATCGAAGTCGGGACCTACGTCCCGGTTCACCAGCCCGACCGGGGGGTATTAGTCA
This sequence comes from uncultured Actinomycetes bacterium, assembly GCA_963706885.1. GTDB lineage: Bacteria > Actinomycetota > Actinomycetes > S36-B12 > CAIYMF01 > Prado023. Next base: position 40,662 of record CAVPNX010000016.1, on the reverse strand, counting down.
GTTGATGCGACGGGGGAACGGCGAACCCACGCAAGCAGAACCCGGACCGCCGAGTGGGTTCCCTAGCACGCGGGCCCCCGACAGAGATCCGCTCCGACTCCGCCCACAAGCCCGGCGCCCGGAGCCATCGACCACGACCCTGGTCGACCACCCAACGAAGGTGATGGACATGAAGTCAACGAAGATTGTCGCCGGCCTCGGCGCCAGTGCCATGGTGTTCACGGTCGCGGCGTTCGCCGCTCCAGCTGCGCAGGCCGCGCCCGTGAAGAACTACAAGAACTGCACGGCGCTGAACAAGGAGTATGCCGGTGGGGTCGCCCGCACAGGCAAGGCCGTGAACATGAAGACGGTCAGCGGGAAGAAGGTCCGGGCAGACAGCTCATACAGCCCGAAGGTGCGGGCCGCGTTGTACGACCGCAACAAGGGACTGGACCGCGACAAGGACGGCATCGCGTGCGAGCGCTGATCACAGCCGCCGTCGCCGGGGCGTTGGCGCTCGCGCCAGCATCCCTGGCATCGGCCGCGGACTCCGCGACCACGGCGAAGGTGATCCGGGTCGTGGACGGGGACACCGTCGTCACCACCAAGGGCACCGTCCGGGTCATCGGAATCGACACTCCGGAGCGCGGTTCGTGCGGCAACCAAGCGGCCACGAGCAAGGCCAAGCGACTCGCGCCGCGGGGTTCCACCGTCCGCCTGACCCATCCCGGCGGTGGCACCGACAACAAGGACCGCTACGGCCGCATCCTCCGCTACCTGTCCTACAAAGGCACGGACCTGGGCGGAGCGCAGATCAAGGGCGGCTTCGCCAAGGCCCGTTACGACAGCCGCGACGGCTACGCCTGGCACCCCAAACAGGCGAACTACGTACGGTGGGACAAGGCCAAGAGGGACGTGTGCGGCGGTTCCGCGTGGGTGGGCAGCATCACCGGCAGCACAGGCGGTCCCACCGGTACTGGACAGGTGGTGGATGGGGCCTGGAACCAATCGGGACCGGACCTGGACTGCGGTGACATCCCGAACCAGTACAAGCCGATCCAGATCACCGGAACCGACTACCACCGCCTCGACGCCGATGGCGACGGCTGGGGCTGCGACATCTGATCGGGTCTGGGCCTCTTCGATGGCACCGGACAATCGGCGCCGTCGGCAGTTGGGGAGATCGCCCGCCGCTTGACGTGATGCCGTGATCAACCCCGGCAACCCCGGCGGCCCACTACTTGACCGCAACGGTGACGCGCTGGGAGTCACAACGTGGCGGCTCCCCGGATCGCACGGCACCAACTTCGCGGTCCGGATGCGGGTGCGCTGCGAGGAGCTCCTGCAGTGCTAGTGAGTAGGCCCAACAACCCGGGTGGGTCGCCGGTGTAGCCCGACCCATAGTGGGAGTCTTCCGCGTGCGCGGATGCCTCTGGCGTGGTTCTACCCGGAGCACGGTCAGAGTATTGACCGGGCTGCTCGGTCGGCGTGCGACTCGTGCCTGGTCGTGGGTGAGTGCCTGGTCCAGTCCCTCGAGCGGGAGGCCGACGACCCGTGGTCCGACTGTCACGGCTTCCGTGGGGGATGACCGCCCCCGCCCGGCGGGTCGCTACTCGGTCGCCGGGGCAGAGCGCCGCCTGAATGTGCAGGAACCCCCCGCGGATTGCTCGCGGAGGGTTCCTGCTAGCGATCTGCTACCGACGGCTACCCACTAGGGGCATCGTCGCAGGTCAAGCGCCAGTTCGATCAGATGTCGTAGTACAGCTCGAACTCGTGCGGGTGCGGGCGCAGGCGGATGGGGTCCACCTCATTGGCCCGCTTGTAGGCGATCCACGTCTCGATCAGATCGTCGGTGAACACGCCGCCCTCGGTCAGGTAGGCGTGGTCGGCCTCGAGCGCGTCGAGAACCTCGGGCAGCGAGCCGGGAACCTGCGGGATGTCCGCAGCCTCGTCCGGGGGCAGCTCGTAGAGGTCCTTGTCGACCGGCTCGCGGGGCTCGATCTTGTTCTTGATGCCGTCCAAGCCGGCCATCAGCATCGCCGAGAACGCCAGGTACGGGTTGCTCGACGGGTCGGGCACGCGGAACTCGATGCGCTTGGCCTTCGGGTTCGAGCCAGTGATCGGGATGCGGATGCACGCCGAGCGGTTGCGCTGGCTGTAGACCAGGTTGACCGGGGCCTCGTAGCCGGGGACCAGACGGTGGTAGGAGTTCACCGTCGGGTTCGTGAACGCCAGCAGCGAGGGCGCGTGCTTGAGCAGGCCGCCGATGTACCAACGTGCCATGTCCGACAGTCCGCCGTAGCCGGCCTCGTCGTAGAACAGCGGCTTGCCGTCCTTCCACAGCGACTGGTGCACATGCATGCCCGAGCCGTTGTCGCCGAAGATCGGCTTCGGCATGAAGGTCACGGACTTGCCGGCCTCCCAGCCCACGCCCTTGATGACGTACTTGAACTTCATGACGTCATCGGCGGCCTTGGCCAGCGAGTCGAAGCGGTAGTTGATCTCCGCCTGGCCGGCGGTGCCGACCTCGTGGTGGGCGCGCTCGACGGTCAGGCCGACCTCGGCGAGCTTGAGGCTCATCTGGTCGCGCAGGTCGGCGAAGTGATCGACCGGCGGGACCGGGAAGTAGCCACCCTTGTAGGGGGTCTTGTACCCGCGGTTCGGGGTGCCATCCTCCTCGTACTCCGCGCCCGAGTTCCACTTGCCCTCGACGGAGTCGATGAAGTAGTAGCCGGCGTTCTGCTTGGTCTCGAAGCGCACCGAGTCGAAGATGTAGAACTCCGCCTCGGGCGCGAAGAACGCGGTGTCGGCGATCCCGGTCGACTGCAGGTACGCCTCGGCCTTCATCGCGATGTTGCGCGGGTCCCGGCTGTACGGCTCGTCGGTGAACGGGTCACGGATCGACATGTTGATGATCAGGGTCTTCTCGACCCGGAAGGGGTCGAGGTAGGCGCTGCCCAGGTCGGGGATGAGCTTCATGTCCGACTCGTGGATGGCCTGGAATCCGCGGATCGAGGATCCGTCGAACATCTGGCCCTCGGTGAAGAACTCCTCGGGGAGTCCCTGGGCGGGCACGTTGAAGTGCTGCATGACGCCGGGCAGGTCGCAGAAGCGGACATCGACGAACTGGACGTCCTCCTTCTTGATGAACTTGAGGACTTCGTCCGCGGTGCTGAACAAACCAACCTCCTGGTTGCAGGGGCGCGTGATGCGACCCAGGTGTGGGTCCGGGATTGGCAGCCACCGGGGCTGCCGTTGCGCTCTGGACGCTATGAGGGCTCGATTTCCCGTCCGTGTCCCTATTGTTTCCTGCGCGTTACGGGTGGTCCGAGGCGGGTCCCCGACCCGGCGCGGGACCCGCGGATCACGCGCGGACGACCACGCTGTCCACGGCCCGATCGTGCAGGCCACGACCGTCGGCATCCCAGATCACCGGCGGTATCACGATGCAGATCAGGACGGTCCGCAGCGCCGCGCCCACCAGCCCGAGGCGACGCGTGCGACCCACCACGCGGATCCCCACCAGGCGCTGGCCGAACGACGAGCCCCACAACCAGGTCAGGATCGTGACCTCCAGGGCGAAGATGATCAGGGTCGCGAAGGACTCCAGGAGGGTCTGCGGAGTGCCCACGAGCGCGCGGGAGATCAGCAGGGCCGCCATCCAGTCGATGAACAGGGCCACCACCCGGCGACCGAAGGTGGCCATCGACCCGGGGCCGGACTCGGGAAGGCCCAGTCGCTGCCCGCGAAAGACGTCCTCCGCCGGCGGCGGGCCGTCCGTGGACGAGCTCGCGTCGCTGCCGTCCACGGCTCAGCGCAGCTTGCCGCCGCGCGGCACCCGACCGCTCTTGGGCATCGGGCCCTTGGGGATCGGCACCGGCGTGCTGGCCAGTGCGTCGAGGCGCTTGCGCAGGGTCGTGACCTCGCCGGGGGCGAGCACCTTGGGCATCTTGCGCAGGTGCTTGTCGAGCTTGGCGATCGCGACCTGGCCCTCCTCGGGGCCGATCGTGATCTCGGTGATGGGCGCCTCGGAGACGAACCGGGCGGTGCGCTTGCGCTCGGTGGCCATCAGGGATGGCAGAGCCGGGCTGGTGCCCTCCCCGATGAGGACGATCCCCGGGCGGCCGACAGCACGGTGGACCAGGTCCTGCTGCTTGTTGGCCGCCACCGCCGCGGTGATGCCCCAGCCCTGCTTGGCCATGTTCTGCACGATGGCCACCGCTGCGCCGGGCTTGCCCTCCAGCGACTTGTAGGCCGAGCGCATCGCCCGCCGGCTGAACACGAGCGACAGGATCACGAGCGTGGTGGACGTCCCGACGATCGCCCACGTGATCGGATTGCCGAAGGCGGCGATGATCCCGGCCGTGATCGCGATGCCCAGCACCAGGATGCCCAGCAGGATCCACCCCAGCTTGGGATCGTGCTCCTTGGCCATCCGGTAGTTGTCACGGATCACGCGGACACGGTTGCCCATCTTCGACATGGGCGGGATTCTACCCGGCGGTGCGGGCGGCGATGGCCTGCGCGTGCAGCCGCCCGGCGCGGTAGGAGGAACGGACCAGCGGCCCACTCATGACCCCCAGGAAGCCCAGCTCCCGGGCGACCTCGGCCAGCGCGACGAACTCCTCCGGGCGGACCCAGCGCTCCACCGGGTGGTGGCGTGGCGTGGGTCGCAGGTACTGGGTGATCGTGATCAGGTCGCACCCGGCGGCCCGCAGGTCGGCCAGTGCCTCATGCACCTCGGGGATCTCCTCGCCCATGCCCAGGATCAGGTTCGACTTGGTGACCAGCCCGGCACCGCGCGCCTGGGTGATGACGTCCAGCGAGCGCTCGTACCGGAACGCCGGTCGGATCCGCTTGAAGATCCGCGGGACCGTCTCCAGGTTGTGCGCGAGCACCTCGGGCGTGGCGGAGAACACCTCGGCCAGGAGCTCCGGGTTCGCCGAGAAGTCCGGGATCAGGACCTCGACGCCGCAGCCGGGGTTGCGCTCGTGGATCGCCCGGACGGTCTCGGCGTACAGCCACGCACCCTCGTCGGGAAGGTCATCGCGGGCCACCCCCGTGACCGTGGCGTAGCGCAGGCCCATCGTCGCCACGGACTCCGCGACCCGGCGCGGCTCGTCGCGGTCCAGTGGCTCGGGCCTGCCGGTGTCGATCTGGCAGAAGTCGCATCGCCGTGTGCACTGGGCCCCGCCGATGAGGAACGTGGCCTCGCGGTCCTCCCAGCACTCGTAGATGTTGGGGCAGGCCGCCTCCTGGCAGACGGTGTGCAGCCCTGCGCCGGCCACGCGCTCGCGCATCGCCATGAACTCCGGGCCGGTGCGCGCGCGGGTCTTGATCCACTCGGGCTTGCGCTCGATGGGGACCTCGGTGTTGCGCGCCTCGATGCGCAGCAGCCGCCGGCCGTCAGGTGCAGTCACAGTCCCAGAGCCTACGCGTCGCCGGCCGCAGGCGCAGTCGGCTCAGCGCCCGAGGAGCTGCCCAGCGCGCTCCTCGACGAGGGGGCGCACCTCGCCGACAGTGACGTCGCGTCCGAGCTCCACGGACAGCGAGGTGACCGTCGCATCCCGGATCCCGCACGGGACGATCCGGTCGTACCAGGCCAGGTCGGGGTCGCAGTTCAGGGCGAAGCCGTGCATCGTGACACCCCGGGAGACCCGCACGCCGATCGCCGCGACCTTGCGCTCGCCACCCCGGTCGTCGGCAGGGATCCAGACGCCGGAGCGGCCCTCGACGCGCCCGGCGGTGACCCCCAGTGCGGCGCACACGTCGATCAGCAGCGCCTCCATCCGGCGCACGTGGGCCACGACGTCGATCGGGTCGGGCAGGCGCAGGATCGGGTAGCCCACGAGCTGGCCGGGGCCGTGCCACGTGATCTTCCCGCCACGGTCGACGTCGATGACCGGCGTGCCGTCCAGGGGGCGGTCGAACGGCTCGGTGCGCCGGCCCGCGGTGTACACCGGCGGATGCTCGAGCAGCCAGAGGAGGTCGGGCATCGTGCCCTCGACGACCTGGGTGTGCCACGCGCGCTGCTGGTCCCAGGCCCGCTGGTAGTCCACAGGGTCCTCAGCCACCTCGACGCGCAGGGTCACGGGGGAACGCTACCGGCTGGGTCGGGTTCGAGCGGACCGCAGTTGGCTCCGGTGCCCGCGCCGGGGGCGTGTTGGTGGCCTTCGCCGGGCTGTGGATGAGTGATTGCCGGATCGACGACTACGGGGGAGGGTGCAGCCGTGGACGGGGCGAGTGGGCGGCCGGTGGCGTGGCGCAGCAGCATCCCCGGGGTGTCGCAGCGCGACGGCGCGCCGGCGTCGCTGGGCCTGGCCGGACGTGGGGTGCGCGCTTCGGCGCCGGAGGCGCTGGGGGAGCCCGGCGCCGCCCCCGGTTCAGGCTCCGGCTCCTCGTCCGGGCGCACGGGGGACGCCCGAACGAGGCGTCGGAGCTGGCGTCGCCTGATCCCCGGTCGTGCGGTGGGGTTGGCGGTGGTGGCCCTCGCGGCGATCGGCGGCGTCGCGTGGGCGGCAGGTGAGGGCGGCGCCGGCGCCGGGGCACTGGGCCCGGAGTGGGTGGCGTCGGCCTCGCCCGCGCCCCCCGACGTGGGGCTGGATGCGCCCGTCGTCCCACCGCCCGATGCGTCGCTGCGCCCCACAGCCACGGCTGTGGATCCGGCGGATCCGCCCCCGGACTGGTGGGCGGTCCTGGTCGAGCTCGACCGGCGCCGGGTCCGTGCGTTCGCCGAGGTGGATGCCGCGCTGCTGCCCGGCTACGCCGAGCCCGAGTCCCCGGCCTGGCGCCAGGATTCCGCCCTCATCGGCGACCTGGCCGCCAGTGGACTGCGTCCCGAGGGGTTGGAGTCGGCGCTGGTGGCCGTCGAGGGGGCGGAGGTCGACGGGGACCACGCCCAGGTCCAGATCGTCGACCGGCGCGGGGCCTACTCGCTGGTCGACGCCGGGGGAGTGGTCGTCCAGCAGGTCGAGCGGGCGGGGCTGGTGCGCTGGGTGGTCACGCTGAGCCGGGTGGACCCATCATCGGATCCGGACGCAGGCTGGCGCGTGGCCGAGGTCGTGCCGATCCCATCGTCGGGCAACGCCCCGTGACAATCAGCGGGTGGAGCGCGCCCAGGCCAGAGCCTTGTCGATCGTGGGGTCCTGGAACTCGAAGCCCACCTCGAGCAGTCGGGTCGGCAGGACGCGGACGCTGCCAAGGATCTCGGAGGAGAACTCCCCGAGCGCGATCTCCAGCACCTTCGCCGGGACGGGCAGGACGGTCGGGCGACGCAGCAGCTCGCCCAGGGCCCGCGTTGCTTCGGCGTTCGTCACGGGGTTGGGGGCGGTCAGGTTCACCGGGCCCTCGAGATTGTCGAGCAGATGGGCCAGCGCCCGCACCTCGTCGCGCAGGGAGATGAATGACCACCACTGCTGGCCGTTGCCCAGCCGCCCGCCGACCCCGAGGGTGAAGATCGGCCATAGGAGGCTCAACGAGAGGGAGGGGCGCTGGAAGCCTCGCCACACGCGGCTGCGGCCGGCGATCACAAGCCCGGTGCGCGGATGCACCACGCGGATCCCCGCCTCGCGGGCCGGGTCGGCCGCCGCCTCCCAGTCGACGACGACCCCGGCAAGGAAGCCGTCGCCGGGCGGGGCTGACTCGTCGACGGCGGAGGACCCGGTGTCCCCGTAGTAGCCGATCGCCGAACCCGACACCAGAACCCGTGGTGGTTGCTCGAGCCGGGTCATGGCTGTGGCGATGGTCTGCGTCCCCTTGACCCGCGAGTCGCGGATCTCGGCCTTGTACGCCTCGCTCCAGCGGTTGTCTCCCACTCCCGCCCCCGCCAGGTGCACGACGGCATCCACGCCCTCGAGTGCGGCGAGGTCGACGTACCCGGTCATCGGATCCCAGCGAACCTCGTCCGGCGCGGCCGGCGCACCGCGCACCAACCGAAGGACCTCGTGGCCCTCGGCGCGCAGGTGCGGGACCAGGGCGCCGCCGATCAGGCCGGAGGCGCCCGTGATGGCGATGCGCATCAGCCCAGTTCCGACTCGAAGTCCCCGGACTCCAGTCGCGCCTTCAGCGTGGTCAGGAAGCGGGCGGCATCCGCACCGTCCACCAGTCGGTGGTCGTAGGTGAGGGCGAGGTAGACCATCGAGCGGATCGCGATGGAGTCCGCCCCGGTCTCGTCGACCACCACGACCGGGCGGCGCACGATCGCGCCCAGCCCGAGGATCGCGACCTGCGGCTGGTTGATGATCGGGGTGTCGAACAGCGCCCCACGGCTGCCGGTGTTCGTGATCGTGAACGTCCCACCGGACAGCTCGTCGGGGGACACGTTGTTGGTCCGCGTCCGCTCGGCGATGTCGGCGATCTTGCGGCCGAGCCCGCCGAGGTTGAGGTCGTCGGCGTCGCGCACGACCGGCACCAGCAGTCCGCGTTCGGTGTCCACGGCGATCCCCAGGTGGATGGCGTCGTGGTAGGTGACGGTTCCGGCGGCCTGGTCGATCGAGGCGTTGACGACGGGGTAGGCCTTCAGGGCCTCGATGATCGCCTTCGTGAAGAACGGCATGAACGACAGCTTCACGCCCTCGCGCGCCTGGAAGGAGTTCTTGTGCTTGGCGCGCAGTGCGGCGATCCGGGTGACGTCGGCCTCGACGACCGTGGTCAACTGCGCCGAGACGTGCAGCGACTCGACCATCCGCTCGGCGATGACCTTGCGCAGGCGCGTGAGCTTCTCCGTCCGCGAGCCATCAGCTGCGGGCGCAGCCGCAGCCGCGGCCGGTGCGGCCGTGGGAGCCGGTGCCACCGCGGCGACAGGAGCAGCGATGGAGGGGGCAGCAGGCGCGACGGCGGCCGGCGTGGGTGCCGGGGCTGCCGCGGGTGCGGCGGGCCGCCCCAGCACCCGCAGGGCGGTTCTTGGCGTCGAAGATGTCCTGCTTGGTGATCCGACCGCCAACTCCGGTCCCCCGGACGGTCGACAGGTCGACCCCCGACTGGGCGGCGAGCTTGCGGACCAGGGGGGTCACGTACAGGTCCGAGGGTGCGGCGCTGGCGTGCGCCCCGGCGGGGGCAGCCTCGACGGGGGGCGCCACCTCGGCGACCGCGGGGGCGGCCGGCGCGGCAGGTGCGGGAGCAGCGACCTCCGGGGCCGCCACGACAGGCGCCGGGGGAGCGACAGGCTCGGGTGCCGGTGCCCCGGCCGGAGCCGGGGTCCCGATGACGCCCAGCGTCTGGCCGACCTCCGCCGTCTCGTCCTCGAGGACCCGGATCTCCAGCAGCATCCCCGAGCTCGGGGCGGGCAGCTCGGTGTCGACCTTGTCGGTGGACACCTCCAGCAGGGGCTCGTCGGCCGAGACCATGTCGCCGACCTTCTTCAGCCACCGGGTCACGGTGCCCTCGGTCACCGACTCACCGAGCGCGGGCAGGATGACGGGGGTCTCGGTGCCGGCGACCGCGTGGCTGCCCGAGCGGGGCGGGTTCGGATCCGGGGGCACGGCGCCCAGCGCGGCTGCAGCCGCCGCAGCGGCCGGGGCCACGGCCGGTCGGGCCGGGGGAGCGGCCACGGCCGGCACAGGCGCAGGTGCCGCCACAGCGGCCGGCGCGGGCGCGGCAGCCTCGGGGGCAGCGGGCGCGGCGGGGGCCGCGGTCGTCGGAGCCTCGCCGGAAGCGCCGATCACACCCAGCGGCGCACCGACGGCGACGGTCTCGTCCTCGCCCGCGGCGATGGACAGCAGGACGCCGGAGGCGGGTGCCGGGATCTCGGTGTCGACCTTGTCGGTGGAGACCTCCACGAGGGGCTCGTCGGCGCGCACCTCCTCACCGACCTGCTTGAGCCAGCGGGTGACGGTGCCCTCGGTGACGCTCTCGCCGAGCTGCGGCATGGTGACGGTGACCGACATCTGCGTGGTGCTCCTTCGGATTGCGGGTGGGGGTCAGGCGTGCGCGTGCAGGGGCTTGCCGGCCAGCGCCAGGTGCGCCTCGCCGAGTGCCTCGTTCTGGGTGGGGTGGGCGTGCACGAGGGATGCCACCTCGGCGGGGTAGGCCTCCCAGTTGTAGATCAGCTGGGCCTCGCCGATCTGCTCGCCGATCCGGGCTCCCACCATGTGGACCCCGACCACGGGCCCATCGACCCGACGCACCAGCTTGATGAAGCCGGTGGTCGCCAGGATCTGGCTCTTGCCGTTGCCGCCGAGGTTGTACTCGTAGGACTCCACCGCCTCGGCGCCGAACTTCTCCTTGGCCTGGGCCTCGGTCAGCCCGATCGAGCCGATCTCCGGCTCGCAGTAGGTGACGCGGGGGATGCCCAGCTCGTCGATGGGCGGCGGGTTGAGCCCGGCGATCTCCTCGGCGACGAAGATGCCCTGCTGGAACCCGCGGTGGGCCAGCTGCAGCCCGGGCACGATGTCGCCCACGGCGAACACTCCGGGGACGTTGGTGCGCAGGCGCTCGTCGGCCAGCACCCAGCCGCGGTCCATGGCCACCCCGACCTCCTCGAATCCCATGCCCGAGGCGTTGGGACCACGGCCGACGGCCACCAGCATGATCTCCGCGGAGTGGGTCGACCCGTCCTCGAGGGTGGCCACCACGCCGTTGTCGTCCTGCGTGACGCTCGCGAAGCGCACACCGGTCGTGAAGGCGATCTTGCGCTTGCGGAAGGCCCGCTCGAGGGCCTTCGAGCACGACTCGTCCTCCGCCGGCACCAGCCGCGGAAGCGCCTCGATGATGGTCACGTCCGAGCCGAAGGACTTCCACACGGAGGCGAACTCCACGCCGATCACACCGCCGCCGAGCACGATCACGCTGGCGGGGATGTAGTCCAGGGTCAGCGCCTGGTCGCTGGTCATGACCCTGCCGCCGATGTCGAGGCCGGGAAGGCTGCGGGCGTACGAGCCGGTCGCCAGGACGACGTTGCGCCCCGTGTAGGTGGTGCCGTCCACCTCCACCGTGTTGGCCGCGGTGAGCCGGCCGGAACCCTCGACGTAGGTGATCGCGCGGCTCTTGACCAGGCCCTGCAGGCCCTTGTAGAGCCGACCGACGACGCCGTCGCGGTAGGCGTTGACCTTGCCGATGTCGATCCCGTTGAGTGTGGTGCTGACCCCGAACTGCTCACTCTCACGGGCGGTGTCGGCCACCTCGGCGGCGTGCAGCAGCGCCTTGGTCGGGATGCAGCCGCGGTGCAGGCAGGTGCCGCCGAGCTTGTCCTTCTCGATGAGGGCCACGGAGAGCCCGAGCTGGGATGCCCGCAGGGCGCAGGCGTAGCCGCCGCTGCCTCCGCCGAGGATCACGACATCGAACTGGTTGTCGGCCACGTGGGGACCTTTCTGATCGGGGTGCGACAGCGCTCGCGCCCGCCGGCGCGGGTGCGCACGCACATCCTGCCAGCAGTTGCGCCGTTGTGGGGCGCCACCGGGGCCCGCGGGGCGTGCCCGGCGAGTGGTGCCCTCAGTCGCGTTGGCCCGCGAGCCGCTCGGCGACCGACACCAGGGTCCGCACGCCGTACCCGGTCGCGCCCTTGCCGTTGTACGCCCATGGCGGCGAGCCGTCGACGAAGGCCGGGCCGGCGATGTCCATGTGCGCCCAGGGCACCCCCTCGGGGACGAACTCCCGCAGGAACGCCGCCGCGGTCATCATCCCGCCGTTGCGCTCACCGATGTTGGCCAGGTCGGCCACGGGCGACTCGAGCGACGGGCGCAACTCCTCGGGGATCGGCATCGGCCACGACAGCTCCCCGGCAGCCTCGGCCGCGGCGTGCACCTCGTCGCGCCAGCCGTCGTCGTTGCCCATGATCCCGGCGATCCGCGCGCCCAGGGCGACCACCTGGGCGCCGGTCAGGGTGGCGACGTCGATGATCGCGTCGGGTTCATCGGCGCCGCAGCGGACCAGCGCGTCCATCATCACCAGGCGGCCCTCGGCGTCGGTGTTGAGCACCTCGACGGTCTTTCCGCCGTATGCCGTGATCACGTCGCCGGGGCGCTGGGCAGCCCCGCTGGGCATGTTCTCGGCGATCGCCAGGTAGGCGGTGACCCGCAGCGGGACGCCCAGCTGCGCGATCGCCCGCACGGCCGCCAGCACCGCCGCTGATCCGGCCATGTCGCACTTCATCGTGATCATTCCCGCCGGCGGCTTGAGGGACAGGCCGCCGGAGTCGAACGTGATCCCCTTGCCCACCAGCGCCAGGTGGGTGCTGGCCCCCGCCGGGGCGTAGGACAGCCGGACCAGGCGCGGGGGGTTCGCCGACCCCTGACCAACGGCCATGATCCCGCCGAACCCCTGCTTGCGCAGGGCCCTCTCGTCGAGGACCTCGACCGTGACGCCCGTGCCCGCCACGGCGGTCACGGCCTCGGCCGCCAGCGCTGACGGGGGCAGGGCCCCGGGCGGGGTGTCGACCAGGCGTCGGGCCAGGTGGACGCCCTCACCGATCACCTGCGCCCGGGTGGCCGCCGGCTTGAGGCCCTTGGTGGCGCCCACCAGGACCGTCAGCTTCATGGGGGCGGGACGGGGGGACTCCCCGGCGGGCTTGCCCGGGTACCGGTAGGCGCCGATGTACGCCCCAAGGCCAGCTGCCTCCACCGGGCCGGAGGCGTCGCCAGTGGGCAGGGCAACGGCGACCGCCCTCGACGACGCGGCCCGAAGGGCGGCCCCAGCTGCCCGGCGCAGGGTCTCCTCCGGGTAGGCCTCGGCAAGGTCGCCGAGCCCGGTGGTCATCACTGGGGGCAGCCCGAAGGACTCGCCGGGCAGGCGCAGGACCTCGTCGGACCTGCCGGTCGCGCCGATGGAGGCAGCGGCCACCGTCAGTGCCGACTGCTGCTCGGAGGACAGCGCTGGGGTTGCTGCGACCAGCGGTCCGTCGGGGCCCTTCGCGATGCCGACGACCAGCAGGTCGACACCGCGCAGGGACGTGCTCAGGGAGAGGGTGGGGTTCGTCATGGGTCCCACCGTATTGGGTGGTCGCGGGCCGCCGCAGGTGGATCGGCGAACCTCGCGCCGGTTCGTGTCGGATGCCGACCCCTGGGGATCGGCTCATGCTCTGGGAACGCAACCTCGCGCTCCCTCCCGTCGAAAGGTGCCCCGGCCGACCGCGTCTTCCGACGCGAGCGGGCGCGAGGCTGGCGGTGGGCCTTGTCGGCCATGCCCGGATCGACGTGAACGGGCGCGGGGTTGGGCCCCCCGCGTAGGCTGCGGCGCGTGACCCTTCGCCGGACCGCCCTGACCGAGACCCACCGCGCTGCGGGGGCCAAGATGGCCGATTTCGGCGGCTGGGAGATGCCCATCGAGTACCCGACGGGTGTCGTGGCCGAGCACACAGCCGTGCGGACGGCGGTCGGCGTGTTCGACGTGTCGCACATGGGCAAGCTGGTGCTGTCCGGCCCCGGCGCTGCGTCCGCGCTCAACCGGCTCCTGGCCAACGACCTGGACCGCATCGGCGCTGGCCAGGCCCAGTACTCGATGCTGTGCACGCAATCCGGTGGGGTCGTCGACGACCTGATCGTCTACCGCCTCAGCGACGACGAGGTGCGGATCGTGCCGAACGCGGCGAACGCTGCGACTGTGCGCGACGCGCTGCGCGCGGGGCTGCCGGAGGCCATCACGCTCACCGACCTGCACGAGGCGGAGGGGATCCTGGCGATCCAGGGCCCGGGCAGTCGCGACGTGATGGCCGCCCTCGGATTGCTCGATCCCGACGACGATCTGCCCTACATGGCCTTCACCTCCGCTGAGTTCGACGGCATCCCTGCGGTGATCTGCCGCACCGGCTACACCGGCGAGCACGGGTACGAGGTGATCATCGGGGTGCAGGCCCTGCCGGCGCTGTGGGCGCAGGTCGCCGCCCACGCCACCCCCTGCGGGCTGGGCGCGCGCGACACCCTGCGCACCGAGATGGGCTACCCGTTGCACGGCCAGGACCTGTCCATATCGATCACGCCGGTTGAGGCCGGGCTCGCGTGGGCGGTCGGCTGGGACAAGCCGGAGTTCGTGGGGCGCGAGGCCCTGGTGGCCCAACGTGCTGCGGGCCGGCCCCGGGCGCTGCGAGGGCTGCTGCTGGAGGGCCGTGGCGTGCCGCGGGCGCACATGCCCGTTCAGCGACCCGACGGGTCCGCTGCCGGTGAAACCACCTCCGGCACGTTCTCCCCGACCCTCAAGGCGGGTGTCGCGCTGGCCCTGGTGGACCCGGCCCTGACGTTCGGCGACGAGGTCGCGATCGACATCCGCGGCCGGGCGGTCCCGGCGCGGATCGTCCGACTTCCGTTCGTGGAGTCGTCCCCGAAGTAGCGCAGAGGTGGGCGCCCCTCAGCGTGCCCACGACCCACGCCCCGACGGCGATCAACCGATTGTGGCCTCGGTGACTGTGTCGTCGACGATCGCGACGTTGATCCGGCTCACGCTGTAGTCGTCGGTGACGGCCAGCCCTTCGCCGTCGCGGGAGACGACCCGGAACGTCAACGCTGCCGCCTCGACCGCCGCCTGCGCCTGCGCCTCGGTCATGCCGAGCACCTCGGTGGCCATGGCCAGCGCGTCGTCCGACGGGGTCATCGGGTCGTCGGCGACCGGGGTGGCCGAGTAGGTCAGGACATTCATCTCCCCGTCGAAGAGGTACAGCTCGCCGGCCTCCACCGTCGTGTAGCCGTCCACCTTCGCCAGGGTGGCCAGGATCTCGGCCTCCGCGGCCATCTGCGCATCGGGACCCGCCATGAGCGTGGAGGCGAACACCCCGAAGGTCAGGCCACCGGTCGACGTGGCCGTGTAGTCGGCAGAGTAGCTGTTGACCGGCCCCTGGCCGGCGACGGTGGACTCGTCGAAGGTGAGTGTGACCTCGGCCGACGTGGGCTGCTCGAGCATGCCGCCCACGAGGTACCAGGGCTCGCCGACCCGTAGGTCACCGCCGACGGGCTTGACCATGTCCGAGCTCACGGGCGAGTCGCCGGCTGCCGCCGCCGGCCGGGTCGGCTCCGTCCGCGGCCGGGTCGGCGGTACGCGCGCAGGCGGCCAGGAGGCCGACGGTCAGGATCAGGACCACGGGGAGTCGCTTCATACCCACATGTTCCCGGGATGGGGGTGCGCGTTACACCCGGCGCGCCGCGAGTGTCCGCGGGAGCCGCAGAATCGGGCGGGGGACCTACTGCAGGGCCAGGACCAGCAGCACCGCGACGGTGGCCAGCTCCACGGTCGCGCCCAGGACATCCCCGGTGCTGCCGCCGAACCGACGCCGGGCCAGCCACCCCAGCCCGAGCGCGACCCCGACGGCCGCCAGCGGCCCCCACAGCAGGGCGGTCGGCCAGGGCAGCGGTCCGGCCCCGGCAGCGGCGACGGCCACCACGGCCGAGACCACCCCCGCCACCACCAGCCGGGCGGGGGTCACCGAACCGATGACCATCGCCCCGAGCCCGTCAGCGCGAGCCGCCCGCGCCCATGGCCCGCACGCGACCACGACCGCCAGGCGTCCCATGGTCACGGCCAGCACCCAGGCGGCCAACGCCGGCGCCCCGGCGGGTAGCTGGGCGAGTGACAGGACCTGCAGGGCAACCGTGAACCCGAGCACCAGCACCCCGAACGGCCCGATGTCCGAGCGGCGCATGATCTCGCGCGCGTGGTCCGGCGGTGCCCCGCTGCCGAGGCCGTCCGCGACATCGGCCAGGCCGTCCCAGTGCAGCCCGCGCGTGATCCAGGCGGCCAGGGCGACCACCAGCGTCGCCGACAGCAGGCGGGCGATGAGGTCCACACCGGTGACCAGCAGCAACGCCCCACTGACCAACCCGATCGCGGCACCCGCGAGCGGCGCGAGGGCGAGCCCGCGACCGGCAACGGTGGCGTCCATCTCGGTCGGAGCGGGCACCGGAAGCCTCGTGAACGTCCCCACCACGAAACGTACGGGATCCGAGCGGGTCATGGTCCCGGGTCCCGGGACGCCGCGGCCGCCTCGTCCCGCTCGCTGACCCCCGCGGAGTCGAACGTGGCCATCTCGCGCAGCAGGTCACCGGCAGCGGTCACCAGCGGCAGCGCGACGAGCGCGCCGGATCCCTCGCCCAGGCGCATCCGCAGGTCCAGCAGCGGCTCGAGGTCCAGGCGCCCGAGGGCGGCAACCGCTGCCGGCTCGGTGCTGCGGTGCGAGGCGCACCACCACTGGCTGGCCCGGAAGGCGACCCGGTGGGCGACCAGCGCGCACGCACACGAGATGACCCCGTCGAGGATCACCGGCGTCCGGCGCAGCGCTGCCTGCAGCAGGAATCCGGTCGTCGCCGCCAGGTCGGGCCCACCGGCGGTGGCCAGGAGTCCCACCGGGTCGCCCTTCAGCTGGCCGGCCGCGGCGCATCGCGTCACGCACGGCCGCGGTCTTGCGCATCCACGTGGTGTCGTCGATCCCCGTCCCGCGGCCCACGACGCGGGCGGGCTCCACATCGGCCAGCAGGCCGACCAGGGCGGCGGCGGGGGTCGTGTTGCCGATTCCCATGTCCCCGGCGATCAGCAGGTCAGCGCCGGCGTCGACGAGCTCGTCGGCGACACGAGCCCCGAGCAGCAGCGCGGACTGGCACTCGTCGCGGGTCATGGCGTCCTCGCGGTCGATCGATCCGCTGCCGCGCCGGATCCGACCGGCGGTGACGTCCTCGCCGACGGGCAGTCCGCTGGCCGGCCAGTCGATGTCGACGCTGACGTCCACGACCCGAACCGTCACGCCCTGGGCCCGGGCCAGGACGGTGGCCGCGGCCCCGCCGGCGACGAAGTTGGCCACCATCTGGGCGGTGACCTCCGGCGGGTAGGCGCTCGTGCCGGCGGTTCGGGCCACGCCGTGGTCGCCGGCGAAGATGGCCAGGGCCGGATGCTCGATCGGGGGCGGTGGGCACTGCCCGGTCACGCCGGCCAGCCACACGGAGACGTCCTCGAGGCGTCCGAGGGCCCCCGACGGCTTGGTCAACTGCTCCTGTCGGGCCAGGGCGGCGGTGCGGGCCTGCGCATCGGGGGCAACGATGCCCTGGCTCCAGCGGCTCAGGTCGAACTGGTCCATGTGCGTCCCTTCAGGGTGCGGGGGATCCCGCTGGTCACGAGCACCACGTCGTCGCACGCGCCCGCCACGGCCGAGTTGACCCGGCCCAGGAGGTCGCGGAACAACCGCCCGGAGGCGGTGGCCGGCGCGATGCCCGAGCCGACCTCGTTCGTCACGAGCACCACATCGGCCCGGGTGTCGACCAGGGCGTCGAGCAGCTCGGCCAGCGACTCCTCGACGGCGGCCTCGGCGGCTGCGGCGTCCTGCCACGCATCAGCCCGGTCGACGGCGGCCGTCACCCACAGGGTCAGGCAGTCGACCAGGACGGTCTCCTCAGGCCCAGCCTCGCGGAGCAGGTCGGCGACCTGGGCCGTCTCGCGCAGCCGCCATGTCGGCGGACGGCGGTGGCGGTGCTTCGCGATGCGGTCGACCCACTCGGGGTCGTCGGGGTAGGTCGGTGCCGTGGCCACGTAGGTCACCGGAGCCCTTCCCCGTACCAGCGCCTCGGCATGGTGGCTCTTGCCACTGCGGGCCCCACCGGTGACCAGCAGCCGACGACCCACCCGCCGCCCGGGCCCGCCGACCTGCAGGGCCGTCCCGTCGTGGACCACCTGCGCGCCGATCGCGGCCAGCCGCTGCGCCAGGTCGGTCGGGTTGTGGTGCGACAGGTGCACCGCGACGACCCTTGCGCCGGCCCCCAGCCGTCCGTCGGCGCGCAGCCGTGCGACCTCGTGGCCGAACGACGGCAGGTCCAGGTGGGCGCTGTTGTGGTCGGTCGTGTCGCCGAAGGTCAGCTCCAGCAGGACGAGGTCGTACGGGCCGGTGAGATGCGCCGTGGGGGAGTGCTGCGGTGTCGGTGGCGTACAGCAGCGTCGCGCCGTGCCCGTGCGACCTCGAACAGCAGTGCTGTTCCGTCGTGCTCATGCCCGCCCGTGGTGGAGTGTGCGGCGGGAAGGGCCCGGATCCGCAGCTCCCCGCCGACCCCGTCGACCACCATCTCGTCGCCGGCGGACAGCGCACGGAACTCGACCGGCGCCCCGGGACCGACCCACGCCCGGCAGCGCTCGAGCGCCTCGGGCGGTCCGGCGACGAGCAGCCCCGGCCCGGACGCCCAGGACCACGCCAGCAGGAACGCGGGGTCGAGGTGGTCGGGATGGTCGTGGGTGATCAGCACCGTGCGCACGCCGGTCAGGTCGGCCCCGCCGGACCCGGCATCGGGACCCGGGTCGATCAGCAGGCAGCCGTCCACCAGCGCGCTGGTCCGGCCGCGGTGGATCCCGACCTCCCTGGCCCACAGGCAGCGGTCGCAGCCGCACCAGGGGTTCGGCCACCGGTCGGCGCTGCCGGTGCCGAGGAGCTCGACGCGCATCAGCGGGCCGGTTCCGGACCGGTGGCCGGCGCGCCGGACACGGCGGGGGGAGTGAACGTCGGTGTGGTGTCGAACGCCGCGATCCGGCTGGTGCGGCGCAGGGCCCCGAGGACACGGCTCGCCGACGAGGAGGACCGCGGTGAGGGTCAGCACCGCGCGCGGCAGGTCGTAGCCCATCGAGGTGGCCAGGTTGAACCGGAACCAGTGCGCCGCGTTGACCGCAGCCCCGGCTCCCGGGACGAACGAGATCGGCTCGGGGAGGCCGGTGGCCGTGGGCCAGAACCACAGGTTCAGCAGCCACCCGTAGGCCACCGCCGCGAGCGCCGAGTAGGCCGCGAGCAGTGGGACCTCGCCGCGGGCGGGCAGTCGTCCGGCCAGCATCCCGGCGCCGAGGCCGACCCAGGCTGCGCCGATCATCTGGAACGGCAGCCAGGGCCCCACCGCCCCGGTGAGCAGCGCCGAGGCCAGGATGGACACGGCACCCAGGACGAAGCCGAACCCGGCGCCCAGGGCGTAGCCACCCAGCACGATCACGATCCAGATCGGCTCCAGGCCCGCGATCCCCGCGCCGAGGGCGCGCAGTGCGGCTGAGGTGGCGGCCAGGACGCCGAGGAGGGCCACCGCCTTGGCGCCCATCGCCCCGTCGGCGACCAGGCTCAGGGTCACAGCCAGCAGCAGCGGGATCAGCAGCCCGAAGACCAGGGGGGCGTCGGTGGCATGGGCCAGGATCTCCGACCCGCGCGGGGCCAGCATCGGCCAGATGAACGCCAGGATTCCGACCACACTCGTCGCCGCGATCGCGGCAGCGCTGCGCGTGGAGATCGGGATCGCGCGGGTGGTCACGATGACTCCTCGAGCGCGTCGGCCACCTGGCCGACCGTCAGCCACGGCTCCGGTGTGAGGATCTTGGCCACCTGCGGGGCGAACAGCGGCGAGCTGCGCACAACGGACCCGGTGGCGCCGTCGGCGACGATCTCGCCGTCGGCGATGACCGCCACGCGGGTGGCCACCTCGGCCACGAGCTCGACGTCATGGGTCGCCAGGACCACGGTGTGGCCCGCGCGGCGCACGGTGTGCAGGAAGTCGATGAGTCGACGCTTGGCGCCGTAGTCCAGGCCCCGGGTGGGTTCGTCGAGCAGCAGGATCGAGGGCCCGGCGGCCAGCACGACCGCCAGGGCCAGGGCCAGCCGCTGCCCCTCGGACAGGTCACGCGGGTGCCGGCTGGCGTCGATGCCGGGGGCCAGGGCCGACAGGATGCCGGCGGTGGTCCCGACGGCCGCGTGGGCGGAGGCATCCGCGTCGCCGCACTCACGGCCGACGGTCGTGGCGTACAGCAGGTCGGCGGGCTCCTGCGGGACGAGCCCGACGGTGGTGAGCAGGGCGTGTCCGGCCAGGTCGCGCGGGTCGCGGCCACCCATCCGGACGCTGCCGGCGTCCGGTGCCCGCATCCCGGCCATGGTGGCCAGCAGGGTCGACTTGCCGGCACCGTTGCGGCCCATCAGGGCCAGCACCTCGCCCGGGACCACCTCGAGGTCCACGGTGCGCAGCACGGGGACCCCCCGGTACCCCGCGGTCATGCTGCGCACCTCGACCCGGCCGGTCCGGGGGTCCTCGGGGACCGCGGTCGGCGTGCCCGGTCCCGGATCGACCGGTGCGGGCAGCGCGCGCAGGCGGGCGCGCAGCGGACCCGCGGCCCTGCGGGCGTCGCGCACCGACAGCGGCAGCGGGTCCCAGCCCGCCAGACGGCCGAGCTCGACCACCGGCGGAGCGACCGGCGCGCCGGCCATCATGAAGGCCGGCGCGCCGGTGGACACCCGGCCGTCGGACACGACCAGCACCTGGTCGGCGTACTGGATGACCCGCTCGAGGCGATGCTCGGCCAGGACCACGGTGATCCCCAGGTCGTGGACCAGGCGCTGAAGTGCGGCGAGGACCTCCTCGGCGGCCCCCGGGTCGAGCGCCGAGGTCGGCTCGTCGAGCACCAGGATCCGCGGGTGGCTGGTGAGCGCGGCGCCGATGGCCACGCGTTGGCGCTGCCCCCCGGACAGTGACGTCAGGGCCCGGTTGCGCAGGTCGGCCAGGCCCAGGAGGTCCAGGGTCTCCTCGACCCGCCGGCGCATGGTGTCCGGCTCGATCCCCAGGCACTCCATGCCGTAGGCCAGCTCGTCCTCGACGATCTCGGCCACGAACCCGGCCAGCGGGTCCTGGCCCACCATGCCGACCACGTCGGCCAGCTCACGCGGGGGGTTGGTGCGGGTGTCCCGGCCGGCGATCGTGACCCGCCCAGCCAGGGTCCCCCCGGTGAAGTGCGGGACGAGCCCGTTGAGGCAGCGCAGCAGGGTGGACTTCCCGGATCCGGTCTCGCCGACGACCAGCACGAGCTCGCCCTCGGGGATGTCCAGGTCGACTCCCTGCAGGGTCGGGCGATCGGCGCCCGTCATAGGTGACGGTGACGTTCTCGAACCGGATCGCACTGGTCACTGGGGGACTCCTGCCGTGCTGCGGGACGGTAGCCCGGATCCGGGCGGCAGAGGGGTCCAGAACGCGGGGCCGACGGCCACGAGCACCACCACGGCGGGGACCACGAGGAGTTCCGGCAATGTCAGCGGCGTGGACTGGAACAGCAATGCCGTCGGCGACCAGGCCAGGAAGGTCACGGCGACCAGCGCACCGGACCCCGCGGTCAACCATTCGGCCCAGCTCCACCGGTCCGGGCGGTAGGCGGTCCGTGGGCTGCGCCGGCCCGCGGCCCGCACCCCGAGGAAGGCCATCAGGACCCCGCCGGCGAGCATCGGCCAGCCCAGCAGCCGTGGGGCCGCCGAGTCGAACAGGCCGTACAGGCCGACGAGCACCCCGGCGAAGCCGGCCAGCACCAGCAGGGCCTGGGCTCCGGCGCTCGCGGTCGGTGACCGGCCCGGCGCGGCCGTAGCCACGGCTGTCCATGGCTGCGGCCAGCTGGATCGAGCGCTCGAGGCCACCGTCGAGCACCGGTCCGCTGGACCGGGCGAACGCCGCGATCCGCCCCTCGTCGTGCCCGCGCAGGCGTCGGGCCGCGCTGACCCGCCGAGCGTCGGCGAGCAGGTGCGGGGCGAACGTGAGCGCGACGATCACGGCCACCCCCACCTCGTAGAGCGCTGCAGGCACCGAGCGCAGCAGTCGGCTGGGCGGTGTCAGCGAGTTCGCGGCGCCGACGCAGGCGATCATCACGGCGAGCCGGAGCCCCTCGACGACCCCGATCAGGAGCGACTCCCACGTGACCAGGCCCCCCAGGCGGACCCCGGCCATCCACTCCGGAAGGGCGACCTCGGGCAGCCTGAACGCGACCTCCAGCCCGACGGGAGCGCCGAGCAGGACCTGCAGCAGGGTGCGCGTCACGATCACCAGCACGCCCAGGCGCAGGGCCGCGGAGAAGGCGCCGGCCCACTGCGCATCCGGTCGTCGCGCGGAGACGACGACCGCCAGGCAGCCCAGGATCAGCCCGAGGAGCAGGGGGTTGGTCGTGCGGGAGGCGGCCACCAGAAGGCCGAGCGCCCAGGCCCACCACGCCAGCGGGTGCAGGCTGCGGGGCAGCCGGCCGCCGAGCCCGACAGCGGGCGCAGGCCCCGGTCGGGTCGTGGTGGGCAGGGCCATGGCGGCGGGCCTACTCGGCTGACCGTGCGGCGCGCCGGCGCTGGGGGATCCAGAACGCGAGGCCGATCAGCCCGGCCAGGATCAGGGCCCCGATCGCGAAGCCGCCCCACGAGGTGCTGCCGGAGTCGGTGGTGGTGGTCTCGGTGGTGGTGGCCGCAGCGACCACGGCGGGATTCGGCTGCTCGTCCTGCGCGGCAGTGGCTGCGGCCGCGGCGTCGGCGTCGGCGACCTCCGCGCCGCACTCGCCCTCGGGGTAGCCGTTGACCGCGCAGACCAGCCCGTTGTCCTCGGTCACGGCACCGGCGGCGGCCAGTGCCTGGTTTCCGGTCGAGCCCTCGGGCAGGGTGACGCAGGACACCACGTCGGCTGGTGGGGTCTGGCCCTCGGGGGCGTCGGCGGTGTACCCGGAGTCGAGCACGACCGCCACGCGCACCTGGCCGTCCGTCGTGCCCGCTGCAGCCAGGTCCGGGCAGAGGTCGGCGAAGACCGGGGCGTTGTCGGGTCCCTGGGTGGGAACCGCGGCGGTGATCGTGAACCGCCAGCCCTGCACGTCGGAGTCGACGAGGGTGTGGTCGCCCGGACCGGTCTCCGCGGCGACCCAGGTGCCGGTGGCCCCCTGCCAGTAGGACCAGTAGCGGAAGGAGGCGGCCTGCGCCGGGGCGGCCAGGGCGATGGTGGCCAGGGCGGCCGTCAGGACCGTGATGAGCAGGGCCGCAGCGCGGCGATGGGTGGTGGTGGTCACCAGGTGCCTCTCAGTAAGGCCCCAGGGTGAGGGTGGGTCCGGCGGGCACGAGGGCCCGGTCCGGGCTCCACCGTCGTCCTCGGACGGTGTCGGAGCCCCAGTCCGCCAGGTGCTCCGACTCGCTGGGCCCATGGGGCGGGCCTGGCTCACGGTTGCGGGACAGCGCCGGACTTGCACCGGCTTCCCCTGGATTCGGACTGTGGTGTGTTGTGCCCCGTCAGGTTATCCCATCGGCTGGGGCGTTCCGGCCCCGACGGTCCACCTCAGGCAGACTGAACCCCATGGCGGTGCGACTGGTCCAGGGCGACATCACGGCCTTCCCGGCGGATGCGATCGTCAACGCGGCGAACTCCGGCCTGCTCGGCGGCGGGGGAGTCGACGGGGCGATCCATCGTGTGGGCGGCCCGGCGATCCTGGCCGAGTGCCGCCGCATCCGAGCGGACCTGCTCCCCGATGGGTTGCCGACCGGCCAGGCCGTGGCGACCACGGCCGGGAACCTCCCCGCGCGCTGGGTGATCCACACGGTCGGACCGATCTTCCACGGGTCGCCCGACGACGCCGAGCTGCTGGCATCGGCGCATCGGACGAGCATCGACCTGGCGCGCGACCTTGGAGCGCGGTCGGTCGCGTTCCCGGCGATCTCCACCGGGGTGTACGGCTACCCGGTCGAGCTGGCCGCCCCCATCGCGTTGGCCGAGGCGAGCGCCGCCGATGACCTCGACATCACGTTCGTCCTCTTCAGTGGCGCCACCCTCCAGGCCTTCCGGGCGGCCGCCACAGCGATCGGCATCGATCTCAGCGAGTAGTGCCGCGGCCGCTTGGTTCGTTCCTCCGATGGGATCGGGGATCGCGCCTGCTGCACGGCTGACGGACGGGTCTACTCTGGAAGCAGATCGAGGTGATCGCATGACCGCGCAGACGCTGGTCATCCCCGTGGGACCCCGGAGCCTCCGGCTCGCCCACGTCCCGATCGCCGCGATCCAGAAGTCGGCCGCGTCCACCCCGGACGCGGCCGGACGTCGTTGAGGGAGGTGCACCATGGGTGCCACATCGGATCAGGTCAAGGGTCACGCCAAGGAGGCTGCGGGTGTCGTGGCCGGCGACAAGGAGCTGCAGTCCAAGGGCAGGGCCGATCGCAAGGCAGGCGAGGCGCAGGCCCAGGTGGACCACGCCGTGCACACGGTGGAGGACGGTCTGGACTCAGCACGGACCGCCGCGGACTCCGGCCTGGACAAGGCCAAGCACGTGATCGACACGGGCTTCGACAGGACCAAGGACGCGCTGGACACAGGCCTGGACAAGACCAAGGACCTCGTCGACACGGGGTTGGACAAGACCAAGGGCATGGTCGACTCGGGGGTGGACCGGGCCAAGCACCTGCTCTACACCAAGTGAGCTGACGGTCAGCCGGGGCCCTGTGGCATTCCGTGCGGGGCCCACGGCTGACATGCTGGGCCGATGAGGAACCTCACGCTGCGAACCGGCGATGCGATGCCTGCGCTCGGCCTGGGCACCTGGAAGATCCCCCGGGACGTGTGCGCCGAGGCGGTGCACGCTGCGATCGCCCTGGGCTACCGCCACCTGGACTGCGCGTGCGACTACGGCAACGAGGTCGAGGTCGGCCGGGGGATCGCCCGGGCGATCGACGAGGGGCTGGTGACCCGGGAGGAGCTCTGGATCACCTCCAAGCTCTGGAACACCTACCACGCCCCTGAGCACGTGGAACCGGCGATCCGGCGCACGCTGTCCGACCTCGGCGTGGACTACGTGGACCTGTACCTGATCCACTTCCCGATCTCACTGCGGTACGTGCCCTTCGAGGTGCGCTACCCGCCCGAGTGGCTCTTCGACCCGGAGGCCCGCCCGGCCCGGATGGAGTTCGAGGACATCCCGATCGCGACCACGTGGGCGGCGATGGAGGCGTTGGTCCCCGCCGGCCTGACGCGCACCATCGGGGTCTGCAACATGACGACCGGCTTCCTCAGGGACCTGCTGGCAGGCGCGACCATCCCCCCGGCCGTGCTGCAGGTGGAGATGCATCCCTACCTGACCCAGGAGCGGCTGCTGCGCTACGCGGCCCAGAACGACATCGTGGTGACGGCGTTCTCGCCACTGGGCGCGGGCAGCTATGTGGGGCTGGGCATGGCCACGTCGGGCCAGTCGGTGCTCGAGCATCCGGTGGTGGGGGGGATCGCGCAGCGGCTGGCGGCCACCCCCGCCCAGGTCGTGCTGGCATGGGCGCTGCAGCGGGGGACCAACCCGATCGCCAAGAGCTCCTCAACCCAGCGGCTGCAGGAGAACCTGGGCGCCGGGGACCTGACCCTGATCGAGGCCGACATGGCCGCGATCAGCGGGCTGAACCAGAACCTGCGGTTCAACGACCCCGGGCAGTTCTGCGAGTCCGCCTTCAACACGTTCTGCCCGATCTTCGACTGAGGCCGACGCGGTCCGCGGCTCAGAGGCCGGTGCGTTCGCGCGTTCGGGCCATGGTGAGCAACCTCACCGGCGGTCCGATCGCCCATGTGCTCGGGGTGTGACACGGTGGGGCACAGGGCGCGCGGGCTCGCGGGCATGAGGACAGCGGACGCAGTGGGGGTTCCATGAAGTACCTGGACGGCGTGGACAGCGCGAAGCCGATCTCGAGGATCGGTCTCGGGACCTGGCAGTTCGGGTCCCGGGAGTGGGGGTACGGCGACCAGTACAACTCGAGTGACGCCGACCAGATCGTGGCCCGCGCGGCGGAACTGGGAATCACCCTGTTCGACACCGCCGAGATGTACGGCTTCGGCAAGAGCGAGACGATCCTGGGCGCGGCGCTGGCCGCACACGACGTGCGGGACACCGCCTACGTGGCGACCAAGCACTTCCCGCTGCTCCCGATCGCCCCACTCGTCCGCAGGACGGCACGGGCCAGCGCGGACCGGCTGGGCGTCTCCACGATCGACCTCTACCAGGTCCACCAGCCGAACCCGGTGGTGCGTGACGGCACGACGATGTCGGGGATGCGTGACCTGCAGGACGCCGGGCTGGTCGCCGACGTCGGCGTGAGCAACTACTCCGTGGAACGGTGGAGGGACGCGGAGCGGGCGCTGGGTCGGCCGGTGCTGTCGAACCAGGTGCAGTTCAGCCTGGTGCACATGGGGCCGTTGGACGATCTCGTCCCCTACGCCGCGGCCGAGGGCCGGGTGGTGATGGCCGTGGAGTCCCCTGGGCCAGGGACTGCTCTCCGCGCGCTATGACGCCACGAACCGCCCGACCGGCCGGGTTCGCCAGGTGAACGCGCTCTTCCTCGACGAGAACCTCAGGCGCGCCGCCGGACTGCTGGACTCGTTGCGGGACGTCGCCGCCACCCACGACGTGACCCCCGCGCAGGTCGCGTTGGCCTGGCTGCTCCACCAGCCGAACGTGGTGGCCATCCCCGGGGCGTCCAGCGTGGCCCAGGTGGAGGCCAACGCTGCCGCCGCCGACATCGAGCTGACTGATGCCGAGGTGGTCGAGCTCACTGCGCAGGGGCGTGCCTTCCATCCCCTCGGCGCGCTGGACTCCGCCCGTGGCCTGCTGGCGGCCCGGCTGCGCCGCTAGGACTCAGCTGAACGCGGTGCTGGGCAGGTCGGTCTCGTCGTTCACGATCCCCGCCAGGATCCGGTCGGCGACCGACTCCGGATCCAGCCCCGTCGGCAGGCGTGGTGCGGTGCCGAACATCGGTCGGTCGGCCAGGCCCGTCTCGGTGTGGGGTGGGCGCGCGTCGATGAGCCGGATCCGGGAGCGGCGCAGCTCGCGGGCGGCGGCCTGGTCGAACGCCGCCAGCCCCGCCTTCGACGCCGAGTAGGCGGCCATCCCGGGCATCGGGGTCTCGGCGACCACGGCACTGATGTGCACGACGAACGGCGCGCCGCCCCCGGCCGCGGACGCCTGCAGGTGCGGCAGCGCGGCGCGCAGCAGGCGGATCGGGGCCAGCGTGTTGAGGGTGAACAGGTCGATGATCACCTGGTCGGGAATCTCGGTCGCCGGACCGAACGCGACGGCCCCCGCCGCGAACACCAGGCCGTCGAGGTGGCCGTACCTGTCGACCGCCTGCTCCACGACCTTCTCGGCCGCACCGGCCCTGCGCAGATCCGCCGGCACGCACAACGCATCCACTGCCAGGGCGGCGAGTCGGTCGCCATCCCGGCCCGTCAGGGTCAGCTGCGCACCGGCTGCGGCGAGCCGCCGGCACAGGGGTGCGCCCAATCCTCCTGTGGCACCTGCCACGAGCACGCTCGCGCCGTCGAGTTGGGTCATGGCGCCACCCTGCCACGCAACAGCGGATCCGGCATCGGGTCGTGGGCTATCGGGTTGCGGGCTGCCGAGGCGCGGAACCGGGTCAGGCGACGTCGCCGCCGAGTTGCGACGTCTCCTGTCCCGGTGGGGAGTCCGATGGTGGCGGCTGGACGCGATTGCGGCCGGTGGCCTTCGCCAGCTGCGACTGCACGTCCGCCCTGGTCACGACTGCGGCGATCTCGAGAGTCGGGCCGCGGCCCGACGCCACTCCGACGCTGAGGGTCACGATGGGCTGCTCAGGCCGGCCACCGTGGGGGATGGAGGCCGCCTCGACTGCGCAACGCAGGCGTTCGGCCGCGATGGAGGCCCCCGGCCGGTCCGTCCCCGGCAGCAGGACCACGAACTCCTCGCCACCGAGCCGGTAGACCCGGTCGTTGCCCCGGCACTCGGACTCCAGCACGCGGGCGACGGCCACGAGGGTCCGGTTCCCCTGATCCCAGGAGAAGCTCTTGTTGATGGTGCCGAACTCGTCGAGGTCGAGGAAGACGGCCGCCACCGGGGTCCCCTCCCGCCTGGCCTCGGCCTGCAGCTCCTCCACGTCCTCCGAGTAGGCCAGGAAGTTGGGCAGCCCTGTCAACGGGCAGGTGCGCGCCTCCAGCTGGGCCTGCGCCGCTTCGGCCCTGGCCTGCGCCGCTTCGGCGTGGGCCTGCGCTGCGTCGGCCTTGGCCTGCGCCGCCTGGGCCTGGGCATGGGCAGCCTCGGCCTGGGCCTGGACAACCTCTGCCTGAGCCTCCTGGATGGCCTTGGCCACATCACCGTGACGGCGCCCGAACGTCCGCCTGGTGGGACCGTCGAGGACGATCTGCTGCCCTCCCTGCTCCTTGGCCAAGTCGAGGGACGCCTGGGCGCGGCCGAGGACCTTCTCCACGTCAGGTCCACCCAGCCCGGCCACGCCGATGCTCACGGTGACGATCCGGGTTCCGGCGATGTGCATGGGTGCGGCCAGCGCGGAGAACACCACGCCGGCGAGCTCGAGTGCGGCGGTCATCGGCGTTCCGGGGCTCACCACCAGGAACTGGTCCCCATCGAACCGGGCCACGGCTGCCCCGGGCGGGACCGCGCGCAGCAGTCGCTGGGCCACCTCGACGAGGATGCGGTCGCCCTCGGTCGTGCCCAGGGCTTCGTTGATCCATCCGAAACCGTCGAGATCCACGAGCATGAAGCACCCGGTCGCCGATGCCCCGACCGCCCGCTCGAGTGCCTCCATACCTCGGGCGCGCACGCCGACGCCGGTCAACGGGTCCACGAGCACCACCCGATCGGCAGGGTCGACGGCGGAGGCCGGCACCTCGTGCAGGGCGATGATCAGGGCGTCGAAGCCTCCCTCGCCACGTGTTCGTGAGCCGACCATCTGCACGTCGCCGGTCCGGTCGGGGCCCACGAGGCGGATGGGCCCGATGGCCTGGCTGCGGCCCGCCGGCAAGTCGGGCAGTGCGGCCAGGAAGGCGTCCACGGATCCCCGGTCCGCCTCGGTCACCAGGTCGGGGAGGATCGCACCTGCCAACGAGCCCCTCCCGATCAGGGTGTGGGCGGCGGGGTTGGCCACCGCGATCCGCCCCGCTGGGCCGACGAGCAGCATCGCCACCCCGGAGTCCCGGAAGACGGAATGCGACCACACAATGAACTCCCCGTCCGTGATCAAGTGCATACGAAGCGTAGTCGATACATGCAGGTCGACCAATACCCCCGGGGGTCGGCCCGACTCCTCCGGGAAGGGGTGATTGGGCCAGTTCCCGCACGTTCATGACGGTTCCGCAGACTTCCGCGAGGCGATTCGGCATGCCCAGGATTGCGCCGATCGGGTGAGGCCGGAACTGCGTGCCGAGGGCCACCTCAGCGCCCGGGTCAGGGTCGCCGTCCGGGGACGAGTCCGGCGGGTCACCCCTCGGACAGCCCGATCCTCCGGTGCAGGGCGGCCAGTGGGGCCGGCGCCCACCAGTTCCAGCGGCCTGCGAGGCGCATGAACGCAGGGACGAGCAGCCCGCGCACCACGGTCGCATCCAGCAGGATCGCGAACGCCACCCCGAAGCCCAGCTGCTTGATGGGCGTCACGCCGCTGGTGATGAACGAGGCGAACACGATGGCCAGCAGGACCGCCGCGGCGGTGATGATCCGGCCCGAGCGCTGCAGGCCGAGCTCGACCGCGGTCTCGGTGTCGGCCCCGGCGTCGTGCTCCTCCTTGATCCGCGACAGCAGGAACACCTCGTAGTCCATCGACAGGGCGAAGGCCACGATCGCGATCAGGACGGTCATGGAGGTGTCGAGGGTGCCGGTCGACTGGTAGTCACCGACAAGCCACCGCAGGTTGTCGTCCTGGAAGACCCAGACGAGGGCGCCGATGGTCGCTGCCAGGGACAGGATGTTCAGCAGCACCGCCTTGATGGGCAGCACCACGCTGCCCGTGTACAGGAACAGGACGATCACGGTGAGTGCCAGCACCCATGCCAACGCCCAGGGCAGGGTGGCGGCGATGGCCGCCTGGGAGTCCGCGTACTCGGCTGCGGCCCCACCGACCAGGGCGGCACCCGCCCATGGCACCCCGCGGACCGACTCGACCAGGGCCACACCCTCAGCGCTGCGCGGCGCGACGTCACCGACCACGTCGAGCTGAACCCAGCCGGCCGCGGAGGGCCCGTCGTCGCCGGTGGTGGCAGGGTTCGGGCCGACGGACTCGCCGTCGATGAACACCTCGGTCGGGGCCACGACCCGCACCACGCCCTCAAGCTCCGAGAGTGTGGCCGCGTGGGCCGCCACGGCCGCCGGATCAGATGCCTGCGCCTCTCCGAGCACGACCTGCACGGGGGCACCCTCCTGGCCGGGGAAGCTCTCGCGCAGCAGGCTGGCCGCCGCGGTGGCAGGGCTGTCGGCCGGCAGGGCACGATCGTCGACCTGGCTGAAGGACGCCCCGAGGGCCATCGATGCCATCAGGAGCAGCACCGCAGACACGGATACCGCGACGAGCACGGGTCGGCGCATGACCGCCCGGGCAACGCGCGCCCAGGCGCCGTCGTCGGAGGGGGCGAGGTCGCCCCGGCGGATCCGCAGGGAGTCGGTTCGCGCGCCGAGGAGTGCCATCGCGGCGGGCAGGGCGGTGATCGCACTGAGCACGGCCAGCAGCGTGACGCTGATCCCGGCGTAGCCGAACGAGCGCAGGAAGTACTGCGGGAAGAAGAGCAGGGCGGCGAGGGTGACGGCGACCGTCACCCCGGAGACCGCCACGGTGCGCCCTGCCGTGGCCACCGTGCGAACGACCGCTCGGTCAGGGGCCAGTCCACGAGCCCGCTCCTCGCGGAACCTGTTCACCATGAGCAGTGCGTAGTCGATACCCAGGCCGAGTCCCAGGCCGGTGATCAGGTTGAGTCCGAAGATCGACACATCCGTGACCTGGGTGATCAGCCACAGCACGAGGAAGCTTCCGACGACGGAGCCGGCAGCCACGACCAGGGGGAGTCCGGCGGACACGAGGCTGCCGAACACGAGCACCAGCACGATCATCGTGATCGGGATCGCGACCGACTCGGCGAGCTTCAGGTCCTCGGTGATGGTCTCGCTCACGGCGACGCCGACGGCCTCGGCCCCGCTGGTGGCCACCGTGAGCACGCCCTGCTCGGTGCCTGTCGCTGCCATGACCGCCTCCGCGACCTCGGTGCGCTCGGCTGCCGACGCGTCGGGCTCGGCGTAGACGATCACCTGGCCGATCGAGCCGTCCTCGCTGCGCAGGGCCGGGGGAGTGCCGGATGTCCAGTAGCTGACGACTGAGGTGACCCCGGGCGTCGCGCCGATCTCGGCCACGAGCTCCTGGGCGTCGGCGGTCGCGGGAGGGTCGTCCACCCCGGCCGGGGTGGTCACGGCCATCACGAGGATCGGCTCGGAGGTGGCGAACTCCTCGGACAGGACAGTGGCGGCCCCGGCCGATTCGGAGCCGGGGTCGTTGTAGCCGGCCGATCCCAGGGCAGCGAAGACCTGGGACCCGACGACGCCGGCCAGGATGACTCCGCCGACGAAGAGCACCAGAACGAGGCGGGCCCGCCGGACGATGAACTCGCCGAGTCTCTCGAAGGCTGTCGGTGCCGGGTCGACCAGGACTGGCGGGGTGGTGGCGCTGGTGGTCATCTGGGTGCCTCCGAGGGGGGTATCTGAACGATGTTCGGATCATCATGGAGGCCCATCTGAACGTTGTCAAGTTCTGCGCTATGATTCGGGCATGGCCAAGCCGTACCACCATGGGGATCTCCGCGAAGGGCTCATCAACGCCGCCGTGATCCGGGTCCGCGAGCAGGGGCCCGAATCCCTGACCGTCCGGGGACTGGCCGCGGCCCTGGACGTCTCCCCGAGCGCCGCCTACCACCACTTCCCGGACAAGACCTCGATCCACCACGAGGTGAGCCAGTGCGGCATCGACCTCCTCGAGCGGCACATGATCGCCGCCCTCGCCGAGGTCGATGCCGACCCTTCTGCAGCGACCCGCGCCCCGGCCGCCCACAGCGCGGCCCGCTTCGCCCGACTCGGACGGGCCTACGTCGAGTTCGCGCTGGCTGAGCCGAACCTGTTCGCGCACACGTTCGGCACGCACTGCGGAGTCGATCCCGATGAGCACCCGATGAGCGGCGCCTACCAGCTGCTCACCGCCGCCCTCGACGACCTCGTCGCCACCGGGGTCCTCGATCCAGCGCTGCGCCCAGGGCTCGAAGTGCCGATGTGGTCGATGGTGCACGGATTTGCGTCGTTGGCGGTTGCCGGCCATCTCGACCCCGCGTACGCCGGGATCTGCCTGCAGGCCACGCTGCGCCTGGTCGGTGCCCCCCAGGAGGTCATCGCGGCCGAGCCGCTGCCGGTCGGTGACCTGGTGGGCAAGCGCTGATCAGCGCGACGCCGCGGGCCGACGGGCCGAGGGAACCGTGAATCCCTCCGCGCAGCCTGCGCGTCGGCACGGAAGGCGCAGTCCTCGGTGTGGTCGTTGACCAGGCCCATCGCCTGCATGAACGCGTACATGGTCGTCGGTCCGACGAACCGGAATCCACGGCGCTTGAGATCGCTGGACAGGGCGATCGCCGATGGTGCCGTGGTCAGTGCGCGGATGTCCTCGGCCCGGTATCGGGTGGGGCGCTCCGCCGGTGCGGGCTCGAAACCCCAGAGGTAGGTCGCGAGCGAGCCTTCCTCGTCGATAAGGGTGAGAGCCGCCCGGGCGTTGCCGATCGTCGCCTCGATCTTGCCGCGGTGGCGCACGATCCCCGCATCTGCGAGCAGCCTGCCCACGTCGGCCTCGGTGAAGCGGGCGACAGTCTCGACATCGAACCGGGCGAAGGCATCGCGGAAGTGGTCGCGCTTGCGCAGGATCGTCAGCCAGCTCAGCCCGGCCTGGAAGCCCTCGAGGCAGAGCTTCTCGAACAGCCGGCGGTCGTCGCCGACCGGGAAGCCCCACTCGGTGTCGTGGTAGGCGATGTAGTCGGCGGGGGCAGAGTCGACCCAGAAGCAGCGCGGCGTGCCGGCACACAGGTCCGGATCAGCCATGCTGTCCGCGGCGGCAGGGCCATGAGGGCCATGTGGGGCGATCGGTGCACACCGCTCCAGACTAGGCCGATCCCCGCCGGTGGGCTGTCGGGAGCGGTGGGCCATGCTGGGTCCCGACGATGGGAGCGACCGTGGTCCAGGAGCTGAGCATCCAGGAGCGCCTGTACCCGCAGCTGACCTGCTTCGGGTGCGGGCATGCCAACGACCGGGGCTTGAAGCTGCGCAGCTATCCCGGCGACGGGGTCGTGACGGCGGCCTTCGAGCCGTGGCCCGAGCACGACAACGGGTTCGGCTTCCTCAACGGGGGGATCATCGCGACCGTGCTGGACTGCCACAGCGGGGCGGCGGTGTTCCACCGGGCCTCCCTGCTGGGGATGGAGCCTGCCCAGGGCGCACCGCTGCTGTACGTGACCGCAGGCCTGGACCTGCGCTACCTGCGTCCCGTGCCCCTGGGCCAGGTGCTGGAGCTGCGTGCGGCGGTGGCCTCGGCGGATGCCGACCAGGTGATCGTCGAGGCGGAACTGGTGTGGGACGGCAAGCCCCGTGCGGCCGCGACCACAGTCTGGAAGCCCTGGCGGCCCCGCTGACCCGGGAGGTCGCTGCGACCCGGCGCTGCCCTCAGCGCAGGGTGATCGTTGGCATCCGCAGCTCGGACGCCGACGTGAGCCCGAGCTCGGCGGCGAGGTCCGAGAGCCCGGGCAGGGTGGTGCCGAGCGCCGCCCGGGGGTCCTCGCTGTTCCGGGCACGCCCCAGCCGGGCCAATGGTGGGACGTGCAGTGCGGTGACGACGGGTGCGTCAACGGGCAGACCAGCTCGGGCCCGGGCGATCCGCAGCGCATCGCGCAACCCGCCGAGCTCGTCGACCAGGCCGATCCGCACAGCGTCGGTACCGGTCCACACCCGGCCCCGGGCGATCGCCTCGATCTCGTCCACCGGCCGGCCACGGCCGGCTGCGACCTTGGCCACGAAGTCGGCGTAGATCGCGTCCAGGATGGCGTCGAGCTGCGCGCGCTCGTCGTCGCTGAATCCCTGCCGCGGCGAGTACATCCGCGACCGGGCGCCGTAGGAGACCGTTCCAGTCGTGAGCCCCAGTCGCTGCATCAGGTCGCGGACGACCACCTTGCCGCCGAAGACACCGATCGAGCCGGTGAGGGTGGCAGGAAGGGCGACGATCGCGTCGGCGGGGCAGGCGATGTAGTAGCCCCCCGAGGCCGCGACCGCACCCATGGACACGACGACTGGCTTCCCCGCCTCCTGGACCAGGCGCACCTCTCGCCAGATCGTGTCGGAGGCGACCGCCGACCCACCGGGGGAGTTGATGTGCATGACCACGGCGCGGCAGTTCTCGTCGCTGGTCGCAGCACGAAGCGCCGAGCAGACCGAGTCGCTGCCCACCTGCCGCCCGACCGGACCTCGGGTCGAGCGCCCCGAGGCGATCGAGCCGCTCACCTCGACGAGGGCGACGTGGCCCTTCCGGCGTGCGGGGACACGTGGACGTCGTGGTGGCGCCCAGCGATCGGCGAACAGCAGCTCAACGTCGGGCCCCACACCTGCGCGCATGGCCGCGTACGCCTGGTCGCGGTACCCGAGGTGGTCGACCATCCCGACGTCATGCGCCTGGGCTGCCGTCCGGGGCCCGGTGTCGATGAGCTGCCGCACGACGTCGGGCTGCATCCGGCGGCCCTCGGCGATCATGTCGACGGCGTCGGTGAAGATCGCCTCGGCCAGTCGGTCGAGGGCCGCCCGGTGGGCCTCGGTGAACTCCGTGCGCATGAGGGTGTTCGCCGCGTTCTTGAACTCGTGGCGCTGCTCGATCTGCGGCTCGACGCCGACCTTGTCCAGGGCGCCCCGGAGGAAGGTCACCTCGACCCCGACCCCCAGGATCCCGAGCTCGCCCCCGGGCTGGAGCCAGACCTCGTCGAACGCGCTGGCAAGCACGTATGCGGCCATGGAGCCCGACCCCGCGCCGAGGGTCTCGGCCCAGGCCAGGGTGGGCTTGCCCTGTGCGCCGAACGCCTGGACCGCCAGCCTGAGCTCCTGCATGACTGCCCAGGGCAGCTCCCCGCCGACCTTGGCGATCAGGCCGCGCACGTGCGGGTCCCCCGCGCCCTCGTGCAGCGCCCGCAGGATCGGGCGCAGGTGTGCGCGCCCCCGCGTGCGCAGTCGGGTGATCGGGTCCTCGGAGTCGCTCATCACCGGGTCCTGCGTGAGATCGAGCTCGAGGAGCACGTCAGGCCGGCGACCGGGCAGGGCAGGGGGTGCGAGCATGCAGCAAGCGTAGGAGCCGACGGCTGAGCGCGCTGCCGGCCGACCCACGCAGGGTCGCGGACCTCCCCGTGGCCGCTGGGGGAGAGCAACCCCTGCCCCAGCCGGGTAGCCTCTGCAGGAGCCGTTCCGCGAACCCACCTTGGAGACCCCTGATGACGACTGAGACTTCCCCGGCTGCTGCCGCCCCCCGAGTCTGGCCGCCGCACGACCCGGCCACCCGCAGGACCCTGCCGGGGGCTTCGACGCCGCTGGACCCCGCCCGGGTCGAGGCGCTCACGGCTGCCGAGTGGGAGCGGTTCACGCGGGACACCTCGGGCTCGGGGGAGCACAACAAGCGGGCGATGGGTTCCCTGCCCCTGGGCGTGACCTCGTCGTTCCAGCACTGGGACCCGTACCCGATCTCGATCACCTCGGCCAAGGGGGCGTGGCTCACCGATGTCGACGGTCGGCAGCTGCTGGACCTGTCGATGGGATTCGGGGCGATGCTCGTCGGCCACCTGAACCCCGCCGTGGTGGCCGCCGTGATCGGCGCGATGGAGACCGGGACGCTGTTCGTCACGCCGTCTCCGTCGGCCACAGCCGTCGCCGAGCGGTTCCAGCAGCGGTTCGGACTGGATCAGCTGCGCTTCACCAACTCGGGCACCGAGGCCACGATGTACGCGGTGCGCACCGCGCGCGCCTTCACCGAGCGCCACGCCATCATCAAGATCGAGGGGGGCTACCACGGCGGGTACGACGCCCTGAGCGTCTCCGTGAAGCCCGACGTCGCCGAGTCCGGGCCCGAGGACGCCCCGATCCCGGTCACCCCGTTCGACGTCGAGGCCGGCACGGTGCACGTCGTGCCCTACAACGACCTCGATCGGCTCGAGGCGATCCTCGCCGAGCACGCGTCGGAGGTTGCCGCCGTCGTGATGGAGCCCGTGCTGGAGAACATCTCGATCGTCGTCCCCGACGCCGGCTACCTGACCGGTGTGCGCGAGGCGTGCGACCGCCACGGCGTGCTGCTGGTGTTCGACGAGGTCAAGACCGGCCTGACCGCCGGATACGGCGGGGCGTCGCAGCGGCTGGGTGTCACCCCCGACCTGGTCTGCCTGGCCAAGAGCGTCGGTGGTGGCCTGCCCCTGGCTGTGTTCGGTGGGCGTGCCGAGGTGATGGCCACCGTGACCGACCAGCGCATGCCGCACTTCGGCACGTACAACGGCAACCCGCTGGTCATGGCTGCGGCAGCGGCCGTCGACGAGGTCTGCACGCACGAGGCACTCGCAGCGGCCGAGAGGCTCAACGACGACGCACTGGACGCGATCGATGCCGTGATCGCCCAGTACGAGCTGCCTGCCCAGACGGTGGGCTTCGGGGTCAAGGGGGCGGTCACCTGGGCGACCGACCCGGTGCGCAACTACCGCGACTACAAGCGCACGGACTTCGGCATCGCCGAGCTCAGCTGGCTGTGGGGCGTCAACCGCGGGATCCTCACCCCACCCGGGCTCGACGAGCAGTGGCTGGTCTCGCTTGCGCACACGAGCGAGGACATGGGCCTGCTGGTCGGCGAGTTCACCGACCTCGCACAGGCGCTGCGCGCCTGAGACCGACGAACGACAACGGCCCCTCCCCGCGTCGCGCCGGGAGGGGCCGTTGTACGGGTTCGCTGCTACTCCGCCAGGATCCGGTGCAGCGATCGGCGGGTCTCGTCGAGCTGCTCGACGGCCCGTTGGCGCTGCTCGTCGGTGGCGAACCGGAACTGCTGGAGGACACCCATCAGTGCGGTGATGCTGTCGCGCATCGCCGCGCGGGTGGGCGCTCCGTGGGCGGTGTCCGCCCAGATGGCGGCAAGCGAGTCGGCGTTCTGCTCGACGTACTCCCGGCCCTGGGGGGTGAGGGCGAAATCGGTGCCCTTGCCCTCGCCGGTGGCTTCGATCAGGCCCTCGTCCACGAGCTGGGCGAGGGTCGGGTAGACCGAACCGGGGCTGGGGCTCCACTCGCCCTCGGCCCGTTCGGCGATCTGCTTCATCAGGCTGTATCCGTTGGCCGGGCCCTCGGCGAGCAGGGACAGGATGGCGTCGCGGACCGCCCCCTTGGGGCGTCGTCGCCGACCGCGGGGACCGAAGCCTCCGGGGCCGGGACCGAAGCCCGGGCCGCCGGGGCCACGGCCGCCGCCCCGTGCCGGTGGCCGCGACCGCGGCCCCGACCGGGGCGGGGTTCGTTGGGGACGCCGTCGCCGAACGGCTCGGACTGGGCGGCGGGGTCGTCGTGATGACGGTGATGGCTCGGGTGGTGCATGTGGGATTCGCGGGTCATCAGCGAGTCCTCCTTCGTTGTCAGATGTCGGAGCAGGTGCGCTCAACGACAGGTACAACGATATATCGCTATCACTCGTCCCGCAAATCCGCGTGCAGTCACCCGGCGATCTCGTCGCCGAACCGGACGACCGTGTCGAGGAACTCGTCGACGTGGGCCGTGGTGCTGCGGGCGTTGATGAAGCACGGCCGCAGGACGAAGCTGCCATCGACGAAGGTCGAGCTGATGACGATCGACGTCTCCCGGGCCAGGCGCCGCAGGATCCGTGAGTTCACCGCGTCCCAGTCGAGGTCGGCCCCGGTCCGGTACCGGAAGCCGCAGATCGACAGGACCGGCTCGGCGAGCACCTCGAGGCGGTCGTGCTCATGCGCGCGGGCCGCCACGTACCGGGCGAAGTCGTTGTCCGACAACGATCCGGGCGCGCACGCCCTCGACGCCCAGCTCGCGCAGGATCGCCCACACCATCACCCCGCGAGGGGGAGCGGACAGCTCGACGCCGAAGTCGAAGTAGGGGATGCCCATGCTGTCCAGGGAGGACTGGACGTCGTCGGAGGAGAAGGCTCCCTCGAGGTAGTCGGCCGGCTCCTGGGTGAAGGCTCGGTGCAGGATCGAGCGATCGCGGACGAACGTGGCGGCGACGCCCACCGGGGCGCCGAGCCACTTGTGCGGGTCGGTGATCGCCGAGTCGGCCAGCTCCAGCCCGTCGTACAGGGCGGCGACGCGGTCATCGAGGATCCCCGGGCAGCCCGTAGGCACCATCGACGTGGAACCACGCCCCGTGCGCGTGGGCCAGGTCCCCGACCCCCCGCAGCGGGTCGATCGCGCCGGTGTTGGTCGTCCCGGCCGCCGCGACGACCGCCACCGGCAGGATCCCGGCGCGGCGGTCGCGGTCCAGCGCGGCAGCCAGCGCACCGAGGTCCATCCGACGATCCGCGTCCACCGCGACCGATCGGACCGACGATCGCCCGATCCCCAGGACGCCGGCGGCGCGCTGCACGGTGTTGTGGGCCTGGGTCGAGGTGTAGATGCCCAGCCGCCGACCGTCGAGGCCCAGGTCCGAGGCGTCATACCCCGCCTGCTCGAGCGCGTGCTGGCGGGCGGCGCCGAGGGCGACGAGGTTCGCAGTCGACCCACCACTGGAGTACACGCCGCGCATGTGCGGGGCCAGGCCGCAGATCGCGCCGAGCCACTCCAGCGAGAGCTCCTCGACCTGGTGGAAGGCCGACAGCAGGTCTGCCGCTGGGGGGCGACCGCCATCGTCCCCGGCCGCCACGGCGGAGGGAACCGTCGTCGGGCCGGACGTGATCCAGCCCCACGACGTCGGGCGACGTCAGCCGCTGGCCGTGGGCGGACGATGAGGCGCACGTACTCCTCGATCGTGGCATCGGCACCGATCCCGTGCTCGGGGACGGGCGCCGGACAGCACCGTCTGCCAGTCGACCTCGGAGGACAGTGCATCGGGCATGTCGGAGTCCAGCCAGTCATCGACCGCCCGACCCACGGTGGCCAGGTGCCCGGCGAAGTTGCCCACCTCAGGGTGCTGGAGCGACATGGCTCGGCACGGTACAGGTCCGCCGGCGGTCAGGGCAGCCCGGCCGGGCTGGCACCCGGGCAGCGCCCGCTCGCTGCAGCCGCCTCGGCTGCCGTGCGGCCCACCGCGGCCAGGATGCGCTCGCCGTACCGCTCGGCCTTGGCCGCGCCGATCCCCGGGACGTCCAGGAGCTGCTGGTTGGTGGCCGGACGGCGGGTGGCGATCTCGCGCAGGGTGGCGTCGTGGAACACCACGTAGGCGGGCACGCCCTGCTCGTCGGCGATCGACCGGCGCTCGGCGCGCAGGACCTCGAACAGGTCGGCGTCCGGCCCGGTGAGGGTCACGGCAGCCGCGGAACCGGACGCGGCGGATCCGCCCCGGCGCCGGGACGTCCGGGAGGGTGGTTTCGCGGTCGTCCGGCGCAGGTCCACCCGGGCCTGGCCGCGCAGGACCGGCTCGGCCACCGCCGTGACCCGCAGCGCCCCGTAGGCCTGGGAGTCCGAGCTCAGCAGGCCCTGGGCGACGAGCTGTCGGGCCACGCCACGCCAGGCGGTGGCGTCCAGCTCCGCGCCCACCCCGAAGGTGGGCAGCTGGTCGTGGCCGAGCTCGGTCATCCGCTGCGAGGGCTTGCCCACGAGCAGGTCGATGATGTGACCGGCACCGAACCGTTGGCCGGTGCGGATCACGCCGGACAGGAACTTCTGGGCGGCGACGGTGCCGTCCCAGAGCTCGGGGGGCGTCAGGCAGGTGTCGCAGTTGCCGCACGGGCCGGTCTGCTCCCCGAAGTAGTCCAGCAGGATGACCCGACGGCAGGTGCCGGCCTCGCAGTACCCGAGGAGGGCGTCGAGCTTCGCAGCCTCGACCCGGCGGATCTCCGTGGGGCGTCCGAGGCGTCGATCCACGACTTCTGCAGCACGACATCGGCCAGGCCGTAGGCCATCCAGGCCTGGGCCGGCTCCCCGTCGCGACCGGCCCGTCCGGTCTCCTGGTAGTAGGCCTCGATGCTCTTGGGCAGGTCGAGGTGGGCCACGAACCGGACGTCGGGCTTGTCGATGCCCATCCCGAAGGCGATGGTGGCCACGACCACGACGCCGTCCTCGCGCTGGAAGCGGTCCTGCGCGGATCGGCGCTGGGCCTGGTCCAGGCCCGCGTGGTAGGCCAGCGCAGTGATGCCCTGCTCGCTCAGCCACGCGGCGGTCTGGTCCACCTTCTTGCGCGACGAGCAGTAGACGATCCCCGAGGAGCCGATCAGGCTCGGGCTCTCCCCGTCCCCGGTCAGGAACCCCAGCAGCTGCTCGCGGGCGTTGGCCTTCTCCACCACGGTGTAGCGGATGTTCGGCCGGTCGAAGCTGGACAGGAACTCCGGGGCGTCGCCGAGGGCGAGCCGTTAGCGGATCTCCGCGCGGGTGAGCATGTCGGCCGTGGCGGTCAGCGCGACCCGCGGCACGTCCGGGAACCGCTCGGCCAGCACCGACAGGCCGAGGTACTCGGGGCGGAAGTCGTGGCCCCACTGGGACACGCAGTGCGCCTCGTCGATCGCGAACAGGGCGATGCCGTGGGCGGCGTCGATCCGGTCGAGCTGGGCGAGGAACCCGGCGGTCACCAGCCGCTCGGGGGCGACGTAGAGCAGGTCGAGCTCACCGGCGGACATCGCCCGGAGGACC
The DNA here is from genome assembly GCA_963706885.1 of uncultured Actinomycetes bacterium. Taxonomy (GTDB): domain Bacteria; phylum Actinomycetota; class Actinomycetes; order S36-B12; family CAIYMF01; genus Prado023. The sequence goes on along the minus strand of CAVPNX010000016.1, from coordinate 390 downwards.
TCGGCGGCGCCGGCGGCAGTCGAGGCTCGAGTTCAGGAACGCCGCGCGCACGCCGAGAAGCCGCATCGCGTCGACCTGGTCCTGCATCAGGGCGATCAGCGGCGAGACCACGACCCCCACGCCGGGCCGGACGATCGCCGGCACCTGGTAGCACACCGACTTCCCGCCGCCGGTGGGCATCAGCACCAGAGCGTCCCCGCCGGAGACCACCTGGTCGATGATCTCGGCCTGGGCCCCGCGGAACCCGTCGTAGCCGAAGACCTCACGCAGCACCTGCAACGAGGCTGTGGCTGGCTGCGGGCTGGGGCTGCTGACCAGTGGGGACACAGGTGCATTGTCACCCGGGCCGCTGACAATCCCGTGCAGGTCGATCCGGCAGGACGGCGGCCG
>CAVPNX010000015.1:0-120261 GCA_963706885.1 uncultured Actinomycetes bacterium | reverse complement strand
TCCCGGCGTTCCGGGCGCAACCGTGACAGGCTGCCCAGCCATGGACACCACCGCGATCACCCGCGACACCACGCTGTGCATCTCGCTGTCCGGGCGGCCCAGCAACCTCGGCACCCGGTTCCACAACCACCTGTACGCCGAGCTGGGCCTGGACTACGTCTACAAGGCGTTCACGACCTCGGACCTCCCTTCGGCGGTTGCCGGGATCCGGGCGCTGGGGATCCGCGGGTGCGGCGTCTCGATGCCGTTCAAGCAGGACGTGATCGCCCTGGTCGACTCGATGGACGACTCCGCCCTGGCGATCAGCTCGGTCAACACCATCGTCAACTCCGAGGGACACCTGCGGGCGTACAACACCGACTACGTGGCGGTCGTCAGCCTGCTGCGCACGTACGGCGTGCCGGTCGACTCGTCGTTCGTGGTGCTGGGCAGCGGCGGGATGGCCCGCGCCGTCGTGGCGGCGCTGCGGGACTCGGGCTTCACCGACGGGATGGTGGTGGCGCGCAACGAGGCCACGGGTCGACCGCTGGCCGACGAGTACGGCTACCCGTGGCGGGCCGAGCTCGGACCCGGGCGCCCTGCGCTGGTGATCAACGCGACCCCGGTCGGGATGGCCGGCGGCCCGGCGGCCGATCAGCTGCCCGTGGATCCGGAGGTCGTCGATGCGGCCGGGACCGTCCTGGAGGTCGTGGCCATGCCGATCGAGACCCCGCTGGTGCGCCGTGCCCGTGCCAATGGCGCGACGGTGATCACCGGGGCCGAGGTGCAGGCCCTGCAGGCCGCTGAGCAGTTCGTGCTCTACACGGGTGTGCGGCCGTCCGACGCGCAGCTGGCGCGCGCCGCGGCGTTCTCCCGAGGGGAGTAGGGCAGCTACTCCTGGCCCTGCGGGAAGTGCCCGAGGAAGAACATGCCACCGGTGGGGTCGGTGACCCCGCCGAACCTGCCGGGGCCCATGTCCATGCCGGGCAGGAACACCGTCCCGCCCAGTGACTCGGCCATGGCAAGGGAGGTGTCGCAGTCCTCGACCGCGAAGTAGACCGCCCAGAAGCTCGGCACCTCGTCGGGGACCCCCGGCGGCATCGCCATCGCCCCGCAGTTCATCCTCGGCTCAGCATCGGGCACGGGGGTCGAACCCATCTGGTACCCGGTGTCGCCGGGACCCTCGGACCAGGTCCAGCCGAACACGTCGGTGTAGAACGCCATGGCCGCACCGAGGTCGCGCGTCTGCAGCTCGTTCCACGTCAGCGACCCCGGCGCGTTGAACAGCTCGGCGCCCGTGTGCTCCATCGGCTGCCACAGCCCGACGACCGCCCCGGAGGGATCGGCGATCATCGCCATCCGGCCCTGGCTCGGGATGTCCATGACAGGCGCGATGACCAGACCATCTGCACCGGGCACTGCCGCGAGGACTGCGTCGGCGTCGTCGACCATCACGTACGAGCTCCACACGACCGGCATCTGCGGGCCGCCGGGAGGCATCGGCCCGACGCCGGCAACGACCTTGCCGTCCTTGAAGAACTGGGTGTAGGCGTAGTCCGGACCCATCGGCATGTCCACGCTGGTCCAGCCGAACAGGTCCCCGTAGAACGCCTTGCAGGCGGGCACGTCGGTGGTCATGAGGTCGACCCAACCGAAGACTCCAGGTGGCAGTGTCATGGGGACACGCTAGACCGGCGGCTCCCCGAGCGGAAGGCCCCTGACCGGCTCAGATCGTGATGACCACCTTGCCGCGGGCCATCCCCGCCTCGATGTGCCGGATCGCGTCGGGGACCTCGGCCAGCGGGTAGCTGCGCTCGATCACGGGAGTGACCTGGCCGGCCTCGATCATGTCCTTCAGGACGGCCATGTCCGCGGCGTTCTCCGACGCGGTCACGGACTTCAGGTCCTGGCTGACGAAGGGCGAGAGCAGGGGTGCGCGCAGCATGCGGTCGAAGCCGCCGAGCCAACGTCCGCCGGTCTCCTGTCCCACGATCGCAGCGGTTCCGTTCGGCGTCAGGGCTCTGCGCAGGCGGGCCAGCGAGGCGTTGCCGCCGATGTCCACGATCACGTCGTAGCGCGCATCTCCCGCGGCGAAGTCCTCGGTGGTGTAGTCGATCACCTCATCGGCGCCGATTGCCCGGACCAGGTCGAGCTTGGCCGTGCTCGCGACGCCGGTGACGTGTGCTCCGAACGCCTTGGCCACCTGCACGGCGTAGGTGCCCACCCCGCCAGATGCCCCGATGACCAGCACCCTCTGACCGGCCTGGACCTCGGCCACGTCGCGAAGGGCCTGGAGGGCCGTCAGGCCGGAGATCGCGATCGCGGCCGCCTGCTCGAAGGTGAGGTTCGCCGGCTTGCGGGCGAGCTTGCCCTCCGGGGCGACCGCGTACTCGGCGAAGGTGCCCTTCCCGATGCCGAACACCTCGTCGCCGGGGGAGAAGCGGGTCACCTCCTTGCCGACCGCCTCCACGACCCCGGCCAGGTCCATGCCCGGCACCGGGTGCTTGGGCGCCCGGATCCCGTACCCCGCGATGCGGATCGGGTAGGGCAGCCCAGCCATCAGGTGCCAGACGCCTCGATCCACCCCCGCGGCATGGACGCGCACCAGGACCTCGTCGTCCGCGACCCGGGGCACTTCTATGTCCCGGAGCTCGAGGACGTCGGTCGAGCCGTAGGTGTCCTGGACGATTGCCTTCATGGAGTGCTCCTTCGGGGTGGGGCACAGGGCCCGGTGTGAGACATACTTACGATGTATGCTTACGACGTAAGGTACAGCCACCGGGCGACGATGTCCAGTCCGCCTGCTTACGTTGTATGTTCGTCCCGCGACCAGGGAGGGCCACGATGTCGGACGCCAGCACACGCAGGACGGCACGATCCACGCCGGGGCGCGCGCCGTTGAATCGGGAGCGCGTGCTGCGCGCCGCCATCGCGCTGGCCGACGAGGCCGGGATCGACTCCCTGACGATGCGCGGCCTGGGCCAGGCGCTCGGCGTCGAGGCGATGTCGCTGTACAACCACGTCGCGAACAAGGACGACCTCCTCAACGGCATGGTCGACGTGGTCGTCGGGCGACATCGTCGTGCCCGCATCCGGGACGGACTGGCGCAGCGCGATGCGGGCACGGTGCCTCTCGGCCCACGAGACCCTGCTGGCCCACCCGTGGGCAGCGCTGCAGATCACCTCGCGTCTGGCCATCGGCCCGGGGATGATCCGCTACCTGGACGCCACCTTCGGCCGGCTGCGGGAGGGGGGGTTCTCGATCGACGGCGCCCTGGATGCGTGGAACACCCTCGACAGCCACCTGTACGGGTTCACCCTCCAGGAGCTGAACCTCCCGTTCGCGGTCGAGGAGTCCTCGGCCGTCTCCGCCTCGGTCCTGCCGCAGATCCCGGTCGACGAGTTCCCCTACGTGGTGGAGGTCCTCGGCCACGTGATGGCCCAAGGTCGCCGGGAGGACTTCGAGTTCGGCCTCGACCTGATCCTCGACGGCCTGGAGGGGACGCTGGCCAGGGCCTGAGAGGCTATTGACATTAGCCATATGGCTAAGTAGAGTAGCCACATGGAGACCACCACGAACGTCCAGTACGTCGCCCGCCCCGACGGCCGCGTCGCCTTCGACGTCGGCGGCGTCGGCCCTCTCGTCGTGCTCATCCCCGGGATGGGCGACCTGCGCAGCACGTACCGGCACCTCGCCCCGAGGCTGAGGGCGGCCGGCTACCGGGTCGCGGTCACCGACCTGCGCGGCCACGGTGACAGCGACACCACCTTCAGCGCCTACGGGGACGAGGCCACCGCGGGGGACCTCATCGCCCTGGTCGAGCACCTCGGTGGCCCCGCCGTGCTGGTGGGCAACTCGTTGGGGGCGGGTGCCGCTGCGCTCGTCGCAGCGCTCCGGCCGGAGCTGGTCAGCGGCCTGGTCCTGATCGGGCCCTTCGTCCGCGACCCCGAGCTGAGCCTGGTGTCCCGCGTCGCCCTGCGGGTGGCGATGGCCCGTCCATGGGGGGCGCGGGCCTGGGTCTCCTACCTGCCCACGCTCAACGCGGGCGCGCGTCCCGCGGACTTCGACGCCCACCTGGCTGCGATCGCGGACAGCCTGTCGCGACCCGGATACGCCCGCGCGTTCTGGCAGACCACCCGCCAGACGACGCACGCACCGGTTGAGGCGCGCCTGGGCGACGTGACGGCCCCCACCCTGGTGATCATGGGGGAGCTGGACCCCGACTGGGCAGATCCTGCCGCGGAGGCGCAGTGGATCGCCACGACCCTCGGGGGCGACGTCGTGATGGTGCCCGACGCCGGCCACTACCCGCAGTCGCAGCAGCCCGGGATCACCTCCGAATCCATCCTGTCCTTCCTGGCCCGGGTCGACGCGCGTGCCTAGGGCCGGGCTCACCGCGGACCGGGTGATCGACGAGGCGCAGGCCCTCAGCGACGAGGTGGGCCTGGACGCCCTGACCCTGGCCGCGCTTGCCGGCCGGCTCGGGGTGCGTCAGCCCTCGCTCTACAAGCACGTCGACGGCAGCGACGCCCTGCGCCGTGCCCTGTCCGTGCGTGCCAAGCAGGAGCTGGCCGACGTGCTCGCCCGGGCCGCCGTCGGACGGTCGGGCGATCGGGCGATCGCCGCGCTCGCTGGCGCCTATCGGAACTGGGCCCGGGCTCATCCCGGTCGGTACCAGTCGACGGTGGCCGCGCCCGTCCCCGGGGATGCCGACGACGAGGCCGCCAGCCTGGCCGTCGTGTCCGTCCTGCTCGACATCCTCGCCGGGTACGACCTGACCGGGGATGATGCGATCCACGCCACGCGGGCCATCCGCGCTGCGCTGCACGGCTTCGTGAGCCTGGAGGCGGCCGGCGGCTTCGGGATGCCCGTCGACGTGGACGAGAGCTTCGCGCGTCTCGTGTCCGGCATCACCCAGGGCGTGACCCGCCCGATGTGATACCCCGAGGGGTCTTCTGCGCCGTGGGCGATGTGGCTAGCCTGCCCTTATCCGGGTGCGGAGTCCCGGGTACCCCCAGGAGGGCACATGGCTCTTGTGACCGTCTCAGCCGCAGCGGTGGGACTGGCCCTCTCGACCGCCCTGGTCGCCGGATCGTCGCGGGTCGAACCCGCTGAGGTCGCGCCGGACTCCATCATCTGCCAGGACGTCGCGAACGGCTACCAGCGGACGGTGCCCGCTGGATCGAACTGCCTGCCGAGGACTGAGGTCGAGGTCACCCCGACGCCCTGAGGCCCCCGGCCCGGGCCCTCACTGCGCAGGGTGCAGGCTCATCGGTCCGTAGACCAGGCGGCCGTCCTCGAACAGGCTGACTGCGTCGATCCCCTCGGCGAGCAGGTCGCGCCAGACCTCGCCGACCCAGGTCTCGGCGTCGGCCTGCGTCGGGAAGCCCTCGGCCGGCTGGGTGGCGGACTCAGGGATGGGCGCCCCCTGTGCGGCGTGGTACTGCCAGGTCCAACTCATCGCGTCTCCTCGCAGGGTCGTCAGGGTCGCTCGGCAGGGGACTGGGTCCGGGCTGGATCGTGCACGATCGCCTCACCCAGGACGTCGTCGATGGCGGCACGCAGGTCGGCGTCGAGCGTGACCCCGCTGGCGCGCACCGAGTCGGTGAGCTGCTCGGGGCGGGAGGCCCCGACGATGGCGGTCGACACGTTCGGGTTGCCCAGGACCCACGCCACGGCCATCTGGGCCATCGTGAGCCCGGCCTGGTCGGCCAGGGGGCGCAGTTCCTGCACCCGCTCGAGCACGTCGTCGCGCAACCAGCGCGACAGGAACCCCGCGCCGGTCGGGTCCGAGGCCCGTGACCCCTCCGGGGGCGGTTGCCCGGGCAGGTACTTGCCGGTCAGGATGCCCTGCGCCATGGGGGACCACACCACCTGGCCGATTCCGGCCTCCTCGCACTCGGGCACCACCTCGGCCTCGATCACGCGCCAGAGCATCGAGTACTGCGGCTGGTTGGACACGATCCGGTCCAGCCCCATCTGCTCGGCGATCTCGAGTGCGGCGCGGATCTCCTCCGCGCGCCACTCCGAGACCCCGACGTAGAGGACCTTGCCCGCACGGACCAGGTCGTCGAAGGCGCGCAGCGTCTCCTCGAGCGGGGTGTGGTGGTCGAAGCGGTGGGCCTGGTAGAGGTCGATGTGGTCGGTCTGCAGGCGCCGCAGCGACCCCTCGCAGGACTCGATGATGTGCTTGCGGGACAGCCCGCGATCGTTGTGGCCCGGGCCGGTCGGCCAGTAGACCTTCGTGAAGATCTCCAGGCCCTCGCGGCGCTGCCCGGCCAGAGCCCGGCCGAGCACGGCCTCCGCCCCGGTCGCCGCGTAGACGTCGGCGGTGTCGAAGGTGGTGACCCCCGCGTCCAGCGCCGCGTGGACGCACGCCACGGCGGCGTCCTCGGCGACCTGGGAGGCGTGCGTCAACCAGTTGCCGTACGCGATCTCACTGACCCACAGGCCGCTTGCCCCAAGCCGACGATGCTCCATGGGTCCGACCCTAGGGCACCTCTCCCACGGCGGCCACCTCCGGCTGCCCGGTGTGGAGCTACTTCGGGGTGACGGGCTTGCCGTTGCGGCGCAGGCGCGGGGGAGGCAGCCGCAGGCGGCGGATCTGCAGCACCCGCATGAGGCCGTAGAACGAGGCTCCCTTGCGGTCGACGGCCGAGGGCCACTGCTTCTTCAGCTCCCGGTTCATCCGCATGATCAGCACGGTGGTGTCCACGATGATGAACATGGTCAGCAGCAGCCAGAGCATCGAGATGTAGCCCTGGGCGTTGACCAGGCCCCAGCTCCGCCAGGGCAGGAACCCGACCACCAGCACCGTCAGGGCCAGCGGCATGAACAACTCGGCTGCCGCCCACCGCCCGTCGATGAAGTCCCGCACGTAGCGCTTGACCGGCCCGGCGTCGCGAGCCGGCAGGGCGCTCTCGTCACCGGCGAGTAGTGCAGCCCGGGTGGTCTGGCGCTCCTGGGCCGCGCGTGCCTTCGCCTCCTTCTTCGCCGCCTTCGGGTCCGAGGAGACCTTCAGGGTCTGCTTGCGCTGTGCCTCTGCCTCCTTGCGCGATGGGGTGGGGCGCCCCTTGCCCACAGTCGAGCTCGGTTCCGGCTCGACGCTGGCTGTTGCGGCGGGCTCGGCGGAGGTGGAGCGGGAGAGGAACTTCACGGACCAAGGGTACGTCGTGCCAACCCGTGGGGCGTTAGGCTTGTGGGGATCGGCGGGTGTGCCGCCTGGGAAGAGAGCGACAGCGAACCATGGCCGGAATGTGGCAGCGCTTCAAGATGATCTTCAACTCCAAGGCCAACGCGGCCATGAACAAGGCTGAGGATCCCGCGCAGACGCTGGATTACTCCTACGAGAAGCAGCTGGAGATGCTGCAGAAGGTCCGTCGGGGCGTGGCTGACGTGGCCACGAGCCGCAAGCGGGTCGAGCTGCAGATCGCCAGCCTCGACAAGCAGTTGGCCAAGCTCGACGACCAGGCCCGGGCCGCGCTGGCCGCCGGTCGTGAGGACCTCGCTCGCGAGGCGCTGATCCGCAAGTCCGCCCTCAGCCAGCAGATCGCCGACCTGCACGTCCAGCTCGAGCAGTTGACCGTCCAGGAGCAGAAGCTGACGGTCGCCTCCCAGCAGCTGCAGACCAAGGTGGAGGCCTTCCGCACCCAGAAGGAGACCATCAAGGCCACCTACTCGGCGGCTGAGGCCCAGGTGCGGATCAACGAGGCGTTCACCGGGATCTCCAGCGAGCTCGGCGACGTCGGCCTGGCCATCCAGCGCGCGGAGGACCGCACCGCCCAGATGCAGGCCCGCGCCGGGGCGATGGAGGAGCTGATGGCCACCGGGGCTCTGGAGACCACCGGGGGCAAGGACTCCCTGACCGTGGAGCTCGAGCGCCTGGCAGCCGACAGCCAGGTGGAGAACGAGCTGGCGGCGATGAAGGCCCAACTCGGTGGTTCTGAGCCCCCGGCAGCGGTCACCGGCCCCGCCGCCGAGACGCTCGCCGTCGGGGCGGCGCCTGCCGACGAGGTCGTCGACGCCATCCTGGCTGAGGAGCCCACGGCCGCACCCGCACCCCAGGCCCCGCCCGCGCCGCCTGCTGCCCCCCCGCCCGCCCCGCCCGCCCAGTAGGACCGTAGGGAGGCTCGCACGCTCGCCATGGCGCGAAACCGGTACGCACCCGATCGGGGACTGACCGCCCGGATGGGCGGGACCATGTTCATCCTTGGCCTGCTCTACGTCGTCCTGATGGCCGCGCTGATCTTTGCGGGAATCCGGCCCTTCTTCGTCCTGCTCATCGCCGGCGGCTCGGCGTGGGCGCAGTGGTACTTCTCCGATCGCGTCGCCCTGTTCTCGATGTCTGCCCGGGTGGTCACCCCCGAGCAGGCCCCGCAGCTGCACGCCATCGTCGACCGGCTGTGCGCGATGGCCGACATGCCCAAGCCCGCGGTCGCGATCGCCGACACCGACATGCCCAACGCCTTCGCCACCGGCCGCAGCTCCAAGCGTGCTGTGGTCTGCGTCACCACGGGGCTGCTCCGGCGCCTCGACGCTGAGGAGCTCGAGGGGGTGCTGTCCCACGAGCTGTCCCACGTGGCGCACCGGGACGTGCTCGTGATGACCGTGGCCTCGTTCGTGGGCGTCCTGGCCGGCTTCCTCACCCGCTCGTGGATGTGGGGGGGCCTGACCCGGCGCCGGGACAGCGACAGCAACAGTGCGTTCGCGTTCCTGCTGATCATGGTCGTGTCGATCGTCGTGTACTTCGTGAGCTTCCTGCTGGTCCGCGTGCTCTCCCGCTACCGCGAGCTCTCGGCCGACCGCGCCGGGGCGCTGCTGACCGGGCGGCCGGCCGCACTGGGCCGCGCGCTGCAGAAGATCAGCGGGGACATGGGCGCCATCCCGACCCGCGACCTGCGCGCCAAGGAGTCGATGAACGCCTTCTTCATCACACCGGCCTTCGGCGGGCAGCAGTCGATGGCCAGCCTCTTGTCCACGCACCCGCCGCTGGAGAAGCGCCTCGAGCAGCTGGCTCGCATCTCCGCCCAGCTGGGCCAGTAGATGGGCCTGTTCGACTCGATCATGGGCCGGCGCAAGCCCGTCCGGCCCGACCTCGATGCCATCTTCGGCCTGCCCTCGGCGGCCATCACCCTGTCGGCCAGCCTCGGTTTCGAGGCAACGGGATCCGGCGCGGTGGCGTTCCGCGTCCCGGAGGGGCGCGCCTTCGCCGAGGTCCAGGCCGAGATCGAGGCCCTGCTTGCCGCCTCGGGAAACCCGGCCGTCCAGCTCACCGCCGACCAGTACGGCTACACCTGGCTGGTCGTCGCGACCGATCCGCCGGACGTGGGTTCGCTCGTCACGCACCTGCACGCGGTGAACCTCACCCTGCAGGACAGTGGCTTCGGCCCGCAGCTGCTCTGCTCGACGGCCACCTTCACCGGGCCCGGAGGGCGGCCGCTGGCGATGGTGTACCTGTTCAAACAGGGGTCGTTCTACCCGTTCGCCCCGTCCGGTGGGCAGACCCGCGACACCGTCCTCGAGCTGCAGATCCGCGACCTGCTGCGCGACGAGCTGGCGGTCGAGAAGGACCTCACGCGCTGGTTCCCGATCTGGGGCGCCCCCGGCCTGTAGGCATCCGGGGCGTCAGTCCGGCGTCGGGGCGGAGCCGACGCCGGGGAGGGCCAGCATCCGGTCGAGGGCCACCCTGGCCCAGTGCGCGGTGTCCGGGTCGACGACGATCTGGTTCACCACGTTGCCGGCGACCAGGTTCTCCAGCGCCCACACCAGGTGGGGCAGGTCGATCCGGTTCATCGTCGAGCAGTAGCAGACCGAGCGGTCCAGGAACGTCACCTGCTTGTCCGGATGCGCGTTGGCCAGCCGGCGCACGAGGTTCAGCTCCGTGCCGATCGCCCACGCCGATCCGGGCTCCGCGGCGTCGAGGACCCGGATGATGTACTCGGTGGACCCGACGTAGTCGGCCTTCTGGACCACCTCGTGGCGGCACTCCGGGTGCACCAGGATGTTCACGCCCGGGATCCGCGCGCGCGCCTCGTCGACCACGGCCTCGGTGAACCGGCCGTGCACCGAGCAGTGACCGCGCCACAGGACGACCTTCGAGGCGCGCATCTGCTCGTCGGTGAGCCCACCGCCGGGCTTGTGCGGGTCGTAGACGACGCAGTCCTCGAGGCTCAGGCCCAGGTCGAGCACCGCGGTGTTGCGCCCGAGGTGCTGGTCGGGCAGGAAGAAGATCCGCTCACCCTGCTCGAAGGCCCATTCCAGCGACTGGCGGGCGTTGCTCGACGTGCAGATCGTGCCCCGGTTGCGCCCGGTGAACGCCTTGATCGCGGCCGTGGAGTTCATGTACGTGATCGGGATGGTCGACTCGGCCAGCCCGAGCTCGACGAACCGCTCCCAGGCGTCCTCGACCTGGCCGATCTCCGCCATGTCGGCCATCGAGCAGCCCGCCGCGAGGTCGGGCAGGATCACCCGCTGGTCGTCGGTGGTCAGGATGTCGGCACTCTCGGCCATGAAGTGCACGCCGCAGAAGACGATGAACTCCGCCTCGGGGTGCGCCGCTGCCTGCTGGGCGAGCTTGAAGGAGTCGCCGGTGACGTCGGCGAACTCGATGACCTCGTCGCGCTGGTAGTGGTGGCCCAGGAGGTAGGCCCGCGATCCCAGCGCCTCCCGGGCCCGGCGGGCCCGGTCGACCAGGTCGGGATCCGAGGCCGGCGGCAGGGCGCCCGGGCACTCGACGCCCTTCTCGGTGTCCAGGTCCGCGCCCTGGCCGAGCAGGAGCAGCGCCAGCGGGGTCGGTTGCGGCTCGGTCCAGGCAGCCGTGTCGGTCATCGCGGGGGCCTCCTCATGCGTGGGCCACCATCGTTCCACAGAGTCGCGCGCCGGGCCGCCCTCGCGGACCCCGCCGTTCTCCCTCCCGAAGTCCCTTCACCCTCCGTGAATTCCGGGAGGGTGAGGCGAAATCGGGAGGGTGAGCTGGAAACCGGGAGGGCGGGCCGCCCGCGCGGATGCCAGACTGCGGGCTCGTGAAGGTGCTGATCTGCCCGGACTCGTTCACGGGCACGCTGTCGGCCGCTGAGGCCGCTGCGGCGATCGCCGAGGGCTGGGCCGGCGTGGCACCCGGCGACGACCTCGTGCTGCGCCCGCTGTCAGACGGCGGACCGGGATTCCTCGACGCGATCGGGGCGGGCCGAGGTGGGGTGCGCCACCCGCTGTCGGTGACAGGGCCGCTGGGTGACGAGGTCGCCGCCGAGTACCTCATGTCCGACGACGGGACGGCGTGGATCGAGTCGGCCAGCGCGGCGGGGCTGCACCTGGTCCCGGGCGAGCGGCGCGATCCCACCCGGACGACGTCGCGGGGCGTGGGCGAGCTGATGGTCGCGGCCCTGGGGCAGGGAGCCAGGCGGATCGTCGTCGGCGTCGGCGGCACCGGGACCTGCGACGGTGGGGCGGGTCTCATGGAGGCCTTGGGTGCCACCGCGCAGCCACCCGGCGAGCTGTCCCGCGGAGGTGGCGCCCTGTCCGGGCTCGCCTCAGTGGACCTCGCCCCCGCCCTGGCCGCCGTTGCGGGGATCACCCTCGAGGTCGCCACCGACGTCGATGTGCCGCTGCTCGGTGCCCGCGGGGCCGCCCGGGGCTTCGCCCCCCAGAAGGGCGCCACCGAGGAGCAGGTCGACCAGCTCGAGGCAGCGATGACCCACTGGGCGACCCTGCTGGGCCGGACCGCCGATGGGCGGTCGGCCGCGGTGGCCCTCGGGGCGGGCGCCGGAGGTGGCCTTGGGGCGGCGCTCATCCGACTCGGTGCCCGCAGGGTCCCGGGCATCGGCACGGTGCTCGAGGCCGCCGACATCGCCGCGCTCATGGGGAGCGTGGACCTCGTGGTCACCGGGGAGGGGTCCTTCGACTGGCAGTCGCTTCGCGGAAAGGTGGTGGCCGGAGTCGCGGCGGCCGCCCTCGAGCGCGCGGTGCCGGTCGTGGTCCTCGCGGGTCGGGTCGAGGTGAGCCGTCGGGAGTGGATCACGGCCGGGGTGGCCGCGGCCTTCCCCGCCACGGCCGAGCCGGGCGAGTCGCACCACCAGGGGGTGGCCCGGGCCGCTGCCCGCGCCGCCCGCACCTGGTCGAGAACCTGACCCCCACGAGCCCCGACGCGCCCGACGCGGGGCAGGCGATTGGTCGAAGTGCGCCAGTCGTGTCAGCATGGGTCCACCGGGAATGCGAAGGCGATCGTCCGCGTTGCCCCGATGGATACCGCCACGATGCTCTAGGAGGGCACCGATGACCGCCGAGACCAGCACCGAGACCACCGCGCCCGTCAGCGATGGGATCGTCCTGACCGAGGTTGCCGCCGACAAGGTGCGCACGCTGCTCGACTCGGAGGGCCGCGACGACCTCGCGCTGCGTGTGGCCGTCCAGCCCGGCGGATGCTCGGGCCTGCGCTACCAGCTGTTCTTCGACGAGCGTTCGCTCGACGGGGACGTGCGCAAGGACTTCGGCGGCGTCGAGGTCGTGATGGACCGGATGAGCGCTCCCTACCTGTCCGGGGCAACCATCGACTTCGTCGACTCGATCGAGAAGCAGGGCTTCACGATCGACAACCCGAACGCCACCGGCTCGTGCGCGTGCGGTGACTCGTTCCACTGACCTGACCGGCTAGGGTCACCCCCGTCGTCTCCGACCGACCAGGGGGTCACCCGCGCATGAGGATCGTCATCACCGGCTCGATCGCCACGGATCACCTCATGACGTTCCCGGGCCGGTTCGCCGACTCGATCGTCCTGGACAAGCTGGACAAGATCTCGCTGTCGTTCCTCGTCGACGAGCTCGAGGTCCGGCGCGGCGGGGTCGCGGCCAACATCGCGTTCGGCATGGGCGTGCTCGGCCTGAGCCCGATCCTCGTGGGTGCGGTCGGCCCGGACTTCGCCGACTACCGATCGTGGCTGCAGCGCCATGGCGTGGACACCGAGTCGGTGCACGTCTCCGAGGTCCGGCACACCGCCCGGTTCGTGTGCACCACCGACGAGCACGCCAACCAGATCGCCACGTTCTACGCCGGGGCCATGCAGGAGGCCCGCGACATCGAGCTCGGACCCATCGTGGATCGGGTGGGCAACGTCGACCTCGTGCTGATCGGGGCCAACGACCCCGAGGCGATGATGCGCCACACTGAGGAGTGCCGCTACCGGCGCATCCCGTTCGCCGCGGACCCGTCCCAGCAGCTGGCCAGGATGCACGGCGACGAGATCCGCGTGCTCGTCGACGGCGCGGCCTACCTGTTCACCAACGAGTACGAGGCCGCGCTGACCGAGCAGAAGACCGGCTGGAGCAGCGAGGAGATCCTCGACCGGGTGGGCACCCGGGTCACCACGCTGGGGCCCAGCGGCGTGCGCATCGAGCGCAAGGGGCAGGACATGATCCAGGTGCCCACGCCCAAGGAGACGCACAAGGCCGACCCGACCGGGGTCGGGGACGCGTTCCGCGCCGGCTTCCTGTCCGGACTGGCCTGGGGCCTGCCGCTGCAGCGCTGCGCCCAGGTGGGCTCGTTGCTGGCCACGCACGTCATCGAGAGCATCGGGACCCAGGAGTACGAGCTGGCCCGCCGGTCGTTCCTGCTGCGCATCCGGGAGGCCTACGGGGACCAGGCTGCCGAGGAGATCGGCGCCCACATCAGCCTGGCGCGGCCCTGACCCACGCGCATGCCCATCGAGCCGGCGGCGCCCCGGTGGGTCCTGCCCGACCTGACCGACCTGCCCGCGGGCCGGGAGTTCGTGGCCGTCGGTGCCGACCTCGCCCCGGGGATGCTGCTCGCCGGGTACCGCGCGGGGATGTTCGCGATGCCCGAGGGCCGTGAGCTCGGCTGGTGGTCCCCGGACCCTCGCGGCGTGCTGCTCCCGGGGCGGGTCCACGTCGCACGGTCGCTGCGCCGGGCACTGAACCGGTTCGAGGTCAGCGTCGACCGGGCGTTCGCCGAGGTCGTGGCCGCCTGCGCCGACCCGAGGCGTGCGCATGGCTGGATCAGCGCCGCCTACCAGCACTCATACCTGGAGCTGCACCAGCTGGGCTGGGCGCACTCGATCGAGGTCTGGGACGCTGAGGGCCATCTTGCCGGGGGACTCTTCGGCGTCGAGGTGGGCGGGCTCTTCGCCGCCGAGTCGAAGTTCCACGTGCGCTCCGACGCGTCGAAGGTCGCTGTGGTGGCCCTCGCCGACCTCCTGTCCGCGGACGGGCAGCGGCGGCGGATCATCGACGTGCAGTGGTGCACCGAGCACCTGGCGTCCCTCGGTGCGATCGAGGTCCCGCGTGCGACCTACCTTCGGGCGCTCCCGGAGGTGCTGGCCTGTCGACCCGCGCTGGTGGGTCAGGTGGAAGCCGGCGAACCCGGCATCCCGGGTGTGCCGCCGAGCCGGATCAGGTGGCGCAGGGCCTGAGCGGGGTTCCCGTTCGGGGCATGGGGCTCCGGGCCTGTGCGGCCCGTTCCGGCGGCCGAGCCCGAGGCGGGCGCGTCCCCGCCCAGCGGCTCGGTGCGCAGCAGCTCGTGTCCCCGGAGCCGACACCACGCCGGGACGTCGTACTCGGCCGCCGGGTCGTCGGTGAGCAGCTCGACAAGGCTTCCCTCGGGCAGGGTCCCTGCGGTCCGGGCGAGCCGGATGATCGGGACGGGGCAGAGCACACCCCGTGCCTCCACCGTGACGTCCGGTGCGCTCACGAGCTGGCCCGATCAGCTGAGGCCCGGGCCGCAGCGATGGCGGCCGGCAGGGCAGCGAGGAACCCCGTGACGTCCGCCTCGCTGGCCTCCGGCGGCAGGCTCACCCGCAGGTTGCCGTGCGTGACGGCCCCCATGGCGGCCAGGACGTGACTGGGCCGGCGCGTGTCGGCCGTGCAGGCCGACCCCGAGCTGACCGCGAAGCCGGCGCGGTCCAGCTCGGTGACCAGCACCTCGCCGTCGGCGTAGAGGATCGTGAAGCACACGATGTGCGGGGCGGAGTCCGGACGCCCCAGCGCCATGACGTCCGGCGCCAGGCGGGGGACCCGCTCCCGCAGGATCGTGAGCAGGCGCGCGCGACGCACCGAGGTGGACCCCAGCTCCGCGGTGGCGGCCTCCAGCGCCGTCGCGGCGGCCACAGCCCCGGGGACGTTGGGGAATCCGGCCCACCGGCCGGCCTCGTCCGTGGGCATCGGGCTGCGCCAGCGCACACCCGTGCGCACGGCGAGGATGCCCACCCCGGCCGGTCCGCCCCACTTGTGTGCGCTGCCCGCCAGGACATCCCAGTGGGGGGTCACCGGCAGGGAGCCCAGGGCGGCACAGGCGTCGACCAGCAGGGGCACCCCGGCCTCCTGTGTGGCCGCGTGGACCTGATCGAGGGGTTGGACCGCCCCGACCTCGTGGTTCACGTGCTGCACGGCGGCCAGGGCGACCCCGGGGGAGCGCAGTGACCTGCGCAGGGCCTTGACCTCAACCTCAGCATGAGGGTTGACCGGGACCAGCACCGGGTCCTCGCCGGAGGAGGCCCAGTCGGCTGCCCGCAGCACGGCGGAGTGCTCCACGGCGCTGGCCACGACGGTGGTCCCCACCTTGCGCCGGCCCCGCGCCAGCCCGAGCAGCCCGGCGTGCAGGGCCTCGGTGCCCGAGGCGGTGAAGACCACCTCCTGGGGCAGGGCGCCGATGCAGGTCGCCACCGAGGCGCGAGCGGCATCGAGCAGCTGCCGGGCGACCCGGCCGTCGCGGTCCAGGCGGGCCGGATCGGCCCAGCCGTGGTCGATGGCGGCATCGAGGGCACGCCTCGCCTCGGGCCTCAACGGCAGTCCCGAGGCAGCATCGAAGGAGCGCGACATGCCGCACACGGTATCGGCGACCCCCGTGGCACGCAGGCCGGTTCCTACGCTAGTCTCCACCCGTTCAGCGTCGCAGGCGCGGTGTTCCCGCACAGCGCGGAATCACCCATTCGATCGAGGGGATCACCAGACGTGGTAGCAGATCGCACCGACCGTCACAGGTCGATGCGCCGGTGGGGGGCCGGGGCAGGAGCCGCAGCCATCGCCCTGCTGGCGTCCGGGTGCAGCGCCCAGGAGGCGCTGTCCCTGAACGCGCCCGAGGGCGCTACCGAGCAGGCGCCGATCATCGAGAGCCTGTGGTTCGGGGCCTGGGTGGCCGTGGCCCTCGTCGGGCTCTTCACCGGCGGCTTGATCCTCTTCGCGGCGATCCGGTTCCGGCGCAAGGAGGGCGACGGCCCACCGAAGCAGATGCGCTACAACGTGCCCCTCGAGGTCATGTACACGATCGTGCCCCTGGTCATGATCATGGGCATGTTCTTCTTCACGGCCCGCGACCAGATCGAGCTGACCAAGGTGTCGGCCAACCCGGACAACACCGTCGGCGTGGTCGGCTTCCGCTGGAGCTGGGCGTTCAACTACGTCGAGGACGACGTCTACGACGTCGGCACGGCCGAGCTCGAGGACATCCCCACGTTGTACCTGCCGGTCAACGAGTCGGTCGTGTTCGAGCTGCAGAGCCCCGACGTCATCCACTCGTTCTGGATCCCCGCCTTCCTGATGAAGATGGACGTGTTCCCCTCCCGGCTGAACAAGTTCGAGGTCACCCCCAACAAGGTCGGGACCTACGCCGGGCGCTGCGCCGAGTTGTGCGGCGTGGACCATGCCCGGATGCTGTTCACCGTGAAGGTGGTCGAGCGCGCCGAGTACGACAGGCGCATGGCTGAGCTGCGGGCCAAGGGCCAGACCGGCTCGATCGAGACCGATCGCATCACCCGCGAGGGAGAGCGCTACTGGGAGACCGACCGCTACGAAGAGCCGGAGGGCACGCTGTGACTCTTCTCAACGACCGTCCCGCAGAGGTCGGCGCCGGACCCGCCCCACGGGAGCGGACCCTGGGTCGCAAGATCGTCTCGGTGATCACCACCACCGACCACAAGACCATCGGCCGGCTCTACATGGGCACCTCCTTCACGTTCTTCCTGCTCGCCGGTGCGATGGCGCTGGCGATCCGCGGGGAGCTGGCCCAGCCGGGCCTGCAGATGCTCACCCTCGAGCAGTACAACCAGCTGTTCACCATGCACGGCTCGATCATGCTGCTGCTGTTCGCGACGGCGCTGTTCGTCGGGTTCGCCAACTTCCTGATGCCGCTGCAGATCGGCTCGCCGGACGTGGCGTTCCCGCGCCTGAACATGCTCGGCTACTGGATGTACTTCTTCGGCAGCCTGATCGTCCTCTTCGGCTTCCTGACCCCCGGCGGAGCCGCCGCCTTCGGGTGGTTCCTCTACGTCCCCCTGTCCGGTGCCGAGTTCTCACCGAACATCGGATCCGACCTGTGGATCCTCGGCTTCGCCCTCGGTGGCGTCGGCACCATCCTGGGTGCGGTGAACTTCGTCACGACGATCCTGACCATGCGGGCGCCGGGCATGACGATGTTCCGGATGTCGATCTTCACCTGGAACGTGCTGCTCACCTCGGTGCTGATCCTCATGGTCTTCCCCGTGCTCGCCGCGACCCTGGTGGTGCTCGAGATCGACCGGAAGTTCGGCTCCGTGGTCTTCCTGCCGGAGAACGGCGGGGCGATCCTCTTCCAGCACCTGTTCTGGTTCTTCGGCCATCCCGAGGTCTACGTCCTGGCCCTGCCGTTCTTCGGCGTGATCTCCGAGATCCTGCCGGCCTTCAGCCGCAAGCCGATCTTCGGCTACAAGGGCCTGGTGTTCGCCACCATCGCGATCGCGGCCCTGTCGATGGCCGTGTGGGCCCACCACATGTACGTCACCGGCGCGGTCAGCCTGCCCTACTTCGCCCTGATGACGATGCTGATCGCGGTCCCGACGGGCGTGAAGTTCTTCAACTGGATCGGCACGATGTGGGGCGGGTCACTGACGTTCGAGACGCCCATGCTCTGGGCGATCGGCTTCCTGCTGACCTTCCTCTTCGGCGGCCTGACCGGCATCATCCTGGCCTCACCCCCGCTGGACTTCCACGTGTCCGACTCCTACTTCGTCGTCGCGCACTTCCACTACACCGTGTTCGGCACGGTCGTGTTCGCGATGTTCGCCGGGTTCTACTTCTGGTGGCCCAAGTTCACCGGCAAGATGCTCAACGAGACCTTGGGCAAGTGGCACTTCTGGTTGACCTTCATCGGCTTCAACGGCACCTTCCTCGTCCAGCACTGGCTGGGTGTCGAGGGCATGCCCCGCCGGTACGGTGACTACCTTCCGGGTGACGGCTTCACCCTGGAGAATCAGGTGTCCTCGGCCTTCGCGCTCGTGCTGGGGATCTCCACGCTGGTCTACCTGTACAACTTCTACTGGACCCACCGGTACGCCCCGAAGGTGACCGTCGATGATCCGTGGGGGTACGGCGGCTCGCTGGAGTGGGCGACCTCGTGCCCACCGCCGCGGCACAACTTCGTGTCCCTGCCGCGCATCCGCTCGGAGCGCCCGGCCTTCGACCTGCACCACCCGGAGCTTGCCGAGTGGGACTCCGCGGGCTACCTCGCCTCCCTCGAGGCCCAGGGAGCCGGTGCGGGCACGTCCACCAAGGGGGAGATCTCGTGAAGCTCGCAGGCAAGCTCTTCATCGGGGGCGCCTTCTTCTACTGGCTGGTCACGGCCGTCTACTGGATCATGTCCCACGACGAGGCCGGCACGGTCGCGCTGTTCCTCACGGGTGCCCTCTCGGCGATGATCGGCTTCTACCTGGTCGTCACAGCCAAGCGGCTGCCCGACCAGCCCGAGGACCTCGCGGACGGCGAGATCTGGGACGCCGACCCCGACTACGGCTTCTACAGCCCGCACTCCTGGGCACCACTGATGGTCGGCGCGTCGGCGGCGATCACCTTCGCCGGCCTCGCGTTCGCCGCATGGATCGTGGCCGCGGGGGCAGTGCTGATCATCATGTCGTCGGCCTACTGGGTCTTCGAGTACTACCAGGGCCCCAAGCGCCAGTTCTGACCACCTGAGCTGGACCCCGGGGTCAGGACCCTGAGCCGGGGGCCAGCCCGCCCCATGCATGTCGCCATGTGCGGGTGCGCCAGCAGCGCTTGCGGTGCCCGGACGTGCGCACGACAAGGGCGGCGAACGCCAGCCAGAGCACCGCGAGCAGGGCGCCGACGGTTGACCAGGTCCACGAGGTGATCCCGGCCGCGGCGAGCAGCGCCATCCCGGCCACGCACCACAGCACCAGCCCGAACCCGATCCTGGCCCGCTTCCTGCTGGGAACCTGGCCCAGGCGGCCGGCGTCGAGCTCCTGGCCGGGCTCGTGGCCCGCAGTGCAGCGGGTGCCGACCACCAGGTACTCGGGCTCCACAGGCACCGAGCGGGCGGCTGGCCGGCTGGCTGTTGCTGGCCGGGCGCGATCAACCGGGGCTGCGGCCGGTGGTGCTGCGGGCGGCTGCCGGTCCTGCGGCGTGCTGGGCATCGCGCGCCGGCGGGCGGGCTTGGCCATCGTCGACTCCTATGGCTGCAGGTCCTGGCTGGTCGTGATCCACGCGTCGAGCAGCCGAGCGGCGGCCCCTGAGGCCAGCGCCTCCCGGGCCGCGGGCAGGGCCACGGCCATCCGGTCGGCAAGGTCGGTGCCGGCCCCGGGGATCGCGACGGGCAGTGCCCCGCCGGCGGCCGAGTAGGCCACGAGGGCGGCCGCGGCGTTCAGGCACACGGCGTCGCGGATGCCGGCGACCGCCGGATCATCGGGGGTGTCCACGAGCGTCCGGAAGATCCTGGCGTTGCGCTGGGCGGACCCGCCGCGCAGTGCCTCGGGGGCAGGTGGCGCGATCCCGAGGACACGTGGATCGAGGCTGATCCGTCGCAGGTCCGGCCCGGTCAGGTCCCAGACGGTCGACGGGCCGTACACGGTCAGCTCGTCGAGGCCGTCCCCGCCGTGCACGACCAGGGCGCGGGTGCCCCGGGCGGCGAGCACGCCGGACATCAGCTCACCGATCGTCTCGTTCGGGACTCCGAGGACCTGGGCGGCCGGGTGGGCGGGGTTGGCCAGCGGCCCCAGGACGTTGAACACGGTGCGGATGCCCAGCTCCCGGCGGATCGGGCCGATGTGGCGCATGGCCGGGTGGAAGACCGGGGCGAAGCAGAAGGTGATGCCCAGCCGGCGTCCGGCCTCCGCGGCCGCGGCCGCGGGCAGGTCGATGACCACCCCGACGGCTTCGAGCATGTCGGCCGAGCCGCTCTGCGACGACGCCGCCCGGTTGCCGTGCTTGGCCACGCGGGCGCCTGCGGCTGCGGCGACGACCGCGGCCATGGTGGAGATGTTCACGGTGTGCGACCGGTCCCCACCCGTGCCGCACGTGTCCACCACCGGACCCTCGATGTCCAGGGGAACGCTGGCGTTCATCATTCCGGTGACCAGGCCGGAGACCTCGGCCGCAGTCTCGCCCTTGCTCCGCAGCGCCACGAGGAACGCGGCGGTGTTGGCGGGCGGAGCCGATCCGGTGAGCATCTCGGCCATCACCCAGGTGGTCGTGGGGGCGTTGAGGTCCTCCCCGGCCAGCAGGGCCTCGAGGACGTCGACCCAGTCGGTGAGCGGCGCCTCGTTCACGGACGGGTCGTCACCGGGAGCCGCGAGCGCAGGAGCCCCGCCACGGCCTGCGCGAGCTGCCCGGGCTCGATCGGGTGGCCCACGACGGCGTCAGCACGTGACCAGGTGGCCAACCACGCGTCCTGCGGGCGCCCGGTGAGCACCAGGATCGGTGGGCAGCGGTGGATCTCGTCCTTGAGCTGGCGGGTCAGGCCCAGGCCCCCGGTCGGGGTCGCCTCACCATCCAGGATCATCAGGTCCAGGCCGCCGGCGTCAGCCGAGCGCAGCACGACCGGTCCGGTGGCCACCTCGAGGAACTCCAGGTCCGGCAGGTCGGGGTCCAGGCGCGTGCCCAGGGCGGTGATGACGGCGCGACGCACCGTGCGGTCGTCGCTGTAGACCATGACCCGCAGCGGTCGGGGGGCCTGTGGGGTGGGCATGGGGACTCCTGTGGGTTGTCGCTGGGGGGATGCTACTTGGTCGCCGGGCGGGCACGGGGGAGTGGGCAGGACACGCGGAGGACCAGAACGGGGGTCGGGTGGGAACTCCGGACCGAATCTGACAGACTGCGCGCGTGGCTTCGACAACCGTTGTGACCTCCGCGCATCCAGGTGCCCATCCGACCCACCCGAACAAGGTGGCGGTGGGCACGATCATCTGGCTCTCCAGTGAGCTGATGTTCTTCGCCGGCCTGTTCGCGATGTACTTCACGCTGCGCTCGACGAACCCCGAGGTCTGGGCCGAGCAGACCCAGTACCTGAACGTCGGGTTCGCCACGATCAACACGCTGATCCTGGTCTCCTCGAGCGTGACCTGCCAGATGGGCGTGCTGGCAGCCGAACGCGGGGACATCCACCGCATGCAGCGCTGGTACATGCTCACGTTCGTCCTGGGCGCGATCTTCATCGGCGGGCAGGTGTTCGAGTACGCCCACCTGATCCAGGTCGAGGGGCTCACGCTGTCCTCGTCGGCGTACGGCTCGGCCTTCTACCTGACCACCGGCTTCCACGGCCTGCACGTGGTCGCGGGCCTCGTGGCGTTCCTGTTCGTGCTCGCGCGGTCCTACGCGTCGCGGCGCTACGGCCACGAGCAGGCGACGGCGGCCATCGTCACCAGCTACTACTGGCACTTCGTCGACGTCGTGTGGATCGCCCTGTTCTTCACGATCTACGTTCTCAAGTAGTGCCCGTCCCCGCCCTCGCCCCCGCATCCCGATCACTGCAGAGGTAGGCCCGTGAACACACAAGTAGCCCGGCGCAGGCACCCGGCAGCGCTCCTGCTGCTCCTGCTGGCTGCACTGGCGATCATCGCCACGATCTATGCGCTCGTGAACACGAGCACCGCAGCGCGCGCCGCCGGTGCCCCGCAGAGCGAGACGGCCGTGGAGGAGGGCAAGGCCCTCTACCTCGAGGGCTGCGCGTCGTGCCACGGGCTGAATGCTGAAGGAACCAGCGTGGCCCCCAACCTCATCGGTGCCGGCGCCGCCTCGGTGCACTTCCAGGTGTCCACCGGCCGAATGCCCCTGGCCGCGCCCACGGTCCAGGTGGAGCGCAAGGCTCCGACGTACGACGAGGCGCAGACGGCCGCACTCGCGGCCTACATCGCCACGCTGGGCCCCGGCCCGGCGAGTCCCACGCCGGAGCAGCTGGACACCACGAACGCCGACCTCGCGGTTGGTGGGGAGCTCTTCCGCACGAACTGCGCCCAGTGCCACAACTTCGCCGGCAAGGGTGCGGCGCTCACCGAGGGCAAGTTCGCGCCCAGCCTCATGGAGTCCACGCCCCAGCAGGTCTGGGAGGCCATGCTCACCGGCCCGCAGAACATGCCGGTGTTCGGCGACGGCACCCTGGACGAGGGCGAGAAGCAGGACATCCTCAAGTACGTCGCGCACCTGCAGGACCAGACCCAGCCCGGGGGCTTCTCCCTCGGCTCGTTCGGCCCGGTGACCGAGGGCGCGCTCCTGTTCACCCTCGGACTGGCCCTCATGGCCGGGTTCGCCGTCTGGATCGGAGCCAAGGTCCGATGAGTGACTCCACACAGATCGAGCCGGACTTCGTCGCGGCGACTGTCGCCCATCACCCGCGGCGCACCGACGTCGACCCCCGGGCCGCCAAGCGCGCCGAGCGCCAGGTCGCCACGATGTTCGTGCTGGCCGCGCTGCTGATCCTCGCCGCCGTCGTGGCCTACGTGGTCATCCCGGTGGACGCCGGGGTCAACGTGCCCCTGCTGGGGCCGGTCGGGGCCCTGAACCTGGCCCTCGGCGTGAGCCTCGGACTGGGCATCCTGCTCATCGGGCTGGGTGCCATCCACTGGGCGCGCAAGCTCATGCCGGGCAACGAGATCGTGGCGATGCGCCACGAGATGCGCTCGGCGCCCGAGGAGCGCCAGGCGGCCGTGGCGGCCTTCGACCGCGGCCTGGCTGACTCGGGCTTCGCCCAGCGCCCGATCATCCGGCGCACGCTCATCGGCGCGCTGCTGGTCCTGCCGCTGCCACTGGTCATCCTCCTGCGCGACCTCTACGTCGCCCCAGAGGGTGCGCCGAGCCCGGCAGAGCAGCTCGAGAACACGATCTGGGACAAGGACGTCCGGATCGTCACCGACGTCTCGCTCAACCCGCTGCGGGCCGAGGACATCCCGGTCGGGGGCCTGGTGGCGGCCGTTCCCGAGAACCTGCATGAGGTCGAGGAGGAGACCGGCAACCTCAACGCGCGGGCGAAGGCCGCGATCATCCTCGTGCGCATGACCCCCGAGGAGATCGTCTCCCAGCAGGGTGATGCGTGGGACTACCAGGGGATCCTGGCCTACTCGAAGATCTGCACCCATGTGGGCTGTCCGATTGCGCTCTACGAGCAGCGGACGCACCATCTGTTGTGTCCGTGCCACCAGTCGACGTTCGACCTGGCCGACTCGGGCAACGTGGTCTTCGGACCGGCCGCACGGCAGATGCCGCAGCTGCCGATCACCGTCGATGACGAGGGTTACCTGGTTGCTGTCAGCGACTTCCAGCAGCCTGTCGGACCGAGTTTCTGGGAGCGCTCATGAGTGTGGTGTATGAGACCGGGGGCAAGGGTGCAGGCTGGGTCGACGACCGGCTCGGCAGCTCCAACTTCATCCGGCGCAGCCTGAACAAGGTCTTCCCGGACCACTGGTCGTTCATGCTCGGCGAGATCGCGCTGTACTCGTTCATCGTCATCCTGCTCACCGGCGTGTACCTGACGCTGTGGTTCAACCCGTCGATGGTCGAGGTCGTCTACGACGGCTCCTACGCGCCGCTCAAGGGCGTGAAGATGTCCGAGGCGATGGCCTCGACGCTGCACATCTCCTTCGACGTGCGCGGCGGGCTGCTGATCCGCCAGATCCACCACATGGCCGCGCTGTTCTTCGTGGCGGCGATCGCGATCCACCTGCTGAGGGTGTTCTTCACCGGTGCGTTCCGCAAGCCGCGTGAGCTCAACTGGGTCATCGGCGTGGTGCTGTTCCTGCTGGCCATCGCCGCCGGCTTCTCGGGCTACTCACTTCCCGACGACCTGCTCTCGGGCACGGGCCTGCGGATCACCCAGGGCATCATCCAGGCCTCCCCGGTGATCGGCACGTGGTTCTCCTTCCTGCTCTTCGACGGGGAGTTCCCCGGAACCGCCTTCATCCCACGCCTCTACAGCGTGCACATCCTGCTGGTCCCCGGCCTGATCCTGGCGCTGGTGACCGCGCACCTGATGATGGTCTGGTACCAGAAGCACACGCAGTTCCCCGGCCCGGGCCGCACGAACGACAACGTCGTGGGCTACCCGTTGATGCCGGTGTACATGGCCAAGGCCGGCGGCTTCTTCTTCGTCGTGTTCGGCACGATCGTGGCGCTCGCGGGCCTGTTCCAGATCAACCCGATCTGGGCGTACGGCCCCTACATGCCCGATCAGGTGACCGCCGGCTCGCAGCCCGACTGGTACGTCGGATTCCTCGACGGCGCGCTGCGGCTCATGCCCCCGTGGGAGATCACGGCGTTCGGGCACACGTTGACCCTGAGCCTGATCATCCCGGCCATGGTGCTCGCCCCGCTGCTGCTCGTGCTGGTCGGGGTCTACCCCTGGATCGAGCGCTATGCCACGGGCAAGGACAACCGGGAGCACCACCTGCTCGACCGCCCGCGCAACGCCCCCACGCGCACCGCGCTCGGCGCGGCGATGCTCACCTTCTACATCGTGCTCATGATCGGCGGCGGGAACGACATCATCGCCTACAACTTCGACCTGAGCTTCAACACCATGATCCGGGTCCTGCAGGTCCTGCTCTTCGTGGGACCGGTCGTGGCGTTCATCGTGACCAAGCGCATGTGCCTGTCCCTGCAGCGCCGGGACCGGGACCTCCTGCTGCACGGTCGCGAGACCGGTCGGGTCCTGCGCCTGCCCAGTGGCGAGTTCCTCGAGATCCACGAGCCCGTGGACGAGGAGTCCCGCGCCAAGATCCTGTCGAAGACCGACATCGAGCCGCTCGCGCTGCCCGAGGCCGTCGACGAGAACGGCGTGGCACATCCGGCCGGACGCAAGTTGAAGCGCAAGTCACGCTGGTCGCGCTTCTTCTATGCGGACAACGTTCCCCTGCCCAGCGACGAGGAGCTGGCCGAGGCGCAACGCCACATCGACCACGAGCTGCACGATGCGGTGGAGTCCGGCTCCGCTGCGGCGGCCGAGATCGCCGAGCACCAGCACTGACCAGCGGCCCTGGGCCTACCTGACCACGCCCAGGACGGGGTCGCGCAGGTCCACCTCGAAGACCTCACGCCGGGAGGCCGCCCCACGCAGGGGCAGGGCCAGCGGTGGGCCCTCGTGGTTGACCAGGCGCACCCCGGGGGAGAACAGCCAGCGGGCCAGGATCTGGGTCTCCTCCGGCAGCGCCGCTGAGGTGGGCCGGATCGGGACGGCCACCTCCTGCGCCCCGGCTAGGATCGCCGCCAGTGGGCCGGTGGGGTCGACCCCTGCGGGGATCACGCCGGCTGCCGCGAGGCGGCCGTGACGGATGACGTGGACCTCCCAGCCCCGGTCGTCGGTCGGCCGGGCGGCGACGACCTGGGCGGTCTGGCCGAGGAGGTCGCTGGTGGTGGCCGAGTCCACGCCACGCAGCAGGGCGCTGAGGCGGTCGCGCCAGGCGGCGGCCTCCTCGTAGCGCTCCTGGTCCGCGAGGGTGCCCATCCGGGCGGTGAGGGCGTCCACGACCTCGGAGGGATCGCTGCCCAGGGCACCTCGCGCGCGGTCGACGATGGCCGCGTACTCCTCGGGCGTGACCGACCCGACACACGGCGCCGGGCATCGACCGAGGTCCGCCAGGACACACGCGGACGCCTTGGGCCGGCTGGACAGTGTCTGGGAGCACGTGCGCAGGGGGAGGGCCTCGGCCAGTGCCTCCGCGGCGGCCTCAGCGGTGCGCCGGCTCGTGTACGGCCCGATGTAGCGCGCCCCCCGGTCGACGTCGGCGCGGACCGTGCTCACCACACTGACCCGGGGGAACCGCTCGACGGTGAGCTTGAGCCAGACGGCGTTCTGCGGCCGGGTGGATCGCCTGTTGTAGCGCGGGGCCCGGGCGGCGATCGTGCGCAGCTCGCGCACCTGGGCCTCGAGCGGAGTGGCACACGGCACCGCGACCACCTTGGTGGCCAGGCCCACCATCTCGGTCATCCTGCGGCGCTGCTCGGCGGCGGTGAAGTAGCTGAGCACCCGTCGGCGGATCGAGCGGGACGTGCCCACGTACAGCGCGACCCCCTGGGAGTCCTCGAACACGTAGACCCCGGGGCCCTCCGGAAGGCCATCGGCAAGGCCGCGCTTGCGGCGCCGGGCATCGGGGACGCGGCTGCTGTACCCCTGCAGCTCGGTCAGCGTGTGCACCCCGAGGTTGCCGACGCGCTCCATCAACCCGTGCAGGACGTCGACGGTCGCCTGCGCGTCGGCCAGGGCGCGGTGGTTGGGCGTCACCTCGGTGCGGAAGTGCCGGGCGAGGGTGCCCAGCTTGCAGTTGGGGACCTCGTCACGGGTGAGGACGTGGCGGGCCAGGCGAGCGGTGTCCACGACCGGCGGGTCGGGCCAGTCCATCGCCAGGTGGGCGCAGGCACCCTTGAGGAAGCTCACGTCGTAGGGCGCGTTGTGGGCCACCAGCACCGCACCCCGGGCGAACTCGAGGAACGCGGGCACGGCAGCCGACAGGGGGGGTGCCCCACGGAGCATGTCGTCGGTGATCCCGGTCAGCGCCCGGATGAACGGCGGCAGCGGCCGGCCGAGGTGGACCAGCGTCTGGAACTGCCCGATCACCTCTCCGCCGCGCACCTTGACTGCGCCGATCTCGGTGATCCCGGCGCCGGCGGGACTGCCCCCGTCGGTCTCCAGGTCGACCACGACGAAGGTCACCTGGTCCAGCCCAGGGCCCAGGTCGTCGAAGGTCAACTGGGTCGCCGTGCTCATGGCCCCCACCGTAGGTGCGCGGTCCGACATCGACGGGGGTCCCACGCCGGAGCAGGTAGGCTTTCAGGCCTGCACCCCGGCGCGTGAACCCACCCTGCCGGGCACACCCAGGAGCCGATCTGCATGTCCGACCTGACTGTCCCGGATGCCGCCAGTCGCTGGCGCTGCGCCCAGTGCGGGAACCTCACCCGGTTCGATGTCGTCCGCCAGGCCCGCACCCGTGAGTTCTGGCACCTCGATCTCGCCGGGGAGCCGGCCGTGGAGTCCGTGGAGGTGCTCAGCGACGCCCTGGAGTCGGTGAGCTGCCGCTGGTGCGGCAGTGGTGCGGCGATCGAGGTCGTGGCCCGGCCCGACAGCTGATGCCGACCCGCGCCGAGCGCATCCGGGCGCTGGCCCTCGCCGTCGCCTGGCTGGCGTTCTTCACGTCCCTGCAGTGGAGCGTGGTGCGCTTCAAGGTCCCCATCGTCGTCGTGCTGACGGCCTCGGCGGTGGCACTGGCTGCCTGGCAGTGGCGGCGCGACCGGATCATCCTCACGCCCGAGTCGATGCTGGTCATGCTCGGGGGCAGCGCCCTGGCGACCCTCGTCGTGCCGCTGTTCTCCTACCTCGACGGCACCGGGCTGGTCGTGGCGCGAGTGATCCTGGTCACCCTGCCCCTGGTGGTCGCCGCACTCCTGTGGCCCGGTCGAGAGCGTCTGGCCGGGGCCGCGCTGGCCACGAGCGTCGTGGGGTACATCGTGGTGGCCTCGGTGGCCATCGTCACCGATCCCGCACCGAGGATCGACGTGTGGGTGACCCTCCAGCAGGCCAGTGACGCGCTGGCCCGCGGGGTGAGCTTCTACGAGGTCACCTGGTCGGGCTCGCCGGGGGTGGCCGACGCGTTCACGTACCTGCCCTGGACGGCCGTCCTGCTGGCTCCCGGGCGGTGGCTGGCCGGGGACGTCCGGTGGGCGCTGATGATCTGGACCCTGGTCGCGGCGGTGGGCATCTGGGCGCTGGCGTCGGGGGCCCGCCGCCGCGCTGGCGTGGCGGATGGCCCGGGGCCGCGCTGGCGGGCCGCCGCCGTGATCACGCTGGTCCTGTTCGCCCCGGGAACCCTGACCCAGGTCGACCAGTCGTGGACCGAGCCGCTGCTCCTGGCCGGGGTGGTGTGGTGGGCGGTGCTCATCGACCGGGACCGGGCCTGGTGGGCGGTGGTGCCCCTGGCCCTGGCCTGCGCGAGCAAGCAGCACCTCGCGCTGCTCCTGCCAGTCCTGCTGCTCTGGCGGCCCTTCGGGGTCTGGCGGACCCTGGCCACGGGGGCGCTGACCGGGCTGCTCATCGCACCCTGGTTCCTCGCCGGGCCGGCGGACTTCCTGCACGACACCGTGACGCTGCTGGTGTCCTTCCATGCGATCCTGTTCGCCAACACCCTCTACCTGCTGGCACTGAACGTGTTCGGCGTGACCCTTCCCTTCTGGCTCACCGGGCTGGTGGTCCTCGGCGCCCTGGGTGTGATCATGTGGGTCGTGCACCGGCGCCAGCCGGACCTGCCCGAGGTCCTGCGCTGGCTTGCCCTGCTGCTCCTGGTGGCCAACCTCGTGAACAAGCAGGCGTTCTACAACCAGTACTGGCTGGCCGGGACACTGGTCGTCGTCTCGTTGGCGCTGGTGGGTCCCCGACCGAGCAGCGCAGGCGTTGTCAGACCCCTCTCGTAGCGTCCGGTGCAGGTCAGCCGGGGGTGAGGGAGGGGTTTCATGATCATCGACTGCGATGGGTGCCAGATGCGCGATCTGGCGTGCGACGACTGCGTGGTGACGTTCCTGCTGGGTCCCCCGGGTGGTCTGGGGTCGGCGGAGCAGAGTGCGCTGGCGGTCCTGGCCGACGGCGGGCTGGTGCCGCCGCTGCGGATGGTCCCGGGTGGGTCCGGTGGGCCGCCGGAGCGGGCTCGGGGCGCCGCCTCGGCCTGAGTGGACCCGTCGGGGCGTGGTGTGGGCCAAGATGTGGGCATGCGTGTGCTGTGCGTGACCAACGACTTCCCACCCCGGGCCGGGGGGATCCAGGCGTTCGTGCACGGGGTCCTGGTCCGCCAGCCGCAGGATTCGGTCGTCGTCTACGCGCCGAAGTGGAAGGGTGACGCTGCCTTCGATGCCGAGCAGCCGTTTCCCGTGGTACGGCACCGGACCTCCCTCATGGTGCCCGAGCCCACGGTGCTGCGCCGGGCCCGTGAGATTGCGCGGGCCGAGGGCTGTGACCGGGTGGTCTTCGGCGCCGCAGCCCCGCTGGGGCTGCTGGCGCCGCAGCTGGCCTCCGCCGGGGTGCACACGAGCGTGGGGATCACCCACGGCCACGAGGCTGCCTGGGCCCAGACTCCCGGCCCGCGGCAGATGCTCCGGCGGATCGGGGAGGGGCTGGATCGGGTCACCTACCTCGGCGCGTACACCCGGGGCAGGATCTCAGCTGCCCTGAGCCCGGCGGCGGCCGGCCGGATGCGCCAGCTGGTGCCCGGGGTCGACGCGCAGACCTTCCACCCGGGCCTGCGCCAGGATGCCGGGCTGGAGATCCGGGCGCGACATGGCCTTGTCGATCGACCGGTCATCGTCTGCGTGTCCCGGCTCATGCCGCGCAAGGGCCAGGACTCCCTGATCCGCGCCCTGCCCCGGATCAGGCGCACCACGGGCCAGGACGTCGCCCTGCTGATCGTGGGCGGCGGGCCGTACCGCAAGGATCTGACCGCCCTGGTGGCCGAGGAGGGGCTCGCAGCGCACGTGGTCATCACCGGTGGTGTGCCCTGGTCCGAGCTGCCCGCCCATTACGCCGCCGGTGACGTGTTCGCGATGCCGAGCAGGACGCGGCAGCGGGGGTGGGACGTCGAAGGGCTCGGGATCGTCTACCTGGAGGGGTCGGCGACCGGCCTGCCGGTGGTCTCGGGGGACTCCGGGGGCGCCCCGGACGCGGTGCGCGAGGGTGAGACCGGCTTCGTCGTCGGAGGTCGTGACCAGGACGCCCTGGTGGCCCGGGTCAGCCAGCTGCTGGCCGATCCCGAGCTGGCTGCCCGGATGGGGGCGGCGGGCCGCCACTGGGTCGAGTCCTCGTGGGGCTGGGATCACTCCGCCGCGCGACTGCGGGTGATGCTCGAGGGCGGCGACCCCGACGCGCGACCCCGACCCGGATGCCGGTGATCCGTTCGATCCCTCGATCTGAGCCGCGGGTCGCAGCACCACCCCCAGGGCGACGACCGTGGCCGCCAGGGTGAGCCCGACGCGCACGGTCTGGACCACCACCGCCACCGGGTTGCCCTCCAGCAGGGCGGAGTACAGCCATGGGTAGACCAGCTGCGTGGCCAGCCCGGCGGCGATCAGCAGCGTGCTGGTGCGACGCATCCGGCTGGCCGGGTCGCCGAGTGTCACGGCGGCCAGGCCCAGCAACCAGATGAAGTACTGCCCGGAGAAGACCCGGCTGGTGGCCACGGAGAACAGCACCGTCGCCAGGGCGACATCGGCACCGGCCAGCCCGTCGAGGACCCCACGCAGGCGCTGGACGGCGACCACGCCGAGCAGCAGCAGCGTGAGGACCACCACGCCGCCGGCGACCATCTCCACCCCGGCCGCCTCGAGCTCGTGCGCCCCGTACCGGTACACCACCTCGACGTCGGCGCCGAGGAGGCGAGCCACGAGGAACGGCCACGCCGCCAACGACTCGATCTGCAGGCCGCGGTCGCGTTGCCCGCCGACGAAGGACATCGGGTCGACGGTGGTGACCAGCAGGATCCCGGCAATCGCGGCGGAGGCACCCAGCGCCCCGAGGACCCCACGCGGGAGGTCCCGGCGGCGCAGGGCGGCGAGCACCAGCACCGGCCAGACCTTCAACCACGCCCCCGTGGCGGCCAGGGCGCCGCTGGCCAGGGGTCGGCCGGCCATCAGCACCGCTGCAACCGCGAAGGTGGTGGGGACCACGTCGAAGCGGGCCAGCAGCAGGGGTCCCACGATGACGGGCAGCAGGGCCCAGAGCCGGGTCCCCGCGTGTCGCCCGGTGCGCAGGGCCTGGCCGGTGAGCATGGCCATGACCGCGGCGTCGAACCCCAGGAACAGGGTCACGAAACCCATCCGCTCCCCGGGCAACCACGTCCCGAGCACGAACACCGGCCCCGCCAGCGGCGGGTACTGCCACATCTCGTCGGTCGGGAAGCGTCCCTCCCGCAGCGAGTCGGCCACCCAACGGGCATAGATGGTCAGGTCGTTGACCTGCTCGGGCCACGGGATGATCCCGGCGATGATCACGACCAGCGCGCAGCGCAGGAGCACCCAGATCGCCCAGTCCACCCAGGCACGCGGCGTGCGGATGCCGGTCATGTCAGGCCTGCAGCATTCCGAGTCGTTCGGCGGCCAGCACGGCCTGGCTGCGCGAGGTGACCCCGAACTTGCGGTAGATGCCCGACAGGTGGGAGCGCGTGGTCGCCTCGGAGATGTAGAGCCGGGCCGAGATCCCGCGCACCGTGAGGCCCTCGGCGGCCAGGCCGAGCACCTCCACCTCCCGCGGTGTCAGCCGGGGGCCGCCGCGGGCCTGTCGGCGTGGGGCGAGCACATCGTCGGCGACGAAGGCGCCGGGGGCGGCTGCAGCACGCGCCGCAGTGGCCACGAACCTCTGGGGATCGGCGGTCGTGGGCATGTAGGCCGAGGCGCCGAGGTCCAGGGCAGTCAGCATCGACTCGTGGCTGCTCACCTCGCTGAGCGCCACCACGGCCAGGGTCGGCCAGCGGTCCCGGGCGATGGCCACGACGTGGCCCCGCTCACTGCCCGGCAGGTCCAGGCTGACCAGCAGGACCTCGGCTCGGACGTCGGCGACCGCCCTCAGGGCGGACTCGGCGTCCACCGCCTGGGTGACGACCGCCCCGGCGGAGGTCAGGACGTCCGCCAGCCCGCGGCGCACCAGGTGGTGGGCGTCGGCGACGACAACACGCAGCCCCGCGGCGGACGGGCTGTCCTGGCCGGCCACGACCACCCCCTCCTGCTCGGTGATGGCGCTCACGGTACAGCGCGCACGGGGACGCTCGGTGGAGCGCTGACCCGGCAAACCGGCTAGCCTGTGCGATCGTGGCCGAGTTGACGGAATCCAGCATCGTGATCGCGGCGGACGTGGCCGGCATCATGGACATCATCGCCGACGTCGAGGCCTACGGTGAGTGGATCCCGGGCATCGAGAAGGTCACCGCGGCGGGGGTCGATTCCGACGGGCGCCCGGCCGAGGCGACCTTCACCGGCAACCTGGGCCTGATCAAGGACACGTACAGCGTGGCCTACGACTGGGCCGACACCGAGGTCTCGTGGCACCTGACCAAGGGCGAGATGCTCCACGACCTGCACGGCACCTACACCTGCACCGATCTGGGCGACGGCACCACCGAGGTCGAGTACCGCCTGGCCGTCGAACTCGCGGTGCCCGTGATCGGGATGCTGCGCCGACGCGGCGAGAAGGTCATCGTCGACTCAGCGCTCAAGGGCCTCAAGCGTCGGGCGGAGGGCTGATGGCATCGGCGCAGGGGTCCTCCTTCTGGGACGCCGTGCGTGCCTGGGCCGATGACGCCGGCCTGCTGCTGCCCTCCGATGAGCAGGAGCCGACGAAGCCGACGGTTCCGCAGGCGGTCTGTGACTCGTGCCCGATCTGCCAGGCCGCCGCCACGCTGGACCAGGTGAACCCCCAGGTGCTGGTCGACCTGACCGAGGTGGCGCGCAGCCTGATCAACGGCCTCGGGTCGGCGTTGACCTCCGCGTCCGACCAGCGGGTCCACGGTGACGGCGCTGAGCAGGCCGACGCCGCAGGGGAGCTCGGGGAGTGGGACGCCGATCCCGAGGACCCGGCCTGAGGAACTCCCCGACCTACAGCCGGGCGCCGTCGTCCCAGCCGTCCTCATGCGAGTCCGGCAGGTGCCAGACCAGCGTGGCGAAGCCGGCGAGCGCGGCAATGCCCGCGCCCAGGGTCACGACGGTCGGGGCGTCCCATCCGGTCAGTGCGGCCAGCACCAGGACGGCCGGTCCCCCCAGGGCGCCGGCCCACGCCAGTCGCTTGACCGGAGTTCCGGTCGGGATCTCGGGGGGTTCGGGCGGGGTGAAGTGGCCCTCGTCCTCCCAGTTGTCGACGAACGCATCCGGGGCCGGTCCCTGGCGGCGCAGCGGCTCGAAGAGCGCGGCCAGACCCTGGTCCGGCTCAGGGGAGGCGGCGGCGGACTCGGCCTCCTCGGGGGGTGTGCTGCGTGTCCCCGTGCCCGGGCCCGAGCCGAGGTCCGGGTCGGACTCGTTGAGATCCTCGACGATCCGGGCCCACGCCTCATCGAACTGCGCCTGGTCGTCAGGCATGCGCCACCCCGGGGCAGGGGGCTGCGTGGGCCGAGGGCATGTGGTCTCCCGGAGCGGGGTCCTGTGGGGTCCGGACAATGGTTGCACATCTGCACCCGACGCGGGTGCGCCGCGTTGCCGCCTGCCACAGGCGTCCCCTACGGTGTCCATTGCCAAGGGAGGACACCGATGCTCTACTCGCTGATGAAGCATGTGCTCATCGGTCCGCCCCTGAAGACCCTGTACTCCCCGCACGTCGAGGGGATCGAGAACATCCCGCTGGAGGGTCCGGCAATCCTGGCCAGCAACCACCTGTCGTTCTCCGACTCGTTCTTCCTGCCCCTGGTCGTCGAGCGCAAGATCACCTTCCTGGCCAAGAGCGACTACTTCGAGGGACCAGGTGTGCGGGGCTGGTTGACCAAGCAGTTCTTCTCCGGGGTCGGGCAGGTGCCGATCGACCGGTCCGGGGGGCGGGCCAGCATGGCGGCCATCGACACCGGGGTGCGCGTCCTGCGCCAGGGTGACCTGCTGGGCATCTACCCGGAGGGGACCCGCTCGCCGGACGGCCGGCTCTACCGGGGACGCACCGGCCCGGCCCGCATGTCCCTGGCGGCCCCCGCCCCGGTGATCCCGGTTGCCATGATCGGCACCGACAAGATCCAGCCGACCGGCCAGAAGATCCCGAACCTGTACCCGTTGACGATCAGGATCGGCACCCCGCTGGACTTCTCGCGCTACGCCGGGATGGAGGACGACCGGTTCGTCCTGCGCAGCATGACCGACGAGATCATGTACGAGCTGATGGAGCTCTCCGGCCAGGAGTACGTCGACATCTACGCCAACAAGGCCAAGGACCTGATCGCCACGTACGGCACGTCCACCCCCTCACCCGAGCTCAGGGCTGCGGTTGATGCCGGCGAGGTCGCCCCGGTCTGACTGCGGTCCGCGCCGGTCGGCTAGTGCAGCCGGGCCCAGCCCTTCGACCGCTCCACCGCGATCCGCCAGAGCCGATGGGCTGCCGGGTCGGTCGGCTGCGGATCGAACTGGGCGTCGGCGGCCGCGGTGAGCCGGCTGGCCACCTCATCGGTGGAGGCCCACACCCCGGTGCCCAGGCCCGCGGCGACCCCCGCACCCAGGCCCGTGGCCTGCAGCTCGGCGGAGCGCATGACCGGCACACCCAGCTGGTCGGCCTGCACCTGGCAGAGGAACCCGTTGGCCGCGGCCCCCCCGTCCACGGACAGCTGCGGGAGGGTGACGCCGGCCTCGCGGGTCATCAGGTCCACCACGTCGCGCACCTCGAAGGCGATCGCCTCCAGGGTGGCGCGCACGATGTGGGCGCGGGTCGTCCCGCGGGTGATGCCCATGATCGTGCCGCGGGCGTAGGGGTCCCAGTCGGGCGCCCCGAGCCCGGTGAGCGCGGGGACGAACACCACGCCGCCGGAGTCGGGGACGGATCGGGCCAGCTCCTCGGTCTCGGCGGCCGAGGTGATGATCTGCAGCCCGTCGCGCAGCCACTGGACCGCGGCGCCGGTGACGAACACCGCTCCCTCGAGGGCGTACTCCCGACGGCCGTCGGGATGCTGCCAGGCCACGGTGGTCAGCAGCCCCGAGTGGGAGGTCACGATCTCCTCGCCGGTGTTGACCAGGACGAACGATCCCGTGCCGTAGGTGCACTTGCTCGACCCCACGGTGAAGCACCCCTGGCCGAACAGGGCAGCCTGCTGGTCGCCGAGGATGGCGGCGATCGGCAGGTCCAGGCCGAGGAAGGCCGACGGATCTGTGTGCCCGAGGACCCCGTAGGACGCGACGATGTCCGGCAGGGCCGCACGGGGGACGCCGAACAGCTCGAGCATCTCGGGGCTCCAGTCACCGGAGTGCAGGTCGTAGAGCAGCGTGCGCGAGGCGTTCGAGGGGTCGGTGACGTGGTGCACGCCGCGAGTCATGCGGGCCACGAGGTAGGAGTCGACCGTGCCCACCGCCACCTCACCGGCGGCCACACGCCGCCACGTCTGCGGGTCCTCCTTGCGCACCCATGCCAGCTTGGTCCCGGAGAAGTACGGGTCCAGGCGCAGGCCGGTCACGCGCTCGACCAGCGGCTCGTTGCCGGCCTCGCGCAGGCTCGCGCACATCCCGGCGGTCCGGCGGTCCTGCCAGACGATCGCGCGCCGGGGGGAGCCCAGCGTCTCGCGATCCCAGAAGCAGATCGTCTCGCGCTGGTTGGTGATGCCCACGGCGGTGGGCGGGTCGGCGCTGGCCTCGGGGCTGGCCAGGAGCTGGCGCAGCGCGGTCAGGGTCGCCGACCAGATCTCACCGGCGTCGTGCTCGACCCAGCCGTCGGCGGGGAAGTGCTGGGGGAACTCGCTGTACCCGCGAGCGATGATGTGCAGGTCGCTGGAGACCAGCAGGGCGGTCACGCCGGTCGTGCCGGCATCGATGGCCAGGATGCTCATGGGCATCCACTCTAGGGTGCGCCGGTCGGCCAGCGTCGTGGCGGCGGCCTCGGTACGGTGGTCCGCAGCAAACCCACCACCGCAGAAGGGGCTCCACCATGGCTGTCAAGAAGGTTGCACTGCTCACCGCCGGCGGGTTGGCGCCCTGCCTGTCATCGGCGGTCGGCGGGCTGATCCAGCGCTACACCGAGGTGGCGCCGGACATCGAGATCATCGCCTACCGCGGCGGCTACCAGGGGCTGCTCAAGGGCGACAAGATGTTCGTCACCCCCGAGGTCCGGGCCAAGGCCCACCTGCTGCACGACTTCGGCGGCAGTCCGATCGTCAACAGCCGGGTGAAGCTGACCAACGTGGCCGACTGCGTCAAGCGCGGTCTGGTCGCCGAGGGCCAGGACCCCCAGAAGGTGGCGGCCGACCAGCTGGTCGCCGACGGGGTGGACGTCCTGCACACCATCGGCGGTGACGACACCAACACCGCCGCCGCCGACCTGGCCGCGTTCCTGGCCCGCAACGACTACGGCCTGCAGGTCGTCGGCCTGCCCAAGACGATCGACAACGACGTCATCCCCATCCGGCAGTCCCTGGGTGCCTGGACGGCCGCCGACGAGGGGGCGCGCTACTTCTGGAACGTGGTCTCCGAGCACAGCGCCGCCCCGCGCATGCTGATCGTGCACGAGGTGATGGGTCGCAACTGCGGATGGCTGACCGCCGCCACGGCGCAGTCCTACCGCGACCTGCTCGACACCAAGGAGTGGCTCGACGACTTCGGGGTCCCCAAGATCCGTCGCGACGTGCATGCGGTCTTCGTCCCGGAGATGGCCCTGGACCTCGCCGACGAGGCAGCCCGGCTCAAGGGCATCATGGACGAGCACGGCAACGTCAACATCTTCCTGTCCGAGGGCGCCGGCGTGGAGTCGATCGTGGCCCAGATGGAGGCCGCCGGCCAGGAGGTCCCGCGCGACGCGTTCGGCCACGTCCGCCTCGACGAGATCAACCCCGGGCAGTGGTTCGCCGAGCAGTTCGCCCCGATGATCGAGGCGGGCAAGGTCCTGATCCAGAAGTCGGGCTACTACTCCCGGGCCGCGGCGGCCAACGAGCGCGACCTCGAGCTGATCAAGTCGTGCGTGGACACCGCGGTGGCGACCGCGCTGTCCGGCGGGACCGGCCTGGTCGGGCACGACGAGGAGCGCGGCGACGAGCTGCGCGCCATCGAGTTCGACCGGATCAAGGGCGGCAAGGCGTTCGACATCGACGCCCCGTGGTTCGGCGAGCTGCTGGCCGGCATCGGACAGACCAAGCGCGACAAGGTCCACGTCGAGCACTGAGCCGGATCGCCGATGGGGTGGGCCCGCGCGGTCCGCCCCATCGGCGTGACTGACATACCCTTGGACCCATGTCCGTGCAGGATGCGGCCCTGACGGCCGCCCCCCAGAACCCCGTGCGCGTGGGTACCGCCGTCCAGCAGCCGATCTGGCCCGACCCGGATGCGCTGGCCGCCGCGACCGCGACGCTGCGCCGGCTGCCCCCGCTGGTGTTCGCCGGCGAGTGCGACCAGCTCACCGAGCGGCTGGCCGACGTGGCCCGCGGCGACGCCTTCGTGCTGATGGGTGGGGACTGCGCCGAGACGTTCGACGGTGCCACCGCCGACGCGATCCGGGCCAAGCTCAAGACCGTGCTGCAGATGGCCATCGTGCTGACCTACGGCGCCTCGATGCCCGTGGTCAAGGTCGGGCGGATCGCCGGCCAGTACGCCAAGCCGCGCAGCAGCGACGTCGAGATCATCGACGGCGTGGCCATCCCGAGCTACCGCGGTGACGCGGTCAACGACGTGGCCCCGACTGCCGAGGCGCGCCGGGCCGACCCACAGCGGCTGGTCCGTGCGTACAACACGGCCAGCGCCACGCTGAACCTGGTGCGCGCGTTCACCCAGGGCGGCTACGCCGACCTGCGCCACGTGCACGCCTGGAACCAGGACTTCGTGGCCTCCACCGAGGCCGGACGACGCTACGACCTGATGGCCGGGGAGATCGACCGGGCGCTGGCGTTCATGCGCGCCTGCGGGGCCGAGCCCGAGGAGTTCCACCGGGTCGAGTTCTACGCCGGGCATGAGGCGCTGCTGCTGGACTACGAGGACGCCCTGACCCGGATCGACTCCCGCACGGGCCTGCCCTACGACGTGTCGGCGCACTTCCTCTGGATCGGGGAGCGCACCCGCCAGCTCGAGGGTGCCCACGTGGAGTTCGCGCGCGACATCCGCAACCCGGTGGGCGTGAAGCTGGGCCCGACGACCACCCCGGCTGAGGCCCTTGCCCTGGCCGACGCGCTCGACCCCGACCACACCGCCGGGCGGTTGACGTTCATCACCAGGATGGGCGCCGACCGGATCCGCGAGGCGCTGCCCCCGATCGTGCGCGCGGTCCGTGACTCCGGGCACCCGGTGGTGTGGGTGTGCGACCCGATGCACGGCAACACGTTCGAGGCCCTCAGTGGGCACAAGACCCGCTCCTACACCGACGTGATGGACGAGGTGACCGGCTTCTTCCAGGTGATGCGCTCCCTGGACGTGCACCCGGGCGGGCTGCACGTGGAGCTCACCGGCGACGACGTGACCGAGTGCGTCGGCGGGACCGCCGGCATCACCGAGGACGGCCTGGGCCTGCGCTACGAGACGGCGTGCGACCCGCGGCTGAACCGCGTGCAGTCCCTGGAGCTGGCGTTCGCGGTCGCGGAGATGCTCGTCAGACGCTGATGTCGTTCGGGTCGTCCAACGGCTCCCCGAACTGCAGTGCCTCCTCGGGCAGGCCCGCGAGGCGGTTGCCCATGACCTCGACGAACCTGGCGGGGTCCGGCGCGTTGCGCAGGGTGGCCGCCGGGCTGTCCGGAGGGGTCGTGTAGAGGGCCAGGATCATCCGGCCGCGCTGCAGGTAGGTCGCGGTGCTGGTCAACGTCTCGTCGGCGGGGTTGGTGGCCTCGAACGCGTAGGCCTGGCGCGTCACGCCGGGCTCCTGCGGCCAGTCCGCGTCCGGGGCGGGGAGGAACTCCCACGCGAGTGGCTCGCGGTCCGGCTGCGGTGGGTCGACCGGCTCGCTCGGGCACTCCTCGCGGGCCCGCTCCAGCTCGGCCATGGCCTGCTCGGCGTCCTCGGGCGTCGGGTAGAGCACCGCCTCGCTGCTGACCCAGGCGGCCCCGGCCTCGTCACCGATCCCCACCTGGTTGCGCCCGCTGCGCAGGTCCTCGCTGGGGAAGTCGCCGAAGCAGAGGTCCAGTGACGTCCGGCCGAACACCTCGGTGCCGCCCTCATACGGCTGGAAGGTCGCTCCCGCGGCCGCGTCGGACTCGGTCAGCGACACGGCTGCCAGGAGCTCGGCGTCGCTGGGCGCGGCCAGGGTGTCGGAGATCCGCTCGAGCTGGCTGCATCCGCTGAGCAGCAGGGCGCCTGCCATGGCCAGCGCCGTACCCCGTCCCGTGACGCCGCGCACCGCCCCCACCCCTCCTGCGTAGGCTGTCGGTCCATGGATGTCGTCGACCTGCGCTCGGATACCGTAACCCGTCCCACCCCCGGGATGCGATCGGCCATGGCCGAGGCCGAGGTCGGCGATGACGTGTACGGCGAGGACCCCACCGTCAACGCCCTCGAGGCCCGGGTGGCGGGCCTGTTGGGCCACGAGGCCGGCCTGTTCGTCCCCACCGGGTCGCTGGGCAACCAGCTGGGCGTCCGGCTGCTGGTGCCGCCCGGCGGGGAGCTCCTGTGCGACCGGCTCGCCCACGTGGTGCGCGCCGAACTCGGTGCCCACGCCGTGCTCGGAGGGGTGACCACGCGCACGTGGTCGACACCTCGAGGTCGACTCGATCCCGAGGAGGTGATCGCGATGGCGCAGCCGGACGCGGGGCCGTACCTGGTGTCCACGGCGGCCATCGTGGTCGAGGACACCCACAACTTCGGCGGAGGGACGGTCCAGGACATCGGCGCCATGCGCGCGCTGCGTGTGTGGGCCGACGCGGCCGGGGTGGCGCTGCACCTCGACGGCGCGCGGGTCTGGAACGCTCACGTCGCCTCCGGGGTGGCCCTGGCCGAGATCGGTGGCCTGTTCGACACCGCGTCGGTGTGCCTGTCCAAGGGGCTGGGGGCCCCAGTGGGATCGGTGCTGGTGTCCTCCGCGGAGCGGATCGCGGCGGCCCGGGTGTGGCGCAAGCGGTACGGAGCGGGCATGCGCCAGGTGGGGATCCTCGCGGCAGCGGGCAGCTACGCCCTGGACCACCACGTCGAGCGCCTGGCCGACGATCACGTGCGGGCGCGCCGGCTGGCCACGGCGATCGCGGAGGTCAACCCGGATCTTGTGGTCCCGGCGGACGTGGAGACCAACATCGTGGTGCTCGACCTCACCGCCGGTCCGAGCGCACCCCAGCTGGCCGCGGCCGCCCGGGAGCAGGGCGTGGTGGTGAGTGTCCTGGGGGCGCGGACCGCGAGGCTGGTGACCCACATGGACGTCGATGACGACGGGATCGATCACGCGATCGACGTGCTCAGGGGGCTGCTGTCGACCTGAGCCCGCGGCCGACCCGGGGGCCGAGCTCCACGACGTACATCGCCGCCACGATGCACGCTCCGCCCGCGAGGATCCGCCCGGTCAGGGTGTCACCTCCCACCGTCACGCCGAAGATGCCGGCGAACACCGGCTCGAGGGTGAGGACGATGGCCGCGCGGGGTGCGCTCATGTAGGTCTGGGCCCAGGTCTGGGCCAGGAACGCCAGGGCGGTGGCCACCAGGGCCAGGAACACGATGGCGACCCAGACGCCTGCGTCGGGTGGCAGCACCATGCCGCCCTGCAGGGGGGAGGCGACCAGGCACAGCAGCGCCACGACTCCGAGTTGGATCACGGTCAGGCCGTAGGCATCCGAGGCGGTCGACCACTGGCCCAGGCCGACGATGTGGGCACCGAACAGCGCGGCGCAGCCGAGTGTGAGCAGCTCCCCGAAGCCGATCGAGAAGCCGTTGAGGCTGATCAGCGCCAACCCGAACGTGGCCAGCGCGACGCCGAGCCACACCGCGGCCCCGATCGGCTGGCGGAGCACCGCCCAGGCGATCAACGGGGTGAACACCACGAACATCCCGGTGATGAACCCCGAGACCGTGGCCGAGGTGTGCAGCAGCCCGAAGGTCTGCAGCACGTACCCGCCGCCGAGCAGGACACCGAGGTACACCCCGTGCCGGCGCTTCGTCGGGTCGAGCCCGCCCACGGCCCGAGGCCTCAGCAGCCCCAGCACCGCGGCCGCAAGCGCGAAGCGCCAGAACAGGAACGGCAGGACCGGCATCTGCTCCACGGCATCCTGGACGACCACGAAGGTGCCGCCCCAGACGGCCGTGACGCCCACAAGGGCCAGGGTCGCCAGGGTGTGGTGGTTGCGGGTCCAGGTGGGGCTAGACAACGGTGATCGTCACAGTCGAGCCCTTCGGGGCCTTCGTGCCCCCCCGGGGGTTCTGCGAGTTCACGCCGAACACGACGAACCCGAGCGGCTTGTTCACGTCCACGACGAACCCGGCATCCTCCAGGGTGGCCCGGGCCTCGGACTCGCTGCGGCCCACCACGTTGGGCACCGTGACCAGCGGCGGGCCCTTCGACACCACCAGCTCGACGGTCTCCCCCCGGAACGTGGTGGCCCCACCCTCCGGGTTGGTGCTGATCACCAGGCCCTTGGCGACGGACTCGCTGGTCTTGTTGGCGCGGTCCACCTCCAGGCCCAGGTCCTTCAGCGTGGCCTCGGCAGCGTCGCCGTCGGTGCCCGCGAGGCTCGGCATGGTGACCGGCTCGGGGCCCCTTGGACACCACGATGGCGACCTTGGTGCCGGGCTTGACGGACTCCCCAGCCGGCGGGTCGCTGCTGATGATGTCGTCCTTCTTGACCTTGTCGTCGTAGGCCTCGGTCTGCTCCCCGAGCTCCAGGTTGGCCGCCCCGAGGGCGACCTCGGCCTCCTCGACGGTGAGCTTGCGGAGCTTGGGCACGTCGTAGCGCTCGGGGCCCTTGCTGACGACCGCCTGCACCGTGCTGCCGCTGCGCGTCGAGGAGCCCGGCCCCGGGTCGGTGGCCATGATCTCGCCCTTGGGATACTCCTCGCTGAAGTCCGACTCGTCGGACTCGAGGGTCAGGTTGTAGGTGGCCAGGACGGCCGCCGCATCGGTGGGGGTCTTGCCCAGGACGTCGGGCACCGTCACCCGCTGGGCCAGGACCACCGCCACCACCGCGACAACGCTGAGCAGGGCCAGCACCCCGAGCCAGATGGCCCCACGGCCCCGACGGGGCCGGCTGGGCGCGTCCGGGGCGGTCTGGTGGCTGACCTGCGTGGCGTGCGTCTGGTGGGTCGTCGGCAGCTGGCTGGCGGGGTCCGGGGCTGGCGCGGGAGCCGGGGCGGGCGCGGGAGCCGGGGCTGGGGCCTGCGAGGTCGGGGCTGCGGCGGGGCGCTGGTTGACCCAGTCCGGGGCATCGAGGTGCGCGGATCCAGCCTCAGCGGCCGCGCCGGCAGAAGCCGCGCCGGCAGCCACGGCACCGGCAGCGGCACCGGCACCGGCGGCGGGACCGCCGCCGCGGGTCACGACCAACGTGTCGGTCGGCGAGGGCGCCCAGGCCTCTGCGGGGGGCAGCTGGTCCTTCTGGACCCGCACCGCGGACAGGAACGCATCGGCGTCCCCGAAGCGCTGGCCGGGGTCCCGGCGGGTCGCGCGCTGCACGAGGGCGTCGATCCCCGCCGGGATCTCCGCCCGGATGGTCGACGGGGCGGGCACGTCCTCGTGCACGTGCCTGTAGGCCACCTGCATGGGCGCCGAGGCAGTGAACGGCACCTGCCCGGTGACCAGCTCGAAGAGCAGGATCCCGGCGCTGTAGACGTCGGACCGGGCGTCGGTGTGGTCGTGCTCGACCTGCTCGGGCGACAGGTAGGCCACGGTCCCGAGCAGCAGGCCGTGGGTCTTGCCCGAGTCAGCGCCCTCGATGGCCCGGGCAAGGCCGAAGTCGGTGACCTTGACCCGACCGTCCTCGGAGATCAGCACGTTCTCCGGCTTGACGTCGCGGTGGATGTACCCGGCGCGGTGGGCTGCGGCCAGGGCCTGCAGCACGGGGTCGATGATCGCCAGGGCCTGCGCGGGGGGCAGTGCCCCATGGGTGCGCAGGACATCGCGGACGGTGTGCCCGGGAACGTACTCCATGACCAGGTAGGTCACGCCCGCATCGTTGCCCTGGTCGTGGACCGCCACCGCGTAGGGGCTGTTGAGGCGGGCTGCGGCGCGCGCCTCGCGCTCGAACCGGTCCACGAACCCCGGGTCGGTGGCGAACGTCGGGTGCATGACCTTGATGGCCACCGTGCGGTCCAGCCGCAGGTCCGCACCCCGGTAGATCGTGGCCATCCCGCCCCGGGCGAGGAAGGACTCGATCCGGTAGCGGCCGTCCAGGACCCGGCCCACCAGCGGGTCGACCGCTGTGGGGGGAGGGGGCGGGGACGGGGTCACGGGGCAATTCTAGGTTCCGGAACGGGACTCGCCGGTTAGGCTGCTGGCTCGTGGCGGACGTCGGGGTCGTGGGAGCCGGGCCGGCGGGGGCCTGTGCCCCCGCGCTGCCTGCCGAGGGGGTCTGAACGATGGGGCGGTGGTCCTACCTTGCCGTGATGGTGTTCATCCTCGTGGGCGCCGGCTGGCTGGAGTTCGGCCTGCGCACGCGGGTGTTGCGGCGCTGGCGGCGGCTGCTGCTGTCGGTGCTGCCCGTGGCGGTGGTCTTCGCGCTCTGGGACATCTACGCGATCGCCTCGGGCCACTGGTGGTTCGACGAGGCCCTGATCACCGGCATCACGCTGCCCGGTGACCTGCCCATCGACGAGGTGGTCTTCTTCCTCCTCGTGCCGCTCGCCGCCATCCTCACCCTCGAGGCGGTCCGGGCGTCCACCGGGCTGCCCGTCGGCGATGAGGCCCGCTCGGGCGGGGAGGAGCTCCCGTGACCTACACCCAGCTCGCGGTCCTGGGCGTGCTCCTGGTGATCGTCTGGGACCTGTGGATCGTGCGCACAAGGCTGCTCACCAGGCGGGTGTTCTGGATGGCCTACCCGATCATCGTGTTCTTCCAGCTGCTCACCAATGGCGTGCTCACCGGGTTCCGGATCGTGCGCTACTCCGGCGAGGCCATCCTCGGCTCGAGCACCCCCGAGGACGCCCCGCCGGCGGTGCTGGGGGATGGCCGGATCCTGTTCGCGCCGGTGGAGGACCTCATGTTCGGGTTCGCCCTTGTGGTGCTCACCCTGACCCTGTGGGTGCTCTGGGGCCGGCGCGGGATCCAGCGTGAGCCGATGTCCGGCCCACCGTTGCCCTGGCTGGTCCCGCTGCTGGCGAAGGTGGGGGGTCGCAAGCCCCTTGCGGGCGATCCGGAAGGGTGATGCGCTGGTGGTGT
The DNA here is from genome assembly GCA_963706885.1 of uncultured Actinomycetes bacterium. Classification (GTDB taxonomy): domain Bacteria; phylum Actinomycetota; class Actinomycetes; order S36-B12; family CAIYMF01; genus Prado023. Next base: position 76,135 of record CAVPNX010000015.1, on the reverse strand, counting down.
GGGGTGCGTGGGTGTGCGCCCCGGTGGGAGGTGCGCGATGGGGACGCGTGCACGGATCGCCGTGGTGGCGCTGCTCGTTGCGGGCTGCGCGACGGGACCGGGCGGGGGTGCTGGCTCCCCGTGGCCGGAGGAGAGCTCCGCGGACCTGGCGGCCAGTGGCCTGACCCTGGCGGGCGGGACCGGCGAGGGTGATGTCGTCGTCGATGGGGCCGGGATGGTGTGGGTGGACGGCCCTTGGCAGGTGGCCCGGGTGGACCCCGCCACGGGCCAGGCGACGATCTGGGATGCCGCTGACGACCTCGCCTTCACCTCGGTGCAGAGGCTCGCCCCCGCTCAGCCGGCCGGGGTGTGGCTCGACAGCGGCGACCGGGTCAGGCTGTTCGACGGCGAGCGGTTCCTGGTGGACATCGCCGTCCCCGCGCAGTACTCGGACGGGCCCGATGGGGAGGGTCCTGAGGGGGAGGTCCTGCAGGTCAGGGACGAGCTGTGGGCCAGCGGCGCAGGAGGCGTGGCGCGGTGGGTCGACGGGGCATGGACGTCTGTCGGCATGGAGCAGTTGAGCCAGGCCGGCCCGCTTGCTGTGGACTCGACGGGGTCGGTCTGGGCCGGTGGCGTCAGCACCCTCAAGGGTGAGCAGCGCAAGGTGGTCGTGCGCTTCGACGGGGCGGCGTGGACCACCCCCGGCAACGCCGCGACCTGGCCCCGACTGGCGGGATCGCTGACATCGCTGCCGATCCCGCGGGTGGGGTCTGGGTGTCCAGCACCCAGGACGGTCCGGACACCGAACAGCATGGGATCTACCGCTTCGACGGGACAACCTGGTCCAAGGCCGGCCCGGGCGGGTACGCCTTCGACATGGCGGTCACCACGGCCGGCCAGTTGTGGGCGTTGGCAGGCTCCGGCAACGGGATCGACCCGAGTGGGGATGTCCGTGTGGCCCGGCTTGCCGCCGACGGGACGTGGGAGCCGTTCGGGTCCGACGAGGGCGCCCCCGAGGGCAGCGAGGGCTTCTGGCCGTCCCTGGCCGTCGGTGGGGACACCGTCGTCGTGAGTGCCTTCACGGGACTGGTGCGTGGTGAGGGCGACCGGTTCGTGACGCTCTGGCAGGACCCCACGGCCGTGGTGCAGCCCTCGTTCGAGGTCGCCTTCGGGCAGGTCCCCGATGCTGTGCTCGCGAGTGCTGACGAGGTCCTGCTCCCGGCCGCGCCCAAGGTCGGTGGTTCGCCATGGCTCGTGTCGGGGACCACCCTCTCGCGGTACCGCGACGGCAGGTGGGCCTCCGTCGGGCCGGTGAGCACCGGCGACACGGCCAGCGCCCTGGTACTGGCCACCGATGGCGCGATCTGGCAGGCGACGCCCAAGGGGCTCGTGCGGATCGAGGGCGACGACTGGGCGGTGGTCGCCGAGGACATCGGCGGGTACACGCGGACCTCCCTGGCCACCGGCGAGGACGGATCGGTCTGGACGATCTCCGACGGGGATGTCGTGACGGTCCGTCCCGACGGGTCGCGCACCTCGATCGGTCGACCCCAGGGCAGCAAGCGGCTGTTCGAGGGGTTGCCGTTGGCAGCCGGGTCCGGGGTTGTCTGGACTGCCGACTCCGACGCCAAGCGCGGTCTGGCGTGGCTGCACCGGTGGGACGGCCAGTGGTCGGACGTCGGCGTCCCTGAGCCGTACACCTGGGCCTCCCAGATCCTCGTCGCCGCCGATGGAGCGGTCTGGGCGACCCTGGACGCGGAGGATGCGGGCCAGGCCCTCGCCCGGTACGCCGATGATGAGTGGACGGTCGACCGGGGTGCAGCCGGTGGTCTGGCGCAGACCCCCACCGGGGAGGTGTGCAGCATCCGGGACCCGGGGGTGGTCTGCTACGACGCGGCAGGTCTGGCAGCCGGCGCCCCGGTGAGCACCTACCCGGTGGACGTCAAGGCCCTGAGCATCGCGTCCGATGGCACTGCCTGGGTCCTCGGTGAGCAGGTCGCCCGCCTGCCGGAGGGTGCGATCGGAGCCGTGCGTTGAGGGGCTCCCGGGCCCCTCGGGTCAGCCTCGATCCCGGTACAGCACCTCGCTGAGCGGTTCGAGTGGTGACAGGGAGAAGATGGCGTCGATCGGCAGGCCGAAGTGCTCGGACAACTGCAGGGCCAGGACCAGGCTGGGGTTGTAGTCGCCGCGTTCGAGGTAGCCGATCGTCTGGGGATTGACGCCCACCGCGCGGGCGAGGTCGGCTCGGGTCTGCCCTCGCTCGGCGCGGAGCACCGCGATCCGGTTGTGCAGATCCGGGGCGGATCGCTTGACCATCAGGCGTCCTCGTCCGGTGCGGTCCAGGCCAGGATCGCACTGGGCAGGCCCAGGCAGAGCCCGAGCAGGAACCACGTCGCGGTGGAGAGCTCCTCGTAGGTCAGCGTGGAGCGGTCGCCGTGGATGGTGAGGGCGATCAGGATCAGCAGGGCGGCCGTCGCCAGCCCCTGGTAGGCGTACAGGTAGACGCGGTCACGCTGGGCCACCTCACGCTCGTCGAGGGCGGTGTCAGGGAGATCCGCCCGAGCCCGGACGGAGTGCCGCAGGGCCCAGAACGCTGCCAGCCAGAGGGGGACGAGCCACAGCGCAGTGGCGCCGATCCACAGCCAGGCGATCGAGCAGCCCACAGTGGCAGCTGCCCAGACCAGCGCGATGATCCGGCGCTGCCGTCGCGGTGCCGTCATTACAGGAACAAATGTCGTGTTCATGCGCATAGCATTGCGTAAATACAATGCATCGTCAAGTTCTCAGTATGGGCAGCTCCGGAGAGGAGGCGTCGGAGGCTGACCCGGGGCTCAGGCCGCGCCCCGACGGGCGCGCCGCGCCTCGCGCCAGGCCGCGCCGGCCACCCGAAGCCTGCGGCCGTTGCCCACCGTCGCTCGGCGGTCGAACACCTGGTAGTCGATGTCCTCCACGGCGTCGACGATGCCGCAGTAGAGCTCGCTGGCGGCCTCGATGCAGGGCTGCGCCTCCGGGCGGAGCAGGGCGATCCCCGGCTCGGCGCGCGCCTGGAGCTGGCGCACCCGGCGGACCTGGAACTCCAGCGCGAGGCGGATCTGCGGGGTCAGCACCCGGCGCTCGAGGTCGGCACGGGTGACCGCGAAGCGCTCGAGCTCGTCGAGGGGCAGGTACACCCGGCCGCGCTCCAGGTCCTCGCCGACGTCGCGGATGAAGTTGGCCAGTTGGAACGCCACACCGAGGTCGTCGGCACGGTCCAGGGCCTCGGGCAGGTCGGCGGGGTCCGTGGTGCCCAGGACGTGGACCATCTCCCGGCCGATCACCGCGGCCGAGCCGTGCACGTAGACCGCCAGGTCGGCGAAGGTGGGGTACTCGGTGACGGTCAGGTCCATCCGCATCGAGGTCAGGAAGTCGGCGAAGTGCTCATGGGGGATCGCGAAGCGCAGCGCTGTGTCGACCAGCGCCCGCGCGATCGGATCCTCGGAGTGCCCGCGCGCCAGGTCGGTCAGGACCTGGTCGCCCCAGCGGGCCAGCTCGCCGGCGCGCTGCTGCGGGGTCAGGGTCGAGTCGAGGTCGTCGACGATCTCATCGGCGTAGCGCGCGAAGCCGTAGAGGGCATGCACGAACGGCCGCTTGCCGGGGGGCAGCAGCCGGGTGGCCAGGTAGTACGTACGGCCGTGGTGGGCATGCAGTTCGCGGCACGCCTCATAGGCCGCGCGCATCTGCGGATCGGTGATCCCCGCGGCATCGAGCTCCCGGCGTGACATGGGCGTATCCTCCCATCTCGCCGCCGATCCCGGGTGGGGGATGTGGGATGCTCTCGTCGTGAGCATGCGGATGCGCCTGGCTGCGGCCCTGATCGGCCTGGTGGCTGTGGCGGGCTGCGCCGGAACGGCCACCGAGTCGGGGACCGGCGCGGCAGGTGCCGCAGGGCAGGCACTGGCCGAGTCCCAGTACGCCGACCTCGCACCCGCCGAGCCCACCACCGACCTGCCCACCATGACCGTCGAGCAGCTGCCGCCGGAGGGGATCGAGACCCTCGAGCTGATCGCCTCCGACGGCCCGTTCCCCTACGACAAGGACGGGTCCACGTTCCAGCAACCGCGAGGGCATCCTCCCGCAGCAGCCGACAGGGCTTCTATGCCGAGTACACCGTGATCACCCCCGGTGAGGACGACCGCGGGGCGCGCCGGATCGTCGGGGGCGATGACGGCTCCCGGTTCTACACCTCTGACCACTACTCGAGCTTCCGAGAGGTCGTGTCCGGATGAGCAATCGGATCGCACTGTGGCGCGACGCCCCGGATTCGGATGCCGCAGCCGAGCTCGCCTCGCTGCTGGACTGGGCGTCGGTGCTCATCGATGTGGCCGACGGGGGCGGCCGCGCGGCCTTCTTCGAGGCGTGTGCCGCCGGCTTCGGGTTCCCGGACTACTTCGGGCACAACTGGGATGCGTTCGAGGAGTGCCTGGAGTCCCAGGAGTTCGACGAGGTGGAGGACCTCGAGGACGCCGACGGGCTGCTGATCCTGTGGTCGGGGTGGGGCGACATGGCCGCATCCGAGCCCGAGCAGTTCGCGATCGCCATCGACGTCTTCCGTGATGTCCTGGCGGTGTGGGAGGAGTCGGACCTGGCAGCACGGGTGGTCCTGATCGGTGAGGGCCCGCAGCTCTCCCTGGGCCAGCACCGAAGTGCCAGCGAGGTGTTCGTCGACGAGGACTACGACATCGAGGAACCCGTCGGCTGAATCACGAGCGCGCCGGCGCGCAGCCGCGCCTCGCTGGTGCGCGGGCGGATCCCGCGGTCGACCGGGTCGCCGAGGAGGAGCCGGCGCTCCCCGGGGCTGGAGACCAGGACGACCCCGACCATGGCCAGCGCGAAGACGGCGGCCAGCCCGTCGCGGAAGAAGTCGACGAGGGTGTCGGCGGTCGCGTTGGACTCGACCATCCCGTGCAGGACGAGGATCGTCGAGACGATCATCGCGGCGCGCAGCTGCGTCCCGGTCAAGCCCGTCGCGGCCAGCAGCGGGAGCGCCCACAGCAGGTACCACGGCTGGACGACCGGCCCGAGCACCACGACGGTCAGCAGGACGAGCGCGGCGCCACGCACGGGGGAGCGACCCTCGGGCCGCAGCACGAGGTACAGCCCGATCGCCGCACCGGCCAGCATGGCGACCGCGCGGAAGAAGCTCACGGCGCCGTCGACGGTGCCCAGGCCGACCCAGTCCAGGACGCTGCCCACGATCATCCCGAGGGCGGTGGGTGGGGACAGCCAGGTGCGCACCGTCCCCGGGGTGCTCAGGGAGGCGACCCAGCCCAGACCGACACCGACGGCCAGGGAGAGCGCGGCGAACACCCCCAGCACGATCACCGAGGCCCGGACCCACGCCCAGATCCGCTGGGGCCATCCGGCGCGGGTGCCGGCCCACGCCAGCCCGGCGAAGGGCAGCACGACCAGCGCGATCGGCTTGACGGCGCCGGCCATCCCGATCAGCACGATGCCGATGATCGGATGGCGTTCCACGGCCAGCGTCAGCCCGGCCACCATCAGGCCGACCATCAGCGCGTCGTTGTGGGCCCCGGCCACGAAGTGCATCAGGACCAGGGGGTTGAGCAGGGCCAGCCAGACCGCCTTGGGCGGGTCGATCCCGTGTGCGTGGGCCAACCGGGGGAGGTAGACGATCAGCATCGCGATCCCGGTCAGGGCGATGAGCCGGAAGAGCAGCGCCCCGACGAAGGCATGGGGTCCGGCGACGGCTGCCACCCCCTGCTGCAGGATCAGGAACGCCGGCCCGTAGGGCGTCGGCGACTCGGCCCAGAGGGGGTCGGCACCGGTCAGGAACCAGCCGGGGAGTGCTGAGACCCCGTTCTCGTAGGGATTCAGCCCGGCCAGGACCAGCTGCCCCTGCGCGAAGTACGAGTAGGCGTCACGGCTGAACAGGGGGGGCATCAGCAGCAGTGGGGCCATCCAGATCGCCAGGATCACCATGAGGCGGCGGTCGTCGCGCTCGAGGTCGTCGAGCACGTCGTGGCCGAGGACGAGCCAGGTCTGCAGCAGCATGGCCGCACCGGCGAAGACCGCGACCCGGGACAGCGTCTCGCCGGCCGTGGTGGAGCGCAGCGTGTTCACGACACCCCACTCGATCAGGGGCGAGTTGGCCGGCAGCCACCCCACGCCGAGCGCGCCGAGCGCGATCAGCATGCTTCCCAGCAGCCCGGGCAGCGCATAGTGCGCGGCCATGGCCCGGTCGATCCGGGCCGCCGACGTCTGCGCGGGCGAGGCCATGTCTGGCAGGGTACTGCCGCGTGGTGGGTCGAGGATCGCGCCGGGCTACCGCGACAGTGAGCGCGGCAGCGGACCCACGATCCGCTCGGCGGCGATCCGCCCGGAGATGAGCACCATGGGGACCCCCACGCCCGGTTGGGTGCCGGACCCGGTGAACACCACGTTCTCGCCCCACCGGTTGCCCGGGCGGAACGGCCCGGTCTGGATGAACGAGTGCGCGGAGGCGAATGGCGAGCCCCGCTCCATGCCCTGCTCGGCCCAGTCCAGGGGTGTGGTCAGGTGCTCCACCTCGATGGCGTCGCCGAACCCGACGTAGCCGCGCTCCTCGAGGACCGACACCATGTGGTCGCGGTACCGGGGACCCTCGAGCGTCCAGTCGATCGGGGAATCGAGGTTCGGTGTCGGGAACAGCACGTAGTACGACTGCTTGCCCTCGGGGGCCAACGAGGGGTCCGAGCGGGTGGGGTTGGTCAGGAACAGGCTGGGGTCGGCCATGAGCCGGCCACGGTCGATCAGGTCGGTGAACACGCCCTCCCAGGACCGGCCGAAGTGGATGTTGTGGTGGGCGATCTTCGAGTACTGGGCCGACGAGCCGGCCAGCAGGACCGCGCAGCTGGGGGAGTAGGTCAGCCGCCGGACGTTCCACGGCTCGAGGCCGAGCAGGTCTCGGTAGGCAACGGGCAGGTCCGGGTTGAGCACCACCACGTCGGCCGGGATCCGCTCGCCGTCGGTGGTGATGACCGCCGATGCGCGGCTCCCGTCGTGCTCGACCGACTCGACGGTGGTGGAGTACCGGATCGAGACCCCGTGCTTCTCCGCGGCGGCGGCCATCGCCGCGGGCACCGCGTGCATCCCGCCCTTGGGGAAGAAGACCCCGGCCACGGAGTCCATGTAGGCGATGACCGAGTAGATCGACAGCGCGTCATGGGGGCTCATCCCGGCGTACATCGCCTGGAAGGAGAAGACCCGCTGCGTGCGCGGGTCGCGCAGGTAGTCGTTGGCCTTGGGGGCCATCCGGCGGAACCCGCCGATCGCGACCAGCCGGGCCAGGTTGGGGGTCAGCAGGTCGAAGGGGCTGTCGATGTTGCGGTCGATGAAGTCGGCCATCTCGAGCTGGTACAGCTCGGTGGCGAAGTCGATGTAGCGGCGGTAGCCGGCGGCCTCGTCGGGTCCGATGACCACGGCGATCTCGTCGGCCATCGCGTCGACGTCGGAGTGCACGTCGAGCTGGGAGCCGTCGGGGAAGTAGGTCCGGTACACCGGGCTGACGGGGGCCAGGTCCAGCCAGTCGGACATCTCCTCACCGACGCAGGCGAACGCATCCTCGATCAGCCCCGGCATCGTCAGGACGGTGGGCCCGGTGTCGAAGCGGTAGCCCGAGTCCTCGATGACTCCGGCGCGCCCGCCCGGGACGGCCTCGCGCTCGAGGATCGTCACGTTCCGGCCGGCGCCGGCGAGGCGCAGCGCGGTGCTCAGGCCGCCGAGGCCGGCACCCACGATCACCACGTTGTCGGTCGGGCCGACGACGGGGCCGGCGTTGGTCAGGGGCAGTCTCATGGGACAACCGTAGGCCCACCTGTGGAGCCCGGCGAATGGGCGACGGGCTGCGGGAACGCAGGCATTGGGCCCCTGAGTCCTCGACGGGCCTCCGGTGCCCCTGACTGCTAGCGTCACGCGCACATCCATGGCTCTGCAGGGAAGGACTCACATGGCTCAACTCCTGGACCCGAACAGCATCGGTCCGGTCGACATCGCCCTTGTGGTGTTCGAGGGCAACAACTTCAACGGCGATGTGGCCCCGGCCCTCGCCGAGCTGAACGACAGCGGGACGGTGCACATCATCGACCTGGCGTTCGTCAGCAAGGACGCCGATGGCGCAACGACTGTCATCGAGGTGGAGGACGCCGGCGTGGCTGAGGCGTTCGCCGGCTTGTCCAATGACCGGCTGGACCTGCTCAACGACGAGGACCTCGACCTGTTCGCCGCGGACCTCGAGCCGAACACCTCGGCGCTGGTCGTGGTGTGGGAGAACTCGTGGATGGCGCGCATCGGTGCCGCGGTCCGGGGCTCCGGCGGTTACCTGGCCGGGATGACGCGCATACCGGCCGATGTCGTCGCAGCAGCGATCGACGCACTGGCCGAGGAAGAGGGAGGCAACTGATGAGAAGGGGACGTCCAGGGCTTGTGGGGACGATGGCACGGACCGCGGTGATCGCGGGTACGGCCACGGCCGTGTCCAAGGGTGTGTCCGGCGCCATGTCCGGTCCGTCGGACCAGCAGCAGGCAGCGGCCCAGCAGCAGGCGGGCCCAGCGCGGCGCCAGCAGCAGGCAGCGGCCCAGCAGGCGCAGGCCGACGAGCTGGCCCGCTACCAGGCGCAGGAGGCTGCCGAGCAGCAGCAGGCGGCGATCGACGCCGCGGTGGCCCAGGCAGTCGCGGCACAGACGGCTGCCGCCCCGGCCGCAGCGGCCCCGGCCGCACCCGCTGCCCCGGCTGCCCCGGCGGCTCCGGCCGCTCCCGCAGCTGCGCCGGTGGACACGATGGCGCAGCTGCAGAAGCTCGGCGAGCTCAAGGCCGCCGGAATCCTGACCGAGGAGGAGTTCGCGGCCCAGAAGGCCAAGATCCTCGCGGGCTGAGGCCCAATGGGCCCGCCGGGTGGGCGTTCCGACCCGAGCGGGCCCCTCGGGCCCTAGGCTGTCAGCCATGACGCCCGAACCCCGACTCACCGCCGAGCACCTGCGTGCCTCGGTCCAGGGGACCCTCGATGCCTTCCTCGTCGAGCAGGCGCAGATCCTGGCCGGCATCTCCCCGGATCTGGTCCCGTTCACCGACTGGCTCGGCGAGCTGCTGGCCGGTGGCAAGCGGCTGCGCCCCGCCTTCTGCATGTGGGGCTACCTCGGAGCCGGGGGTGCCGACGTCGACCACGCGCTGCACGCCGCTGCCGCCCTGGAGCTCCTGCAGGCCTGCGCGCTGGTCCACGACGACGTCATGGACGACTCCGACATGCGCCGCGGCAGGCCGGCCGCCCATCGCCGCTTCGCCACGCTGCACCGCGGGTCCCTGTGGGCCGGGGACTCCCAGCGGTTCGGGGACGGGGCCGCGATCCTCCTGGGCGACCTGTGCCTGAGCTGGGCCGACGAGATGATCTTCCGCTCCGGGTTCGACGCCCAGGCCCTGGACCGGGCGAAGGTCGTGTACGACCGGATGCGCACCGAGCTCATGGCCGGCCAGTACCTCGACCTGCTCGAGCAGGCCCGCGGTGGAGGGTCGGTCGAACGTGCGCTTCTGGTCGTGCGCTACAAGTCGGCGAAGTACACGATCGAGCGCCCGCTGCACCTGGGAGCGGCCCTGGCCGGGGCCGACGAGACGTTCCTGGCGGCGCTGTCGGGGTACGGCCTGCCGCTGGGGGAGGCCTTCCAACTGCGCGACGACGTCCTGGGCGTGTTCGGCGACCCCGCCGAGACCGGCAAGCCGGCAGGCGACGACCTGCGCGAGGGCAAGCGCACGATCCTGGTGGCCACCGCCATGCAGCGGGCGAGCGACGAGCAGGCCGCCCATCTGCGCGAGGGCCTCGGCGATCCACACCTGGGGGCCGACGCCATCGACGACCTGCGCGGGATCATCGTGGCCACCGGGGCGCTCGACGAGGTGGAGTCCCTCATCGGTCGGCGCACCGCGGAGGCGGTTGCGGCCCTCGACGGTGCGCAACTCGCAGCCGACGCCCGGTCCGCCCTCGAGGAGCTCGCGATCGCCGCAACCGCCAGGAGCCTGTGATGTCCGTCGACCTGGCCCGCAGCCTGAGCTCGGGCGAACCCGTGTTCTCCTTCGAGTTCTTCCCGCCGAAGACCGACGAGGGGGAGCGCCAGCTGTGGTCGGCCATCTCGGACCTTGCCCCCCTGTCGCCGACCTTCGTCTCGGTCACCTACGGCGCCGGCGGATCCACTCGTGACCGGACCGTGCGCATCACCAGCCGGATCCTCAACGAGACGGGGATGGACGCAGTCGCGCACCTGACCTGCGTCGGCTCCACCGAGGATGAGCTGCGCGAGGTGCTCACCCGCTACCAGCTGGCGGGGATCACCAACCTGCTGGCGCTGCGGGGCGATCCCCCAGGAGGGCTGGGCAGTCCCTGGACCCCGGTTCCCGGGGGCCTGTCGCACGCCGACGAGCTGGTCCGGCTCGCCCGCCGGGCTGGGGACTTCACCATCGGTGTCGCGGCCTTCCCCGAGGGGCATCCGGAGTCCCCTGACCTGGACACCGATGCGCAGGTGCTCGCCGCCAAGGAGCACGCCGGGGCATCCTTTGCCATCACGCAGTTCTTCTTCCGCGCCGAGGACTACGTCGCCATGGTGCAGCGGTCCGCCGAGCACGGCGTGACCATGCCGATCCTCCCCGGGATCATGCCGGTCACCAACGTCAACCAGATCGAGCGGTTCGCTGCCCTGTCGGGGGCAGCGTTCCCGGCCGAGCTCGCTGCCCGGTTCCGGGCAGTGGGCGACGACCCGGTCGCCGTCACCGACCTGGGCATCGAGGTCGCCACCGAGCTGTGCGAGAAGCTGCTCGCTGGAGGAGCTCCAGGCCTGCACTTCTACACGCTCAACCGGTCGACCGCGACGCGGGAGATCTTCGCTCGACTCACGGGGTAGGCCTCAGCAGCGGACCAGGAGGTGGGCATGGACAAGGGAATCTGGGTCACCGGATCCGGGACTGCGAGGGGCGCGCGGGACGAGTGCGTGATCACCGTGGGCTCCGAGGTGCGCCGCCCCTCGGCAGCAGGTGCGCTGTCGGCGTCCGCGGAGTCACTGGAGCAGATGCGTGCGGTGCTGCTGGGATCTGGCCTGGCGGCGTCGGCGCTGTCGACGTCGGCTGTCAGCCTCACCCCGGTGTACGACGACTACCCGACGGTGGCCGGTTTCCAGGCAGCCGTCCAGCTCACGGCCACGACGCGGGGCATCGAGTCCGCTGGCGAGCTGCTGACCGCCGTGGTGCAGGCCGGTGGGGACGCAGCACGTGTGCACGACGTGACCTTCCGGCACGGCGACCCGACCGGACTGGTGGTCCGTGCGCGTGAGGCTGCCTGGGCCGATGCGCTGGACCGTGCCCGCCAGTTGGCCACTCTGGCGGGCCGTGAGCTGGGGGAGGTGCTGGCCATCGACGAGACGGTCGGGCGCCCGCGCCCGCCGGGCCCCATGCGCATGGCGGCGATGGCGGAGTCGGATGCGGGGGCCGCGATGTCGTTGGACGCTGGCGAGGGCTCGGTCGTCGTCAGCCTGACCGTCGGCTGGTCCCTGCGCTGACCATGGACCGCGACACCTACATGCAGCAGTGGTCGGCGCTGCATGGTGGCGCGAGCCCCACGGGGGTTGTCGGGGGGTGGCTGCGGATCGTGCACGCCGTCGCCCGGCCGCTGGTCGGGCTCCGGGTGCCGCCGGACGCCGTGACGCTGCTGGGCCTGCTGATCGCGTGCTCCGCACCACTTCTCGCCGCGCAGGGCCGCGCGGGGGTTGTCGCCGCGGCCCTGGTGATCGCCCTGAGTGGGTTGTTCGACTCCTTGGACGGTGCGGTCGCCGTGATGACCGGGCGAACCAGCCGGTGGGGAGCGGTGCTCGACGCCGTCACCGACCGGGTCAGTGACGCGGTGTTCGTGGCCACGCTGTGGGTGGTCGGTGCACCTGCCAGCGTGTGCGTGGCGGCGGTGGCGCTCTGCTGGCTGCAGGAGTACGCCCGCGCCCGAGCCGGCGGCGCGGGGATGACCGAGGTCGGGGTCCTCACCCTCAACGAGCGCCCCACCCGGGTCATCGTGGTGGCCATGTCCCTGCTGGCCAGTGCCGCGCGACCTGAGGATGATCCCGGCTGGGCAACCCTCGGCGCGTGGGCCCTGGTCGGGCTCGGGGTGATCGGGCTCGTGCAGCTGCTGGTCGTGGTCCGGCGCACCCTGGGGGGCGGTGGCTGATGGACGCCGAGCAGGCGGCGCAGATCAGCCTGGTCGTGGCTGTGATCGTGCTGGCTGCGGTCGGCGGCGTGCGTGTTGCCGCGAGGTTCGGGATGCCCGGGCTGCTGTTCTACCTCGGGCTGGGCCTGCTGCTCAGCGACGACGGCGTCGGGGGTGTCGCGTTCGACAACGCCGAGCTCGCCACCGCCCTGGGGTATGCCGGGCTCGTGATCATCCTGGCCGAGGGTGGCCTGACGACCAGGACCTCCACCGTGCGCCCGGTCCTCGTCCCGGCGGCGATCCTGGCCTCGCTCGGTGTGGCCATCAGCATCTTCCTGGTCGCGCTGCCCCTGCACTGGGTCACGGGACTCGACCTGCGCGTGGCCGTCCTGATCGGCGCTGTGATGGCCCCGACTGATGCGGCAGCGGTCTTCACCGTGGCCCGGGGGCTGCGCCTGCCATCGCGCCTGCAGACCATGCTCGAGGCGGAGTCCGGGCTCAACGACGCCCCGGTCGTCGTGCTGGTGGTGCTGCTGTCGACCACGGTCGGCATGGACATGCCCGGGTGGCAGGTGGCGGTGATCGTGATCGCCGAGCTGATCGGCGGGGTCCTGGTGGGAGGGCTCGTCGGGCTGTTCGCCCGGTGGTTGATGCCCCGGCTGGCGCTGCCGGCCGCCGGGCTCTACCCGATCGCCGTGGTGGCCCTGTTCCTGCTCAGCTACGGGCTGGCCGTCGTGCTGCACACCTCCGGGTTCGCCGCGGTGTACATCACGGCCCTGATCCTGGCGGCCTCCCCGCTGCCGCACCGGCGTTCTGTGCTGGGCTTCGTCGAGGGCCTGGCCTGGGCGGTCCAGATCGGCCTGTTCATCATGCTCGGGCTGCTCGTCGTGCCGGCAGCGGCTGCCCGAAGCGCTGGGGCCGGCCCTCATTGCGGGGGCGCTGCTGCTGTTCGTCGCTCGACCGGCGAGCGTGTGGGTCAGCCTGGCACCCTTCCTGCGGCCCGGGTGGGCCGCCCGGGCCAGCCGCACCCCGGCGATGCCGTGGCAGTGGGCAGCCTTCGCATCGTGGGCGGGCCTGCGTGGTGCGGTCCCCATCGTGTTCGCCACGATCCCCCTGGGCGCCATGGGCTCCGACGGCGAGCTGATCTTCGACGTGACCATGCTCCTCGTTGTCGCGCTCACGCTCCTGCAGTCCCCGACGATGCCGGTGCTCGCCCGGCGGCTCGGGTTGGTGCGGGCCGAGCAGGTCGGGGAGCTGACCGTCGAGGCCGCACCGCTGGACACGATGCATGCCGCGCTGCTCGACCTGGACATCCCGGCCGGATCCCACGTGGCCGGCACGTACGTCAGCGAGCTCCCGCTGCCGGCCGGGGCGGTGGTGTCGCTGGTGATCCGCAGTGGGCACACGCTCGTGCCGGACCGCACGACGCGGATCAAGGTCGGTGACCGCATGCTGATCGTCAGCACGATCCAGGCCCGCGCGGCCACCGAGAGGGCGCTGCAGTCGGTCTCGCGCAGCGGCCGACTGGCCGGCTGGTTGGACACCAGCCCGAGCGAGTAGCCGCCAGGGCCGGCGCATCGGGCTCTCAGGCGCGGCCGACGAGGTTGGCCACGATCTCGGCCGACATCCCGACCAGCGGCAACCCGCCACCCGGGTGGGCCGAGCCGCCGACGAGGAAGAGCCCTGGAACCGGCGAGGCGTTCTGCGGGCGCAGGAAGGCCGCCCGCGCACCGTTCGACGAGGTCCCGTAGATCGACCCACCGGGGGCACCCGTCGCGCGCTCGAGGTCCGCGGGGGTGCGCAGCTCGCGCCAGAGCACCCGCCCGCGGAGGTCGGTGCCGCGCTCGGCAAGGCGAGCCAGCACCCGATCGGCGTAGGAGTCGGCCAGGCCGGGGGAGTCCCAGTCGATCGTGCCGGGCAGCCGGCCTCCCGGGGAGTGCCGCGGGGCGTTGACCAGCACGAACCAGGCCTCGCCGTCGTCGGGACGCATCCCCGGGTCGTCGGGCACGCAGGCGTAGATGGTGGGATCCTCGACCGGCCGGGGGCGGCGGGCGAAGATCGAGTCGAACTCCGCGTCGTAGTGCCGGGGGAACCAGACGTTGTTGTGGGTCAGCCCCGGGGTGCGGCCCCGCACAGCCAGGAGCAGCACGAACCCCGACAGTGAGGGCGTGGCCCGGGCGAGCCTGCGCACGGGCTCGCGCGGGGCTCGGTCGCCCAGGAGGGTGCCGTACACGTTGCTGGCATCGGCGTTGGCCACGACCACGTCGGCGGGCAGGATCTCACCATCAGCCACCTGCACCCCGCAGACCCGGTCCCCGGAGAGCAGGATCCGGGTGGCCGGGGTCGACATCCGGACCGTCACCCCGCGCTCGTCGAGCCGCGCCCGCAGGGCATCACCGAGGGTGCGCAGCCCGCCGGCGATGTGCCATGCGCCGAACGTGGCCTCGACGTAGGGGATCGTGGCCAGCACAGCCGGGGCCCTGCGCGGATCCGACCCGGAGTACGTGGCGTAGCGGTCGAACACCTGACGGGCGCGCCAGTCGCTGAGCGTGCTCCTGCCCAGCCTGCGCAGCGTCTGCCACGGGGCGACCGTGCGCACCGCACCGAGGTCACGGGCCAGGGGGAGCAGGTCGCCGACCCCGGTCAACGGCGACTCCAGGAACGGCCGGCGTGTTGCTGCCCACATCCGTCCCGCCCGCTCCATGAGGGACCGCCACTGGTCGGCCGACTGCCCGCCGAACGCATCGCCCATGGCCGCAGCACCCATCCCGACCCCGACCCCGGGCATCGGCAGCGTCGCTCCGTCGGCGAAGCGGTAGGTGAACCCGGGATCGAGCGGGACCAGCTCGACACTGTCCTCGAGGGGGCCGCCGGTCTTGAGGAACAGGTCGCGGTACACGGCTGGGATCGTGAACAGGCTGGGTCCGGTGTCGAAGGCGAACCCATCGCGGCGGAACGTGCCGAGCTTGCCCCCGTGCGTGTCGCTGGACTCGATCACGGTGACGGCGTGGCCCTTGACCCGCAGCCGGGCCGCAGCGGCCATGCCGCCCATGCCGGCGCCGATCACGATGATGCGTGCCATGACCCGAACCCTACGTTGGCGCTCGGTGCTCGACCGCCGCCGGTTCGCATCCCGGGCACGCTCGCGCGAGGCTGTGGGGGTGAGCACGTGGGATGTCGATGTCGCGGTGGTCGGTTCGGGCTTCGGTGGCGGGGTGGCGGCGCTGCGGCATGCGCAGGCGGGGCGTTCGGTGGTGGTCCTCGAGCAGGGCCGGCGGCTCTCGCCCGCCGACCTCGAGGCCGGTGGGCGGCGGACCCGACACCTCCTCTGGGAACCGCGGCTGCGGCTGCACGGGTACTTCCAGCAGACCCTGCTGCGCCACGTGATGATCGTCCACGGGGTGGGCGTCGGCGGGGGTTCGATCGTCTACGCCGGGGTGCTGCTGCACCCGAGGCCCGAGGCGTGGGAGGCGCCCGGGTGGGCGGCCACGGGTGTGGACTGGGCGGGCGAGCTCGCCGCGCACTACGACACCGCGTCGCGGATGCTGGGCCGCCAGACGAACCCGTACTCGGGCGCCCAGGACGCCTGGCTGAGGGCGGCAGCCGAGGACCTCGGTGTGGCTGGGACCTTCGCGTCCACTCCCCAGGGGATCTCGTTCGCGGACTGTGTGCGCTGCGGGGCGTGCATCACCGGATGCCCCCACGGGGCGAAGAACAGCATCGACCGGACCTACCTGGCGCAGGCCGAGCAGCTCGGTGCGGTGGTGCGGCCGCGCTCGAAGGTTGTGCGGCTGGTGCGGCTGGCCGGAGGTGGGTGGCGTCTGGACCTCACCGACCCGATCCGACGGGGCGCGCCGGTCGGCAGCGTCACGGCGCGCGAGGTGGTGCTCAGCGCCGGGGTCCTGGGCACGACCGAGCTGCTGCTGGCCTCCCGGGACCGATGGCGGACGCTGCCCTGGGCATCGCCCGCGCTCGGGTCGCACGTGCGCACCAACTCCGAGGCGTTCACGGCCGTGCTCCAGCCCCGAGGAGGGGTGGACGTCACCGACGGTGCGACGATCAGCAGCGACTTCCACCCCGACGATCTCACCCACGTGACCAACAACAGGTTCCCCCGCTCCTTCGGGTTCATGCGGTGGTACCTGTCCCCGCTCGTCGACGGCGACACCCAGGGGTCCCGCGCGCGGGCCACCGTCCGGGCGATCCTGCGGGACCCTGCCGCTGCGACCGCCAACGCGCGCGCCCGTGACTGGTACCGGCGCGTCACCGTGCTCACGGTCATGCAGCACGACGACAACGAGATCTCCCTGCACCTGCGCCGTGGCCCCCTGGGGTGGGGGCTGCGATCCCGGTTGGCGCCGGGGGCACCGGCGATCCCCACCTACCTCCCGCAGGCCAATGCCGCTGCCAGGGCGGTTGCCCGCGCCAGCGGGGGGACCGCCTACGGCACGTTGCTGGACCCGGTGCTCGGCGTGGGATCGACCGCGCACATCCTCGGTGGGGCGGTCATCTCCGGGTCGCCGGCCGAGGGTGTGGTCGATCCCGACCATCGGGTCTTCGCCACCCCCGGCGGCGACGTCTACGAGGACCTGCGCGTGCTCGACGGCAGCGTCGTGCCGGCCAACATCGGCGTGAACCCGGCCCTGACCATCACGGCGATGTCGGAGCGGGCAATGGCGGTGCGGGCGACGGCGGTGCGGGTGCGTGATGTGCACTCCCCGGCCCTTCCAGGACAGCTGGCCGCGCGTGTGGCGCCACCACGACAGGCCGGTCAGGGCGTCGAGGGCGAGGATCGACAGCGGGTGGGCCCAGGAGTCGGTGACCCGGCTGCCCGTCCGCCGGGCGACCAGGACCCTGCCGGCCACCCCGGCTGCGTAACCGGCGGCACCGAGTGCCCTCGTGGCCGGTGACCGGGCCAGCAGCGCTGCGGCGGGGGGCAGGACGTAGGCGAAGGTGAGCATGCCGGTCGCCCCGACGGATCCCGCCGGGGAGCCGAAGGCGGCCCAGAGGGACTTGGTGTACCCGTCGACGAGTTCCGCGCGGCCGGTGTACATGCGGCAGGTGGCCAGGTCGGTGCCGTCGGTGACGGTGGCCCGCCCGGCCGTCGCCTTGACTGCCCGGGCCAGTGCGATGTCCTCGAGGACCTCGTGGCGCACGGTGCTGTGACCACCGGAACGTTCGTAGGCGGCTGGGGTGATCGCCAGGACCTGGCCGTTGGCGGCCGTCAGGGAGGGCCGGGGTGAGCCCTCGGCCAGGCCCAACGGGAGGGTCGTCAGCCACGACCACTGCAGCAGGGGCTGGACCAGCCGCTCGGCGACGGTGATCGCGACCTGGCGCGGGTAGGGGCTGGCCAGGTCCAGGCCGGAGTCCCGCATGAGGGCGGCGATCCGGCGCACGGCATCCGGTGCCAGCACCACGTCGGCGTCGACGAACAGCAGCAGGTCCGGTGCGGGGTCACCGGCGAGGGCTGCAGCGGCAAGTCGGTGGCAGGCCCACGGCTTGCCCAACCAGCCCTCGGGGGGATGCTCGGGCCCGCCATGGATGACGGTGAAGCGCGGGTCTTCACCGAGCACGCTGCGGACCAGGTCCCCGGTGCCGTCGGCCGAGCCGTCGTCGAGGACGAGCACCCGCAGGTTCGGGTGGTCCTGGGCCAGCAGCGCGGCCAGGCACGGCTGGATCCGGTGGGCCTCGTCGCGTGCGGGCAGCAGGACGGTCACCCGGGTCTGCCCGACGGGATCGTCGTGGGTCGGGACAGGTGCGGCGCGCAGGTGCCGGGTGTTCCACGCGGTGTGCGCGGTGAGCCCCGTGGCCAGAGCCGTGGCGGCCAGGACGGAGGCACGTCCGGGCCTCAGTGTGCCGGCCACTCACGGGGCGCCGGCCATCGTCAGGTCGGGTGCGCGGCGCAGCTCGGGTACGACCAGCCGTGCCCACGGGATCACGGTGAGGCCCATCGCGACCGCACCCCAGAGGGCCACTGCCGGTCGGTCGAAGAACACCGCCGCCGCCATCACGTTGGACGCGTAGATCCACAGCATCAGCACGTGCGGCATCCGGTCGTCGGCCACGGTGCGTGGCAGGTGATCCAGGACCCAGAAGATCAGCAGGCCGGTGACGAACCAGCCGGCGTAGTTGGTCAGCGGGATCCCCGGCGAACCGGGCAGGGCGGGGGTGGGGTTGGCGAATGCCCAGTGCCCCTCGCTGACCATCTGCGGATCGAGGAACAGGTCCCACGCGGTGATCGTCCACGCACCGATCAGCACGACCTGCCAGCGCGTCGTGGCCAGGCGTCGGGCCAGCAGGAGCATCGGGTAGGCGGCCATGCACCAGGCCAGGGGGATCAGCAGCGGCACATCGAGGAGCATCGGCCCGAGCCGTTCGCCGTAGCGGTAGTCGCCGAACGGGTACCCGGTGGCGGTGCCGAGCGCCTCGACGGCCAGGCCGATCGTGGCAGTGGCCCCGTACAGCAGCACCGCCCACCTGACGCCACGGTGGACTGCAGCGTGGCAGGCGCCGGCCGCTGCCAGGAGCAGGACGGAGGTGATGGTCGTTGTGTCGCGCAGGTCCTCCGGGACCAGCACCCAGACGATCTGGGACAGGATCCCCGCGGCACCGAGCACCCACGGCAGGGCGCGCAAGGTGGTCGAGGCGGTCGTGGACACGCCCTCGATCCTAGGCGGGGGGCCAGGGGTCAACGCCTCAGCAACAGCCCGGGACGGGTTTGCCTGCGACGGTGCCCTCAGCGGAGAGCAGGGCGAACCGCGCGAACAGCTCCTCGGAGTACCAGTCGAGCTGCGCGGTCTGGGCGATCACCTGCTGGTGCGCGGGGCGCCGGTAGGCGAAGGCCGAGAGTGCGGCACCGTCGGACCAGGTGGAGAAGGTGCCCTGCAGCCCCACCGGGGCCTCACCGATCCCCATGGCGAACTGGAGCCCACCACCCTGCTTCACGTCGAGTGCCACCGGTGGCACCGAGCTCCAGAACGTGCGCCACATCCGCGGCTTGATCCGCCCGCGTGTGATCGCCGCGACGGGACCGTCCCAACGGTGCGAGAGCGGATCACCGAACGGCTGCTGCTTGGCCCAGAACCCCCGGCTGCTCAGCGGGCGCATGATCCAGGTGGCCGACTCCTCGGAGATCCGGTCCCAGTCCTGGGCGACCCGGGAGTCGGTGAACTGGTCGGGACCGTTGTCCTGGTCCCAGCACAGGAGCACCCCCCAATGGTGGGCATCGGCGTCCAAGGGGGTGAAGGTGCGGCCGTTGCCCGTTCCCAGCAGCTTGGCGAACCGGACCCCGGGGATGCTGCGCACAGCTCGCCGGTGGCGGGCCATGTGAGTGATCGCCGCGGGGACGCTGCGGTTGGGGACCCCCCAGACGTGCAGGCTCACGGCGGCGGGAGTCTCGGACATGGGCCCAGTATCCGCCCGCTGGTGATGTGGCTCATCGCGGCAGGCCCCACCCGGGTAGAAGCGCGCTCTGGCGGCCGGGGACCACGATCACCGATCTGTCGGGTCGCAGGGTCTCGATGTGGTCGCCATCGGGCGCCCATCGGACCTCGAACCCGCGCTCGTGGATCGCCTTGTGGTGGAACGAGCAGACAAGGGCCACGTTTTGTTCGTCCGTGGACCCACCGTCCTCCCAGTGGACCATGTGGTGCGCCTGGCACCACATGGCTGGTGCGGAGCAGCCCGCGAAGGTGCAGTGCCGGTCTCGGATGTCGATGACCCGGCGCAGTGCCGGAGGGACGACGCGTGCCGATCGCCCGAGCCGCAGCGGGACGCCGTCGCCGTCGATGGTGAGCGACTGGGTGACCGCGTCGCAGGCCAGGCGCTGGCGGGCCAGCCCGGTGAGCCACAACGCGCCCGTGGTCCCGTCGGTGCGGTCCAGGAGCTCGGCCCGCGACGGTTCGGCGAGGTCCCGCCGGTCGGGGCCGCGGTCGGGACCGGGGCCGGGGCCGTGCGCGTGGGAGGGCGTATCGGTGGCGTGTGTGATGACCATGATGTGCGGGCGGACGCCCTTGTGGACGGGGAGCCCTGCGGACAGCTGCCCGGTCAGGAGGACCCCGAGCGCATCGTGGCGCAGCTGGGCGAGATCCCTGCTGCCGTCCTCGGTGCGGATCGCGTCGCACACTGACTCCAGGGCCATGGACAGCGCCAGCCCGGTCTCGGTGTCCAAGGTGCCCGACAGCGCCCACATCCCGTCGGTGCCGTACCGGGACAGGAAGAGCTCGCTGCGGTCGGCCTGCTCGGCGGCGTCATGGTCGACGACCGGGACGTCGATGCCCTGCGCCCTGAGTGATGCGTCGTGCTGGGCGTCAACAAGAGCGGCCCAGCGCTCCACGAACCGGGCGAACTGCGGCTCGCTGAGTTCAGCCGCTGTCCTCGTTGCCAGTTCCTCGATGTCGGCCATGGCCGCCCACCGGTGGGGTTTGGCCCGCGCGGCCCCGACCAGGAGCCGCACATGACCCAGCCGCACGTCACCGCGCAGTGCCGCGTCGGCCATGCGCGGCAGGGCGCGAAGGTCGCGCCCGGAATGCATGCGTGCCCGCGCGGACGCCGGATGCTCGGTCGCCCTTGCGGCTATCCACGCCGACCCGGACCGGGCCCCGTCAGCGGCCCACTCGGACCCGCCCTCGAACTGCTCGGCCCAGACGGCCCGCAGGGCCCCCAGTCGCTCGACCAGCCGTCCGAGGCGGAGCAACGCGTCCCCCAGCTCGCCGGGGAGGGGCTGGCTCGGGACCAGGTCGGGTGGTGAGGCGGTGTCGGCCCGGCCACCTGGGTCGGCCCGGTCACGAGAGTCGGTCCGGAACCCCGTGAGGCACTCGACCTGCAGCTCGATCGCCTCGAGCTCGCACAGCACTGACATGACGGCCCTCCCCATCGGGTCGTAGGGGCATCCGAGATGCATCGCCCACGACAACAACATCGGAATGGGCCTCGCCTCATCAGGACCGGGTCACGCAGACCGCGCCGTCCTCACCACATCAAGGGCATCAGGGCTGCCCGCACCCTGGGCCGCCCGGGACCAACGCCCGGGACATCCATGCCGCGCCCTCCCTGTCGCCGAGGTACTCGGTGCCCTCGAGGGAACGACATTCATCGAACTGATGTTCGAATCCTGCCACAGGCCAACCCTGCTGTCAACCCTGCTGTCAACCCTGCTTCAACACCTTCCTGCGCAGGGCTGGTGCGGCGCAGATCCCGGGGACAGCGCTGCAGCCGGGATCGACGATCGGGATCCGAGGTCCCGATTCGGGCGCAGGACGGGCCGTTCGAACCTGTTCGCACAGGGAGCTCCACAGGGGGTTGACGTTGTCGGACCCCAGGCGTACGGTGAAGCCAGTTCGAACACCCGTTCGAACATGGTGCTGGTGGAACCGCCGACCCCGGACCGCCAGCACCCGGGGATCGGCCTGCGTCTCGGCGAGGGAAGCGCAGGAGCGCAGGCCGATCCCCCCCGCACAGCCGTCTTCCCCGGCGCGCGACCACACCACAGCCAGGAGGACGCAATGAGCCGCACGTACGCCGACCCGATCGATGTCCGCCGCATGGGGGAGCTCCCCCCTGGGGACAGCCCCGACCAGTTCCTCTGGCGCGGACGGCTGTACGTGGTGCGCGCCGTGATCGCCCACTGGATCGAGTCGAGTGCGTGGTGGGGCGGGTCGCGGCGCGCACTCGAGGGCGCCCTCCCCGCGCACGAGCACGAGGTGTGGCGTGTGGAGGCCCAAGCAGGTCGCTCGGATGCCACCGGTGTGTACGACCTGCGCCGGGACATGGTGGCCGACCGCTGGGTCCTGGCCCGGGCGATGGACTGACCCCACCCCTGTGGTGGCACGAGAACTGATCCGACGAGGAGGAGTGAGATGAGCGCCGTTCCCACGAGCCCCCCTGTGCCCTACCAGGCTCGCGAGCTGCTGGGCAGTGCAGCCCGGGGCCTGCTCGAGGCCTACGCGACCCCCGATCCGGCCCGCCGGTATGCCACCGCCCACCTGGCGGCGCTGCGGGCGGCAGCAGCAGTCCTGGCTGCCCGGGCACACCCGGTGCGCCAGGGGCGCATCCGCAGCGTCTGGACGTTGCTGCCCGTGGTCGCCCCACAGATGCAGGAGTGGGCGGCCTTCTTCGCGGCCAACGCCGCACGCCGGGCAGCAGCCGAGGCAGGTCTGCCCGTGGTCAGCCAGCGGGAGGCTGATGACCTCGTGCGTGACGCCGAGTCGTTCCTGGTGCAGGTCGCTGCGGTGATCGGGGTCGACCAGCAGTCGATCCTGCCCAACGAGTTCTAGGGGATCGGCGGTGTCCGGATTCGTCCACCTGCACGTGGCCTCGGGCTACTCGCTGAGGTACGGGACCTCCCGGCCTGAGGCCCTCGTGGAGCGGGCGGCGGCGATGGGCCAGGACGCCCTCGCACTGACCGATCGTGACGGTGCCTACGGAGCCGTGGCCTTCGCGCTGGCCTGTCGGGAGGCGGGCATCAGCCCGATCCTTGGCGTCGACCTGGCCGTCGGCCAACAGGGGCCGGGGTCCGTCCCGCTGGCCCGGCCGCACCGGGCGCCCACGCCGGCCCGGGGTGGGGTGGCGGTGGACCCGGGGCATCCACGTGTCGTGCTGCTTGCCCGCGGTGCCACGGGCTGGGCCTCGTTGTGCCGGGTGATCTCCGCCGCACACCTGTCCGGGGAGCGCAGCCGGCCGCTGGTGACCCTGCCGATGCTCGGTGAGCACGCGCAGGGGTTGGTGGCGCTGCTGGGCCCTGACTCCGACGTGGGCCGGGCGTTGGCCCGCCGACGTCCCGACGAGGCCGAGCACCTGCTGGCCGGCTGGCGCCACGCGCTGGGCGCCGAGGTGTGCATCGAGGTGGTGTCCCATCGCAGTGGGGCCCGTGGGGAGCGACCCACCCTGTCCAGCGCGTTCGCCGCCCGGATGCTGACGTTCGCCGCCAGGGTGGGTGCTCCGGCCGTGCTGACCAATGCAGCCCGCCACCTGACGCCCGCGCAGGCCCCGGTCGCAGACGTCCTGGATGCGATCCGCCGGTTGGTCCCCCTGAACCCGCGCCACCTGGACCGCGCCAACGCCCAGGGCTACCTCAAGGACGACGACGAGATGCGCATCGTCGCGCAGGAGGTTGCTGCCGCCGCCTCGGTGGGTCGGTCGGGGGTGCAGCGGCTGCTGGCGACGACCCGTGACCTGGCGGACTCCTGCCGCCTGGATCCGGCCACCGACCTGGGCATCGGCTCGGTGCACGTCCCTGAACTCGACGTCCTGTTCCCGGCGGGTGCCCCGGGGCTGGGCCGTGAGCAGATCCGCAGCGCCCCGGCGCCGGCCCAGGCCGCGATGGCCGACCGGGTGCTGCTCCACCGCTGCCGGGCCGAGCTCGACCAGCGGTTCACCACGTTGCGCACGCACCGTGCGGCCACCGAGCGGCTCGAGGCGGAGCTGGCGACCATCGCAACCCTCGGCTACGGCGGCTACTTCCTGACCGTGGCCGAGGTCGTCGACCTCATCAAGGAGATGGGCGTGCGCGTGGCCGCCCGAGGGTCCGGTGCGGGCAGCCTGGTCAACCACCTGCTGGGCATCTCCGGGGTCAACCCCCTGGAGCACGGCCTGATCATGGAGCGCTTCCTGTCCCCACTGCGCCAAGCGCTGCCAGACATCGACATCGACGTGGAGTCCGCCCGGCGCACCGAGATCTACACCCGGATCCTCGAGCGGTTCGGCGGCCAGCGCTGTGTGGCCGTGTCGATGATGGACACCTACCGGGTGCGCCACGCGGTCCGCGATGTGGGAGCCGCGCTCGGCCTTCCGCCCGGTGAGATCGACGCGTTCGCCAAGGCGTTCCCGCACATCCGCGCCCGCGACGCTCGCGCCGCCCTGGCCGACCTGCCCGAGCTGCGCAGCTCCGGCATGGGGCGGCTGGCCGCGCAGGGGCGCCTCGATGGGTTCCTCGACCTGGTGGAGGCCCTTGACGGGCTGCCCCGGCACGTCGCGCTGCACCCCTGCGGCGTGTTGCTCAGCGACGGCTCGCTGCTGGACCGGACCCCGGTGGAGGCCAGCTGGATGGGGTTCCCGATGAGCCAGTTCGACAAGGACGCCGTGGAGGAGATGGGGTTCCTCAAGCTCGACGTCCTGGGCATCCGGATGCAGTCGGCGATGGCCCACGCCCTTGATGAGGTGGTCCGCATCGGCGGGGAGCCGATCGAGCTGGATGCCGTCCCGCTGGACGACCCGGACACCTTCGCGATGATCCGCACCACCCACACGTTGGGCTGCTTCCAGATCGAGTCACCCGGTCAGCGCGAGCTGATCGGCAAGTTCGCCCCCGAGACCTTCGGCGACATCATCGTCGACATCTCGCTGTTCCGGCCCGGACCCGTGAAGTCCGACATGGTCACCCCGTTCCTGCGGGCGCGGCAGGGATGGGCCGACGCCGACCTGATCCATCCCGATCTCGAACCGGTGATCGCCGAGACCCACGGCGTGGTCGTCTTCCACGAGCAGGTCATCGGCATCATCGCGGTGATGACCGGGTGCAGCCTCGCCCAGGGCGATGAGGTCCGTCGGACGATGGGCTCCCCGGAAGGGCAGGCCCAGGTCCGGGCGTGGTTCTACCCCCAGGCCCTGGGGCGCGGCTACTCCCTGGAGGTGGTCGAGCGGGTCTGGGACGTGCTGCGCGCGTTCGCCTCGTTCGGGTTCTGCAAGGCGCACGCGGCCGCGTTCGCCCTGCCCACCTACCAGTCGGCCTGGCTGAAGGCCCACCATCCGGCGGCGTTCCTGGCCGGGGTGCTCACCCATGACCCGGGCATGTACCCCAAGCGGCTGATCCTCGACGACGCCCGCAACCTGGGGATCAGCATCCTCGGCCTGGATGTCAACCGGTCGGGGACCGTCTACCGGGTCGAGCCCTGCCCGACCCCGGCGACCCGCCCGACGCTGGCCGGCCTGCCCGATGGCAGCGCCCATGGGATCCGGCTGCCGCTGACTGAGGTCAAGGGGATCTCTGCGGCTGAGGTGGAGCGGATCGTCGCCGGTCAGCCGTACGCCTCCCTGTCGGACTTCTGGCAGCGGGCGGTCGTGGCCACTCCCGTCGTGGAGAACCTGGTGCTGGCTGGCGGGTTCGACACCGTCTACGGGATCGACCTGTCCTCCAGCGCCCGGATGCGTGGCCAGGTGACCCGACGTGACCTCCTGCTGGAGGTGGCGGACCTGGAACGGCTGTCACGAAGTGCCCGGGCCGGCAGCGGCCGCGGCCGCCGGGTGCCCCGACGTACCGATACCCGCACCGACCCCCTCGCCGCTCGGGCTGCCAGCGTCTGGGGTTCCGGCCGGGCGGCCGGGTCGGAGGGTCCCCCCGGCCCCACCGACCCGGCCGTGGCCGCCGCCGCCCAGTCCCAGGCCCCCGCTGCAGTCCGGGCCAGCGAGGTGCAGCTCTCCCTGGATCTGCCGATGGGCGGGCCCGGGCGTGGCAGCGGGTTGCCGGAGATGTCGACGGGGGAGGGGGTGCGCGCCGAGCTCGACGTCCTCGGGATGGATGTCAGCCACCACGTGCTGGACTTCTACCGGCCGATGCTGGCGGACCTCGCCGTCGTGCCTGCGCGCAACCTGCTGGCCCAGCGCTCCCAGAGCCAGGTGTGGGTTGCCGGGGTGAAGGTTGCCACCCAGACCCCGCCGATCCGCAGCGGTCGAAGGGTCGTGTTCCTCACCCTCGACGACTCGACGGGCCCGGTCGACGCCACCTTCTTCGAGGACGCCCAGGACCCCTATGCCACCACGGTCTTCTCCGGCTGGCTGCTGATGGTCCGCGGGGTGACCCGGCGCACCGGACCACGTGGCATCTCGATCCGGGCGACCGGCTGCTGGGACCTCGGGGTCGTCCACGAGATCTGGCTGGCCGGCGGCCGTGGCGCGGTGGCGGAGTACGTCGCCTCGTTCCCGTTGGTCGACACCCGGGTGCGCAGGCCCGCGCAGGTCATCGACGTCCCGGTCGAGGACTCCGACACCGATGCAGGGAGGGCAGCCGGGCGTTCACCGGTCGGGATCGGTCGGACGGCTGCCGGTGGGATGGGCCAGCGGCGTCGGGTCCTGGTGCACGCCAGCGGCTTCAAGCAGTCGCCCTATGCGGACATCAAGCCTGCGGGGGAGGATCCTGCCGTGGTGCCGCCCAAGGCGCCGGCGGCCCGCACCAGGGCGCCGGGCAAGCTCTGGCATGCCAGCCCCGGGAGCAGCGGATGGTAGGAAGAGCCCGAGGAGGTGCCATGTGAGCCGCAGCCAGATCACCCGCCCACAGGCGCCCACTGGCCTGGGGGAGGACGATGCCGGTTGCCCGATCCTGCACGTGGACATGGACGCCTTCTTCGCCTCCGTCGAGGTCGCCCGACGTCCGGAGCTGCGTGGCAAGCCGATGATCGTCGGTGGTGCCGGCAGCCGGGGAGTGGTGGTGGCTGCCACCTACGAGGCCCGCCAGTACGGCATCCACTCGGCGATGCCGATGAGCCGGGCGCTGCGGCTGGCGCCCGACATCATCGTCGTCCCACCGGACCACCGCCACTACTCGGAGGTGTCGGCCTCAGTGATGGAGCTGTTCACCGCGATCACCTCCCGGGTCGAGGTCCTCGGCCTGGATGAGGCATTCCTCGACGTCTCCGGTGCTCGGCGCACCCACGGTCCGCCACGTGCGATCGCCGAGATGATCCGAGCGCAGGTGTACGACGAGCAGGGCATCACCTGCTCGGTGGGTGTGGCCCCCACCAAGTTCGTCGCGAAGCTGGCCTCCACCCAGTGCAAGCCCGATGGGCTGCTGGTGATCCCGGCCGACCGTGTCATCTCCTTCCTGCACCCCATGCCCGTCGGAGCGCTCTGGGGGGTGGGGGAGCGCACTGAGGAGCAGCTGCACCGCCTGGGCCTGCGCACAGTTGGGGACATCGCCCACACGCCGCGGGCGACTCTCATCCGTGCCCTGGGTCAGGCGTCGGGAGCCCACCTGGCCGAGCTCTCCTGGGGCCGTGACGAGCGTGTGGTCAGCACACACGAACGTGAGCGCAGCGTGGGCGCTGAGGAGACGTTCGCCCGCGACGTCGACGACCAGGAGTTGATCCTGGCCGAGTTGCTGCGGCTCTCGGAGAAGGTGGGGTCGCGGATGCGCCGGGCCGGGTTCTCGGGGACGACGGTCTCGATCAAGGTTCGGTTCGCCGACTTCGCCACCATCACCCGGTCGCACAAGCGCAAGGTGCCCACCGACTCCAGCCGCGAGATCTTCCACGAGGCTCGGTCGCTGTTCCTCGCGCTGCACCTGGATCGCGCGCGGATCCGGCTGGTGGGAGTCCGTGTCGAAGGGATCCTCGACAGTGAGGAGGTCGAGTCCCAACTCGTCCTCGGGGCTCCCGATCGTGGGTGGCGGGAGGCCGAGGAAGCCGTCGACGCGCTGTCGGCCCGCTTCGGACCGGGCAGCGTCCGCCCGGCTCGCCTGCTCCCGGACCCCGCCGCGGACGGCGGCGCGACGGCACCCGAGCGACCACCTGGGACCGACGATTCGGGCGCGCCGTCGACCGCGTGACCAAATGGTTATGGGTAACATGCCGATTCGGGTTTCCAATCCGGCGAACCCTGCCTATTCTGTGTTGTGTCAGCTGTGTTCCCGACGCCCAGTAGGAGGTCACCGTGCCGCTCTCCGAGCACGAGCAGCGCCTGCTTGAGCAGATGGAACGCGCCCTCTACGCCGAGGACCCCAAGTTCGCCACCAGCATGCGCAGCGCGCGCAGCGGCACGGGCGACCGTCGTCGCATCGCCATCGGCGTCGTCGCCCTGCTCGTGGGACTCGGGCTGCTCATCGCCGGGGTGGCCGCGAAGCTCGTGATCGTCGGCGTCCTTGGATTCCTCGCGATGCTGGGCGGCCTGTGGTTGGCGATCAGCTCGCTGCGCTCCGGCCCCGCGCAGCCGGCCGCGACCGGGTCAGGTGGCTCCGACGCACCGACCAACATCCGGTCGAAGAAGTCGCGGCCCAAGCGATCGGGGGAGTCGCTGTCCGACCGCATGGAGGAGCGCTGGCGCCGACGCCGCGAGACCGGCGACTTCTGAACGACCCCCCACGACAACGGCCCCACCCGCGGAGGATGGGGCCGTCGCTTTCTCCAATGAGGTCGTGCGTGCGGACCGAGGTCAGACGTGTGCCTCGATGAAGTCCACCGAGTTCGCGAAGATCCTCTCGGCGTCGTAGTCCAGTGTGGCGACGTGGTACGAGCGATCCAGAGCGATCTCCTCGATCGAGGAGCGGACCTCGGCGCGGATCAGTTCGGCGTTGTTGGAGGCCAGGACGTGGTCGGTCGTCGAGAGGTCCAATTGGATCGGTGCCTCGATCCCGCCCAGCAGGGGCTTGAGCTGGTGGAAGCACGTGTTGAGTGTCGAAGCCACCAGCACCACAGGGATCTTGTCGTAGCCGAGCTCGACGTTGGCCGGATCGGCGATGTCGCTGGCGACGCCGGGCAGGCTCTTGGTGACGTAGGGCAGGAACCGCTGGAGGGGTGCCAGGTGCTTCTGCCAGCTGGCCACCCCATCGGCACGCACCCACGGATTGACCAGGACCAGCCCCGCGACGGCGGAGGGGCGATCCCCTGCCACCCGCAGCGCCAGTGCGCAGCCGAAGGACTGGGCCATGATGAAGACCTCGTCGCATCGTCCCCGCATGTCGTCGAAGGCGTCATCAACCGCACCCTGCAGATCGGCGAACGTCTTGGTGTTGGCGTCCTGCCACGTCGTGCCGTGACCCGGCAGCCGAATGGCGTTCACCGTGTAGCCGCGCTCGTTGAGGTACTTCGCCCACGGAACAGTGCTGTCCGGGGATCCGGTGAACCCATGGACCAGGACCACACCGATCCGGGCGTTGTCCCCGGCCCCTTCCGCAGCGAACGGCTCGCAGCCGGGCTTGACCTGGTCCAACGGGGCATCTGCCATGGGAACGAACCTGCCTTTGTCTGGTTCCGGTCGACCTTGGATCGACGGTGGCACAGCCTAACTCGCGACCGGCAGGCCTGCGGACGCCCCCCGGTCAGGACCCGGTCAGCAGCGACCGGGGTACAAGTGCCCCCACCACACGACGCACCCACCCGGCACGACGGGCCAGGGCGCGGCGGACCGTGCGCACATCGCCGGCCAGGGCGCCCGGCCGCGCGTCCGTTGCCGACGTGTCCTGCCGTTCGGCCACCAGGACCCCGCCCGCACGTGCACCCGGCGCCGCCGCCGAGCCGGTCGTCGCATCACCATCCGCTGAAGGCGCTGCCGTGCTGGGCGACCCGTAGCGTTGCCACTCGACCGCCCGCAGGATCCGCGCGAGGGCTTGCTCCGCCTCGGCCGCCCCGGCAGCGGCGGACCCATCGGCCGATCCGCCCCCGACACCCACGAGCAGACCACCCACCGCGGCTGCCGTGGTGCGCGGGGTGGAGGACTCGACGCCGAGGCGCAGGTCGAGCAGGGTGTCGACGACCTCGCGGTAGGTCGACTCACCGTCCCCGGTGCGCAGGCGCCGGCGGCGGCGGACGAGGCGTACGACCGCCGGGACCAGGAGCCCGATCAGGACCAGGACCCCGACGATCCAGCGCAGGGGCAGCCCCTCGGAGCCCGACCCCTGGCCCTCGGAGGCACCGGCCAGCTCGTCGGGCACCTGGGCCGGCACATCGGTGCTGCTCGCTGTGGGGGCTGCTGCGGACTGGGTCGGGGCGGCGGTCGGACCCTCGGGGACCTGGGTGGTCGAGGTGTAGGCCGGCCGGGTCGCGGTCGGCGCCCCGGGGGTCGGCTCGAACCGGACCCACCCGGCCGACCCCATCCAGAGCTCGGGCCAGGCGTGGGCATCGGTGCCACGCACGACCCACTGGTTGCCCTCCTGGGCACCCTGGGTGAATCCGACCACCACGCGCGCCGGAATCCCCACCGACCGCGCCATGAGGGCCATCGTGGCGGCGAACTGCTCGCAGTACCCGATCCGCTCGGTCAGGAACGTCGCCAGGGCGTCCTCGTCGGACCCACCGTCGATCGCGGTCGAGTAGGTGAAGCCACCGTCCGTGGTGAACCAGCGCTGCAGTGCAACTGCCGCATCGAAGGGAGTTGCGGCGTCCGCCGTGATGTCCCGGGCCAGCTCGGGCAGCTCCTCGCCGGTGATCGGTGCGGGGTCGGCCAGGTTCTCACCGAAGACCTGCTCGGGGAGGGCAGGGACGGTGCTGGCCGCCCGCAGGCCGTCGGCGTCCAGGTCCGGGGCTGTGGCCACGAGTCCGATCCGGGCCCCCTCGATGGTCTCCCCGTCGGCGCGCAGCGGCAACGAGGTGCGCTGGTCCCACACCACCGGCCAGTCGTTCAGCGACAGGTACGAGCCGCTTGGGCTCGGCACGACGGTTCCACCCAGCGGGCCGACATCCAGCTGGTACTCCGCCAGCGGGCCCGGGGGCGGCTCCTGGCTGGTGGGGATGCTGCCGTCAGGGCGTGCGGGTGCCCAGGGCCCGGTCTCGTTGGGTCCCACGGGCTGCCACTGCTCCCCGTCGAACAGTTCGAGGACCGACAGGCGCAGGTAGTCGGGTCGCGCCGCGGTGGTGGCGAGGGTGAGAACGGGACGCGTGTCGTTGCTGACCAGCGAACGGCGCAGGGAGACCAGCGCATCCACCTCCACGGTCCCGCCACCTGAGCCGGTGCCGATCTCGACGGGCTCGGCGGGGCCACGCAGGGTCGTCAGGCCACCGGCGAGCAGGGCCAGGGCGGTGGTCGCCCCCGCAATGGCCAATCCGGTCCCCGCTGAGCTGGCCCGCGCCCCTGGGCTCCACCTCCAGGTGCGCGCCCGCTGGAGGGCTGACACGAGGGCGAGCCACCCCAGGGCGACCAGCGGGAACGCCCACCACGGCGCGGAGCCGCGGTTCACCAGCCAGGGAACCGCGAACAGGGCGGCCATCGGGAGCAGGGTCATCCCGGGCAGGTCCAGTCCGGCACCGAGGGTGTCCACGACCAGGGCCGCCAGGCCGATCCCCGCCACGATGAGCAGGAGCAGCCCCTCGTCGGGTCCGGCCGGGGGGACGGTCGACATGGAGTAGTCGCGGCCCTGGGCGGCCAGCTCGCGAAGGCGGGACAGGGTGGCGGGCCCCGGCAGGAAGCCCCAGCGGGCCTCGTCGCGGGCGAAGAGGAGTGCCAGGCTGACCAGCAGGGCGCCGAACTGCAGCAGCGGCTGCAGCGGAGCGGGCCAGTGCATGGCCCGGGACACCCCACCGACCAGCACGATGATTCCCACCACCACGAGGGAGCGCGACATCCACCACGCGCCGTCCAGCAGCGGCTGCATGCACAGTGAGCCCAGCAGGACCGCCAGGCCGCCGATCGCGCCCACATGCCACCGGCCCTCGTGCATGCGTGCGGCGAGCACCTCGCCGCGACCCGCGCGAAGGCCGGGACGGACGGTGTCGATGGTGTCGGCGCTCACCGCAGGGCCCCCAGTCCGGCCCACGAGCCCGCCACGGCCCGGGTCAGCCCGTCGGCACCGGGTCCGGGGCGCTCCAGCCGGGTGATGCGCCACCCGGACTGGTGGAACCAGGCCAGGGCGTCCTCACCCGCGCTCCCCGACGTCCCCGTCCCCTGCGCTGCCGCGGACCACTGGTCGGCGGCGACCGCCACGAGCAGCCGGGTGGGGCTGTGCGCCCCGATGGCGGTCAGCAGCCTCGCGGTGGGGACCTCCACGTGGCCGGCGACCAGGATCAGTGGCCCGGACCCGGCGGACTGCGCGGAGTAGGCCAATGAGGAGCTCGGCACGGCGCTGTGGCTCACGGGGACCGTGGCCAGGGCCAGCAGCAGCTCGCGGCGCTCGGCGGAGAGCCCCGTCATCGGCGACCCGATGAACAGGGAGACGTCATCGGTCGTGCGCACCGTGAGGTCCCAGCCGCTCTCCAGCGCGAGGCAGCCGATGCTGGCCGCCATGCTCAGGGCGGCGTCGAGCGAGGACTCCGGCTCACGGCCCCGATGGCTGGACTCGCGCAGGTCGACGACCAGCGTCACGGCCGAGCGCCACGGGTTCTCCTCGCTGCGGACCATCAGGGCCCCGGTACGGGCCGAGGCCTTCCAGTCGATGCGCCGGACCTCGTCGCCCGGGTGGTAGTCCCGGGGGATCACGTCGTCGGTGGCCGCACCCCGGGCCCCGAGGTGGCCACTGCCGGTGCCCACCGAGGCCCCGCCGAGGATGATCGGGTCGAGATCCACGACCTGGGGGTGGACGATGATCTCCTCACGCCCTCCCGCGGTGATCACCCGGTGCACCATGCCGAAGCGGTCGACCACATGGATGCGCATCGGCCCGAGGTGATGGATCCCCCGGGCGGTCACCCGCAGCCGGTAGTGGGAGCGGCTGACGCCCTGGCCGGAGATGCCGTTGAGCGCGAAGCGGTGGGGCCCGCCGAGCTCAGGTGGGGCGGCATCCTCGATCAGCAGGCTGCGGCCCCGGGGGAACCGGCCCCGCACACCGACCGTGACCTTCAGCTGCTCACCGGAGGCCAGCTCACGTGAGCTCAGGGTCCGGTCGAGGACCAGGTCCGAGCCGGGATTGCGGGTCAGCACCGCCGCCGCCAGTGGGAGCAGGGCGACCAGCGCCCCGAACTGCACGACCGGCGTCCATCCCCGGACCAGGCCGAGGACCGCCAGGACCAGCCCGCTGGCGAGGAACACCCATCCTCGGGTGGTCAGGCCGATCCGGGTGCGGATGGACGGCGCGAGGCCGGCGTCAGGGCCCACGTCAGCTCCAGGAGGAGCGCGGGATCCTGCTCACGATCGCCCGGATGACATCGGCTCCCGTGCGGCCGGAGGCGGCGGCCTGGGCCGTCAGGAGGACGCGATGGCCCAGCACGGTCGGGGCCAGCAGGAGGATGTCGTCGGGCAGCACGAACGTGCGCCCGTCCAGGGCTGCCCAGGCCCGTGCGGCCCGGACCAGGTGCAGGGTGCCGCGTGGGGAGGCGCCCAGGCGCAGCTCCTCGCTGGTGCGGGTGGCGGTCGTGACGGCCACGGCCAGGCTGCGCACCGGGTCCGACAGGTGCACCTCACGCACCGCAGTCATCAGGGCGGCGAGCTCGTCGTGCGTGGCGGCGGGGGCCAGGGTCAGCAGCGGGTCCTCGCCGGCGTGCTCGGTGAGCATGCGCAGCTCGGCGGCGGGGTTCGGGTACCCCAGCGCGATCCGGGCCATGAACCGGTCGCGCTGGGCCTCGGGCAGGGCGTAGGTGCCCTCCATGTCGACCGGGTTCTGGGTGGCGATGACCAGGAACGGCGTGGCCAGCACGTGCGTGGTGCCATCGACGGTGACCTGGTGCTCCTCCATCGCCTCGAGCAGCGCGGACTGGGTCTTGGGGGAGGCGCGGTTGATCTCGTCGGCCAGGACGATGTTGGCGAAGATCGCCCCGGGGCGGAACTCGAACTCCCGGGTCTCCTGGTTGAACACCGAGACCCCGGTCACGTCGCTGGGCAGCAGGTCGGGGGTGAACTGCATCCGGCGGACCGTCACCCCGAGGGTGCGCGCCAGGCTCTTGGCCAGCATGGTCTTGCCGACTCCGGGCACGTCCTCGATGAGCAGGTGGCCACCGGCCAGGAGCACGGTCAGGGCCATGCGTGTGGACTCCGGCTTGCCGGCCAGCACAGAGTCGACCCCGGCGCGGATCCTGGCAGCGGTGTCCAGGACCGTGCGATCGAGCGTGTCGGTCATCGCCGGCGGGCCTCCTCGAGGGCGGGTGCTGGGACAAGCATCACCCATGGGCACCCCTGGCGCCACCCCGCCTGCGGGGCCGCCCCCTCACGTGGCCAGAATGGAGTCACCTGTCGCACCAGAGGAGGACCCATGACCGTACATCCGGCTGTGCTCGGACGTTTCTTCGATGACTTCGAGGTCGGCGACGTCTACCAGCACCCGTTCGGCCGCACCATCACCGAGGCCGACAACGCCTGGTTCACGTTGCTGACGTGCAACACCAACCAGATGCACTTCAACTCCCACCTGTCCCAGCAGAACCCCGTCACCGAGGGCAGGATCATCGTGGTGTCCGGCTTCACCGTCGGGCTGGTCCTGGGCCTCACCGTGCTGGACATGAGCCAGAACGCGGTGGCCAACCTGGGCTGGAACAACATCAAGCTCACCCACCCCGTCTACGTCGGCGACACCATCTATGCCGAGAGCGTCTGCACCGACAAGCGGCCCTCGAAGTCCCGGCCCGACATGGGGATCATCTCGATGATGACCCGCGCCCTGAACCAGGACGGTGACGTCGTGATGACCTACGACCGCTCGGTGATGATCCCGACCCGGGCCAGCGGCATCGGCCAGAACTACTTCCCGCAGGCCAAGGCCGGCCCGCTGGAGGTGCCCGCCGCCAAGGAGTAGCGCGGGCCGCTGCGCACCGCGGCCCCCACCACCACGAATCCCGGTCGGACCATGAGGTCCGCACCGGGATTTGTCATGTCCGGGCCGTCCGCGGGGGGTGGTGGGGGTGCTTGTGGAGCGTCAACGAGCGAATTAGGGGCCGAAAGGGAGACAAGTGGAGGATTGTGGAGTAGTGTGCAGACGTTCGAGCTCTCTGTGGTGGGACCCGGTGCGTGCCGCGCACCGCAGTGGCAGGGGAGGTGAGTGGCCATGTTCCTCGGGACACATTTCCCGAAGCTGGACGAGAAGGGCCGCATCATCCTGCCCGCCAAGTTCCGTGAGCCCCTGGCCGACGGGCTGGTCCTGACCAAGGGCCAGGACCGCTGCCTGGTGGTGTGGCCCCGTTCGGAGTTCGACGCGTACGCCGCGGACCTGAGGGCAAGTGCGCAGGCCAACGCCCGGGTGCGCGCCCTGACCCGCGTGTTCTTCTCATCGGCCTACGACGAGCTGCTTGATCGGCAGGGCCGGCTCACCGTCCCGCCCGTCCTGCGCGACTACGCGTCGCTGGACCGCGAGCTGACCGTCGTGGGTGCGGACAACCGCATCGAGATCTGGGCCTCCGAGGCCTGGGAGACCTACCTGTCCGAGCACGAGGCGGACTTCGCCGAGCTCGACCAGGAGGGGGGTGCCGTCCTGCCCTGAGCTGATGTCCCTGTCCGCCCCATGAGATTCCCCTCCGCGATCTCGACGCCACTTCCCCGGTGCCGAGACCACCCCGACGCCACTTCCCCGGCGCCGGAGACGCGGCGGGGGGCCTGGTGGTACGGCCCGTCCCCACCCAGGAGGTGCCCGCGTGCACTCGTTCCGCCGTTACCTCGCTCTGCCCGCCTCCGTGCTGTGCACCGCAGCCACCCTCTTCCTGGTCAACCAGCTCGTGGTCCCGGGGTGAGCCCCGAGCCAGGGCATGTCCCCGTCCTGCTGGAGCGCTGCCTGGACCTGCTCGGCCCGGCGCTGAGCCGCCCGGGTGCGGTGGCGGTTGATGCCACCCTGGGCCTGGGGGGGCACACCGAGGCCATGCTGGCCGCCCATCGCGACCTCACCGTGATCGGCCTGGACCGCGACCGCGAGGCACTGGCGCGGGCCACCGAGCGGCTGGCCCCGTTCGCCGGACGGTTCCACGGCGTGCACTGCGTCTACGACCAGCTGCCCGAGGCGATCAACGGACTCGGGTACCAGCAGGTCGACGCGATCCTGTTCGACCTCGGGGTCTCGTCCATGCAGCTCGACGTGGCCGATCGTGGCTTCGCCTACTCCCAGGACGCCGTGCTGGACATGCGGATGGACCAGACCACCGGGATCACGGCGGCCGAGGTGCTCAACACCTACCCGGTCGGGGACCTCGCCCGGATCCTGCGCACCTACGGGGAGGAGAAGTTCGCCGGCCCCCTGGCCCGGGCGATCGTCCGGGAGCGTGAGCGCGAGCCCTTCACGACCAGCGCCCGCCTCGTGGCCCTCATCCGCGACACGATCCCGGCGCCCGCGCGCCGGACCGGGGGCAAC
Source organism: uncultured Actinomycetes bacterium (assembly GCA_963706885.1). Lineage (GTDB taxonomy): Bacteria > Actinomycetota > Actinomycetes > S36-B12 > CAIYMF01 > Prado023. Next base: position 40,054 of record CAVPNX010000015.1, on the reverse strand, counting down.
CCGGCCAAGCGCACGTTCCAGGCGCTGCGCATCGAGGTCAACGCCGAGCTCGACGTCCTGCGCCGGGCGATCCCGGCAGCACTGTCCGCGCTCGCCGTGGGTGGTCGGATGGTGATCCTGAGCTACCACTCGGGAGAGGACCGGATCGTCAAGGCGGCCCTGATGCCGGCGACCAACCCGGTCGTCCCGCATGGGCTGCCGGTGATTCCCGAGGAATTGCGGCCAACTGCGCGTGTGCTGACACGCGGATCGCAGAAAGCATCAGAGGATGAGGTCCTGCGCAACCCGCGCGCTGCCTCGGTGCGGCTGCGGGCCGTGGAGAAGGTCGATGCACGGGAGGTCTGAATGAGTTCGACGCGTACGGCAGGTCGCCGCGACTCGCGACCTACGGGCGCCCGGACCGCCCGCTCGAGCCGCGCCGGGTCTCGGCGTGAGCGGGCAGTGGTTGCTGAGGGTGGCATCCTGGTCGACGACCGCCCGCCGATCGAGGACCACAGCCCCGTCGACGAGCCCGCCGCGTCCCCACGTCGACGTGCCCGCAGCCCTCGGACCGGGGCCGCGGCCCGGGACAGGTCGCCGCGGCACAGGCTGCTGCTTGCCAGCACGGCGGCACTGGCCGCCGGGTTCTTCGCGGTCCTGCTGCTCAACACGATCATCAGCCAGGGTGCGTTCCGCCAGCACGAGCTCGAGATCCAGCTCATCCTGCTCGCCGAGGAGGAGGAGGCCCTGGCTCGTGATGTCCAGCAGGCCGAGGCCCCCCGGGAGGTGGAGAAGGCCGCGCGCAAGCTGGGCATGGTCCCCGCCGCCGCCCCGGTCTTCCTGCGCCTGTCCGATGCCAAGATCCTGGGGGAGCCGGTGCCCGCCCCCGCGCCGACCGCGCCCGTGGACTTCGCCGGGGCACCGGGGATCCAGCCCACCCCGAAGCCCACCCCGAGTGACGCGGCCTCCGCCGCCGTGGTCGACCCAGCGACCGGGACGCCTCGACCCGGCGACCGGCATCGACCCGGCGCTCGACCCGGCGACCGGTCTGGACACACCCGTCGAGCCCTCGGCCGGCCCGCCGGCTGAGCCGGCCGCCAGCCCCGCACCGGTCGCCACCCAGCAGGGGGTGAACCCGTGAGCTCCGTTGCCCCTCCCCGACCTCCCCGGACCGGACCGGACCCGGCGCCGGCCCCGATGCCGCGGATGTTCCGCCGCGGCGAGGGCCGCACGCGGGTCATCTACCTGACCTTCGCCGTCCTGATGCTGCTGAGCATCTACGCCGGGCGGGTCTTCGACCTCATGGTGCTCAAGGGTGACGACCTGGCCACCATGGGGCAGAACCAACGCAGCCGCACCCTTCCCCTGCCGGCCGATCGCGGGCCCATCTACGACTCCGAGGGAGCCCCGCTGGCGATCACAGTCGAGTCGCGCAACGTCACCGCCGACCAGAACCTGATCGAGGACCCCGCCGAGGCCGCGGCGCGGCTGGCCCCCATGCTGGGGATGGACCAGGCTGAACTGCAGGCCAAGCTCACCGGCGACGACATCTTCGTCTACGTCGCCAAGGGGCTCACGCCTGAGCAGTGGCGCCAGATCAAGGACCTCAACATCCAGGGGATCTTCAGCGAGAAGACCACCAAGCGCACCTACCCGGCCGGCACGCTGGCGGCCAACGTCCTGGGATTCGTCAACGCCGAGGGGGTGGGGTCCGGTGGGCTGGAGATGTCCCTGGACTCCCGGCTCAAGGGTGTCGACGGGTCACGCACGTTCGAGCAGGGCGCTGCGGGCCAGGCGATCCCCTCGGCCGAGGACATCCTGCGCGCACCCCAGCCCGGCCAGGGTGTGCAGCTGACGATCAACCGCGACATCCAGTACGTCGCACAGCGGGCGATCGCCACCAGGGTGCGTGAGGCCAACGCCGAGAGCGGAACGGTGATCGTGCAGGAGGCCAAGACCGGCCGGATCCTGGCGATGGCCACGGCCCCGACCTTCGACCCGAACAACTACCTCGACGCTGACCCGGACAACATGGGCAACCGGCCTGTCTCGGAGATCTACGAGCCCGGGTCGACCGGCAAGGTCCTGACCCTGTCGGCCGTGCTCGAGGAGGGCGAGGCCAAGCCCACCTCGAAGATCACGATCCCGCCGGTGCTCAACCGCGGGGGGCACACCACCCATGACCACACCGACCACGGCACCCTGCAGCGCACCCTCAACGGCGTCCTGGCGGAGTCCAGCAACATCGGCACGATCCTGTTCGCCGACCGGATCGGGGGCAAGAAGCTCTACGAGTACCAGCGCAAGTTCGGGATGGGGCAGCCCACCGGGCTGAGGTTCCCCGGCGAGGAGGTCGGCCTCCTGCCCAAGCCGGAGAACTGGTGGCCGACCACGTTCCAGGCCCTGGCCTACGGTCAGAGCTACTCGGTGACCTCCCTGCAGGTGACCGGCGTCTACCAGACCATCGCGAACAACGGCGTCCGGCTCAAGCCGCGCCTCATCGACGGGTACGTCAATCCCGATGGGTCCTTCGAGCCGGCACCCACCGAGCCCGGCGTCCGGGTGGTCAGCAAGAAGACCGCGAAGGCCATGAGCAAGATGCTGGAGAACGTGGTCACAGACGGCACCGGGAAGCCGGCTGCAATCCCGGGCTACCGGGTGGCGGGCAAGACCGGCACCGCCGAGCGCGCCGTCAACGGTGGCTACTCGGGCTTCAGCGCCTCCTACATCGGGTTCGCGCCCGCCGACGACCCGGAGATCGTGATCCAGGTCATGCTCCAGGACCCGAAGAACGGCCACTACGGCTCGGTGCTCGGCGGCCCGGTGTTCAAGACGGTGATGACCTACGCCCTGCAGGAGCTGAAGATCGCCCCGTCGGGCACCACGTCCCCCAAGATCCCGACCGACTGGTAGTCCCTGTGATCCGACCGACCGGTGTCCGCGCCAGCGGAGCCGCCCTGCGCCGCACGCTGGGACTTCCGGATGGACCGCCGGCGCAGGTGACCGGGGTCACCCTCGACTCCCGGCGGGTGCGTCCGGGTGACCTCTACGCCGCCCTGCCCGGCTTCACGACCCACGGTGCGCGCTTCGCTGCCCAGGCCCAGGTCGCCGGTGCCGCGGCGATCCTGACCGATCCCGCGGGCGCCGCCCTCGTGCAGGAGTCCGGTGGCATCACCCTGCCCGTCCTCGTCGTCGACGACCCGCGCGGTGTGCTGGGAGCCGTGTCGGCATCGGTCTACGGCGAGCCGGCCCGGGCGCTGGCGACCACGGGCATCACCGGGACCAACGGCAAGACGACCGTGAGCTACCTGCTGGATGCCGCCCTGCGGGCCGCGGGCCACACCACCGGGGTGATCGGCACCGTCGCCACGCACATCGGCGACGAGGTGCTCCCGTCCACCCGGACCACCCCGGAGGCACCCGACCTGCACGCCCTGCTTGGCGGTCATGCGCGAGCGGGGAGCCACCGCGGTCACCATGGAGGTCTCCAGCCATGCCCTGGCGCTGGGCCGGGTCGATGGCGTGCGCTTCGACCTGGCGGTCTTCACCAACCTGACCCGGGACCACCTGGACTTCCACGGCGACATGGAGTCCTACTTCGCCGCGAAGGCGCAGCTGTTCACCCCGCAGCGGGCCGCGGCGGCGCTGGTGTGCACCGATGACGAGTGGGGGGTGCGGGCCGCCGACCTGGCACGTGAGCGTGGTGTGGCGACGCGGACCTACTCCCTCGAGGGCCCCGCCGACTGGTCCGCCCACGACCTTGCCCTCGGTCGACGCGTGGGCAGTCGAGTTCGCGGTGCGTGGTCCCGGCGGCATCGAGGTGTCCGCCGCGGTCGGGCTCCCGGGTCGCCACAACGCGGCCAACGCCCTGGCCGCGATCGCTGCGGCGGTGCACCACGGCGTCGACCCGGTCGTGGCCGCCCGGGCCGTCGCTGACTGCCCCGGGGTCCCGGGGCGCATGGAGCAGGTGGACGCCGGCCAATCCTTCCTGGCCCTCGTGGACTACGCCCACACCCCCGATGCGGTCGCCCGTGCCATTGCGGCCACCCGCGACATCGCGGCCGGCCGGGTGATCACCGTCCTGGGCTGTGGTGGGGACCGCGACCAGGACAAGCGACCCCTCATGGGTGAGGTGGCCGCGCGGGGGTCCGACGTCCTGGTGATCACCGATGACAACCCGCGCTCGGAGTCGGCACCTGCCATCCGGGAGGCCATCATCGGGGGCACGCTGGCTGTCGATCGGCGACAGCGCGCGCAGGTGCTGGTCGAGGCCGACCGGGCGCGGGCCATCGGGATCGCGGCGGGCATCGCCCAGGCCCAGGACGTGGTCCTCGTCCTGGGCAAGGGACACGAGCAGGGACAGGAGGCGGGCGGCGTGATCACCCCGTTCGACGACCGCGTGGAGCTTCGCAGGGCCATGGAGGGACTGTCATGATCCCGATCGACATCGCTGGGGTGGCCGCCGCCGTCGGCGGGACGCTCATGGACTGCCCGGACCCCGCGCTGACGGTGACCGGCGCGGTCGCCGACTCGCGTGTGGCCGCCGCCGGCGACCTCTACGTCGCGATCGCGGGGGAGCGGGTCGACGGCCACGACTTCGCTGCGGCGGCCCACGAGGCGGGGGCGGTGGTCACGCTCGGCACCCGGCCGACCGGCCAGCCGACCATCGTCGTGGCCGATGACCCGGTCGCGGCCCTCGGCCGGCTGGCCAGCCATGTCCTGGCCCAGCTCCCCGGGACCCGGGTCGTCGCGATCACGGGCTCCTCGGGGAAGACCACGACCAAGGACCTGCTCGCCACCCTCCTGGAGGACCTGGGCCCGACGGTGGCCCCCGCCGGGTCGTTCAACACCGAGGTGGGCCTGCCCCTGACCGTGCTGCGGGCCACGCACGACACCCGGTTCCTCGTCCTGGAGATGGGCGCCCGGGGAGTCGGCCATATCGCCACCCTGTGCCGGATCGCACGACCCGACGTCAGCGTCGTGCTCAACGTCGGGTCGGCGCACCTCGGCGAGTTCGGCAGCCGGGAGGCGATCGGGCTGGCCAAGGGCGAGATCGTCGAGGCCCTGGCCGTCGACGGGCTTGCCGTGCTCAACGCCGATGACCCGATCGTGGCCGGGATGGCCGCCCGCAGCCGCGCGCCCGGTGGTCACGTTCGGGTCCAGCCCTGCGGCACACGTGCGCGCCGTCGGGCTGACGCTGGACGGCTCGGCCCGCGCCGGGTTCACGCTGCACACCCCCGCCGGGGATGCCGACGTCCAGCTGGCCATGGCCGGCGAGCACATGGCCGCGAACGCCTGTGCCGCCGCCGCCGTCGCTCTGCACTTCGGGATGCGCCCCGAGCGCATCGCCGAGATCCTGGCCACCGCGCAGCCCCGCAGCCGCTGGCGCATGGAGATCGCCATCACGACCGCCGGGGTCACCGTCGTCAACGACGCCTACAACGCCAACCCCGAGTCGATGCGGGCCGCCCTGCGCTCCCTGGCGGCGATGCGCGGGCAGGGGCGCACGATCGCGGTCCTCGGTGAGATGCGCGAGCTCGGTGCCGACAGCATCGCCGAACACGATGAGATCGGGCGGCTGGCGGTCCGGCTGGACATCTCCAAGACCATCGCCGTCGGTCAGGGCGCACGTGCCCTCTACCTCGGGGCGGCCCAGGAGGGGTCGTGGAACGAGGAGGCCGTGTTCGTCGCCGACGTCGACGCGGCGATCGCCCTGCTGCGCGGGCTGGTCCAGCCCGGTGACGTCGTGCTGGTCAAGGCGTCGCGATCGATCGGCCTCGAGGCCGTGGCCCACGCACTGCTGGAGGACCCGTCATGATCCTGATCGTCCTGAGCGGGATCATCTCCCTGGCCCTGGCGCTGCTGTGCACCCCGCTGCTGATCAAGGTCCTCAGCCGGCGCAACCTGGCCCAGTCGATCCGCGAGTCCGGCGACGGCATCGTCTACCCGGAGCACAGCGGCAAGCGGGGGACACCCTCGATGGGTGGCCTGGCCATCGTCGGAGCCGTCGTCCTCGGCTACGGCGGGGCGCACCTCATCCGGTGGACCCCGCCGACTGCGTCGGGGCTGCTGGCGCTCTACCTCATGGGTGGCCTGGCCCTGGTGGGCTTCGCCGACGACTACCTCAAGGTGTTCAAGTCCCGCAGTGGCGGCATCCGCGCCCGTACGAAGCTCCTGGGCCAGGCCGCGGTGGCCCTGAGCTTCGCCTACCTGACCACGTTGTTCCCCGACGAGAACGGGGTCACGCCGGCATCCCAGGCGATCTCCACCGTCCGGGACCTGCCGTGGGCGCTGCCCCTCGGGCTCTTCCTGCTCTGGATCTGGTTCATGGTCACGGCGATCACCAACGGCGTCAACCTGACCGACGGCCTCGATGGGTTGGCCGCCGGGGCGTCGGTCCTGACCCTCGGCGGCTTCACGCTCATCGGCGTGTGGCAGTACGGCCAGAGCTGCGCGTACGAGGTCACCAGCGGCTGCTACACCGTGCGCGACCCGCTGGACCTGGCCGCCTTCGCGGTGGCGTGCGCCGGGGCCACGTTCGGGTTCCTCTGGTGGAACACCAGCCCCGCGCAGATCTTCATGGGCGACACCGGCAGCCTCGCCCTCGGCGGCGCGATGGCCGCCCTGGCGATCATGACCCGCACCGAGCTGCTGTTCATCCTCCTCGGTGGGCTGTTCGTGGTCATCACCCTGTCGGTCATCGCCCAGGTGGGCTCGTTCAAGCTGACGGGCAGGCGTGTGCTGCGGATGGCCCCGCTGCACCACCACTTCGAGATGCTCGGCTGGGCGGAGATCACCATCGTCGTGCGGTTCTGGCTGATCCAGGGCCTGTCTGTGGCCGCCGGCCTGGCCCTGTTCTACGCCGAGTGGGTGCGCTGATGGTCGACGACCTCACCCGTGACTCCGACTGGAGCGGCGTCCACGTCGTCGTGGCCGGCATCGGCATCGCGGGGTTCGCAGCCGCCGACGCCCTGCTGGGCCTGGGCGCCCGGGTGACTGCCGTGGACGCCGGGGACGGACCCCGGCAGCAGGAACGGGCCCAGATCCTTGAGGTCCTCGGCGCGCACGTCCGGCTGGGGGACGGCGACACCCTGCCCGCGGGGGCCGACATCCTGGTGGTCTCCCCGGGGCTCTCGCCGCTGTCGGCCATCATCGCAGCGGCCCGGGACGCCGAGGTGCCGGTCTGGGGCGAGCTCGAGCTCGCCTGGCGGCTGCGCCCGGCCGAGGGGGCCGCGCCCTGGCTGGTCGTCACCGGGACCAACGGCAAGACGACCACCACCCTCATGCTGGAGTCCATGCTGCGCGCCGCCGGCCGTCGGACCATCGCGGCGGGGAACATCGGGATCTCGATGGTCGACGTGGTGATGGCCGAGGGCACGCCCGAGGGCGCCCTGGACGCGATCGCCGTCGAGGTCGGCGCCCCGCAGCTGCCGTTCCTGCACTCCATGAGCCCCCAGGCCTCCGTGTGCCTGAACATCGCCGAGGACCACGTCGACCTGTTCGGGTCCTTCGAGGCCTACGTCGCGGCCAAGGCCCGGATCTACGAGCGCACCCAGGTGGCCGCGGTCTACAACGTCGCCGACGAGGTGACCCGGCGGATGGTCGAGGACGCCGACGTGGTCGAGGGCTGCCGGGCCATCGGGTTCACCCTGGGCATCCCGGACATCAGCATGCTGGGCGTGGTCGAGGAGTACCTCGTCGACCGTGCCTTCGTCGCCGACCGGCGTGCGGCCGCCCAGGAGCTGGCCACCACAGCTGACGTCCGGCCCTCCGCGCCGCACAACGTCGCCAACGCCCTGGCCGCGGCCGCGCTGGCCCGCGCCCACGGCGTGCCCGCAGCAGCCATCCGCGACGGGCTGCGCACGTTCTCACCGGCCGGGCACCGGATCGCCGACGTGGCAACCGTGGCCGGCGTGCGGTACGTGGATGACTCCAAGGCCACCAACTGCCACGCCGCACAGACATCCCTGATGGCCTATGACCGGGTTGTCTGGATTGCCGGGGGACTGGCCAAGGGCCAGCAGTTCGACGACCTCGTGCGCGCGACCGCGTCCCGGATGACCGGGGTCGTGCTGCTGGGAGCCGACCGGCAGGTGATTGCCGACGCGATCGCGCGACACGCCCCGGATCTGCCGATCGTGGAGGTGTCGCGGACCGACACTGGTGCCATGGCAGAGGTCGTGGCGGCAGCCGCGGCCATGGCAGGGCCCGGCGGCACCGTGTTGCTGGCCCCCGGGTGCGCGTCGTGGGACATGTTCCGCGACTACGCCCAGCGGGGGGACATGTTCGCCGAGGCCGTGAGGTTGTTGGGGCAGGAGGGCACGTGAGCCAGACCCGATCCCCCCGGAGCTCCGCGGAGGAGCGCACCGGGGCAGGGGTGCCCGAGCCGGGGTGGCGCGAACGCCTCAACCAGCATCCGATGGCCCCGTACCACCTGATCCTGGGTGCGGCCATGCTGCTGCTGGTCCTGGGCCTCGTGATGGTCCTGAGCTCCTCGAGCGTGGAGTCCTACGAGATCCACGACTCGGCGTTCACGCTCTTCAGCCGGCAGGCGATCTTCGCCGTGATCGGCGTCGTGGCGATGCTGGTGATCTCCCGGCTGCCCATCAGCCTGTTCCGCCGCTTCGCGCTGGCCTTCCTGGTGCTGAGCATCGTCCTGCTGCTGCTGACCTTCGTGCCCGGCATCGGGGTGGGCGTGTACGGCCAGCGCAACTGGATCCGGCTGTTCGGGCCCTTCCGCCTGCAGCCCTCGGAGTTCGCCAAGCTCGCGCTGATCCTGTGGTCCGCCGACCTCTTCGCCCGACGTGAGGCCTACCTGCACCAGTGGCGCGCCCTGCTGCTGCCGTTCCTCCCCGTCGTGGCGGTGGTCATGGGGCTGGTCGTCCTCCAGGGCGACCTGGGCACCGCGATCGTCCTGGCCGTCATCGTCGCCGGGCTGCTGTTCGTGGTCGGTGCGCCGATGCGCATCTTCGTCGCGTTCGGCGCACTGGGCCTTCTGGGCATCGCTGCACTGTCCCTGACCGTGGGATACCGGATGAAGCGCTTCACGGCGTGGCTGAACCCCGAGGCGGACCTCGACGGCGCCGGCTGGCAGCTCACCCAGGGCAAGGTGGCCCTGGGCACCGGCGGGTGGTGGGGTGTCGGGCTCGGCGGAAGCCGGGAGAAGTGGGGCGCGCTGCCCGAGGCACACACGGACTTCATCTACCCGGTCATCGGCGAGGAGCTCGGGCTGTTCGGTGCGCTGACGGTACTGGGCCTGTTCGCCGCCATCACGATCTTCGCCCTGCGGATGGCCATCCGGACCTCGGACGCGTTCGTCCGGATCACGTGTGTCGGGATCGTGGCGTGGATCGTCGGCCAGGCGCTGATCAACCTCGGGGCCGTCCTGCAGCTGATCCCCATCACGGGCGTCCCGCTGCCGTTCATCTCCTACGGCGGGTCCTCGCTGCTGCCCTCGTTGATGGCCGTCGGCGTCCTGCTGGCGTTCGCACGGCAGGAGGCGGTGCGCGCTGGAACCCGAGCCGGGCGCCGGGCCTCGGACGTGGAGGTCTGAGGGTGCACGTCGTTCTGGCCGGTGGCGGGACTGCGGGGCACATCGAGCCCGCCCTGAACCTCGCCGACGCCCTGCGCCGCCGCGATCCCGAGGTGGGCATCACCGCACTCGGCACGGAGAAGGGCCTCGAGGGGCGGTTGGTGCCCGCCCGCGGGTACGACCTGCGGATGATCCCCGCGGTGCCCCTGCCGCGGCGGCCGTCGGCTGACCTGGTGACGCTGCCCGGCCGGGTCCGCGGGGCGCTGCAGCAGACCGAGGCGATCCTCGCCGAGTATCCGGCGGACGTGGTGGTCGGCTTCGGCGGGTACGTCGCCCTCCCTGCCTACCTCGCAGCACGTCGCACGAAGACCCCCCTGGTGGTGCATGAGGCCAACGCCCGCCCCGGGCTGGCCAACCGGGTGGGTGCGCGCTTCACGACCCACGTGGCCGAGGCGGTGGCCGGCACGCTGCCGGGCGGGAAGCGGATCGGCATCCCCCTGCGCCGGACCATCTCCACGCTCGATCGGGCCGCAACCCGTGCCGAGGCGCGCGGTGCCCTGGGCCTGGCGCCCGAGGGCCCGGTCCTCCTGGTGTTCGGCGGGTCCCAGGGGGCCCAGCGGATCAACGCAGCGGTGTCCGCAGCGCTGCCGGGCCTGCTCGACCTCGGGGTCCAGGTGCTGCACTCGGTCGGGCAGGCCAACATCGACGCGGTCACCGACTCAGCCCCGGGGTACCACCCCGTGGCCTATCTCGACCGGATGGACCTGGCCTACGCGGCCGCCGACCTGGTGGTCAGCCGCAGTGGTGCCATGACGTGCGCGGAGCTGGCCGCCGTGGGCCTGCCGGCCATCTACGTGCCCTTCCCGATCGGCAACGGGGAGCAGCGACTCAATGCCCTGCCGGTCGTCAACGCCGGGGGAGGGCTGCTGGTGGCCGACGAGGACCTCGACGGCGACACACTCCTGGCGGACGTCCGGGCGCTGGTGGCCGACCCGGAGCGGATCGAGCGGATGGGGCAGCGGGCCGCAGCGCAGGGGATCCGCGATGCCGACGAGCTGCTCGCGGACATGGTCATCGAGGCGGCCGGCCGACCTGCCGGCCGAAGGGCGGGGTGAGGGTGATGGTGGACCTGACCGGCCACGTGCACATCGTCGGCATCGGCGGTGCGGGCATGTCCGGGATCGCCCGGATCCTCGTGGCCCGTGGTGCGGTCGTCTCCGGCAGCGATGCCAAGGAGTCCCGTCGGCTGGTTGCGCTGCGCGCGCTGGGCATCGACGCGCGGGTCGGCCATGACGCGGCCAACATCAGGGGTGTCGACGTCGTGGTCATCTCGACGGCCATCCGGGCGACCAACCCCGAGGTCGTGGCGGCGGGGGAGCAGGGGATCCCCGTCGTGCCCCGGGCTGAGGCCCTGGCCGCGGTCATGGCCGGGTCCCGGGGAGTTGCCGTGGCCGGGACGCACGGCAAGACGACCACGACCTCCATGCTCACCATCGCCGCCCAGCACTGCGGTGCCGACCCCTCGTTCGCGATCGGCAGCGAGCTCAACGACTCCGGGGCGAATGCCCACCAGGGGGCCGGGGACCTGTTCATCGTGGAGGCCGACGAGTCCGACGGGTCGTTCCTCAAGCTGCCCGCCGACGTCGGGATCGTGACCAATGTCGAACCCGACCACCTCGACCACTGGGGCACGTTCGAGGCCATCGAGGCCGGCTTCCTCGAGTTCGCGACGGGCATCCGCGACGCGGGCGGCTTCGTGGTGGCCTGCGCAGACGATCCCGGCGCGTCCCGCATGGCCCGAAGTGCCCGGGACCTCGGCGTCGACGTGCGGACCTACGGACTGGATCCCGGGGCGGACTACCAACTGGCGCAGGTGGCGACCTCGGCCACGGGTGCCGGCGCGCTGGTGTCACATGGACCCGAGGTCGTGGGCCGGCTCAGCCTCCAGGTGCCCGGAACCCACAACGTCCTCAACGCCACCGCCGCGCTGGTCGCCGGCATCGGCCTGGGCCTGCCCACCGCCCAGGTCCTCGAGGGCCTGTCGCTGTTCAGCGGCACCCGGCGGCGCTTCGACTTCAAGGGGGAGGTCGCCGGCATCCGCGTCTACGACGACTACGCCCACCATCCCACCGAGATCGCCGCGACCCTGCGCGCTGCCAGGGAGGTGGTGGGGCAGGGCAACCTGGTGGTGGCCTTCCAGGCCCACCACTACTACCGGACCGCGATGTTCGTCGAGGAGTTCGGTCAGGCATTGGGCCTGGCCGACCAGGTCGTGGTGCTGGAGGTCTACGCCCCCGGCGAGGAGCCGATCCCGGGCGCCAGCGGGCAGTCGATGGCCAGTCACGTCCCGCTGCCCCCGGACCAGGTCGTCTTCGAGCCGTCGTGGTCGGCCGTCGCCAGCCAGCTCGCCGACCGGGCCAGGCCCGGGGACATCGTCATGACCCTCGGGGCCGGGGACATCGTCCTGCTCGGCCCCGAGGTCCTGGACCTGCTCGCCGACCGCCAGGGAGCCCCCACATGACCGAGAACGCGACCTCTGAGGACCTCGTCGAGGACGTTGCGAGCAGCGCCCCCGACGACGGTGCGCACACCACGCCGCCCGGCCGTGCCGCACGGCGGCCACGCAGTCGTCGGCGTGTGCTGCTCGCCGGCCTGGCCGGGGTGGGACTCGTGTACTGGGTGGGGTGGCACTCGCCACTGACCGTGGTCGAACACGTCGTGGTCGACGCACCGCGGGAGATCTCGGCGGAGTCGATCCGGCTGGCCTCGGGGATCTCGGCCGCCGACCGGGTCCCGTCCGTGGACCCCGACGCCGTCCGGTTGGGGATCATGACCGCCATCCCCGCTGTGGCCGACGTGCAGATGGAGCGCTCGCTGCCGCACACCATCAGGCTGACCGTGACGTCTCGCACCCCACTTGCTGCGGTTGAGGCGGGCAAGGGCTTCTACGTGATGGACGCCGATGGTGTGGTCTTCGACAAGGTGAAGCGCGCGAAGGGCCTGCCGGTCATCTCGGCCCGGAGCGACGCTGACCGGGAGGTCGCCCGGGACGTCCTGCTGGCCATCCCCGACGACCTGAGGGCCAAGGTCACCGGCATCACCGCCAGGAGCCGTGACGATGTCACGCTCCGGCTGCGCGGTGGGACGACCGTGCGGTGGGGGGGTGTGGAGGACTCGGAGCTCAAGGCCCGGGTGCTGACCGGATTGGCGGCCGTGAAGGCCAGGAAGATCGACGTCAGCGCACCACTGCTGCCCACCACATCGGGCCCCGAGGGCGACACGACGGGCTCGACAGGCTGATCTGAGCCACCACGGGTGTTCGCCCATAGCGAACACGCGGCCCACCCAGGAGCGCCCCGAACCGCACCCGGCGGCCCGGGGTCCCGCGGGCGTCCACAGCAGGGCCCGTTGCTGTGGACACGGCCGTCCACACCCCCGCGCCGGGACCGGTCCCCAACCGGTCACAGCTTCTCCCCAGGCTGTCCCCAGCCCATCCCCAGAGGGCTCCCACCGGCACCCCCGCAGCGGCAGTGCGCGCGGCCCCGGCCGGGCCCTCGACCCGACACGCCGACGATCCCGGAGGTCCTTGAATCCACCCATCCGGGCACCTAAGTTCCCTTCCAACCACAGGTTGACATAACTCTAAGCCTCAGGTTGAGGGTGAGAGTCACGGAGACCGACGGTGCAGGCCCGCGATGGAGCTCAACCCTCCACCGCACAGTCCGACCCCAACCCTCTGCAGCAACCAAGAAGGAGAGCCTGACGTGGCAGCCCCACAGAACTACCTGGCAGTGATCAAGGTCGTCGGGATCGGCGGTGGCGGCGTCAATGCCGTGAACCGGATGATCGAGGTCGGCCTCAAGGGCGTGGAGTTCATCGCCATCAACACCGATGCGCAGGCGCTGCTGATGAGCGACGCCGACGTCAAGCTCGACATCGGTCGCGAGCTCACCCGCGGCCTGGGCGCAGGCGCGGACCCCGAGGTCGGTCGCAAGGCCGCCGAGGACCACGCCGAGGAGATCGAGGAGGTCCTCAAGGGGGCCGACATGGTCTTCGTGACCGCAGGCGAGGGCGGCGGCACCGGAACCGGTGGCGCCCCGGTCGTGGCCAAGATCGCCCGTTCGCTGGGCGCCCTGACGATCGGCGTCGTGACCCGGCCCTTCGGCTTCGAGGGTCGCCGCCGCAGCGGCCAGGCGGACAACGGCATCGAGGGCCTGCGCGCCGAGGTCGACACCCTGATCGTGATCCCCAACGACCGGCTCCTGTCGATCGCCGACCGCAGCATCTCGATGATCGACGCGTTCCGTCAGGCCGACCAGGTCCTGCTGCAGGGCGTCTCCGGCATCACCGACCTGATCACCACCCCCGGCCTGATCAACCTGGACTTCGCCGACGTGAAGTCGGTCATGTCCGGTGCCGGCTCGGCCCTCATGGGCATCGGTTCGGCCCGTGGCGACGACCGCGCCGTGGGTGCAGCCCAGGCCGCCATCGCCAGCCCGCTGCTCGAGGCCAGCATCGACGGCGCGCACGGTGTGCTGCTCTCGATCGCCGGCGGCTCGGACCTCGGCCTGTTCGAGATCAACGAGTCGGCCCGACTCGTTGCCGAGGCTGCGCACCCGGACGCCAACATCATCTTCGGTGCCGTCATCGACGACACCCTCGGTGACGAGGTCCGGGTCACGGTCATCGCCGCTGGCTTCGACGGTGGACACCCGCCGACCAAGCGTGAGGCAGCGGCCGGTCGGCGGGTCGTCGACGAGGTCGCGGCCGAGCCGGCGCCGCGGGCCGAGGCTCCCGTGTACGCCACGGTCGGGGCCACGGCCGGCGTGGTCCTGCCGCCCGGGCTGGCCGGCTCCGAGAACGCCGGGGTCGACCTGCGCCAGCCGCGGACGATCAGCTTCGACGAGCCCGACGACCTCGATGTCCCGGACTTCCTGAAGTAGTCGATGATCAGCCACCGCCTCGACCTCGCCCTTGCCGGTGGGGTCGAGGCGCGTGTCCTGTTCACCAGCCGGGGTGGTGCGGCCAGCGGTGGGTCGAGCCGGTCGCCGTACGCCTGGGCGAACCTTGGATCGCACGTCGGGGATGACCCGACGGCGGTCGTGGCCAATCGTCGTTCCCTGGCCGGGGCCCTCGGGGTCCCGGCCGGTGAGATGACGTTCATGCATCCCGATCACGGACGGGGGGTAGCCGAAGTGACTGAGCCCACGGGGGTCACCCCCGGTGCCGAGATCACCTCGGTCGACGCGCTGGTGACCACGCAGGTCGGCATCGGGCTGGTGGCACTGGCCGCCGACTGCGTGCCGGTCATCCTCGTGGAGCCGGTCGCGGGTGTGATCGGCGCGGTGCACTGCGGATGGCGGGGGCTCGCCCTCGACGTCGTCGGGGCAGCGGTGGACCACATGGTCACCGCCGGCGCCCGGACCGGGGAGGTGCAGGCCCTCCTGGGCCCGGCGATCTGCGGCTCGTGCTACCCCGTGCCAGCGCAGCGGGCCGCAGAGGTCGCGGCGGTCCGCCCCGAGGCGGTCACCACCGCCCCGGACGGACAACCGGCGCTCGACCTGCGCGCCGGGCTGGTCGCCCGGCTCGCAGAACTGGGGGTCGCCACCACGCTCGTCGGCGGGTGCACCGCCGAGGACCACGGCTACTACTCGCATCGTCGTGACGGCCTGACCGGCCGGCAGGGCGGGGCAGTGGCGATCGTGGCGGCGGCGTGATGGACTCCGGACGTCGCGATGAGTTGGCCGCGAACCTCGCGGGGGTCCAGCAACGGGTTGGTGCGGCGTGTGCCGCTGCCGGCCGGGAGCCGGGATCGGTGACGATCGTGGCGATCACCAAGACCTGGCCGGTCGCCGATGTCGAGCTGCTTGCCGAGCTCGGGATCCGCCATGTGGGGGAGAACCGCGACCAGGAGGCGCGCGACAAGGCGGCGGCCTGCGCCGGGCTGGGGCTGACCTGGCACTTCGTCGGGCAGCTTCAGCGCAACAAGGCGGCATCGGTGGCCCACTACGCCGACGTCGTCGAGTCGGTGGACCGCCCCGCCCTCGTGGCCGCCCTGGACCGTGGGGCACAACGTGCCGGCCGTCGCCTGGGCGTCTGCGTCCAGGTCGACCTCGACGAGCGGCCGGACCCCGCAGATGGGGACCCCGGCCGGGGGGGCGCACGGCCCGCTGACGTGCTGGCCCTTGCCGACGAGGTCGCCGCGTCGGGCTCCCTGGACCTCCTGGGGGTCATGGCTGTGGCGCCGCTGGGTGCCGAACCCGGGCCCGCCTTCGACCGGCTGGCCACGATCCATGGACAGCTGCAGGCAGAGCACCCCGGGGCAGTGATGCGCTCGGCGGGCATGTCCGCAGACCTTGAACCGGCCATCGCGGCCGGGGCGACACACATCCGCCTGGGCAGCGCGCTGCTCGGGCACCGCGAACCACTGAAGTAACCTAACCCGATACCGGTTCGCCCCTGGCGGACCGGATGGCACGTAAGGAGCACCCATGCCAGGCACCATGCGCAAGATGGCCGTCTACCTCGGCCTCGTCGAGGACGACATGGTCGACGACGACTACGATCCCGAGCCCCGCACGCGCAGTCGCGACGTGGCGGCACCGGTCGCCGACGTGCGTCCGCGCACTGCCCCGGAGGTCGTCGTCCGGCCCGCCGCCACCGCCGTGGCCGAGCGCCCCGCCTCCACGCTGCGACCCACCGGGACCGCTGCGGGAGCCGACATCTACCGGATCACCACGCTGCACCCGCGGTCGTACAACGATGCCCGTCGCATCGGCGAGGAGTACCGCGAGGGCGTCCCGGTGATCATCAACCTGACCGGCATGGACGACAACGACGCCAAGCGCATCGTGGACTTCGCTGCCGGGCTGGTGTTCGGCCTGCGCGGGAGCATCGAGCGCATCACGAACAAGGTGTTCCTGCTGTCGCCGGCGAACGTCGATGTTGGTGCGGAGGCCCGGGCACAGATCGCGCAGGACGGGTTCTTCAACCAGAGTTGACCCATGGGACTCATCGTCGGCGTGCTCTCGACCCTCATCTGGCTGTTCCTGCTGCTGTTGATCGCCCGGATGATCATCGGGTTGATCATGGTGTTCGCGCGGGACTTCCAGCCCACGGGTGCGCTGGTGATCATCTTCGAGTTCGTGATGAGCGTCACCGACCCGCCGCTGAAGGCGCTGCGGCGGGTCATCCCACCGCTGCGGATCGGCCAGGTCTCCCTCGATCTCGCGTTCCTGGCGCTCTTCATCGGCCTGCAGCTGCTGCTACGGGTCCTGGCGGGGCTGGCATGACCCCACCGGTGCGCCACGGAGGTCGGTCATGGCGTTGAGCGCCCAGGACGTGCACGACAAGCAGTTCAAGCTCGTGCGGAACAGCACGGGCTACGACATGGATGAGGTGGATGCGTTCCTCGATGAGGTCGAGGCGGAGATCGCCCGCCTGACCGATGCGGTGGCCGCGGCCCACGAGCAGAGTGCCGCGGCCAGCGCGGGGGCGGGTGCGGAGCCGACCTCCGCCGCCGCGGCCCGCATCCTGGAGATGGCTGAGCGGACCGCCGACGAGTACATCGCCGACGCCCGGCAGAAGGCCGACTCGATGGTCAGCGACGCGGAGAAGTCGGCACGCAAGTCCGTGAAGAAGCTCGAGGCCCAGCGTGTCGACCTCGAGGCGCGGGTCACCGCCCTGCGGACCTTCGAGACCGAGATCCGGTCCCGTCTGACGGGCTACTTCCAGTCGCAGCTGGCGGACCTCAAGGCCCTGGCCGACGACGGGGAGCAGTAGCTCACCTGCCGATGGCGCGGCGGCCCCCCGCCACCGCCCGGCTCCCGAACTCGTCGGCGGCACGTTCGCCGGCGCGCCGGCTGTGCGCCGCGGTGCCGGCCCCACTGGCCGTTCCGCGCCACGTGCCCCGGGCGCGTGACGTGGTGCGGTGGTAGTCGGCGACCGCCAGGTCTCGGGCGCGCAGCGCCAGGTCGACCCGCTGCGCACGCAGTCCCCGGTGCTCGGACTGGTCCACCTCCAACCCGGCGCCGCCCGCCCCAGCGCGGGCCTGGCGAGCGGCGTGGTCGAGGTTGCTGCCCAGCCGGCCGATGAAGCCCAGGCAGAAGGCGTTGCGGGCCACCGATGCCGTGACCGGTCGCACGGGTCCGCCCTCGGGCGGACGGTAGGTGGTCCCACGCCACGCACCCGAGCGCACGTGGGCCTGGGCGCGGGTCAGCATCATGGTGCTCGCGGTGGTGAACAGGGCCTCCACCCGGTCGAGGTCGCCCGGCATCCCGTACACCAGGGCGTAGGTCGAACCGTGGCCGATGTCGACCCGGACCGACCACGCCTGCGCCGTGGCCACCAGGAGGCTGACCAGCAGCTTGTTCAGGGCGCGACGTGGCTCGCCGATGGTGAGCATCCGGTGTGTCGGTCCGGTGGGCCGGGAGTCCGTGGTCATCGCGGCGACCGCCATGTCGACGCTGTGGCGCTGGGCGACCAGCGCTGCCTTGGCCAGGTAGGCCTCCGCCTCGTCGGCGCTGGCCGTGGACTCCGCCTTCGCGAGCAGAGCAGCCACACGGCGGACCTGCTCGCTGGGACCGACCTCGGCGTCGGGAGCCTGGGCGTCGGGGACCTCGGGGACCGAGTCGATCGGCCCGAAGAGGTGCCCGAGCAGCTCGGCAGCCCCGGGACTGATGTGGCGCGCGTACAGGGCCACCAGTGTCTCGCGGAAGGTGCGGCCATGACCCGGGACACCGGTCAGGTGATGGGCGATCTCGTGCAGGACCACTGAGCGGGTCAGGGCCCACCGACCGCGCGGGTCGGCGGCCGGGATGTTGATCCGGCCCCCCGAGTACGTGGCCATCCGGAAGCCCCGGCGCACCTGGACCTCGACGGGCCCGCGGTCGGGGAACTCCCCCGAGCCGGTGGCCTCGGCGAGGACGGCGTCGACGAAGTCCTGGATGGCGGCGAGGCTGCCGAAGTGGACCTCCTCCGGGAGCGTGACGACCGAGGGCCCGACCCGCACCGCGCGGTGCGGCCGGCGCATGATCGAGGCGACGGAGTCCTCCGCCTGGTAGACCGCCCCCCGGCTGCGGTCGACCCTCGGGTCGTGGTTCGCCATGGCCGACAGCCTGCCATCACGGTCCGACATCACCGATCGTTCGTCCACACCCCGTGCGCCGTGGCGCGCAGGATCAGGCCCGGCGCAGCGCGAACGTGAGCCCGAGGTCGTCGTCGGCCCCGCCCACCGCGTCCGGCGGTGCGCCGTCCCGGGAGACCGAGACGGCCAGGACCTCGCTGCCGATGTCGGCGGCATGCTCGTCCAGGGCCGCGGACAGCTCCGGGGACGAGGTCGACAGCCAGAGCTCGATGCGGTCGCTGACCTCCAGGCCGGCGGACTTGCGGCCCTCCTGGACCAGCCGGACCACCTCGCGGGCCAACCCGCGACGGACCAGCTCGGGGGTCAGGTGCAGGTCGAGGGCCAGCGTCTCCCCGGCATCGGTGGCCACCGCCCAGCCCTCCCGCGGGGTCTCCGTGATGACGACGTCGTCCGGGCCGATCTCCTCACGGTGTCCGTCCACGACAACGCTGGCTGAGCCGGTGCCGCGCATGGCGGCGGTCAGCTCCACCGGGTCGGCGGCGGCGATGGCGGCGGCGACGGCCTGGGTGCCCTTGCCGTAGCGGCGACCCAGCGAACGGAAGTTCGCCTTGACGCTCACATGCACCAGCTCGTCGGTGGTTGCGTCGTCTGCACCCCCACCGAGGCCGACCACCGAGACCACGTTGAGCTCCTCGGCCAGCTGGTCGCGCAGCTCCGCAGGCATCTGCTCCCAGCCGGGCGCGGACACCAGGGCGCGGCCCAGGGGCTGGCGCGTGCGCACCCTGCCCTCGGCGCGGGCGCCCCGGCCCAGCTCCACCAGCCGACGGATCAACGCGACCTGCTCATCGAGCTGGGCGTCGGCCAGGGCTGCGGAGTCATCGGGCCAGTCCTGCAGGTGCACGGAGTCGGCCGGGGTGCTGGCGAACAGGTCCTGCCACACCCGCTCGGTCACGAAGGGCGTGAAGGGCGCCATGAGCAGGGTCACGGTGCGCAGGCACTCGTGCAGGGTGTGCAGGGCCGACGGGTCACCCTCCCAGAACCGCCGGCGGGACCGGCGCACGTACCAGTTGGACAGGTCGTCGATGTAGGCCGCCAGCAGCCGGCCGGCCCGCTGCGTGTCGAAGGCGTCGAGGGAGTCGGTGACCGCGGCTGCCAGCTGGCTGGCCCCGGCCAGGGCCCAGCGGTCCAGGACGGGGCGGTCGGAGATGGCGGGCGCGGCCGCGGGATCCGCCACGAAGCCGGCCGTGCGGGCGTACAGCGACTGGAACGACACGGTGTTCCAGTAGGTCAGCAGCGTCCGGCGGACCACCTCGGCGATGGCGGCGTGGCCCACACGTCGGGCCTGCCACGGCGACCCCGCGGCCAGCATGAACCAGCGCACCGCGTCGGCGCCGTGGTCGTCCATCAGGGGGATCGGCTCGAGGATGTTGCCCAGGTGCTTGCTCATCTTCCGGCCGTCGTCGTCGAGGATGTGCCCCAGGCAGAGCACGGTGCGGTACGACGACTGGTCGAAGACCAGCGTGCCGACGGCCATCAGGGTGTAGAACCATCCGCGGGTCTGGTCGATCGCCTCGCAGATGAAGTCGGCCGGGTACTTGCGCGCGAAGATCTCGGCACCCGTGTGCGGGTAGCCCCACTGGGCGAAGGGCATCGCGCCGCTGTCGTACCAGCCGTCGATGACCTCCGGGACGCGCGTGGCCGTTGCGCCGCACTGCGGGCAGGGGAGCGTGACGTCGTCGACGTGGGGCCGGTGCGGGTCCAGCTCGGAGAGGTCCTGCCCGGCCAGCTCGCCGAGCTCGGCCAGCGACCCGATGCAGGTCAGGTGGTCCTCGGCGCAGCGCCAGATCGGCAGGGGTGTGCCCCAGTAGCGGTTGCGCGACAGCGCCCAGTCGACGTTGTTCTCCAGCCAGTCGCCGTACCGGCCCCACTTGATGGTCTCCGGGTGCCAGGTGGTGCCCTCGTTCTCGCGGACCAGGGCGTCCTTGATGGCGGTGGTGCGGATGTACCACGACGGCTGGGCGTAGTAGACCAGCGGCGTGTGGCAGCGCCAGCAGTGCGGGTAGGAGTGCTCGAACTGCTCGTGGGCGAACATGAGGCCGCGGGCCTCGAGGTCGGCCACCAGCGTGGGGTCGGCGGACTTGAAGAACATCCCGCCGACCATCGGCACCGACGGGTCGAACGTGCCGTCGGGCAGCAGCGGGTTGACCACGGGCAGGCCGTAGGACCGGCACGAGACCAGGTCGTCGGCGCCGAACGCCGGTGCCTGGTGGACCAGGCCGGAGCCATCCTCGGTCGTGACGTAGTCGGCCAGGATCACGTAGTGGGCATCGGGGATGTCGACCAGGTCGAAGGGGCGGGAGTACCCGGTCCGCTCCAGGTCCCGACCGGGCATCGTGGCCAGCACCTCGTGGCCCTCGGGCAGCTTGGCCTCGCGCAGGGCCTCGGCGATCACGAGCAGCTCGGAGTCGCCCAGCTCGCCGGGCACCCGGACCACCTGGTAGGTGGCATCCGGCCTGACCGCCACGGCGGTGTTGGACACCAGGGTCCAGGGCGTGGTGGTCCAGACGAGAAGGCTCACGCCGGGGAAGCGCTCGGCCAGCGGTCCGCTCGTGACCGGCATCCGCACGTACACCGACGGGTCGACGACGTCCTCATAGCCCTGGGCCAGCTCGTGGTCGGACAGACCGGTGCCGCAGCGCGGGCAGTACGGGCTCACCCGGTGGTCCTGCACCAGCAGGCCCTTGTCGAAGATCTGCTTCAGGGACCACCACACGCTCTGCACGTAGGCCGGATCCATCGTCCAGTAGGCCTGGTCCATGTCGACCCAGTAGCCCATGCGCTCGGTCAGGACCGCGAACTCATCGACGTGGCGCAGCACCGACTCCCGGCACCGGGCGTTGAACTCGGCGACGCCGTAGGCCTCGATGTCGCCCTTGCCGCTGAACCCGAGCTCCTTCTCGACCGCGAGCTCCACGGGCAGCCCGTGACAGTCCCACCCGGCCTTGCGATCGACGCGGTACCCGCGCATCGTCTTGAAGCGGGGGAACACGTCCTTGAACACCCGGGCCTCGACGTGGTGGGTGCCGGGTGTGCCGTTGGCCGTGGGTGGTCCCTCGTAGAACGTCCACTCGGGGGCCCCCTCGCGCTGGGCCAGCGATCGGTGGAACACGTCGTTGTCGGCCCAGTGGGCCAGGACCTGCCGGTCGAGTGCGGGCAGGTCCACCTTCGCCGGGACCGCGGCGTACGGGCGGGCGACCGTCGGCGCCGGGGCCGCGGTGCCGGGGGTCTCGTGCGGGCTCATCGTGTCGTCCTAGGTCGGGGGCAGGCGGCTGATTCTAGTCGGGCGCGCAGGACGACCGGCCCTCACGCGTCGAGCAGGGCCGCCCACCGGGTGGCCAGATCGTCAGGCGGATCGCTGACCTCCACGAGCTTGTCCCGGGAGGTCGCCCCACGGACCACCCGGACCTGGCGGGGGCGCAGGCCCAGCGCCTCGGCCAGCACCCGCTCCGCGGCCGCTGTGGCCGCGCCGTCGATGGGGCGTGCGCGAACCCGGATCTCGAGGACCGGCGGGCCGGGTGGCCCCCCAGTCAGCGCCCGCCCTCCCACGGCGTCCTGCCGGGCCGCGGGTCGCACCCGGATCGCGGCACGGAAGCTGGTCACGGGGGATATCCTCAACCATTGTGCCCACCGTGGGGTGGGGGCAGCAGGCAGGAGATCTCGGATGGGCAGTGGTGGCTGGGTGAGCGGGGGGCTTCGGCGCGCCGTGTCCGGGGTCCGGTCGGCCATGCCCGGTCAGACGGCGCAGGGCGCCGACGACGAGGTGGCACCAGCAACTTCGCAGGACGAGGTGAGCCCGCCGGCGATGGCGGCTCCCGCGACGAAGGCTTCGGCGGCGAAGAAGGCTCCGGCGGCGGCGAAGGCCCCCGCGACGAAGGCCCCCGCGACCAAGGCCCCCGCGACCAGAAGGCCCCCGCGACCAAGGCCCCCGCGACCAAGGCCCCCGCGAAGAAGAAGGCTCCTGCGAGCCCGCCACCCCAGTCCATCCCCGCGCCGGAGGCCGCGCCGGCCCCGGCCGCGTCACCGTGGAGCGCTGAGGAGCTCGCAGGCTTCCGGGTGGCGCTCGAGGCCGACATCACGCGCCTGCGCGAGGAGTTGCACATGGGGGAGGTCGACATGGCCGACCTCATCGCGGACTCCGGCGACGGTGCGGGCGACGACCAGGCCGACGCCGGGTCGAAGACCCTGGAGCGCGAGCAGGAGATGAGCGTGAACGCCAACGCGCGCGACCTGCTCGACCAGTCGACCCACGCCCTGCATCGGCTCGAGGCCGGCACCTACGGGATCTGCGAGTCCTGTGGGACCGTCATCCCCGCCGCACGCCTGCGGGCCTTCCCGCGAGCCACCCTGTGCATCGCCTGCAAGCAGGCAGAGGAGCGCCGCTGAGGTGAGTCGACTCCCGCTGACCCTCGGCGTGGCAGCAGGGGTGGTCGTGCTCGACCAGGTCACGAAGGCCCTGGCCGTCGCGCGCCTCGAGGGCCAACCCCCGATCGAGCTGGTCGGCCAGTGGCTGCAGCTGACCTTCGTGCGCAACCCGGGTGCGGCGTTCTCCCTGGCCGGCAACTACACGATCGTGATCAGCGTGATCGCGATCGTGGTGGCCGTTGCCATCGTGCGCACCGCACGGACCCTGACCAACGTCTGGTGGGCCGTCGTCCTGGGGGGGATCCTCGGCGGCGCCCTGGGCAACCTGATCGACCGCATCTTCCGCGAGCCCGCACCCTTCCGCGGCCACGTCGTGGACTTCCTGGCGCTGCCCAACTGGCCGGTGTTCAACGTCGCCGACATGGCCCTGGTGGGCTCGGCGATCCTGGCGGTCCTGCTGAGCATCAAGGGCGTCGAGATGGGGGAGGCAGAGCCCGGAACCAGCCGAGCCTGACGCGGCGCGCACCGATGGTTGAGCCGCGCCTGGCGCAGGTGCCCGACGGCCTGGCGGGTGAGCGGATCGACGCTGCCCTGGCCCGGATGTTCGGGCTGTCCCGATCGAAGGCCGCCGACCTGGCTGAGGCCGGCAACGTGCAGCTCGACGGCCGGGTCGTGGGCAAGAGCGCCCGGGTCGAGGGCGGCCAGCTCGTCGAGGTGCTGATCCCCGACGTCGTGCCGCCCGGGTCGGTTCCCGAGGTCGATGTCCCCGAGCTGGTCGTGCTGCACGACGACGCCGACATCGTGGTCGTCGACAAGCCCGTGGGCGTCGCAGCCCACCCGAGCCACGGCTTCGTGGGCCCGAGCGTCACGGGGGTCCTGGCCGCCCGCGGGTACCGGATCTCGACCTCGGGGGCCCCGGAGCGTCGGGGCGTGGTGCAGCGCCTGGACGTCGGCACGTCCGGGGTGATGGTGCTGGCCAAGAGCGAGGGGGCCTACAGCCATCTCAAGCAGCAGTTCCGCGACCGCACGCCCGAGAAGGTCTACCACGCCCTCGTCCAGGGCCTGCCCGACCCGTTGCGCGGCACCATCGACGCGCCCATCGGCAGGCACCCGAACCACGACTGGAAGTTCGGCGTGATCGCCGGCGGCCGGGCGTCGGTGACGCACTACGAGGTGCTGGAGGCCCTGCGGTTCGCCAGCCTGCTGGAGGTGCACCTCGAGACGGGACGGACCCACCAGATCCGGGTCCACATGGCCGCCATCCGGCACCCCTGTGTCGGCGACGTGATGTACGGCGCGGACCCCGTCCTGGCCGCACGCTGCGGCCTGGAGCGTCAGTGGCTGCACGCCGTCCGGCTCGGGTTCCTGCACCCGGGCAGCGGGCAGTGGGTCGAGTTCACCTCGCCCTACCCGGCCGACCTCGACCACGCCCTGCGGACCCTGGTCCCCGACTGATCGTGGCCCGTGGCCCGGTGGCAGAGTGGGAGCATGACCGCCGAACCTGCCACCCCCGTCGCCCACTCGTCCGGCACCTTCAGCATCGGGGGTGACCTCCCCGTCCATCGGCTCGGCTTCGGTGCCATGCGGATCACCGGTCCGGGCATCTGGGGCGAGCCCGCCGACCGCGACGGGGCCATCGCGCTGCTGCGCCGCGTGGTCGAGCTCGGTGTGGACTTCATCGACACCGCCGACTCCTATGGCCCGTTCGTGTCCGAGGACCTGATCCGCGAGGCCCTGCACCCCTACGACGGTGTGCTCATCGCGACCAAGGGCGGCCTGACCCGTCAGGGCCCGGACAAGTGGGCGCCCGTCGGCAGCCCGTACTACCTGCGCCAGTGCGTGGAGATGTCGCTGCGGCGCCTCGGCGTGGACTGCATCGACCTCTACCAGCTGCACCGCATCGACACGAGCGTGCACCTCGAGGACCAGCTCGGGGCCCTGAAGAAGCTGCAGGAGCAGGGCAAGATCCGCCACCTGGGGCTGTCGCAGGTGTCAGTCGACGAGCTCGCCGCGGCCCGCGACATCATCGACGTGACCACCGTGCAGAACCTGTACAACCTCGGCGACCGCAGTGCTGAGGACGTGCTCGACGTGTGCGAGGCCGACGGGATCGGGTTCATCCCGTGGTTCCCGGTCGCGGCCGGTCCCCTGGCCCGCCCGGACGGCCCGCTGGCCGGGGTCGTGGCGCGCACGGGCATCCCGGCCGCGCAGCTGTCCCTGGCGTGGCTGCTGCGCCGGTCGCCAGTGATGCTGCCGATCCCGGGGACGTCGTCGACGGCCCACCTCGAGCAGAACTGCGCCGCCGCGGCGGTGATCCTCGACGACGCCACGTACGCCGACCTGTCCGCGCTGGGCGGACTCGACGAGGCCTGAGCGGCAGCCCGCTCAGGCGCCCTCGCCGGCCATCAGGCCGGTGATCGACCCGTCGCCACGGATGTGCACGCGCAGCGCGGCGGGCTCTCGGGGCAGCCCGGGCATCGTGACGATCGAGCCGGTGCTGGCCACGACGAAGCCGGCGCCGGCGGCCAGGCGCGCCTCGCGCACGGTGATCGTGAACCCGTGCGGCACACCGCGGCGGGTGGGGTCATCGGACAGCGACAGGTGCGTCTTGGCGATGCAGACCGGCAGGTCGTTGCCCACGGCGGCCGTGATGCGGGCCAGCTCCTTGGCTGCGGCGGGAAGGACCTCGATCCCGTCGGCGCCGTAGACGTGCTTGGCGACCGCGGCGATCTTGTGCGCGTAGCTGTCGTCCGGGGCGTAGGGGTGCCAGGGCTGCGGTGGGGCGGCGTCCGTGGCGTCCACCACCCGTGCCACGGCGTCGGCGAGCGCGACGGAACCGGCGGCCCCGTCGGCGAAGCCGGTGCAGGGGGCCATCGGGACCCCGCGGCTGGCGCACCACGCGGTGAGCAGCTCGATCTCGTCCCGGGGGTCGTCGGGGAACAGGTTGAGCGCCACGACGGGGGGAAGGCCGTAGGCGCCGACGCTGAACAGGTGGCGCTCGAGCTGGGGCAGGCCGGCGCGAACGGCCGCCAGGTTGGGCCGGCCGACCTCGGCCAGGGGGGCGCCCCCGTGCAGGCGCAGGGCCTTGAGGGTGGCGACCAGCACCACCGCGCGCGGCCAGATCCCGGCGGACCGGCAGGCGATGTCCAGGAACTTCTCACCACCGAGGTCGAAGCCGAACCCGCCCTCGGTGATCACGTCTGCACCAGTGGCCAGGGCCATCCGGGTGGCGATCATCGAGTTCGTCCCGTGGGCGATGTTGGCGAACGGCCCGCCGTGCACGAGGACCGGACCGCCGTCGGCGGTCTGGGCCAGGTTGGGCATGAGGGCATCTCGGAGCAGGGCCGTCATGGCCGGTGCCGCGCCGATGTCGTCGGCGGTGACCGGGTGGTCCTGGCTGGTCCACCCGACGACGATCCGCCCGAGCCGGGCCTGCAGGTCGGCGAGGTCGCTGGCCAGGCAGAGGGCAGCCATGACCTCGCTGGAGGCGGTGATCTGGAACCCGGACTCCCGCGGGATGCCATCCAGCGGGCCGCCCAGGCCCAGGACGACGTGGCGCAGGAACCGGTCGTTCATGTCCACCGCGCGCGGCCAGGTGACCCGTCGCGGGTCCAGCGGCGCCTGCTGGCCGAACTGCAGGCAGTTGTCCACCAGGGCCGAGAGCAGGTTGTGCGCCGAGGTGATGGCGTGCATGTCCCCGGTGAAGTGCAGGTTGATCGCCTCGGCGGGCTCGATCGTGCACCGCCCGCCCCCGGTGCCACCGCCCTTCATCCCGAACACCGGGCCCAGGGACGGCTCCCGCAGGGCCAGGACGGCGTGCCGCCCCCGGGCCCGCATGCCCATGGCCAGGGCGATGGCCATGGTGGTCTTGCCCTCGCCGGCAGGTGTGGGGGTGATCGCCGACACGAGGATCAGCCGGCCGGTCGGCTCACGGCCCCCGAGGGCCGCGAGGTCGACCTTGGCCCGATGCGGCCCCCAGCCGATGACATGCTCCGGGGCGATCCCCAGCTCGGCGGCGACATCGGTCATCGGGCGCAGTTCGGGCACAGTTGATCATGCTGGCACCGGTGGATGGCCGGTGTCGCTGCGTCGGGGATGTCGGTGCCCGGCGGTACGATCGTCCCCTGCCCGAGCCCGCCTTCCCCGCCAGGTGCGCGGCGCAGCAGGTGGTTCGTGGCAATCCCCGGGAGGACGTCGGTGTCGAGCAGCGTCAGTGGTGACTTCGTGCACCTGCACGCCCACACCGAGTACTCGATGCTCGACGGCGCAGCCCGGGTCAAGGACCTCTTCGCCGAGGCTGCGCGCATGGAGATGCCGGCGCTGGCGATCACCGACCACGGCAACCTGTTCGGTGCCTACGAGTTCTGGAAGGCCGGCACCGCGGCCGGCGTGAAGCCGATCATCGGCATGGAGGGCTACTACGTCCCCATCGGCTCACGATTCGACCGCACGCCGTTCTCGTTCGGGGCCGACGTCGGCCAGGACGTCGGTGACGAGGGAACGGCCAAGGGCAAGGTCAACTACACCCACATGACCCTGCTGGCCGAGAGCACCGAGGGCCTGCACAACCTGTTCCGGATCTCCTCGCTGGCCAGTCTCGAGGGCCAGTACCGCAAGTACCCCCGCCTCGACCGCGACCTCCTCGAGCGCCACGGCACGGGGATCATCGCCACCACCGGATGCCCGTCGGGTGAGGTGAACCGCTGGCTGCAGGTCGGCCAGTACGAGAGGGCACGCCAGGCCGCGGCGGACTACCGCGACATCCTCGGCCGGGACAACTTCTTCTGCGAGGTCATGGACCACGGGATCGAGATCGAGCGGCGCACCATGCCCGACCTCCTGCGGCTGGCCAAGGACCTCGGACTGCCGCTGCTGGCCACCAACGACCTGCACTACACGCACGCCGCGGACGCGGACTCCCACGAGGTCCTGCTGTGTGTGCAGACCGGCAAGACCATGGCCGACCCGAACCGGTTCCGGTTCGATGCGCGCGACTTCTACCTCAAGAGCGCCCACGAGATGCGCACACTGTGGGCCGAGCATCCCGAGGCCTGCGACAACACCCTGCTGGTCGCCGAGCGGTGCAACGTCGAGTTCACCGAGGGCCGCAACCTGATGCCCCGGTTCCCGGTCCCTGAGGGCGAGACCGAGGAGTCCTGGCTGGTCAAGGAGGTCGAGCGCGGGCTGGCCCGCCGCTTCCCGGGCGGCGTGCCGCAGGACCGCCGCGACCAGGCCGCCTACGAGGTCGGGGTCATCTGCCAGATGGGGTTCCCCGGCTACTTCCTGGTCACCGCCGACCTCGTCGCCCACGCCAAGAGCGTCGGGATCCGCGTCGGCCCGGGCCGTGGGTCGGCCGCCGGTGCCCTGATCGCCTACGCCCTGGGCATCACCGAGCTCGACCCGATGGCCCATGGACTGCTCTTCGAACGGTTCCTGAACCCCGAGCGCATCTCGATGCCCGACATCGACATGGACTTCGACGAGCGTCGGCGCGCGGAGATGATCCGCTACGCGACGCAGCGCTACGGCGAGGAGCGGGTCGCCCAGATCGTCACCTACTCGACGATCAAGGCCAAGGCCGCCCTGAAGGACTCCGCGCGCGTTCTCGGCCACCCGTTCGCCGTGGGGGAGAAGCTGACCAAGGCGATGCCCCCGGCCGTCATGGGCAAGGACATCCCGCTGTCGGGGATCTTCGACGAGTTGCACCCCCGCTACCGGGAGGCCGCGGACTTCCGTGCGCTCTACGAGTCCGAGGAGGACCTGCGCGAGGTCGTCGACACCGCCCGCGGGCTCGAGGGCCTGCGCCGGCAGTGGGGGGTGCACGCCGCCGGCGTGATCCTCTCGGCCGAACCGCTGCTCGACGTCATCCCGATCATGCGCCGCGAGCAGGACGGCTCGATCATCACCCAGCTGGACATGGGGGCCTGCGAGTCCCTCGGACTGCTCAAGATGGACTTCCTGGGCCTGCGCAACCTGACGATCCTCGACGACGCGCTGCGCCACATCGAGGCCAACGGGGGGCACAAGGTCGTCCTCGAGGAGCTGACCCTCGATGATGTGCCCACCTACGAGCTGCTCGCCCGCGGCGACACGCTGGGCGTGTTCCAGCTGGACAACTCCGGCATGCGGGCCCTGCTCACGCGCCTGGCCCCGACCAACTTCGAGGACATCTCCGCGGTCCTGGCGCTGTACCGGCCGGGCCCGATGGGTGCCAATGCGCACAACGACTTCGCCGACCGGAAGAACGGCCGCCAGCCGGTCACGCCGATCCACCCCGAGCTCGCCGAGCCGCTGGCCGAGATCCTGGGCGACACCTACGGGTTGATCGTCTACCAGGAGCAGGTCATGGCGATCGCCCAGAAGCTGGCCGGCTACTCGCTGGGCAGCGCGGACCTCCTGCGCCGGGCGATGGGCAAGAAGAAGAAGGAGATCCTGGACAAGGAGTACGTGCCCTTCGCTGCGGGGATGCGGGCCAACGGGTACTCCGACGACGCGATCAGGACCCTGTGGGACATCCTCGTCCCGTTCTCGGACTACGCGTTCAACAAGGCGCACACGGCCGGCTACGGGCTGGTGTCCTACTGGACGGCCTACCTGAAGGCGAACTACCCGGCCGAGTACATGGCCGGCCTGCTCACCTCGATCGCCGACGACAAGGACAAGTCCGCGATCTACCTCAACGAGTGCCGGCGGATGGGCATCAAGGTGCTGCCCCCGGACGTCAACGAGTCGCAGTCGGACTTCGCCCCGGTCGGCACCGACATCCGCTTCGGCCTGTCCGCGATCCGCAACGTGGGTGCCAACGTCGTCGACTCGATCATCCGCACGCGCAACGCGAAGGGGAGGTTCGCTGACTTCGCCGACTTCATCGCCAAGGTGGAGATCGGCGTGTGCAACAAGCGCCTGGTGGAGTCGCTGATCAAGGCCGGCGCCTTCGACAGCTTCGGCGACACCCGCAAGGGCCTGCTGGCCATCCACGAGCAGGCGATCGACGCCGCCCTGGACACCAAGCGGGCTGAAGCCGTGGGGCAGTTCGACCTGTTCGCGGGCATGGGCGGCGAGGTCACGCAGGCCGCCCCCGGTGCGCGCCTCGTGCCGCCGCCGACCGAGTGGGACAAGAAGACCCTGCTGGCCTACGAGCGCGAGATGCTGGGCCTGTACGTCAGCGACCACCCGTTGTTCGGCCTCGAGCACGTGCTGGGCTCCCTGGCCGACATGCCCATCGCGGCGCTGGGCTCCGACGAGCGTGTCGACGGGCAGATGGTCACGGTCGCCGGCCTGGTGACCAGCGTGCAGCGCAAGACCACCAAGGCCAAGGGGGAGCCGTGGGCGATCGTCACCCTCGAGGACCTCGCGGGGTCCGTCGAGGTCATGTGCTTCCCCCAGCTCTACGCCACGGCCGGGGTCCTGCTGGCCGAGGACGTCGTGATCGTCGTGCGCGGCCGGCTGGAGAAGGGCGACGACAGTGCCCCGCGGCTGCGCGGCATGGACATCACGGTGCCGAGCATCAGTGACGCTGCGGCGTCGGGACCGGTCGCCATCCACCTGGACATCGCCCGCTGCACGCCGCCCGTGGTGGACCGCCTGCGCGAGGTCCTGGCCAACCATCCCGGGACCGTCGAGGTGCACATCCACCTGCGCAACGGGGGGACGACCACGGTCCTGTCCATCGATGACCGGCTGCGGGTGGTGCCCTCCCCGGCGCTCTACGGCGACCTCAAGGCGCTGCTGGGCCCGGCCTGCCTGGGCTGACGGGTCAGGCGTGCCGCGCGATCGGGGCCACGCGGGCACCGGTGAGCTCGATGAGGTGCTCCGGGGCCAGCTCGACGTCCAGTCCACGGCGGCCACCGGAGACCAGCACCGACGCATGGGCCAGCGCTGACTCGTCCACGACTGTGGGGTGGGCCTGTCGCTGGCCGAGCGGGGAGATCCCGCCGGCCACGTAGCCGGTCGCCCGCTCGGCGCGGGCCACCTCCGCCATCGCGGCACGCTTGCCCCCCACGGTCGCGGCCAGGAGCTTGAGGTCCAGCTGGGTGTCGACCGGGACCACGCCCACCACCAGTGAGCCGTCGACGTCGGCCATCAGCGTCTTGAACACCCGCCCGGGATCGACGCCGAGGGCCTGCGCCGCCTCGAGGCCGTAGGACCCGTGCCGGGGGTCGTGGGCGTAGGTGCGCAGCACGTGGGGCACGCCGGCCTCGGTCAGGACGCGGGTCGCGGGGGTCCCCGATCCCCCCGACTTCTTCGCCATGGGTTGATCCTGCCACTGACACGTCACCCCGTGCCGTGCGCAGTTCCCGAGCGGGTCCGGCGAAGTGGCCCTAGCCTGTGCAGGTGCCCACGGTCCCGCTGTTCCCGCTGCGCACGGTGCTCGTCCCCGGACTGGTCCTCCCCCTGCACATCTTCGAGCCGCGCTACCGCCTGATGATGAGCACACTGGTCGAGGCCGCTGAGGAGGAGCAGGGCTTCGGGATCGTTGCGGTGCGTCCCGGCTTCAGCGAGTCCGACGGCCGCGCCGGCATCTACGAGGTCGGCACGATGGCCCGGATCACCAAGGTCGAGGCGCTGCCCGACGGCCGCTACGACATCGTCACGGTCGGCGCCCGCAGGTTCTCGATCGAGGACCTCGATGAGGGCCTGCCCTACACGCGGGCCCATGTCCGGCTGCACGACGAGCCGGTGGGCGAGCCGACACGGACACGGTCGCTGGCCGCCGATGCGGTTCGGCTGCTCGGTGAGTACCGCGATGTCATCGCCGGGTGGGGCGTGATCCGGATGGCCCACATCGACAACCTCCCCGAGGACCCGGTCGTGCTCAGCTACCTGGTGGCCTCGGCGATCGTCACCGACCTGCCCGAGCGGCAGGCGCTGCTGGGCATCGAGGACGCCGAGCAGCGCCTGGAGTCCGTGTGCGCCGTGCTGCGCCGGGAGATCGGCGTCATGTCGGCGCTGCCCTCGATGCCGGCCGTGGACCTGGCCGGTGGGCGGCACTGGGCCAACTGAGCGCCGGGCCCCCTGCCCCACCTCCGTGCGCGCCCTAGAATCGGGCCATGATCCGTCGACTGGACCTGCGCGCGGGGCTGCCCGCCAACCTCGGTGCGGTGGTGCCGCGTGCCTCGATGGATGTCGATCACGCCCTGGACGTCGTGCGCCCGATCGTGGCCGATGTGGCCAGGCGTGGTGCTCCCGCGGTCCTGGACCACGGCGAGCGCCTGGACGGCGTGCGTCCCGAGCACCTGCGGGTCCCCGTCCGGGAGATCAGCGCGGCCCTCGAGGCCCTGGACCCCGACGTGCGCACGGCCCTGGAGGTCGCCATCGAGCGGGTGCGCCGGGTCCACGCCGACCAGGTCCGCCCCGACCACACCACCGACGTCGTCCCCGGCGGGACCGTGACCATGCGCTGGATACCGGTCGACCGGGTGGGGCTCTACGTCCCCGGCGGGCGTGCGGTGTACCCGTCGTCCGTGGTGATGAACGTCGTCCCGGCCCAGATCGCGGGGGTGGACTCGTTGGCGGTGGCCTCACCGCCGCAGAAGGAGTTCGGCGGGCTGCCGCACCCCACGATCCTGGCCGCGTGCGCCCTGCTCGGCGTCGACGAGGTGTACGCCGCCGGCGGCGCGCAGGCCATCGCCCTGTTCGCCTATGGGGCGCCCCTGGAGGACGGCACCGTGTGTCGGCCTGTGAACCTCGTCACCGGACCGGGCAACATCTGGGTCACGGCCGCCAAGCGCCTGCTCAAGGGCCGGATCGGGATCGATTCGGAGGCCGGGCCCACGGAGATCGCGATCCTGGCCGATGACACTGCCGACGCCGAGGTCGTGGCAGCCGACCTGATCAGCCAGGCCGAGCACGACGTCATCGCCGCCTCCGTGCTGGTCACGACCTCGCCCAAGCTCGCGAAGGCCGTGGCGAGCGCCCTGGAGGACCAGGTCGCGGCCACGAAGCACTCGCTGCGCATCCGCGAGGCCCTCGGTGGTGACCAGAGTGCGATCATCCTCGTGGACTCGATCGCCGACGGGCTGGCGATCGTCAATGCCTACGCCGCGGAGCACCTGGAGATCCACACCCGTGACGCCCGGGCTGTGGCGATGCACGTCCGCAACGCCGGGGCGGTCTTCATCGGTCCCTGGGCTCCGGTCTCCCTCGGGGACTACGCCGCCGGCTCCAACCACGTCCTGCCCACGGGTGGGTGCGCCTGCCACTCCAGCGGGCTCGGGGTGGCCTCCTTCCTGCGGGGCGTGAACCTCATCGAGTACGACCGCGACGCCCTGGCCGAAATCGCCGACCACGTCGTCACGCTGGCCCACGCCGAGGACCTCCCGGCGCACGGCGCGGCGATCACGGTGCGGTTCGACCGGTGAGTGCGCAGCCGGACCGGCCGGGGGACCCGGCCGACCTCCCGCTGCGCCCCGAGCTGCGCGGCCAGGTGCCCTACGGCGCCCCGCAGCTCGACGTGGCCCACCGGCTCAACGTCAACGAGAACCCGTACCCGCCCTCGGCGGCGATGGTGGCCGACGTCGCCGCCGCGGTCGCGCAGGCCTGCGCCCACCTGAACCGCTACCCCGACCGGGACGCCACCGCGCTGCGGGCGGACCTCGCCGCCTACATCCGCACCGATGTCCCCAGCGGTCCGCTGGTCACCGCGGATCGGGTCTGGGCGGCCAACGGATCCAACGAGGTGATGGTCCAGCTGCTGCAGGCCTTCGGCGGTCCGGGCCGGGTGGCGCTGTCGTTCGCGCCGACCTACTCGATGTATCCCGACTACGCCCGCGACACCTTCACCGAGTACCGGACGTTGCCGCGCCGCGACGACTTCACCGTCGACCTCGACGCCGCGCTGGCCCACATCCACGCCGAGCAGCCCGACGTCATCCTGCTGGCCTCGCCGAACAACCCCACGGGGACCGCCCTGTCCGCCGAGGACGTCGACCGGCTGTGTGCGGCCAGTCGCGGGATGGTGGTGGTCGACGAGGCGTACGCGGAGTTCCGCCGGCCCGGCACGCCCTCGGCCATCGAGCTGCTCGACGCCCATCCCCGCCTGGTGGTGACGCGCACGATGAGCAAGGCCTTCGCCCTGGCCGGGGCGCGGCTGGGCTACCTGGTGGCAAGCCCGCAGGTCGTGGACGCCGTCCAGCTCGTGCGGCTGCCCTACCACCTGTCCGCGGTCACCCAGGCGGTTGCCCGCACCGCCCTGCGCCACGCGCCTGAGCTCCTGGGCTCGGTGGCCGCCCTGCGCGATGAGCGCGATGCCCTGGTGGCGTGGGTCCGGGCCCAGCCCGGGCTCGTGGCCGCGGACTCGGACGCCAACTTCGTGCTGGTCGGCCGGTTCACCGACCGGGATGTGATCTGGCAGCGGCTGCTCGACCGCGGGGTGCTCGTCCGAGCCACCGGTCCCACGGGCTGGCTGCGGGTCAGCGCCGGGACGCCCGAGGAGATGGCGGCCTTCCGGACCGCCCTGTCCGACTGCCTGGCGCCCGGGGACGTGATCGCGTGAGAAGGTGTGGGAACGCATGCGAGGAGGGGACCTGATGGGCCGGTTCGCGACGGTCGAGCGCACGACCAAGGAGAGCGACGTCCGCGTGGCGCTGGAGCTCGACGGCTCCGGCGTGGCGGAGGTCAGCACGGGTGTGCCGTTCTACGACCACATGATGACCCAGATCGGCAAGCACGCCGGCTTCGACCTCACCATCACCACGACCGGGGACATCGAGGTCGACAGCCACCACACGGTCGAGGACACCTCCCTGGCGTTCGGCGCGGCGCTGCGCCAGGCCCTCGGTGACAAGGTCGGCATCAGGCGCTTCGGCGACGCCCTGGTCCCGCTCGACGAGGCGCTGGCGCGGGCCGTGGTCGACCTGTCGGGTCGGCCGTACGTCGTCCACGACGAGCCGGTGATGGCGCCCATGATCGGCACGTACGACACGTCCCTGACCCGCCACGTCTGGGAGTCGATCTCAGCGTCGGCGCAGATCTGCCTGCACGTGCACTGCCTCTACGGGCGCAACCCGCACCACATGGTCGAGGCCCAGTTCAAGGCGGTCGCGCGCGCCCTGCGCACGGCCGTGGAGGTCGACCCCCGGGTGGTGGGGGTGCCCAGCACCAAGGGGGCACTGTGAGCGTCGTCCCGGCGAACACCTGCCACCGACGATGATCGGCAGCGCCCAGCGGGGCTCACGGCGATGACGCGTGTCGTGGTCCTGGACTACGGATCGGGCAACCTCCGGTCGGCTGCGCGGGCGCTGGCGGCGGTCGGAGCCGAGGTCACGGTCACCTCCGACTACGACGCGGCGATGGCGGCCGATGGGCTGGTCGTCCCGGGGGTCGGTGCCTTCGCCGCCTGCATGGCCGGCTTCCGTGGGGTGCGGGGTCCGCAGCTGGTCGACCATCGCCTGGCCGGTGGGCTGCCCGTGCTGGGCATCTGTGTGGGCATGCAGATCCTGTTCGAGTCCGGCGTCGAGCACGGGATGGTCGACCCAGGGCGTGGGGGAGTGGCCCGGGGTCGTCGAGGAGCTGCCTGCCGCGATCCTGCCGCACATGGGGTGGAACACCGTGGACGTCCCGCAGGGGTCGGTGCTGTTCACCGGCGTCAGCGACCAGCGCTTCTACTTCGTGCACTCGTACGCGGTGCAGCGCTGGGACCTGGTCGTGTCGGAGCCGTTCCATCCGCCATTGGTGACGTGGGCCGAGCACGGGGCACGCTTCGTCGCGGCCCTCGAGAACGGCCCCCTGACCGCCACGCAGTTCCATCCGGAGAAGTCTGGGGATGCTGGCCTGGGCCTCCTGGCCAACTGGGTGGGGACGCTGGGCTGACCCTGCCGACCGACTAGCCTTCGGGGCATGGATCACCTGGAGCTGCTGCCCGCCGTCGACGTCCGCAACGGGACCGCCGTGCGCCTGGTCCAGGGCGAGTCGGGGACGGAGACGTCCTACGGATCGCCACTGGAGGCCGCGCTGGACTTCCAGTCCCAGGGCGCGCAATGGATCCACCTCGTCGACCTCGACGCGGCCTTCGGGACTGGCTCGAACCGCGCGCTGCTCGCCGATGTCATCGGGCGGCTCGACGTCCAGGTCGAGCTCTCCGGGGGGATCCGCGACGACGAGTCGCTCACGGCTGCGCTGGCGACCGGCTGCCGGCGGGTCAATCTCGGCACCGCGGCCCTGGAGGATCCGGACTGGACCCGTCGGGTGATCGGCGAGCACGGTGACCGGGTCGCTGTCGGGCTCGACGTGCGCGGCACGACCCTGGCCGCCCGGGGCTGGACGAAGGAGGGCGGGGACCTCTGGGAGACCCTGGCCCGCCTCGACGCCGACGGCTGTGCGCGGTACGTGGTCACCGACGTGACGAAGGACGGCACCCTTCGTGGGCCGAACCTGGACCTGCTGGCCGACGTGTGCGCCCGCACGGATCGTCCGGTGGTCGCCAGCGGCGGGGTTGCCCGGTTGGAGGACCTGCACCGGCTGGCTGAGCTGGTCGACGATGGTGTCGAGGGCGCGATCGTGGGCAAGGCGCTCTACGCCGGCGCCTTCACGCTGGCCGAGGCACTGGCCGCCGTGGCCCCGCGTCGCGACTTCCTCTAGGCGGGCGGGGGAAGTAGCCTGCGCCGGGGACGAAGGAGGGGCGGTCATGGCGGTCGAGCGGTTCTCCAGCGGCGGCATCTACGAGGACGAGGTCGGCTACAGCCGGGTGGTGGTCGCCTCCGGGTACGGCGGGCACACCGGCTGGACCGCGGGGACCACGGCGATGGTCAACGGGGTGGTGGCGCACCCGGGGGACCCGCACGCACAGGCGGTCGTGGCCTTCCAGGCCGCTCTCTTCGCCCTCGAGCGGGCGGGCTTCACGCGCGCCGACACCGTCCAGACCCGCATGTACGTCGTTGATGTGGCAGCCCACGCCGATGCCGTGGGGCAGGCGCACTCGGGCCTCTTCGGCGCCATCCGACCGGCCGCGACCATGGTCGGGGTCAGCGCCCTGGTCCACCCCGACATGCTCGTCGAGGTCGAGGTCGTGGCCTGGCGCCCGGACGATGATTCAGCCGCTTGACCCGCGCGCGCACGGCGCGCGTGAACCAAGTGGTCGCAGGACGTGTGGCAGAGTGGCCCACACGCCGAGGGAGGAATGCCATGTCCGACGAAGTGCCTGACCAGAGGTCCCCCGACCAGGATCAGGGCCCCGTCGGCGGATCCCAACCGGACTGGACCTCGGTGCTCGAACCGCAGGTTACGCAGGGTCTGGCGCCCGTCGACCAGCTCCCGGCAGCCGACCAGCCGCTGACTCTCGCGGGCGCCGAGATCGCCGTCACCCAGCCGACGGCCGTCGTCGCGTCTGCCGACGTCGCTGAGTCGTCGGTCATGAGTCCGATGATCCAGAACCCCGACGTGCCCCGCGACTACGTGCCGCCGGCGCAGGGCGTGGATGAGGTCGGCAGCATCCCGGCGGTCAGCGCCAACCGGGTGTGGTCCAAGGGGCAG
This sequence comes from uncultured Actinomycetes bacterium, assembly GCA_963706885.1. Taxonomy (GTDB): domain Bacteria; phylum Actinomycetota; class Actinomycetes; order S36-B12; family CAIYMF01; genus Prado023. Next base: position 2,567 of record CAVPNX010000015.1, on the reverse strand, counting down.
TTGCGCAACTGGCGGCTGCACCTCGTGCGCTTCGTGTCCGCGGGCGTGTCGGTCATCCTGGCCGTGGTGCTGGTGCCCGGACTGAGCTTCACGGCCTGGCGCTGGGGGCAGGGACTGGAGATCGCTGTGATCTTCGGGCTGCTCAACGCCTTCGTCAAGCCCATCCTCCAGTTCATCAGCCTCCGCTTCATCTTCAGCTCGTTCGGCGTCGTCATCGTCGTGATCAACGCCTTCCTGCTGTGGCTGCTCAGCGTGGTCCTCGACGGGCGACTCGAGTCCGGCAGCATTCTGGCGCTGCTGCTGGGCGGGGCCCTGGCCGGGATCATCGGCGGGTTCCTCGATGCACTCATGGGGGCCGACTACCCGATGCTCGACCGGGACTACAAGGAGAGGAACGCACTGGCATGAGTGGTGGCATGGACGTGATCGGCGAGAACCTGCGACTCCAGCAGATCTACGCGACCCTCGGTGCATTCACCGCTGAGCTGGTGCTCGACGACACCGCCCTGGCGGCGCCCAGGCGACGGATGCAGAGGTGGGTGCACAACCTGCCGGAGCCGGTTCCGGACTACTCAACGGCGACGCGCACGCGCATTCTCCTGGAAGGGTTGGGCCCCACGTACGTCAAGATGGGCCAGATCGTCTCGAGCCAGGTCAACGTCCTGCCCGACGAATGGCGGATCGAGCTGGACCGGCTCCAGAACGAGGTCCCGACCTTCCCGTACCCGATGGTCCAGGAGATCATCCGCCGGGAGCTGGGCGCCCCGATCGAGGAGCTGTACGCCGAGTTCTCGCCGACACCGCTGGCGGCTGCCTCTCTGGCCCAGGTGCACCGGGCGCGACTGCACGATGGCCAGGAGGTCGCGGTCAAGGTCCAGCGACCCAACTTGGAGAAGCAGGTCAAGGCCGACCTCGGCGTGGCCCACACCGCCGGCCGGGCGTTCGAGGCCCGCAGCCAGTGGGCGCGCGAGATCGGGCTGCGTGGCATGCTCGACGAGTTCAGCACCAACCTGGTCGAGGAGCTGGACTACTACGGCGAGGCGTACAACATGATGCGCCTGGCCGAGAACATGAAGGACCTGCCAGGGGTGAAGGTCCCCGGGCTGCACCGGGACCTCTCGGCCAAGCAGGTGTTGACCCAGGAGTTCATCGTCGGGGTGAAGATCTCCGACCTCGAGGCGATCGACGCCGCCGGGATCGACCGAGGCGTGCTGGGCACCAACGCGCTGAGGGCGGCCATCAAGATGCTGCTGGTCGATGGCTTCTTCCATGCCGACCCGCACCCGGGCAACCTCTATGTCGACCTGCAGACCGGCAACGTGACCTTCCTGGACTGCGGCATGGTGGGGGAGCTCACCGTCATGCAGCGGATCAACCTCGTGGCCCTGTTGTGGACGGTGGTCAACGGCGACATGACGGCCATGGCCTCCCAGCTGCGTTCCCTGAGCGAGCCGTTCCGGCCCGTGGACGAGGCGAACTTCGTGCGGACCTTCGAGCGCCGGATGGCGCGCTACGGCAAGGGCTCCGGGGCAGACTTCGACGACGTGTTCAACGCCGGCATGGCCGTGCTGCGCGACGCGGGACTCCGCCTGGACCCGCACCTCACGCTGGCCATGAAGGCGATGATGCAGGCCTCGGCGTTCTTCACCCCGCTGGCGCCGCAGGGCCAGTCCTTCAGCGACGCAGCCCTCAACCTCGCCCTGGAGCAGGCCCAGGCCCCCTCGACCGAGGCCATGGTCAAGGACCTGGCCGCCAAGGAGGCCAAGCAGGCGGCGGTGCGGGCGGCCCACGCCGCACCCGACTACATCAAGAGCCTCATCGGGTGGAACGAGCAGTTCAAGAAGGGCAAGTTCACCGTCACCGTCGACACCTCCCAGCTCGATGGGCAGATGGAGCAGGTGCGTTCGATCACCAGCATGGTGGTGGTCGCGCTGCTGGTCTCGGGCGCGATCATCGGAACGGCGATCGGCGCGACTGCCTTCGCCGGCGGTGAGTTGGAGCGGTATGCGTCCATCGCCTTCTTCGCCTCCCTGACCATCGGCGCAGTCCTGCTGGTGGTGTACATCGGTCGGCTCTTCCGCAAGCGCCCCCCCGGCGTGTAGTCCCGGACGCCCCTGGGGGCCGGGTCACGGGGAGCTAGGCTCCTGCCATGTCCGTGGCCGTGCGCGTCATCCCCTGCCTGGACGTGGACGGCGGCCGGGTGGTCAAGGGTGTGAACTTCGTCGACCTCGTCGACGCGGGCGACCCGGTCGAGCTGGCTGCGGCCTACGGGGCGGCCGGTGCCGACGAGCTGACGTTCCTGGACATCACGGCCTCCTCGGGCGACCGGGAGACCACCTACGACGTCGTCCGGCGCACCGCGGAGCAGGTGTTCATCCCCCTGACCGTGGGTGGCGGGGTCCGGGCGGTGGCGGACTTCGACGCGCTGCTGCGCGCGGGGGCCGACAAGTGCGGGGTGAACACCGCGGCCATCGCCCGTCCCGAGCTGCTCGCCGAGGCCGCCGACCGGTTCGGCGCCCAATGCGTGGTGCTGTCGGTGGATGCCCGGCGCTGCGGGCCGGGGACCG
>CAVPNX010000014.1:0-127289 GCA_963706885.1 uncultured Actinomycetes bacterium | reverse complement strand
CCTGCGCCCCGCCGGCACAGCCCCCGACGGGCGTGCGCTCATCACTGCGGTCGCCCAGGACGCGGACAGCGGACGGGTCCTGATGGTGGCCTGGATGGATGCCCAGGCCCTGTCGCGCACGCTGGCCACCGGGGTCGCCACCTACTACTCACGCTCCCGGCAGGAGCTGTGGGTCAAGGGCGCGACCTCGGGACACACCCAGCAGGTGGTCAGTGTCGCCCTCGACTGCGACGGGGACGCCGTCCTGCTCCGGGTGCACCCGGCGGGGCCCGCCTGCCACACCGGCCTGGAGTCCTGCTTCGACACCCTGGAGATCCGATGAGCACCGCGACGCCCGACCTGGACGCCTTCCGCGAGCTCGCTGGCTCCCGGCGGGTCATCCCGGTCGTGCGGCGCCTGCTTGCCGACGGGGACACACCGGTCGGGCTCTACCGCAAGCTCGCCGGTGAGCGGCCCGGGACGTTCCTGCTCGAGTCCGCCGAGCATGGGCGGGTCTGGTCGCGCTACTCGTTCATCGGCGTGCAGGCCGCCGCGATGCTCTCGGAGGTCGATGGCGAGGCCACCTGGCGCGGGCGCGCCCCGGTGGGCGTGCCGACCACCGGGAACCCACTGGAGGCCATGCGCGACACCCTGGCCCTGCTGCACACCGACCCTCTGGACGTCGATGACCTGCCGCCCCTGACCGGGGGCCTGGTCGGGATGATCGGCTACGACGCGGTCCGGCGCTGGGAGCGGCTGCCCGACGCCAACCCCGACGAGCTGGCGCTGCCCGAGATCGCCATGCTGCTGGCCGTCGACCTCGCAGTGCTCGACCACTGGGACGGCTCGGTGCTGCTCATCGCCAACGCGGTCAACTACGACGCCACCGACGAGCGCGTCGCCGAGGCGTGGGCCGACGCGGTGGCCCGCCTGGACGACATGGAGCAGGCGCTTGCCGCGCCCAGCGCGGCGTCGGCAGCCTCGCTGGACCCGGTCGCCGCCCCGCCGGACGTCCTGCCCCGGACCCGTCCCGGGGACTACATGGCCGGGGTGGAGGCCGCCAAGGAGCACATCCGCGCCGGTGACGCCTTCCAGGTCGTGCTGTCCCAGCGGTTCGATCGCCCGACGTCGGCCAGCGCCCTGGACATCTACCGGATGCTGCGCGTGAACAACCCGAGCCCGTACATGTACCTGTTCCGCTTCCCCGAGCCCGGGCCGGGCCCGGACCTCGGCGATCGGGTGGCCTTCGACGTCGTCGGGTCCAGCCCCGAGGCGCTGGTCAAGCTCACCGCCGGCCACGCCATGCTGCACCCGATCGCCGGGACCCGGCCCCGGGGCGCGACGCCGGAGGACGACGCGGTGCTGGCCGAGGAGCTGCTGGCCGACGAGAAGGAGCGCGCCGAGCACCTGATGCTCGTCGACCTCGGCCGCAACGACCTGGGGCGGGTGTGCGCCCCGGGCAGCGTGGAGGTCGTGGACTTCATGTCCATCGAGCGGTACTCCCATGTCATGCACATCGTGTCCACGGTGACCGGCCGGCTTGCCGAGGGCCGATCTGCCTACGACCTGCTCGCCGCCACCTTCCCGGCGGGCACGCTGTCCGGGGCGCCGAAGCCCAGCGCGATGGCCATCATCGACGATCTCGAGCCGACCCGTCGTGGGCTGTACGGCGGTGCCGTCGGATACCTGGACTTCGCGGGGAACATGGACGCGGCCATCGCGATCCGGACCGCGGTCCTGCGCCACGGGGTCGCCCACGTGCAGGCGGGGGCCGGCCTGGTCGCCGACTCCGTGCCGCAGACGGAGCACGACGAGTGCCGCAACAAGGCGGCGGCCGTGCTCGCCGCGATCACGATGGCCGAGGGGTTGCGCCCTGCCGGGTCATCGGATGCCAGAATGGCCCATCACTGATCACCGAGGAGTCCCATGAGCACCGAGCACGACAACCACGGGCGGACGCCGGCCAACTGGACCGGTGCGACCATCATCACCCTGGCCTTCATCGTCGGTACGCTCGGCGTGGTCCTCGACCAGCAGGTCATGTTCTGGATCGGGGTGGCGATGATCCCGCTGGGCCTCATCGTCTGGAAGGTCATGGCCGGCATGGAGTCCAGCTCCGACGCGGGCTGACCCGATCCGTACACCACGCCGAACGGATCCGTACTGACGCGAGCGAGGATGGGCCACCATGAGCGTCGAGAACCGCGGGCTGGTGCTCGTCGCCGAGGACGAGAAGCCCATCGCCGACCTGATCGGCATGTACCTGCGCCGTGACGGCTTCGGCGTGCACACCGTGGCGAGCGGTCCCGATGCCCTGGCCGCAGCCCGCAGGCTGCATCCGGTCGCCGTGATCCTGGACGTGGGGCTGCCCGGCATGGACGGCACGGAGGTCTGCCGGACGCTGCGTGCCGAGGGTGACTCGGTCCCGATCCTGTTCTGCACCGCCCGTGACGACGAGATCGATCGCGTGCTCGGCCTGGAGATGGGCGGGGACGACTACATCACCAAGCCGTTCAGCCCCCGGGAGGTGGTGGCCCGGGTCAAGGCCGTGCTGAGGCGCTCGGGCGGGCCGATCGAGGGCGAAGAGCGCTCCCTGGTGATCGGCGCGGTCGAGCTCAACCGCGGCCGGCATCGTGTGACGGTCTCCGGTGAGCCGGTCGAGCTCACGGCCACGGAGTTCGACCTCCTGGCCTACCTGATGGCCCGCCCCGGGCGGGTGGTGACCCGCGACCAGCTGCTGTCGGCCGTCTGGGGGTACGCGGCCGCTGCCGGGACCAGGACCGTCGACGTGCACGTCGCCCAGGTCCGCGCCAAGCTCGGTGACGCCAGCCCGATCCGCACGGTCCGGGGCGTGGGGTACAGCGCGGACGAGGGATGAGCCGCACCAGCCTCTCCCGCCGGCTTCCCCTGCTCATGGCCGGCGTGGCCACCATCGCCGTCCTGATCGGTGCGCTCATCGCCTGGCCCCTGCTGCGCGCCGCCGCGGACAGCACCGCCCAACGGACCCTGTCTCGGACCGCGGACCTGACGGCGGACCTGACTGCCGAGCTTACGGAGCGCCGGAGATCTGCCGGTCAGTCTCGCCAACGCCCGCGCTGCGGGGCCCTGCTCGCACCGCAGGAGGTCACGTTCTACCCGTGCGACACCGTGGTGTGCCGATACTCCTCGGCCCGGGGTTCACGCCTCGCAGGTGCATCCACCCTTGCGGGCACTCGGACGTCGCGGACCGTCACCAGCGGCAGTGAGGTGTCCGACCGCCGCCTGGCCAGCTACGTCGAGGGACGGCCGGTGACCGACGGGGTCGGCGTCCTGCTCGTCCAGCCATCGGACGTGGCGCGCGACCTCAGCCTTCCCGCCCTCGGTCGGCTGGCCATGGCCCTCGCGCTGGGTCTGCTGGTCGCGGTCGTGATCGGCTACTGGGCGGCGCGGCGCCTGACCCGCCCCCTGGTGCAGGCAGCTGCCGCGGCCAACGCGATGAGCTCGGGGCAGCGCGACGTCCGGATCGACCCCGAGGGGCCCAGCGAGGTGGCCGACATCGCGATCGCCCTCAACCGGCTGTCAGCGGCACTCAACGAGAGCGAGGGCCGGCAGCGTGAGTTCTTCCTGACCGTGTCCCACGAGCTGCGCACGCCCCTGACCTCCGTGAAGGGCTACGCCGAGGCCCTGGCCGACGGCGTGGTCCCGCCCGAGGACGTCCCGGCCGTGGCCGGCGTGGTGCGCTCCGAGGCCGACCACCTCGATCGCCTGGTTGCCGACCTGCTCGACCTGGCCCGGCTCGGAGCCGTCGATGTGGATGTGCAGCCGGTGGACCTCGACCTCGCGGCCCTGGGCGCGGACGCCGCGGCAGTCTGGTCCGACCGAGCCGCCCGCGCCGGTGTCCGGTTCGTCGACGAGGTTGCGCGCACCTCGCACCCGGTGCGGACCGACCCGGTGCGTGTCCGGCAGATCATCGACAACCTCATGGAGAACGCCCTGCGGGTCACGGGCGAGGGGGACCCCGTGGTCCTGCGCCTGTCCGCCGGACCCGCGCCCGGGGAGTTCCTCGTCGAGGTCCGCGACGGGGGACCGGGCCTGACCGAGGACGACCTCTCGGTGGCCTTCGAGCCCGGCGAGCTGCACGCCCGCTATCGCGGCGTCCGCAAGGTGGGGTCCGGGGTGGGCCTCGCGCTGGTGGCGCGACTTGCCCAGCGGCTCGGTGGGCGGGCCCAGGCCGGGACCGCGCCCGAGGGAGGTGCGGCGTTCCTGGTGGTGCTGCCCGACGCGCCGACGGCGCAGGGCGCCGGGATCAGCCGGCCGTCGACCCCAGCCAGGGAACCACAAGCCGCAGGACCCACCACGCCGCAGTGATGCCCATCAGGACCAGCAGCGTCCTGTTGGCGATCACCGGTGCGGGCAGCCCGCGCCACGAGCGGGCCGCCCAGACCCCCCAGGCCGCGACGGCCAGGGGGAGGATGACCAGGACGAACAGCGCGTTGTGGTCCAGGGCGCCGATCACATCACCGTGGGCGAGGCTGGCTGCTGCCCGGGTCGCACCGCAGAACGGGCAGTCCAGCCCCGTCACCGTCCGCCAGGGGCACGGCGTGGGCCCGCTGTCACCCGGGCGCAGGGCTGCGGCAGTGAGCCAGGCGGCACCCACGCCGACGAGCACGGCGGCGGGCCCGAGCATGCTCCGGCTGCGCTGGGCGCTGGCCGTCGAGATGCTCACGTGGGCAAGGGTAGCGCCGTCAGGGGAGAACAGGGGTCCGTCGTCCGGGGGCGATTCGGTGGACCAGCCGGTCACTGCGTACGCTTCGACCCAAGGTTCCCGGTCCCAGGTGGAGGAGCGCATGTCTGTTCTCGACGAGATCCTCGTCGGTGTGCGCGCCGATGTCGCCGAGCGCATGGAACGGGTCCCGCTCGACGAGCTCAAGGAGCGTGCCAGCCACGCGCCGGAACCCCGTGACGGGGTCGCCGCGCTGCGCAGCGAGGACGGGATCAGCGTCATCGCCGAGGTCAAGCGCTCCTCACCCAGCCGGGGTGCGCTGGCAGCCATCGAGGATCCCGCCGCGCTGGCCCGGCAGTACGAGTCGGGTGGTGCACATGCGATCTCGGTGCTCACCGAGGGGCGTCGCTTCGGGGGGTCCCTCGATGACCTCGTGGCCGTCCGGCATGCCGTGGACGTGCCCGTCCTGCGCAAGGACTTCATCGTCTCGAGCTACCAGCTCTGGGAGGCGCGGGCCGCCGGTGCCGACATCGTCCTGCTGATCGTGGCCGCCCTCAGCCAGGACGCGCTGGTCTCGCTGCACGAGCGGGCCCAGTCGATCGGGCTTACGGTTCTCGTGGAGGTGCACGACGTGGATGAGGTCCCCCGGGCGCTGGACGCCGGTGCCCAGATCGTGGGCGTGAACGTGCGCGACCTGCGCACGCTGTCCGTCGATCGGGATCACTTCGCGCGCGTCGCCCCGAACATCCCCGACAGCGTCGTGCGGGTGGCCGAGAGTGGCGTGCGCGGCCCACACGACCTGATCTCGTACGCCAACGCCGGGGCCGACGCCGTGCTGGTGGGGGAGAGCCTGGTGACCGGCGGGGACCCGCGGCAGGCCGTGCACGACCTGGTCACGGCCGGTGCCCACCCCGCCCTGCGTCACGGTCGACCATGACCGCTGACCTGACGAACCTGGGCCTCATCCCGGGCACGTCGGCCACGCCCGATGCCACCGGGCACTTCGGCGTGTTCGGCGGTCGTTTCGTCCCCGAGGCGCTGATCGCCGCCCTCGACCAGTTGTCGGCCGCCTACGCGGCGGCGCGTGTGGACCCGGAGTTCCTCGCCGAGCTCGATCACCTGGCCCGCACCTACACCGGACGGCCGACCCCCCTCACCGAGGCGCCCCGGTTCGCCGCGGCCGGCGGGGTCGACGCCCGCATCGTGCTCAAGCGCGAGGACCTCAACCACACCGGCTCGCACAAGATCAACAACGTCCTGGGCCAGGCCCTGCTCACCGTCCGGATGGGCAAGCGCCGGGTGATCGCCGAGACGGGAGCCGGCCAGCACGGGGTGGCCACCGCGACGGCCGCGGCCCTGATGGGCCTGGACTGCGTGGTCTACATGGGCCTGGAGGACACCCGCCGGCAGGCACTGAACGTGGCCCGGATGAAGCTGCTGGGCGCGGAGGTCATCCCGGTGACCACCGGGTCCCAGACCCTCAAGGACGCCGTCAACGAGGCCATGCGCGACTGGGTCACCAACGTGGCCGACACCCACTACCTGCTGGGCACGGTCGCCGGGCCGCACCCGTTCCCGCAGATGGTCCGCGACTTCCACCGGGTGATCGGCGTGGAGGCCCGCGCCCAGGTGCTGGCCGACTACGGCCGGCTTCCCGACGCCATCGCTGCGTGCGTCGGCGGCGGGTCCAACGCCATCGGGATCTTCCACCCGTTCCTCGACGACGCCGGTGTGGCCCTGCACGGCTACGAGGCCGCCGGGGATGGTGTGGAGACCGGTCGGCACGCGGCCACCATCACCGGCGGGACGATCGGGGTCTTCCAGGGGACGCGCTCGTACCTGCTGCAGGACGATGAGGGCCAGACGATCGAGTCGCACTCGATCTCCGCCGGGCTGGACTATCCCGGGGTCGGCCCGGAGCACGCCTACCTGGCCCAGACGGGGCGCGCGCAGTACCACCCGGTCACCGATGCCGAGGCGATGGACGCCCTGGCCCTGCTCTGCCGGACCGAGGGGATCATCCCGGCCATCGAGAGCGCGCACGCCCTGGCCGGCGCCCTGCAGCTGGGCCGGGAGCTCGGCCCCGACGGGATCGTCCTGGTCAACCTGTCAGGTCGCGGCGACAAGGACGTGAGCACCGCTGCTCGTTGGTTCGGGATCGACCTGGGCGAGGGCCAGCTGTGAGCGCCCTGCACGAGGCCTTCGCCCGCGCGAGGGCCGAGGATCGGGCCGCGCTGATCGGCTACCTGCCCAGCGGCTTCCCGACCCATGCGCAGGGCATTGCGCTGGCCACGGCCATGGTCGAGGCCGGTGTGGACATCGTTGAGGTCGGGCTGCCCTACTCCGACCCGTTGATGGACGGACCCACGATCCAGGCGGCGGTCCAGCAGGCGCTGGAGGCCGGGTCGACCCTCTCCGGCGTCCTGGCGACGGTCGAGGCGGTGGCCGCGACGGGTGCGCCGACCCTTGGTCATGTCCTACTGGAACCCGATCGAGCGGATCGGTGTCGAGTCCTTCGCGGGCCGCCTGCGCGACGCCGGAGGGGTGGGTGTGATCACCCCGGACCTCACCCCCGAGGAGGCCGGTGACTGGGTGGCGGCCACGGGTGCGGCCGGCCTGGACCGGGTGTTCCTGGTGGCCCCGTCGAGCAGTGACGAGCGGATCGCGGCAGTGGCGGGCATCACGAGCGGCTTCGTGTATGCGGCCTCGTTGATGGGTGTCACGGGTGCGCGGGCCAGCGTGGGATCCGGCGCGCGCGAGCTGGTTGCCCGTGTGCGCGCGCTGACCGACCTCCCGGTCGCGGTCGGCCTCGGCGTCTCCACCGGGGAGCAGGCCGCCGAGGTTGCGTCCTACGCCGACGGCGTGATCGTCGGGTCGGCGTTCATCGCCCGGATCCTGGCCGCACCGGACCACCCGTCGGCGGTGGTGGCGGTCCGCGAGCTGGCTGCGGAGCTGGCTGCCGGGGTGCGCCGGGCCGGGTGAGCGGTCCTCAGACGTACTTGTAGAGGACCATCGCCGCCATGATGCCCAGGATCACGCACGACTCCCGGCGGCGTCCAGGCCCAGGCGCAGCGGGCGCTCCAGCCGGAGCTTCGTCGCCGGCGCCGAGGTTCCCCTCGAGGATGTTCACGCGCGTCATCGAGGCGAACACCAACGTGGTGGTGATCGTGATCAGCATGCACCAGGGGCACATCGCGCCGATCACGAAGTACGCCTGGTAGAACAGCCAGTAGGCGAAGACCAGCCCGATCGAGTAGACGACCTGGGCCGAGAGCATGAACCAGCGCGGGAAGCGGACCCCGCCGAGCGCGGCCACGGCGATCGTGATGACCACCGGCTCGGCGATCAGGCCCAGGAACGCATTGGGGAAGCCGAGGAGGTTGGCCTGCCAGGACAGCCCGACGGTCGCGCAGGAGATCGTGGAGGAGATGTTGCAGTTGAGGTCCGCGCAGGGGGTCCTCGGCCAGCTTGATCGCGTCGATCGAGAGCACCAACGACGCCCACAGCCCGATGATGCTGGAGAGCAGCATCTCGATGAACGCCCCGGTGTGGTACCGATCAGCGGCCGTGGGGACGGGGTGCGCCGGGGGGTCGGCGACCTCGGTGGTGAGGTTGGCCATCGCGCGTCCTGCCTGTCCGGGTCGTGGGTGGTGTGGGCCTGCGGGCTCCACGCACTTCGCACGATGGTAGTTCAGTGCCGACGGGATTGGGGGTGGGTCGGCGCCACGACACGGCTCGGGTCGGTTGCCCGGCATTTCGGGTAATCTGGCCCCCAACTCACGGAGGTACTGATGGCAGCCGAGAAGAACAAGCCCACGTCGGGTCAGGCCGGGCTCACGCCCAAGCAGCTCGCGGAGCAGGCGCGTGCTGAGTCCGAGGCAGCGGAGCGCCGCCGCGAGCGCACGATCCGGATCGTCGGCGGGCTGGTCGTCCTGCTGATCGTCGGGGGCCTGCTGGCCGTCGGGTTCTTCGCCGGCCGCGACGGCGGTTCGGACACCGCAACCACCGCACCCCCGACGCCCGACCCGAACGCCGCCCTGCCCGCCGGGGTCTCCAGCGACAACTGGGGAGTCCCCTACGGAACGGGATGGACGTCCCCGGACGAGGCCAAGCTTCCGACCCTGGAGATCTGGGAGGACTTCCAGTGCCCCGCCTGTGCGCAGGTCGAGGCGGCATCCGGAGCGCAGATCCAGGCCCTGGCCGACGAGGGCAAGGTCAAGCTGCTGTACCGGCCGGCCACCTTCCTCGATGCGAGCCTGGCTGCGGACAACGCGGCGAACGGCAACCCCAACTCCTCGGCGCGGGCCACGAGCGCCTGGGGCTGCGCGGTGGATGCGGGCAAGACCGGGGAGTACCACTCGGCCGTGTTCGACATCCAGCCCGCCGACGAGGGCGTGGGGTTCTCCGACCAGCAGCTCATCGACCTGGGCTCGACGGTCGGGATCGCCGAGCCTGATCTGGCCACGTACACCAAGTGCGTCCAGGACGGGACCTACCTGGCGTGGTCGGCCAACAGCAACCAGGCGTTCGTTGAGGCCGGTGTGGGGGGTACCCCGACCGCCTACCTGAACGGCGTCGAGCTCAACGGCTCCGACCTGGCCGACATCGAGGGCCTCACGCAGAAGATCGAAGCCGCGACCGCCCAGTGATCGGCGCGCTGGCCACCTCGATCCCGAGCCCGGACCAGTCGGTCTGGTACCTGGGCCCGCTGCCGCTGCGGGCGTACGCGCTGTGCATCCTCGTCGGGATCTTCGTCGCGATGTGGGTCGGCAACCGGCGCTGGGTCGCTCGAGGTGGCAACCACGGGCTGGTCTACGACGTGGCGGTCTGGGCTGTCCCGTTCGGGATCATCGGTGGCCGGCTCTACCACGTGCTCACCGACTGGCCGACGTACTTCGGCGCCGGCGGGCTCGGGCCTGCGCGGGGCGGTCGCCATCTGGGAGGGCGGCCTGGGGATCTGGGGGGCCATCGCACTGGGGACGGTCGGGGCCTGGATCGGTTGCCGGCGCCACGGCGTGCCGCTGCCCCCGTTCACCGACTCGCTGGCCGTGGGGGTCCCCCTGGCCCAGGCGATCGGGCGGTTGGGCAACTGGTTCAACCAGGAGCTGTTCGGGAAGCCGACGGACCTGCCCTGGGGGCTGGAGATCGACCCCGCCTTCCGCCCCGCGGGCTACGAGCAGTACGCCACCTTCCACCCGACCTTCCTCTATGAGGCGCTCTGGCTCGTCGGGGTGGCCGGGCTCGTGGCCTGGGCCGACCGGCGCTGGACGCTGGGTCACGGGCGGGCGTTCGCCCTCTACATCGCGGCCTACTGCGTGGGGCGACTGGGCATGGAGATGCTGCGCATCGACCCGGCGACCCAGCTCGGCGGCATCCGGATCAACGTGTTCACCTCGGTGGCCGTCGGCGTGGGGGCCGTCGTGTACTTCGTGATCAGTGCCCGCAGGTATCCCGGCCGTGAGGCGCCGGAGGAGCTGCAGGGCACCCGGGCAAGTCAGGAGAGGGTTCCCTCCTCAGAGTGAGGGGACCCTTGGTCCCGGCAAGGTCAGGACGTTCGGCGTGCGTTTCTTGACCCTTCAATGGCGGGACACGGGGCGGGCAGCGTCCATAGTTGACCGTGCAAGGGAAGAAACCCCCAATTCACCGAAAGAGGGACACAATGTCCAAGACCCCGAAGGTCGTCGCAATCCTGCTGTACATCGCTGGAGCAGTCCTGCTCCTCGGCGGTGCCGGCACCTGGTACACAGTGTCGAACCAGCTGGCCGCTGAGAGCATCACCGTCACCGACGACGCCCCGTGCCAGCAGGGCCAGGATGTCAACGGCCCGCTCGAGGCCTTCTGCATGGCCGAGATCATCAACACCCATGCGCTGGAGGCCACGGGTGGCAAGACCTACGCCGCAGCTCGACCGCGAGGACCCGCTGCGGGCCGTCGCGCAGAGCGCGTCGTTCCTGCGCGCGTCGCTGTTCACCTCGGTCGTCGCCTTCGGCGTGGCCGCCTTCGCGATGGGGATCGGCGTCCTGAGCATCATCATCGGACTGGGCATCGGCGCCCTGGACAAGCGCACGCGCACGGCGGACCTGCCCCAGGAGATGGTCGCTGCCTGACGGCACCGCACCCGGATCTGCCCGAGCTCGAGGTATTCGAGCTCGGGCAGATCCATGTCTGTGGGGGGTCCGGACCGGGAGGGCGGGCCTACCAGCCCTCGGTGAAGGCCACGTCGAGGGCCTCGAGCAGGAAGTCCACGCCGGTGGCATCGATGCACAGCGGGGGCTTGATCTTCAGCACGTTCATGTGGTCGCCCGTGGCCGCCATGATGACGCCCAGCGTGAGCAGCCGTTCGCACAGTGCGTCGGTCGCCGCCGTCGCCGGCGTCCGCGACGCCCGGTCGGTGACCAGCTCGAGACCGAGGTAGAGCCCGCGGCCGTGCACCGCGCCGGCCATGGGGTGGCGTTCGACCAGGGCCTCGAGCCCGGCGCGCAGGCGTGCGCCCATCCGGTCGGCGTTGCCCATGAGGTCCTCGTCGCGCAGCGCGGTCAGCGTGGCGATCGCCGCGGCCGCACCCGCCGGCGTGCCACCCATGGAGGCGAACAGCGAGCCCTCGGCCGCGAACGACTCGGCGATCTCGCGGCGGCACACGACTGCCGAGACGGGGTAGCCGTTGCCGGTCGCCTTGGCCAGGCAGACGATGTCCGGCACGACGCCGCTCATCTCGAAGCCCCAGAAGTGCGAGCCCAGTCGGCCGTAGCCGACCTGCACCTCGTCGGCGATGACCAGCCCTCCAGCCGCGCGCACCGCGTCGTAGACCTGCGGCAGGTAGTCACCGGGCAGCTCGATCCCCCCGGCGTTGCCGTTGAGCGTCTCGCAGATGAAGGCGGCCGGACGTCGGCCGGCGACGGCGAGCTCAGTCAGGATCCGTCGGACGTCGTCGCTGTAGCGGGATCCGGCATCCGGCCCGGTGAACGGGCCCCGGTAGAGGTTGGGCGGTTCGGCCAGGTGGATCCAGTCGGGCCTGGTCTCCAGGGCCCGGGGGTTGTCCATCAGCGCGCTGGACACCTCATCTGAGGCCGTCGTCCAGCCGTGGTACGCGGTGCGCAGGGCGATCGTGTCCCGGGCCCCGGTGTGCACCCGCGCCAGGCGCAGGGCGAGGTCGACCGTCTCGGAGCCGCTGGACAGCAGGAACACCTGGTCCAGTCCTGCGGGCATGGTCGCGAGCAGCATCTCGGCGAACTCGACGTGCGCGGCGTAGTGGAACCGGGAGTTCGTGTTCAGTGTGCGCAGCGCGCGGTCGACGGCCTCAGCGACCGCCGGGTGGCTGTGCCCCAGCACAGCCACGTTGTTGATCCCGTCGAGGTACACCCGGCCCGACACGTCGGCGAGGTGGTGGCGCCAGCCGCGCTCGACCTGCGGCGGGTCCGCGTAGTAGTGCTTCTGCACCGAGGCCAGGGCAGCCTCGCGGCGGCCCATGAGGTCGTGCGGGTCGGGCGCTGGGGCGCTGGGCTCCAGCCCGAGCAGCGCGCTGGGGTCGGGGCACAGGTGGCGCCACAGCCCGGCCAGCGACGCGGGTGCATGGGTCGGGGCCGTCACCCCCGTGCGGATGACCTGGACGTGGACGTGGTCCGGAAGGGCAGGGGCCCGGGAGGTGGTCACAGCGGCGATCGGTCCGCCGGTGGTCACCCTCGTGCCGGGCGCGCGCAACGGCTCGGCGCCGGACACCAGCAGGTCCCACCCCTGGTCGCCCACGAGGTGGGTCACCCAGGGTTCCCCGACGACCAGGGAGCCGGGCCAGGGCGCGAGGACCTGGCTGCCCCGGGGCAGCAGGACGTCGAGGCCCAGGTGGATGGTGGCCGGCTCCTCGAGGCTGTCGGCCTGGCTGTGGTGCAGGTGCGGCTGCCCGTAGGCGACCACGGCGTGGTGCGGGCTGGCGGCCGCCACGGCCCCACGCACGGCGGCACGGACCCGCTCGGGATCGGTCCACGCCCCCTCGTCGAGCAGGGGTGAGGTCGTGGACAGGTCGAGGGGGATCACCTGCCCGAGGTCGGGCAGCACCCGCGAACCGACCGGCAGGACCGGCTCCGGGTCCCCGAGCAGCCCGGCGGCCCGGCGCATCGCCAGGGTCCCGAGCTCCAGGGGCACGTCGGCGACCATCGCGAACACCGCCGAGTCCACCGCGAGGTTCTCGTGCAGGTAGGGGTTGTCCGGCTCGCTGCCCAGCTGGTGGGCGGTGCTGACCAGGCCGGCACAGGCGCGTGCGGCGACCATCGGCCACAGGGCGCCGACCTCGATGGGCGTCAGGGCCTGCTCGGAGAGGAACCCGCGCAGGACGTCCTCGGCGACCCGCAGCGGGGACCGGCGGTCCTTGACCAGCAGCGCGCAGATCGTGACCGCGGCCTCCGCGGCTCGCCAGGTGTGCATCAGGTCGCCGAAGTCGATGATGCCCGCGGGCACCGGCCGGGCATCCGGACCGAGGTCGGCCACCACGTTGAAGTCGGTGACGTCGGCGTGGATCACCTGCAGGGGCAGCTGGGGGGCGAGCTCGTCGAGCACCTCCCGGGACTGTGCCGAGAGCCGGCCCACGCGGTCGGCCAGGTCGTCGTCGAGGGCCGGCATCAGGTCGGCGACGACCTGCGGGGAGCGGCGCACGTCCCACTGGTTGGGCAGCTCGGCCCCGGGGTGGGCGAACCCGGCCAGGGCGGCACTGACCCGACCGGCCAGGGCACCGAACTGGCGGGCGGTGACCGGCGCGAGGTAGCCACGCCCGGTCATGGGCACGCCCTCGACGTAGGTCAGGAGTCGCACGCTGTGGGGCACGCCGGCCAGGTCGACGACCTCGCGCAGGGCGCCGGAGGTCGAGGGGATCGGTGCAGGGGTGCGCACGGGCAGGTCGGTGAGGGCCAGCATCGCGGCGTTCTGGGCGTCCAGGGAGCCGTCCGGGATCGCGGTGTTGGCGACCTTGAGCACGTGGCGTGCACCCGGTGTGGTGATCAGGAAGTTGCGGTCCTGATGGCTGCCCAGGTCCCGTGCCTGTGACTCGGGAAGCTCCCAGAGGTCCGCCACGATCCGTTGCGCCTGGTGCAGGTCGACGTCGGGTGCCTCCTCGCGGATGCTCATCCGAGCAGGGTAGCGCCGTGGGGCGGGCGCAGATCCGGTTCGGCAGAGGGTGACATTGGCCACTTCTGCCGACTCCCTGGGCGCAGTAGCGTGTCAGGCATGGAGCCCGGTGGCCGGGATCGCTTCATCGACCTCCTGCGCGGCGGGAGCATCGTGGCCGTGGTGGTCGGCCACTGGCTCGTGGCCGATGTCCGGTGGGACCAGCAGTCCGTCGCACCGGGTCGGCTCGTCGAGACCAGCTCGCTGCACGAGGTCCCCGCGATGTGGCCGCTCACGTGGCTGTTCGTGGTGATCCCGCTGTTCTTCTTCGTCGGGGGTTATGCCAACCGACGCAGCTGGGAGGGGACCCGGCGTCGCGGCGAGGGCTACGCCACGTTCGTCGACAGGCGGGTCCACCGGGTCCTGGCCCCGGCCGGGCTCTACGTCGTGGTGGTCGCAGTGCTGGGGATGCTCGTCGACTGGGCCGGGGGAGTGGGCGTCCGGGCACTCGGTGGGCTGTTCTACCAGCCCCTGTGGTTCCTCGGCGCCTACCTGTGCGTGGTTGCCCTCACGCCGCTGACCCTGCTCCTGCACGTGCGGTTCGGGTCGGGCGTCCTGCTGGCGATGCTGGTCCTGGTCGCCCTGTTCGACGGCGGGCGGTTCGCCCTCGGGATGGAGGCTGCCGGCTACCTCAACGTCCTGCTGGTCTGGCTGCTCATGCACCAGGTCGGGTACCTGCAGGCAGACGGTTCCCTCACTCGGTCCGTGGCGGCCGCGATGGCACTGGGCGGGGTGGCGGCCACGGCCCTTCTTGTCGCTGCCGGCCCGTACACGGCGAGCATGGTGGGGGTCACCGACGGCCCGGTCGGCAACATGCATCCCCCAACCCTGGCGATCACCGCGCTGGGAATCGCCCAGATCGGGATCGCGCTGGTCCTTCGCGACCCGCTGACTCGGTGGTTGCAGCGGCCCCGGGTGTGGGCGGCGGTCATCCTTGTCAACCTCAGCGTGGTGAGCCTCTACCTGTGGCACCAGGCGGCGCTGACCATCGCGGCCCGGCTGGTCCTTCCCCTGGGGTATCCCGATCCACAGCCCGGCACCGCCGGGTGGTGGGCTGCCCGCCTGCTCTGGCTGGTGATCCCGGCCCTCGTCCTCGCGGGGATCGTGGCGATCGTCGGGCCCGCCGAGCGCATCTCAGCGCCGTCGCCGGTCCGGCCCGGGCGCGGCACCGCCGCCGCGGCGATCGCGGGCGTGGTGCTCGTGTGCGTCGGGTTCCTCGCCCTGGCGGGGTCCTCGGCCACGGAGCCGTTCGCCCGCGGGCAGTCCCTGGGGCCGGTCACCGCCTCGCCGGCACTCGGCCTGGCGGCACTGGCCGGCGCCGCGGTGCTGTTCGCGGTGCTGCGTCGCCTGGCACCGGCAGTAGGCCCGGGCCCGGGCTCACCCGGCCCGGGTGAGGATCAGCAGCGTGCCGTCGTCGGTCGTGGCGGACACTGAGCCATCGGCGCGGACCTCGACGTCGCGGATGCGGTGGCCCACCTCCAGGCGCTCGCGCTCGGTGACCTGCCCTGCGCGGTCGACCCGGATCCGCCAGAACGACTGGTCCTTGAGGGTGCCCATCAGCAGGTCGCCCCCGACCGCTGTGGTCCAGCCGGCCCACCCCGGGACCTGGACCAGCTCGGAGGTGGCCACGCTGGGCACCCATGCCGCCTTCGGCTTCGTGTAGCCGACGTGCGTCCCGGTCCGCTTGGGCATCACGTAGTCGCTGCTCCCGTACGGCTCGCCGAGGGTGACGAACGGCCAGCCGTAGTCGCGGCCCCGGCGGATCAGGTTCAGCTCGTCACCACCGCGGGGACCGTGCTCGGTCTCCCAGAGCCGGCCGAGGCGGTCGCGGGTGAGGCCCTGCCCGTTGCGGTGGCCCTGGCTGATCCGGGTCGGGGTGGCGCCCTCGCCGATCCGCCAGACGGATCCCAGCTGCCCGCGGGCGCGCCGGCTGTTGATCTTCGGGTATCCGAGGTCGCCGACGGTCACGTAGGCCCGGTTCGCGCTGATCCGCACCAACTTGCCGGAGGCGTGCTGCACGGCGCTCACCGGGACACAGGGACTGGTGCGCAGGACCTTCTTGCTGCGCAGCACCCGTGGCTCGGCCCCGGTGCTGATGTCCACGCGGTTCACGGCCAGCCGGACGCACTTCTTCGCGGGCACGAACTCCGGGAAGGACACGAACAGCCGCGTCCGATCATCGGTCGAGGACATCACCTCGATGTCCGTCGGTGCGAACCGGGCGTCGTCGAGGCGCTGGGCGGCGCGGATGACCACGCCGACCTCGCGCATCGCGCCGGTGCTGGGATCGACGACGAGCAGTCGGCGGCCGTCGGCACCTCCGCCGAGCAGGATGCGGCCGTCGGGCAGGGCAGCCGAGGAGGGCCCGCGGGTACCGCCACCGGAGTCCTTCACCACCGCCGCGGTGATCGGGATCCGGTCCACCTGCACGGCGCCTGCTGCGCTGGGCAGGCTGTCCGGGGCGGCGTTCGGCATGAGGGTGACCGCTGCAGCCGTGACGGCAGCCGCGTTCGCGATCACGAGGGCGGGCAGCAGGAGGCGGACCATGTCCACGAGGGTAACGGCGATCCCCACGGAGCACACCACCCGCTGCGATGCCCTATCCTTGCCGCCAGGTGGGCCAACGACGTCCCACCGACCTCAACTCCCGCACCCACCGCGTCCTCGCGGCCTGCTGGAGCAGGCCGGTGATGACGTTGAGGAGCCACCATGACGCTGTTCTCCGCCGTGCCCGCCGCCACCGGCCTGTACGACCCCTCCTTCGAGCGGGATGCCTGTGGTGTCGCCTTCGTGGCCACCATGACCGGGGTGCCCAGCAACGACATCGTGGTCAAGGCGCTGACCGCCCTGCGCAACCTCGACCACCGTGGGGCCTCGGGTGCCGAGCCGGACAGCGGCGACGGTGCCGGCATCCTGCTGCAGGTCCCCGACGCGTTCCTGCGGGCGGTGGTGGACTTCGAGCTGCCCGCCGTCGGCGCCTACGCCGTGGGCCTGGCCTTCCTCCCCGACGACGTCGCGGCCGAACGTCACGCCATGGCGGCCATCGACCGGATCGCCGAGGAGGAGGACCTCGTGGTCCTCGGCTGGCGCGAAGTGCCGGTCGGCGCCGAC
This sequence comes from uncultured Actinomycetes bacterium, assembly GCA_963706885.1. Taxonomy (GTDB): domain Bacteria; phylum Actinomycetota; class Actinomycetes; order S36-B12; family CAIYMF01; genus Prado023. The sequence goes on along the minus strand of CAVPNX010000014.1, from coordinate 110,347 downwards.
CTGATCGGTGCCACCGCGCGCAGCACCATGCCCCGGTTCCGCCAGCTGTTCGTCGCCCCCCGCTATCGCGTCAGTGACCCGATGGTCCTCGAGCGGATGGCGTTCTGCCTGCGCAAGCGCGCCGAGCGTGAGGCTGAGGTCTACTTCGCCAGCCTGTCCAGCCGGACGCTGGTGTACAAGGGAATGCTGACCACCGGCCAGCTGGAGGTGTTCTTCCCCGACCTGCGCGACCCGCGGGTCGCCAGCGCCCTGGCCCTGGTGCACTCGCGGTTCTCGACGAACACCTTCCCGAGCTGGAGCCTTGCCCATCCCTACCGGCTCATCGCCCACAACGGTGAGATCAACACGGTGCGGGGCAACCGGAACTGGATGCAGGCCCGGGAGGCCCAGCTCAACTCCGAGCTGATCCCCGGTGACATCCGCCGGATCATGCCGATCTGCACCGAGGGGGCCAGCGACTCGGCCAGCTTCGACGAGGTCGTCGAGCTGCTGCACATGGCCGGGCGCAGCCTGCCGCATGCCGTGCTGATGATGATCCCCGAGGCGTGGGAGAACCACGACGAGATGGATCCGGCCCGCCGGGCGTTCTACCAGTTCCACGCCAACCTCATGGAGCCCTGGGACGGGCCGGCCAACGTCAGCTTCACGGACGGCTCGGTCATCGGCGCGGTCCTGGATCGCAACGGACTGCGCCCCGGTCGGTTCTGGATCACCGACGACGGCCTCGTGGTGCTCGGATCCGAGGCGGGGGTGCTCGACATCGACCCGACCTCCGTCGTGCGCAAGGGCCGCCTGCAGCCGGGCCGGATGTTCCTGGTGGACACCGTGGCGGGGCGGATCATCGAGGACGACGAGATCAAGTCCGAGCTCGCCGCCCAGGCGCCCTACGCCGACTGGCTGCGTGCGGGCATCGTGCACCTCGAGGAGCTGCCCGGGCGCGAGCACGTGGTGCACACCTCGAAGTCGGTTGCCCGCCGTCAGCAGACCTTCGGCTACACCGAGGAGGAGCTGCGCATCCTGCTGACTCCCATGGCGCGCAACGGCATGGAGGCCCTGGGTTCGATGGGCACCGACACGCCCATCGCTGTGCTCTCCGATCGGCCGCGGCTGCTGTTCGACTACTTCATCCAGCTGTTCGCGCAGGTCACCAACCCGCCCCTGGACGCGATCCGCGAGGAGATCGTGACCTCCCTGGGCAGCCACATCGGCCCGGAGGGCAACCTCCTGGAGGCCGACCCCGGGCACTGCCGGCAGGTGCTGCTGCCGTTCCCGGTCATCGACAACGACGAGCTGGCCAAGCTCGGCCAGATCAACGCCGATGGGGATGCGCCGGGCTTCTCCGGGGTCCGGGTCACCGGCCTGTACCGGGTGGCCGACGGCGGCCCGGGCCTGCGCAAGCGGCTCGGTGAGATCTGCGCCGAGGTCGACCGGCACATCTCCGGGGGCAAGCGGTTCATCGTCCTGTCCGACCGCGACTCCGACCCGGACCGCGCCCCGATCCCGTCGCTGCTCCTGTGCTCGGCGGTGCACCACCACCTGGTGCGGCGCAAGACCCGCACGCAGGTCTCGTTGCTGGTGGAGGCCGGGGATGTACGTGAGGTGCACCACGTGGCGCTGCTGATCGGCTACGGCGCCGCGGCCGTGAACCCGTACCTGGCCATGGAGTCCGTCGAGGACATGGCCCGTCGTGGGGTCATCACCGGGGTCACCCCGGAGAAGGCCGTGCGCAACCTCGTCAAGGCCCTGGGCAAGGGCGTGCTGAAGGTCATGAGCAAGATGGGCGTGTCCACCGTCGCGTCCTACCGCGGGGCCCAGATCTTCGAGGCGATCGGGCTGAGCCACTCGCTGGTGGACCAGTACTTCACGGGCACCACGTCGCGCCTGGGCGGCGTCGGCCTGTCGACGATCGCCGAGGAGGTGGCCCGCCGCCACGCCAACGCCTACCCGGCCAACGGGATCGCTCCGTCGCACCGCACCCTGCCCGTGGGTGGCGAGTACCAGTGGCGCCGTGAGGGTGAGCCGCACCTGTTCGACCCCGAGACCGTGTTCCGGTTGCAGCACTCGACCCGCGCCGGGCGGATGGACATCTTCCGGCAGTACACCGCAAGGGTGGACGACCAGTCCGAGCGCCTCATGACCCTGCGCGGGCTGTTCCGGTTCGCCGAGGGAGCGCGCCCACCCGTGCCGCTGGAGCAGGTCGAGCCCGTCAGCGAGATCGTGAAGCGCTTCTCCACCGGTGCCATGAGCTACGGCTCCATCAGCCAGGAGGCGCACGAGACGCTGGCCATCGCCATGAACCGTCTGGGCGCGAAGTCCAACACCGGTGAGGGCGGGGAGGACCCGGCGCGGTTCACCCCCGATCCGAACGGGGACTCCCGGCGCTCGGCGATCAAGCAGGTCGCCTCCGGCCGGTTCGGGGTCACCAGCGAGTACCTGGTCAACGCCGACGACATCCAGATCAAGATGGCCCAGGGTGCCAAGCCCGGCGAGGGGGGTCAGCTGCCGGGGCACAAGGTCTACCCGTGGGTCGCCAGGACCCGGCACTCGACACCTGGAGTGGGCCTGATCAGCCCGCCGCCGCACCACGACATCTACTCGATCGAGGACCTGGCCCAGCTGATCCACGACCTCAAGAACGCCAACGACGCGGCCCGGATCCATGTCAAGCTCGTGGCCGAGATGGGGGTGGGCACGGTTGCCGCGGGAGTGGCCAAGGCGCACGCGGACGTGATCCTGATCTCAGGTCACGACGGGGGCACCGGGGCGTCGCCGCTCACCTCCCTCAAGCACGCCGGCGGTCCCTGGGAGCTCGGGCTGGCCGAGACCCAGCAGACGCTGCTGCTCAACCGGCTGCGCGACCGGGTCGTGCTGCAGACCGACGGCCAGCTCAAGACCGGCCGCGACGTGGTCGTCGCAGCGCTGCTCGGGGCCGAGGAGTTCGGGTTCGCCACGGCACCGCTGGTGGTGATGGGCTGCGTGATGATGCGCGTCTGCCACCTGGACACGTGCCCCGTGGGCGTGGCCACCCAGAACCCCGAGCTGCGCGCACGGTTCACGGGCAAGCCCGAGTTCGTCGTCAACTTCTTCCAGTTCATCGCCGAGGAGGTGCGTGAGTACCTCGCCCAACTGGGCTTCCGCAGCCTCGAGGAGGCGATCGGCCACGTCGAGATGCTCGACACGCGTGCGGCCGTGACCCACTGGAAGGCCTCCGGGCTGGACCTCACGCCGATCCTGGAGTCCCCCGTGGTCGACCCCGGGGCCTCGCTGCACCAGTCGGTCACGCAGGACCATGGCCTGGACAGGGCGCTGGACAAGGAGCTCATCGAGCTGTGCGCCCCGGCCCTGGACTCCGGGGAGCCGGTCCGGGCGCAGCTGGCGATCCGCAACGTCAACCGCACAGTCGGCACCATGCTCGGTGCCGAGGTCACCCGCCGGTACGGCGGGGCGGGGCTGCCGGCGGGCACCATCGACCTGACGTTCACCGGGTCCGCGGGGCAGTCCTTCGGGGCCTTCCTCCCCGTCGGGCATCACGCTGCGCCTCGAGGGGGACGCCAACGACTACGTCGGCAAGGGGCTGTCCGGCGGCCAGGTGATCGTGCGGCCCGACCGGGGCGCCCGGTTCGTGGCCGAGGACCAGATCATCGGCGGCAACGTCATCGGCTACGGGGCCACCTCGGGCGAGGTGTTCCTCCGGGGCCGGGTCGGCGAGCGCTTCGCTGTCCGCAACTCCGGGGCCACGCTGGTCGTGGAGGGGGTGGGCGACCACGGGTGCGAGTACATGACCGGTGGTCGGGTCGTGGTCCTCGGGCCGACCGGGCGCAACTTCGCGGCCGGGATGTCCGGAGGCGTGGCCTATGTCCTGGACCTCATCCCGCATCGCGTGAACCTCGACATGGTGGCCCTCGAGCCGCTCGGCCCGGACGACCAGGACTGGCTCATGGAGATCCTGCGCCGACACGTCGAGGAGACGGGTTCAGCCGTCGCGGGCGCCCTGGTCGAGCAGGGTCCGGCGGCGCTGGGACGCGTCAGCAAGATCATGCCGACCGACTACCGCAGGATCCTGGACATCCAGGACAAGGCCCGGGCCGAGGGCCGGGACCCGATCGAGGCCGTGATGGAGGAGATGAGCCGTGGCTGACCCCAAGGGCTTCCTGACCACCCCCCGCGAGCTGCCCACGAGGCGGCCCGTCGACGTGCGGATCCGGGACTGGAAGGAGGTGTACGAGCCGTTCGCCGCCGACCACCTGGAGAAGCAGGCGGGCAGGTGCATGGACTGCGGCATCCCGTTCTGCCACCAGGGCTGCCCGCTGGGCAACCTGATCCCGGAGTGGAACGACCTGGTGTGGCGCGACGACTGGCTCGAGGCTGCTGAGCGGCTGCACGCCACGAACAACTTCCCCGAGTTCACCGGTCGGCTGTGCCCCGCCCCCTGTGAGACGGCGTGCGTCCTGGGCATCAATGCCGACCCGGTGACCATCAAGCAGGTCGAGGTCTCGATCATCGACCGGGCCTGGGAGTCCGGATGGGTGGTCCCGGCCGCCCCTGAGCGGCTCTCCGGCAAGCGGGTCGCGGTCATCGGCTCGGGCCCCGCAGGACTGGCCGCCGCCCAGCAGCTGGCGCGCGCCGGCCACACGGTGACCGTGTACGAGCGGGCCGCCAGGGTGGGGGGCCTGCTGCGCTACGGCATCCCCGAGTTCAAGATGGAGAAGCATCACCTCGACCGGCGGCTGGCCCAGATGGAGGGCGAGGGGGTCATGTTCCGCGCCGGCGTGGAGGTCGGTGTGGACCTCACGGTCGCCGACCTGCGACGCCGCCACGACGTGATCCTGCTGACGATCGGTGCGACGGCCGCGCGTGGGCTGCCGGTGCCGGGGGCCGACCTGCCCGGGGTGCACCAGGCGATGGAGTACCTGCCGCTGGCCAACCAGGTCTGCGAAGGGACGCTGCCCGAGTCGCCGATCCACGCGTCGGGCAAGCACGTGGTCATCATCGGCGGTGGGGACACGGGGGCCGACTGCCTGGGCACCGCGCACCGGCAGGGTGCGGCCAGCGTCACCCAGCTCGAGATCCTGCCGACCCCGCCGGCCACGAGGCCGGATGCCGCCCCGTGGCCGACGTACCCGATGACCTACCGGGTCACGTCGGCCCACGAGGAGGGTGGGCAGCGGGTCTACTCCGTGAGCACCAAGGAGTTCCGCGCCGACGCCTCGGGCAGGCTGCGGGCCCTGCTGCTCGTGGACGTCGAGATGGTCGACGGCCGGTTCGTCGAGGTCGAGGGCACCGAGCGTGAGCTTCCCGCCGACCTCGTCTTCCTGGCCATGGGGTTCACCGGGCCGGAGAAGGGGCCGCTGGTCGAACAGCTGGGCGTCGCACTCGACGAGCGCGGCACCATCCGCCGCGACCAGCACTACGCCTCCAGCGTCCCCGGGGTGTTCGTGGCTGGGGACGCCGGTCGCGGCCAGTCGCTGATCGTCTGGGCCATCGCCGAGGGCCGGGCTGCCGCGGCGGCCGTGGACACCCACCTGATGGGCTCAACAGCCCTGCCCGCCCCGATCCCGCCGACCGCGCGCCCCCTGGTCGTCTGACCACCGGCTCACCGGACCCCAGCCGCTAGCCTCAGAGCGTGGACCCCGCCCGAGTGCTCGACAGCCTCCGCCGGGCTGTCGCCCGGGATCCCGAGGACGATGCCCTGCGCGCGCATCTGGCGGAGCTGCTCGTCGGGGAGGGCCTCGGCGAGGAGGCCGTCGGGCACCTGGGCCACCTGCTGGCGCAGGACCCGGGCAACTCGGAGTACCAGGAACTGATGCGCGAGGCGATGGCGGGTCCCTCGACCTCGAGCGGGACCACCGCCGCGTCGGGTGGCTCCGCCCCACCCACCCACCCGGCCTCCCGCGGACCACGACCCACCGACCCCAACTTCGACTGGGGTGCTGCCGAGCAGGACCTGTCCGGCGGGCTGACCCATGAGCCGGTGGAGACCAAGCTCCGCCTGGCCGACGTGGGCGGGCTGAACGAGGTCAAGGCGCACATCGAGGCCGCCTTCCTGACCCCCCTGCGCAACCCGGAGCTGCGCGAGCGCTACGGGGCCACGCTGCGCGGTGGGCTGCTGCTCTACGGTCCGCCCGGGTGCGGCAAGACGTACCTGGCCCGGGCCGTGGCCGGCGAGCTGGGCGCGAAGTTCATCGCCGTCGGGCTCTCCGACGTGCTCAGCCGCTGGATGGGCCAGAGCGAGAACAACATCGCCGACCTGTTCGCCTACGCCCGCGCCCAGGCGCCGTGCGTGCTGTTCTTCGACGAGATCGATGCTCTGGGCCGGTCCCGGTCCGGGCTCGGACGATCAGCCTCGGCCCTGCGGGGGGTCATCAACCAGCTGCTCTCCGAGCTCGACGGCGTGGCCAGCCAGAACGAGGGGATCTTCGTCCTGGGTGCCACCAACGCCCCGTGGGATGTCGATGGGGCCCTGCGCCGCCCGGGTCGCTTCGATCGGGCCGTGTTCGTGCAGCCGCCGGACGCGCCGGCGCGGGTCGACATCCTCCGGATGCACCTGGCGGCCCTGCCGGTCGACCCGGATGTCGACCCCGGGCGCCTGGCCGCCGCGACCGGCGGGTTCTCCGGGGCCGACCTGGCCCACGTGTGCCGGACGGCCGCCCAGTCGGCGCTGGTGGACGCCGCCCGGACCGGGTCCCCTGACCGGGCCGTCACCGCGGGGGACCTGGAGTCGGCGATCGCTGCGATCACCCCCTCCACGGGACGGTGGTTCGCCTCAGCGCGCAACGTGGTCCTCTTCGCCGATCAGGCCGGCGAGTACGCCCCCCTGGCCGAGTACATGAAGGCCCAGCGGCTGCTGTGAGGCCCGACCCCTACGCAGTGCCCGAGGCGCTGGTCGCCGCCCAGCGCTGGGACTCGGCGCGCACAGCGATCGGGGAGGCGCTGGCTGCCAACCCCGACGACCCGAGGCTGGTCGGGTTGCTCGTGCGCACCCTGCGGGCCCAGGGGGCCCGGCAGGAGGCCCTGGACGCCTCGCAGCGGCTCCTGGCCCTCACGCCCCAGGACCCCTACGCGCTGCGCCTGGCCACGTTGGCCTGCCTGGACGTCGGGTGGGTTGACGAGGCCATCGGATTGGCCGGACGTGCGGTCGCCCGGGATCCGGGCAATGCCGCCAACCACCTGGCCCTGTCCCGGGCGTGGGCCAGCTCGAGCCGCCCGGACGCCGTGGCCCACCAGCTGGCCTCCGCACGCGAGGCGGTCCTCCTCGAACCGAACAGCGTGGATGCCCAGATCCAGATCGGTGCCGCCCTCGCCGCCGAGGGTGATGTCCCGGCCGCACGTGCGGCCTACCTCGAGGCCCTGCGGCGCGACTCGGGGAACACCGCTGCCCTGAACAACCTGGCGGTGCTGGAGATGCAGTCCGGCTCGTCGGCCGAGGCCGCGCGCTACCTGGCGGCCGCCCTCGCGGCCAACCCGCAGGGGGTCAGCGCGCGCCGCAACCTCGACGCCCTGGCAGTCCTCGTCGCGCGCCGTTCCGGTCGGTGGATGCTCGTGGCCCCGTTCCCCGGGCTGGTGGCGGCAGCGGTCGGCCTGGAACCGCTCGCCCGGATCCTGGGCCTGCTGGCCCTGGTGCTCCTCCCCGCGGTCGGCTGGCGGTGGTGGCGGGCGCTGACCCGTGGGCAGCGCACTGCCCTGCGCGGGGTCCTGCGCAGGACGCGGGCACGCAACTGGGTCTGGCCGGTGATCGCGGGCCTCGTGGGTGGTGCGGCGGTCGTCATGGCGGTCGGGTTCCCGGAGTCGGTGACCTCGACCATGGTGGCGGGCTACCTGCTGGTCATGGCCTACCTGCTGCTGGTCGGCGCCCTGGTGGGCACGCCGGCCCGCGTTCTGCGCGCACGCGCAGCCAGCAGGTCCTCGGATGTGGGTCGCATGCTCGGGGGCCCGTGACCGTCGGCGTGCGCCGAGCTTTCACCGGTGGTTCATCGTGGGGCTGTTCCCTCGACGCGCGCTGCCGCCCGGGGCTGGCTACTGTCGGGGCATGCGTCGAGCGAAGATCGTGTGCACCCTGGGTCCGGCCACCTCCTCATATGAGCAGATCAAGGAGCTCATCGAGGCAGGCATGAACGTCGCACGCCTGAACATGTCCCACGGCGAGCACGCCGTGCACGCCGAGTCCTACGCCAATGTCCGGCGGGCATCCACGGAGTTGGGCGCGGGTGTGGGGATCGTGGCTGACCTGCAGGGCCCGAAGATCCGCCTGGGGCGGTTCGCGGACGGACCGGTCCTGCTCGAGAACGGCGCGGAGTTCACCATCACCGCTGAGGACATCCTCGGTGACGTGACCCAGTGCGGCACCACCCACAAGGGCCTGCCCGGTGACTGCAACCCCGGCGACACGGTCCTGGTCGACGACGGCAAGGTCAAGCTCGAGGTGATCGAGGTCGACGGTCCCCGGGTGCGCACGCGGGTGATGGAGGGGGGCCCGGTCAGCAACAACAAGGGCATCAACCTGCCCGGTGTCGCGGTGAGTGTGCCCGCCCTGTCGGACAAGGACAAGGACGACCTGCGCTGGGCCCTGCGGATCGGGGTCGACTTCGTGTTCCTGTCGTTCGTCCGCTCGGCGGCCGACGTCGACGACGTGCACGCGATCATGGACGAGATGGGCCGGCGCATCCCCGTGTTCGCCAAGGTGGAGAAGCCGCAGGCGGTCGCGAACCTCGAGGGAATCGTGGCGGCCTTCGACGGCGTCATGGTCGCCCGCGGCGACCTGGGTGTGGAGCTGCCCCTGGAGGAGGTGCCCATCGTCCAGAAGGGTGCGATCCAGATGTGCCGTGAGGCCGGCAAGCCGGTCATCGTGGCGACGCAGATGCTCGAGTCGATGATGGAGAACTCCCGGCCCAGCCGCGCGGAGGCCTCGGACGTGGCAAACGCGATCCTCGACGGCGCCGATGCGGTGATGCTCTCGGGTGAGACCAGCGTGGGCAAGCACCCGAACCTGGTCGTGTCCACCATGGCCAGGATCGTGGACTACACCGAGGAGATGGGCCTCGAGAGGCTGCCCAAGCTGCCGAAGAAGAAGGACATGAGTGTGGGCGAGGCTGTGACCAAGGAGTCGGTGGATGTCGCGAAGGGGCTGAAGGCCAGCTACCTGATCGCGTTCTCCGAGACCGGTCTGAGCGCTCGGATCATGGCCGCCTCCCGACCGAAGATCCCCATGATGGTCTTCACGCCGAACGCCGCGATCCGCAACCAGTTGGCTGTCGTCTGGGGCCTCGAGACCTTCCTGGTCCCGCCGGCCTCCCACACCGACCAGATGGTCGAGCAGATCGACGCCGAGCTTCTTGCCGGTGACCGAGCCCAGGCGGGGCAGTTGTGCGTCCTGATCGCCGGCGTCCCGCCGGGCATCGCGGGCACGACCAACAGCATGCGGGTGCACACCATCGGGGCCGGCTCCATCGAGCGCAGGCTCTGAGCGCACCTCCCCGGGTTGCATCCCTACCGTCACTCTCCGTAACGTGACTCCTGACGTGAGGAGAGCGCCGATGTCCAACGACTATGCCAAGGCCCTGGGCGCCAAGTTGCGCGCGGTGCGCAACCAGCAGGGGTTGTCCCTGCAGGGTGTCGAGGCCAAGTCGCACGGTGCCTGGAAGGCCGTCGTCGTGGGGTCCTACGAGCGCGGCGACCGAGCGGTCACCGTGCAGCGGCTGGCTGAGCTTGCCGAGTTCTACGGCGTGCCGATGGCCGAGCTCCTGCCGGAGCCGGCCTCCACGGCCATCTCCGAGCCCCCGCCGCGCCTGGTCATCGACCTCGAACGGCTGGGCCAGGTCCCCGCGGACAAGGCCGGGCCGCTCGCCCGGTACGTCGCGGCGATCCAGGCCCAGCGCGGGGACTACAACGGCCGGATCCTGTCGATCCGCCAGGACGACCTGCGCACGCTGGCCGTGATCTACGACGAGGCGCCCGGCGCCCTGGCCGACCAGCTCGTGGCCTGGGGAGTGCTCAACCCGGACGCGCGGCGCATCGTCGACTGATCGGCGCGGGTTGCCTCCGGGCGCAGGTCCGGCGCGGCTAGGATGGGCCGCGACGTCGATCCCCGACGACCTCCTTTAACGACCGTCCCGTGAGGCGGGGAAGGAGTGGGCGTGCCCACCCGCGTGCTCGATCAGTCCGACATCAACCGCGCACTGTCGCGGATCGCCCACGAGATCCTCGAACGCGAGAAGGGCGCGCAGGACCTGGTCCTGCTGGGCATCCCCAGTCGTGGGGTTCCCCTGGCCCACCGCATCGCCGAGCGCCTGGCCGCGATCGAGCCCGAGTCGGCCCCGGTCGTCGGCTCGCTGGACATCACCATGTTCCGCGACGACCTGCGCCTGCGCCCGACCCGTGCCCTGGAGCGCACGGAGGTGCCCGTCGGGGGCATCGATGGGCGCACCGTGATCCTCGTCGACGACGTGCTCTTCAGCGGTCGCAGCGTGCGCGCCGCCCTGGACGCACTGTCCGAGCTCGGCCGGCCGAAGGCCGTCCGCCTGGCGGTGCTGGTCGACCGCGGCCACCGCGAGTTCCCGATCCGCGCGGACTACGTCGGCAAGAACGTCCCCACCTCGCTGAGCCAGTCCGTGCAGGTGCGCGTGGCCGAGATCGACGGGACCGACGAGGTCGTCATCGGGGAGCAGGCATGAGGCGCCACCTGCTCTCAGCCGCCGACCTGACCCACGACGACGCCGTCCTGGTCCTGGACACCGCCAGGGAGTTGGCCGCCGTCAGCACCCGCGAGGTCAAGAAGCTGCCCACCCTGCGCGGGCGCACGGTCGTCAACCTGTTCTTCGAGGACTCCACCCGGACCCGCATCTCGTTCGAGGCCGCCGCCAAGCGACTGTCCGCCGACGTCATCAACTTCTCCGCGAAGGGTTCCAGCGTCTCCAAGGGCGAGAGCCTCAAGGACACCGCGATGACCCTGCAGGCGATGGGCGCCGACGGGGTCGTCATCCGGCACGGCGCCAGCGGGGCGCCCCATCGACTGGCCAACTCGGGGTGGATCGAGGCGGCCGTGATCAACGCCGGTGACGGCACCCACGAGCACCCCACGCAGGCGCTGCTCGACGCCTACACGATCCGCCACCACCTCGCCGGTGGCGAGGGTGACCTCGCGGGCCGCCGGGTCACCATCGTCGGCGACGTCCTGCACTCGCGCGTCGCCCGCTCCAACGTCCTGCTGCTGGACACCCTGGGGGCGCACGTCACGCTTGTCGCACCGCCCACCCTGCTGCCGGTGGGCGTGGACACCTGGCCGTGCGAGGTGTCCTACGACCTCGATGCGCCGCTGCCCGGGACCGACGCCGTGATGATGCTGCGTGTGCAGCGCGAGCGGATGGGCGCGGCCTTCTTCCCCAGCGAGCGGGAGTACTCCCGGCGCTACGGACTGGACTCGCGCCGTGCCGGCATGCTCCCCGACCACGCGATCGTGATGCATCCGGGACCGATGAACCGCGGCATGGAGATCACCGCCGAGGTCGCCGACGGTCCGCGTTCGGTGATCGTGGAACAGGTCACCAACGGGGTGAGCGTCCGGATGGCCGTTCTGTACCTGCTGCTCGGAGGACGTCCATGACCTACCTGATCACCGGAGCCCGCCCCCTGGGTGGGGACGCCGTCGACCTGCGTCTCGAGGGTGGGCTGATCGCCGAGATCGGTGCGGCCGGCTCCCTGTCCGACGATGGCGCGACGGTTGTGCCCGCCGCCGGGCTGATCGCCCTGCCCGGCCTGGTGGACCTGCACACGCACCTGCGCGAGCCCGGGCGCGAGGACGCCGAGACGGTCCTGACCGGCTCGCGCGCTGCGGCCCTCGGCGGGTACACCGCCGTGCACGCCATGGCCAACACCGATCCGGTGGCCGACACTGCCGGCGTCGTCGAGCAGGTCTGGCACCTGGGCAAGCGGGCGGGCCTGGTCGACGTGTTCCCGGTTGGCGCCGTCACCGTCGGCCTCGGTGGCACGCAGCTGGCCGAGCTGGGCGCGATGGCCGACTCGGCGGCCGGGGTCCGGGTCTTCTCCGACGACGGCAGGTGCGTCTCGGACGCCGTGCTGATGCGTCGCGCGCTGGAGTACGTCAAGGCCTTCGACGGGGTGATCGCCCAGCACTCCCAGGAGCCCCGGCTCACCGAGGACGCCCAGATGAACGAGGGCGAGCTGTCCGGGCGCCTGGGCCTGCGCGGCTGGCCGGCCGTCGCCGAGGAGGCGATCATCGCCCGCGACGTCCTGCTGGCCGAGCATGTCGGGTCGCGGCTGCACGTCTGCCACGTCTCGACCGCCGGATCCGTGGAGATCATCCGCTGGGCGAAGTCCCGGGGGATCGACGTCACCGCTGAGGTCACCCCGCACCACCTGCTGCTGTCCGAGGACCTCGCCGCGACCTACGACCCGGTGTACAAGGTGAACCCGCCACTGCGTCGGGTGGCCGACGTCGAGGCGGTCCGCGCCGGCCTGGCCGACGGGACCATCGACATCGTCGCCACGGACCACGCGCCACACCCCACGGAGGACAAGGAGTGCGAGTGGGCGGTTGCCGCCTTCGGCATGCTCGGCCTCGAGCAGGCCCTCGCCGTGGTGATCGACACGATGCTGCTCCCGGGGCGGATGGACTGGGCGGGGATCGCGCAGGCGATGAGCGTGCGCCCGGCCGAGATCGGTCGCCGGACGGGCCAGGGCCGGCCGATCGCCGCGGGGGAGCCCGCCAACCTGGTCCTCGTGGATCCCTCCGGGCGCGCCCAGGTGGACCCGGTGGCATCGGCGTCCCGGAGCCGGAACAACCCGTACGCCGGGCGTGACCTGCCGACGCCGGTCGTGGCCACGTTCCTGCGCGGGCGGGCGACGGTCCTCGAGCGCGCGCTGGTGGATCCCACGTGATCGGCACCTCGATCCTCGCCGCCGAGTCGGCGCCCGTCACGGCCTGGGGGCCCCGGCTCGCGCTGACCGCCGCCGTCCTGGGCGTGATCGGCCTGGCGGTCTGGGGGATGCTGCGCGGGTGGCGCGCCCGGGAGGCGCGGCAGGCCGACATCCCGACGCCCCCGACACCACCGAGCGAGGTGCTGGCCGAGGGCTCCGCGGCGGGTGTTGCCGGCCAGTACGTCGCCACCACGACCTCCGGGGACCTGTTGGACCGGATCGTCGCCCACGGGTTGGGGCACCGGGGCCGTGCCGTGCTCCGGGCGGGGGAGCAGGGCGTGCTCATCCAGCGGGTCGGCGAGGTCGACCTCTGGATCCCACGCACCGACCTGCGCGCCGTCCGCCTCGGGTCCGGGCAGGCCCAGAAGGCCTTCGAGGCCGGCGGACTGATCCTGATCACCTGGCAGCTCGGTGGTCGCGTGGTCGACACGGGCTTCCGGGCCGACGACCCCGAGCTGCACATCACCACGGCCGAGACGCTGTCCGCGCTCGTCCCGACCCCGCGAGGATCCTGATGAACACCACCGACCCGACCGGCCACGTCCCCGCCGTCCTGGTGCTCGAGGACGGCCGCACCTTCACCGGCCAGGCCTATGGCGCGATCGGCTCGACTGTGGGGGAGGCGGTCTTCTCCACCGGCATGTCCGGGTACCAGGAGACCCTGACCGACCCGTCCTACCACCGGCAGGTGGTCGTCATGACCGCCCCGCACATCGGCAACACCGGGGTCAACGACGAGGATCCGGAGTCCGGTCGCATCTGGGTGGCCGGCTACGTCGTGCGGGACCCGGCGCGCCGGCCGTCGAACTGGCGCTCCACGCGCTCGCTGGACGAGGAGCTCGTGCGCTACGGCGTCGTCGGGATCAGCGGGGTCGACACCCGCGCCCTGACCCGCCACCTGCGCGAGCGGGGGGCGATGCGCGCCGGGATCTTCTCCGGGGAGGCCGCCGGGCAGGGGTTCGCCGCGATGCACGCGGCGGTGCTTGCCAGCCCGCCGATGGCCGGAGCCGACCTGACCGCCGAGGTGACCACGTCCCAGGAGTACGTCGTGGAGGCCACGGGGGAGCAGGTGGCCACGGTCCTGGCCGTCGACCTCGGCATCAAGGCGATGACCCCGGTGCGGATGGCCGAGCGGGGGATGCGCGTGCACGTGCTTCCGGCAGGGATCTCACCTGAGGACCTGGTCGTGCGCGCGCAGGCGGTCGACGGTCCGGTCGGCGTGTTCTTCTCCAACGGACCCGGTGACCCCGCCACCGCCGACCACGCGGTCGCCCAGGTGCGCGCCCTGCTGGCCGAGCGCATCCCCGTGTTCGGGATCTGCTTCGGCAACCAGATCCTCGGCCGGGCCCTCGGGTTCGGCACCTACAAGCTGGGGTACGGCCACCGCGGCATCAACCAGCCCGTGTCCGACCGGGCCACCGGCCGGGTCGAGATCACCGCGCACAACCACGGGTTCGCCGTCGACGCGCCGCTGGACCGCATCTCCGACACCGAGTTCGGCCAGGTCGAGGTGAGTCACGTCTGCCTCAACGACGACGTCGTGGAGGGACTGCGCTGCCTGGACGTGCCAGCCTTCTCCGTGCAGTACCACCCGGAGGCGGCCGCCGGACCGCACGACTCGGCCTACCTCTTCGATCGCTTCGCCGAACTCATGGAGGCATGACATGCGCTTCGGGCACTTCGACGACGAGGCCCGTGAGTACGTCATCACGACCCCGCGCACGCCCTACCCGTGGATCAACTACCTGGGGTCGCGAGGAGTTCTTCTCGCTGGTGTCGCACACCGCCGGGGGCTACACGTTCTACCGCGACGCCCGGATGCGTCGGCTCACGCGCTACCGCTACAACAACATCCCGAACGACGCCGGCGGTCGGTACTTCTACCTCAACGACGGCGGTGACGTCTGGACCCCGTCGTGGCTGCCGGTGAAGGCCGAGCTGGACTCCTTCGAGGCCCGGCACGGCATGGGCTACACGCGGATCACCGGCTCGCGGGGTGGGCTGACGGCCTCGGTGCTGTACTTCGTCCCGCTCGGGCGCAACGCCGAGGTCCAGCAGGTGACCCTGACGAACGACTCCGCACAGGTCAAGTCGGTCGGGCTCTTCTCGTTCCTGGAGTTCGCGCTCTGGAACGCCCACGACGACCAGACCAACTACCAGCGCAACCTGTCCCTGGCCGAGGTGGAGGTCGAGCTCGACGGCCCGTACGGATCGGCCATCTACCACCGCACCGAGTACCGGGAGCGTCGCGACCACTACGCGGTCTACGCGGTGAACACCCGGGCCGCGGGCTTCGACACCGACCGCGACACGTTCGTGGGGGCCTACAACTCGCTGGGCGAGGCCGCCGTTCCGCGCGCCGGTGCAGCCGCGAACTCCATCGCCTCGGGCTGGTACCCGATCGGCTCGCACCACCTCGCCGTGGACCTGGCGCCGGGGGAGTCGCGCAGCTTCACGTTCGTCCTGGGCTACATCGAGAACCCCCGCGAGGCCAAGTGGGCACCTGCGGACGCGGCGGCGGGCATCGCCGAGGGCCAGGTCGTGGAGAAGTCCCGGGCGCACGAGCTGCTCGCAGCCTTCGCGACCGAGGAGCAGACGGACGCCGCGTTCGCCGAGCTGAAGGCGCACTGGGACCGGCTGCTCACCACCTTCACGGTGCGGTCCACCGACGAGAAGCTCGACCGGATGGTCAACATCTGGAACCAGTACCAGTGCATGGTCACGTTCAACATGTCGCGCTCCGCGTCGTACTTCGAGACCGGGATCGGCCGCGGCATGGGCTTCCGCGACTCGAACCAGGACCTCCTCGGGTTCGTGCACCTTGTGCCCGACCGCGCCCGCGAACGGATCCTCGACATCGCCGCCACGCAGTTCCCGGACGGCTCGGCCTACCACCAGTACCAGCCGCTGACCAAGCGCGGGAACAACGACGTCGGGTCCGGGTTCAACGACGACCCGCTGTGGCTCATCCTCGGTGTCGCCGGGTACCTCAAGGAGACCGGCGACTGGTCGATCCTCGACGAGATGGTCCCCTTCGACAACGACGAGGCGCAGGCCGCACCGCTGTTCGAGCACCTGACCCGCTCGTTCGAGTTCACTCATGCCAACCGCGGCCCGCACGGCCTGCCGCTGATCGGCCGCGCGGACTGGAACGACTGCCTGAACCTCAACTGCTTCTCCACCGAGCCCGGGGAGTCCTTCCAGACCACCGAGAACCAGGCGGGCGGGACGGCGGAGTCGGTGTTCATCGCCGCCATGTTCGCCGCGATCGGCCCGGAGTACGCCGAGATCGCAGAGCGCCGGGGCCTGGCCGATGTGGCCGCACGCGCACGTGCTGCCGTGGACGAGATGCGTGCGGCCGTGCTGGCCCACGGCTGGGACGGGCAGTGGTTCCTGCGGGCCTACGACTTCTACGGCCAGCCGGTCGGCACCGACGCCCACGAGGAGGGCAAGATCTGGATCGAGCCGCAGGGGATGGCCATCATGGGTGGGATCGGCCTGACGGCCACCGACCCGGCCGACCCGGAGCACGCCAGCAGCGTGGCGGTGCAGGCCCTGGACTCCGTCGGCGAGCTGCTCGGCACCGAGCACGGACTGGTCCTGCAGTACCCCGCGTACACCAGCTACCGGATCGAGTTGGGCGAGGTCTCGACGTACCCGCCGGGCTACAAGGAGAACGGTGGGATCTTCTGCCACAACAACCCGTGGGTGATCATCGCCGAGACGATGGTCGGCCGCGGTGAGCGCGCCTTCGACTACTACCGGCGGATCACCCCGGCCTACCGCGAGGACATCTCCGAGATCCACCGGCTCGAGCCGTACGTCTACGCCCAGATGATCGCCGGCAAGGAGGCTCCCCGCCACGGCGAGGCGAAGAACTCCTGGCTCACCGGGACGGCCGCCTGGAACTTCGTGACCGTGTCGCAGTACCTGCTCGGGGTGCGCCCGACCTACGACGGGCTGGTCATCGACCCGCAGATCGGCCCGGACGTGCCGAACTGGGACGTCACCCGGGTGTTCCGTGGGGCCACCTACCGGATCAGCGTCACGAACTCCGGCGCCCCCGGCTCGCGAGCGAGTCTCGTGGTCGACGGCCAGCCGGTCGCGGGCAACCTCGTGCCCCTCGCCCCGGCCGGTTCCGTGGTCGAGGTGCAGGCGACCCTCTAGGACGACTCCGGGCCGGCGATCGGGGCCATGGCGTCCACGATCGCGGTCGACGTCGCCTGCGGGTTGTCCAGCATGAGCAGGTGGGCGCCCTCAACCTCGACCACCTGCGCGGTCGGGCCGAGCGTGATGCTGCGCCTGCGCAGGTCCGCCAACCACCTGCCCCGCCGCCGGGGCAGCGGACCAGCCCGACGGGTGGCGCCGAGGATCCGGATCGGCACGGGTGGCAGGCGATTGCCCACCGCGAGCGAGAGCAACTCCTGCGACTCCTGGCCGATGGCCAGCAGCTCGTCGATCACGGTCTGTTGGTGCAGCGGGTCCGCAGTAGGCCCGTGCGATGGGCTCGGCGGCGCTGCCGCCCGCACCGGGGCCCACGGTGCCTGCGGCGGCAACTGCCCAGCCGACCCATCGCCCGATCCCACCCAGGCGGCGAGCCAGATCCCGGGTGAGGTCGGGGAAGCGCTCGAGCGGGGTCAGGGTCAACGCCTCATGCTCCGGCAGCGAGGGATCCACCAGGACGAGGGCGCGGACCTGGTGCGGGTGCACCCGGGCGAAGGCCTCCACGAGGATCCCGGCGTAGGAGTGCCCGACGAGCGCCACAGGTCGGGCGGGATCCAACGCGGCTGCCAGGACGTCGCCGATCAGGCCCACCTGGTCCGTGAGCCCGGGTGGGTGCGCCCACCGGGTCGACCCGCCCAGGCCGGGGCGGTCGGCGAGGATGCAGCAGACCCCCGGCAGGTTCGCGACAACCGGATGCCACACCTCCAGCGGCAGCCCGAGGCCGGCCTCGAACAGCGCGACGATCGGGGCCTCCGGGTGGTGCACCTCCACCCGGACCTGCGTCCCGGGGTGGCCGGACACCGCCACGCGCAGGTGCTCCACCGGCCGGTCGTTCGCGCGGTGCTGGGACGGGGAGGGCACAGGGCGAGGGTAGTGCGCGGTCCGGGGCCCCGGGCCCGCGCCGCGGCCCGCTGTGCCGCCGGGCCTCGCGGTGCGCCCGCGGGTCGCCCGGTATGATCGGCGCCAACTGAAGCCTCCATCGGAAGCCTCCTTTAAGTCCGTCCTGCGAGGCGGGGAAGGAGTGGGCGATGCCCATCCTCACGGCCATGTCCGGCACCAGCAGCAGGGAGGCCGTCGATGCCGCGGCGCACTGACCTCACCTCGGTCCTGGTCATCGGCTCGGGACCCATCGTCATCGGACAGGCCGCGGAGTTCGACTACTCCGGCACCCAGGCGTGCCGGATCCTGCGCAGCGAGGGACTGCGGGTCATCCTGGTCAACTCGAACCCGGCGACGATCATGACCGACCCGGAGTTCGCCGACGCGACCTACATCGAGCCGATCACCCCCGAGTTCGTGACCAAGATCATCGCCAAGGAGCGCCCCGACGCGCTGCTGCCCACACTCGGCGGCCAGACCGCGCTCAACGCGGCGATGGCGCTGCACGCCGACGGGACGCTGGACAAGTACGGGGTGGAGCTGATCGGGGCCAACACCGAGGCGATCGAGCGTGGCGAGAACCGCGAGCGGTTCAAGGAGATCGTCGCCTCGATCGGGGCGGAGTCAGCCCGTTCGGTGATCTGCCACACGATGGCCGAGTGCCTCGCGGCCGTCGAGGACCTCGGCTACCCGGTGGTCGTCCGCCCCTCGTTCACGATGGGTGGCGCCGGTTCGGGCATCGCCCACGACGAGGCCGGCCTGCACGAGATCGCCGGGGCCGGACTGCAGGCCTCGCCGACCACCGAGGTCCTGCTCGAGGAGTCGATCCTGGGCTGGAAGGAGTACGAGCTCGAGCTGATGCGCGACCGCAACGACAACGTCGTGGTCGTCTGCTCGATCGAGAACGTCGACCCGATGGGTGTGCACACCGGTGACTCCATCACCGTGGCGCCGGCGCTGACCCTGACCGACCGCGAGTACCAGCACATGCGCGACGTGGGCATCGAGATCATCCGGGCCGTGGGTGTCGACACCGGCGGCTGCAACATCCAGTTCGCGATCGACCCCAGCGATGGGCGGATGATCGTGATCGAGATGAACCCCCGGGTCTCGCGCTCCTCGGCGCTGGCCTCCAAGGCCACCGGCTTCCCGATCGCCAAGATCGCCGCGCGCCTGGCCATCGGCTACACGCTGGATGAGATCCCCAACGACATCACCACCCGCCCCAACGGGCAGAGCACCCCGGCCAGCTTCGAGCCGACCCTGGACTATGTCGTGGTCAAGGCGCCGCGGTTCGCATTCGAGAAGTTCCCCTCGGCCAACCACGAGCTCACCACGCACATGAAGAGCGTGGGCGAGGCCATGGCGATCGGCCGGAACTTCACCGAGGCGCTGCAGAAGGCCCTGCGCTCCCTGGAGAAGAAGGACGCCGGGTTCAGCTGGGTCGGCGACCCGCGTGACCTCGATCGGGACGCGCTGCTCGAGTCCGTCCGGGTCCCGCACGACGGTCGGCTGGAGGAGGTCCAGGCCCTGCTGCGTGCTGGGGCCTCGATCGACGAGGTGCACGCCGCGACCCGGATCGATCCGTGGTTCCTGGACCAGATCGTGCTGCTCAACGAGGTCGGTGAGCAGGTGCGCACCGCGCGGATGCTCACCCCCGAGCTGCTGCGCCTGGCCAAGCGGCACGGGTTCTCCGACGCCCAGATCGGTGCGGCGCGGGCGATGCCGGCCGACGTGGTGCGCGGGGTGCGCCACGCCCTGGGCATCCGCCCGGTCTTCAAGACCGTGGACACGTGCGCGGCCGAGTTCGCCGCGAGGACGCCCTACCACTACTCGTCCTACGACGAGGAGACCGAGGTCGAGCCGCGCGAGGTGCCGGCCGTGATCATCCTCGGCTCCGGGCCGAACCGCATCGGGCAGGGCATCGAGTTCGACTACTCGTGCGTGCACGCCTCGCTGACCCTGCGCGAGGTCGGGTTCGAGACGATCATGATCAACTGCAACCCCGAGACCGTCTCCACCGACTACGACACCTCCTCACGGCTGTACTTCGAGCCGCTCACCCTCGAGGACGTCCTGGAGGTCTACCACGCCGAGCTCGAGGCCGGCCCGGTGGCCGGCGTCATCTGCCAGCTCGGCGGGCAGACCCCGCTGGGCCTGGCCCACGGCCTGCAGGAGGCCGGGGTCCCGATCGTGGGCACGTCCCCGGCCGCCATCGACCTGGCCGAGGAGCGCGGGGCCTTCGGCCGGGTGCTGGCCGCCGCCGGCCTGCCGGCCCCGAAGTTCGGGATGGCGTCGTCCTTCGACGAGGCCAAGGCCGTCGCCGACGAGGTCGGCTACCCGGTGCTGGTCCGGCCGTCGTACGTGCTGGGCGGGCGGGGCATGGAGATCGTCTACGACGAGCCGATGCTGGCCTCGTACATCGACCGGGCCACGCAGGTCAGCCCGGAGCACCCGGTGCTGGTCGACCGGTTCCTCGACGACGCCCTCGAGATCGACGTCGACGCGCTCTACGACGGCACCGAGCTGTACCTCGGCGGCGTGATGGAGCACATCGAGGAGGCCGGCATCCACTCCGGGGACTCGGCCTGCGCGCTGCCCCCCATCACCCTGGGCCGGGCCGACATCGCCCGGATCCGCACCTCCACCGAGGCCATCGCCCGGGGCGTCGGCGTCCAGGGCCTGCTCAACGTGCAGTACGCGATCGCCGCCGACATCCTCTACGTGCTGGAGGCCAACCCCCGGGCCTCGCGCACCGTGCCGTTCGTGGCCAAGGCCACCGGCGTCCCGCTGGCCAAGGCCGCGGCCCGGATCGCCCTGGGTGAGACCATCGCCGACCTGCGCGCGGACGGCACCCTGCCGCCGGTCGGGGATGCTGCCGACCTCGCCGACGGGGGGATGATCGCGGTCAAGGAGGCGGTCCTGCCGTTCGGCCGGTTCCACGGCGTGGACACCGTCCTGGGCCCGGAGATGCGCTCCACCGGTGAGGTGATGGGCCTCGACGCCAACTTCGGCACCGCCTTCGCCAAGTCCCAGATCGCCGCGTACTCCTCGGGCCTGCCGACGAGCGGGACGGTGTTCGTCTCGGTGGCCAACCGCGACAAGCGCTCGATGATCTTCCCGCTCAAGCGGCTTGCCGACCTGGGCTTCGAGATCACGGCCACGGGCGGCACCGCCGACGTCCTGCGCCGCAACGGGGTGAAGGTCTGCGACATCCGCAAGATCCACGAGCCCGGCGAGGGGATGAACACCGTCGATGCGATCCTCGGCGGGCACATCGACCTCATCGTCAACACGCCCTACGGGGTGGGCTCCCGGCTCGACGGCTACGAGATCCGCACCGCTGCGGTCCTGCGGGGCGTCCCGTGCATCACGACCGTGCAGGGGCTCGGCGCCGCGGTCCAGGGGATCGAGGCCCTGCTCGCCGGCGACATCGGGGTCCGCTCCCTGCAGGAGCATGCCCAGGAGCTTGCGATGCTCCGGGGGCTGCCGGCCCCGGGAGCTGCCGCGGCACCGGCGGGGGCGTGATGTCGGTCCAGGTCACCGCCGAGGTCGTCAGCCTGCGCCGCACGGGTGCCTACCACCACCTCACCCTGGTGGCGCCGGGCATCCCGGAGGCAACCCGACCCGGGCACTTCGTGGCCCTGGCGGTGGGCGGTGAGGGCTCGGGCATGCTCCTGCGCCGGGCGTTCTCCATCCATCGGGTCACCCCCGGCGGGGCCGCGGGCGGCACGGTCGAGGTCGTGTTCGCGACCCACGGCAAGGGCACCCGGTGGCTGGCGGACCGCCGGCGTGGGGACAAGCTCGACGTGATCGGCCCGCTGGGCCGGCCGTTCACGCTGCCCAAGGAGCCGGTGTCCTGCGTGCTGGTGGCCGGCGGGTACGGCGCGGCACCCCTGTTCATGCTCTCCGAGCAGCTGCGCGCACGGGGCTGCCGCGTGGACATGGTGCTCGGGGCGGCGACCGAGGACCGGCTCTTCGGGGTCCTGGAGGCCAAGCGCGCGTCGGCGTCGGTCACGGTCACGACCGATGACGGCTCGCTGGGGATCCGCGGTCGGGTCACCGACCCGCTGCCGGACATCATCCGGGCCTCGGGCGCGGACGTCGTGTACGCGTGCGGGCCGATGGCCATGCTGGCCGCGGTCGCCGGCGTCGCTGCCGAGACCGGGGTGCACAGCCAGTGCGCGGTCGAGGAGTCGATGGCGTGCGGGATCGGTGTGTGCATGACCTGCGTGCTGCCCGTGCGCGGCTCGGACGGCGTCACCCGGATGGTGCGCTCCTGCACCGACGGGCCGGTGTTCCGCGGCAGCGATGTCCGCTGGTCGGAGGTGGGCACCGTCCCACCGGACACCCTGGGCGCTCCCGTGGCAGGGGGGCACTGATGGCCGCCGGCGCGCCGGTCCCCGGTGCCGCACGGGTCGACATGTCCACCCGGCTGGGCACGTTCCAGATGCCCGACCCGGTCCTGACCGCGTCCGGGTGCGCTGCGGCCGGACGCGAGCTGGCCCCGTTCCTGGACCTCACCTCGATCGGCGCGGTGGTCACCAAGTCGATCATGCTCAACCCACGCTCCGGGCGGCCGACTCCGCGGATGGCCGAGACCCCGTCGGGGATGCTCAACTCGATCGGCCTGCAGGGCCCCGGCATCGAGGAGTTCATCAACAAGGACCTGCGCTGGTTGCGCGAGCGTGGCATCCGCACCGTCGTCTCCATCGCCGGCGGGTCGGTGCAGGAGTACCAGAAGCTCGCCCAGCGGCTGCGCCATGAGCCGGGGATCGCCGCGCTGGAGGTCAACATCTCCTGCCCGAACGTCGAGTCCCGCGGCCAGGTGTTCGCCTGCGACCCGTTCTCGGCCGGGTCGGTCGTCCAGGTGGTCCGCCGGCACACGTCGCCGGACGTCCCGGTGCTGGCCAAGCTCAGCCCCGACGTCACCGACATCGTGGCGATCGCCAAGTCGGTCCTCGACGCGGGCGCCGACGGGCTGTCACTGATCAACACGCTGCTCGGCATGGTGATCGACCCGGACACCATGCGCCCGATGCTCGGCGGGATGACCGGTGGCCTGTCCGGCCCGGCGATCCGCCCGGTGGCGGTGCGCGCCGTGTGGCAGGTGCACGCGGCCTTCCCGAAGGTGCCGATCCTGGGCATGGGCGGCATCCGCACCGGCCAGGACGCCTTCGAGTTCCTGCTCGCAGGTGCCAGTGCGGTCTCGGTCGGCACGGCCGTGTTCAACGACCCGCACGCCCCGGCCCGGATCTCCGCCGAGCTGCACGACCTCCTGGCCGCCCGGGGGTTCGCCCGGCTCTCGGATGCTGTGGGCCTGGGCCACATGATGCAGGCCCGGCATGTGGCCGCGATGGACGCCCGTCGGGCAGCGGTGGAGGAGAAGGCATGAGCGCACCGATCGCACTGGCTCTCGACGGACCCGATCGGGCGACCGTCCTGGCCTGGGCCGCGGCAGCTGGCCCCCACGTGTCGGTCATGAAGGTGGGGCTCGAGACCTTCCTGCGCGACGGTGCGGGGATCGTCGACGAGGTCGCGAGCCGTTGCGCCGGTATGCGCGATGTTCCTGGACCTGAAGCTGCACGACATCCCGAACACCGTCGCCGGAGCGGCGCGCAGCATCGCCCCCCTGGCGCCGGACTACCTGACGGTGCACGCCAGCGGCGGCCCGGCCATGGTCGCTGCCGCTGCCGACGCCCTGCCCGGGACCCGGATCACCGCGGTGACGGTGCTCACGTCCATGTCGGAGGCCGACCTCGACGCCGTCGGGATGCGGGGCCCGGCGCTCGACGCGGCGGTCCGCCTGGCCCGGATGGCCGTCTCGGCAGGCGCTCGGGCCATCGTGTGCTCGCCGCAGGAGGTGGCGGCCGATCCGTGCGGTGGTCCCCGCCGAGGTCGACGCTGATCACCCCCGGTGTCCGACCGGCGACCGGGGAGGGCAGTGCGACGGCCGACCAGTCCCGGGTTGCCACACCCGAAGCAGGCCCTGGCCGGCTGGTGCAGACCTGCTGGTGATCGGCCGGCCGATCACCGCGGCGGCCGACCCGGCCGCGGCCGCCCGGCGATTGGCGCAGTCCCTGGAGCCAGCGCCCATGAGCGCCGCGCCCGGTCCACCCCCGCCGCCGCTGACCGCGCAGGCGCGAGCCGCGGCCGCGGCCAAGGGCGTGCGCCGCCCGCCAGCTGCGCGCCCAGGTGCGGGTCGGCCTCGCCGACGGCAGCGTCCAGGTCGCCGACGTCCTGCGCGACGGGCAGGGCACCGACGAGCGCGGACGGATCCTGGCGCGGATGAAGGTCGTCGAGCTGCTGTCCAGCTTCCGAGGGATCGGTCCGGTCCGCGCCGCGGACATCATGGAGGACATCGGCATCGCTGCCAACCGCCGGGTCGGTGGGCTGGGGCCCCGCCAGGTCGAGGAGATCACCCACCTGATCGCAACGCGATACCCGGGGACTGCCGCGTGATGCGCGGACGGCTGGTGGTCCTGACCGGACCCAGTGGGGTGGGCAAGGGCACCGTCGTCACCGAGCTGCGCCGGATGCTGCCCGACCTGTGGATCTCGGTCTCGGCCACCACCCGCGCGCCCCGGCCCGGGGAGGTCGACGGGGCCTCGTACCACTTCTGGACCGAGGACCGGTTCACCCGAGCGGTCGCCGAGGGCGGGTTCCTGGAGTGGGCGCAGTTCGCCGGCAACCGGTACGGCACGCCCCGTGAGCCGGTCGAGGCGCGCCTGGCGTCCGGCGAGTCGGTGCTGCTCGAGATCGAGCTGCAGGGCGCACGCCAGGTCCGGGCGGCGATGCCCGAGGCCCTGACCGTGTTCCTGACCCCGCCCAGCTTCGCCGACCTGGAGGCCCGCCTGCGCGGCCGGGCCACCGAGGACGAGGCCGCCATCACGCGCCGGCTGGCGCGCGCCCGGGAGGAGATGGCGGCTGCCGCGGAGTTCGACGCCGTGGTCGTCAACGACGATGTGGTCCGGGCCGCCCGGGAGTTGGTAGACTTCGCTCGCAGATCCGGGCCACCCGGCCTGAGAGGCTCACCGCCGGCGCCTTCCGCCCGACGTGATCCAGTTCCCCACAGGAGGGTTCGCCGTGTCCGGCACCAGCATCCGCCCCGAGGGCATCACCCATCCGCCCATCGACGAGCTTCTGACCACGACCCACTCGAAGTACTCGCTGGTCATCGAGGCCGCCAAGCGTGCGCGCCAGATCAACGCCTACTACTCCCAGCTCGGCGAGGGCCTGCTGGAGTACGTCGGCCCGCTGGTGGAGACCCACCCGCAGGAGAAGCCGCTGTCGATCGCCCTGCGCGAGATCAACGAGGGCCTGCTCTCGGTGGAGCCCATCGAGGAGCCTGTCGAGGAGTCCCTCTGACGAGCGCGCCTGCGCACGTCATCCTCGGCGTCGCGGGCGGGATCGCGGCCTACAAGTCGGCCCACCTGCTGCGCCTGCTCACCGAGTCCGGGCACGACGTGCGCGTGGTGCCGACCGAGTCGGCGCTGAAGTTCGTCGGATCGGCCACGTGGGCCGCCCTCTCCGGGCACCCCGTGCACACCACGGTCTGGGATGACGTCGAGGGCGTGGAGCACGTCCGCCTGGGCAAGTCCGCTGACGTGGTCGTGGTGGCCCCGGCCACCGCGGACCTGCTGTCGCGTGCGGCCACTGGCCGGGCCGACGACCTGCTCGCAGCCACCCTGCTGACCGCCACCTGCCCGGTCGTGATGGTGCCGGCCATGCACACCGAGATGTGGCTGCACCCAGCGACCCGGGCCAATGTCGCCACCCTGCGCGAGCGCGGCGTGATCGTGCTGGACCCCGCCGTGGGCCGGCTCACGGGTGCCGACACCGGTCCCGGTCGGATGCCCGAGCCGGAGGCGATCGCCGCCGCGGTCGGCGCCGTGCTGCACACCGGGGGGGCCCGTGACCTGGCCGGGCTCCAGGTCGTGATCAGCGCCGGCGGGACCCGTGAGGCGCTGGACCCCGTGAGGTTCCTGGGCAACCGCTCCAGCGGCCTGCAGGGCTACGCCCTGGCCACCACCGCCGCCGCCCGCGGGGCCTCGGTGACGCTGGTCAGCGCGAACGTCGAGCTGCCGGATCCCGCGGGTTGCACGATCGTGCGTGCTGGCAGCGCCCTGGAGCTTCAGCAGGCGGTCATGGACGCCGCCGTGGGGGCCGATGTCGTCGTGATGGCCGCAGCCGTGGCCGATTTCCGCCCCGCCGATGTCGCCCCGGACAAGATCAAGAAGGACTCGGCTGCCGGGTCCGCACCGGAGTCGATCGCCCTGGTTGCCAACCCCGACATCCTGGCCGGGCTCGTCGACGCCCGTACGGCCGGGACGCTGCCCGGGCACACCGTGCTCGTCGGGTTCGCCGCCGAGACCGGCGACGCCCAGGGCGATCCGCTGGCGCATGCCCGGGCCAAGCTCGAGCGCAAGGGCGTGGACCTCCTGGTGCTCAACGACGTGTCGGGTGGGTCGGTCTTCGGCCGGCCGGACAACGTGGTCCACCTGCTCACCCCCGACGGGGCCGTCGACGGCCCGCACGCCGGCACGAAGGCGCAGGTGGCACACGCCGTCTGGGACCGCGTGGTCGGACTCGGCGCTCAGGCACCGTAGGATCTGATCCCGTACGCCGGGCCGCAGGTGCCCGATCAAACCCTCAGAAGGGCCTGCTCAATGACCACGACACGTCTGTTCACCTCGGAGTCCGTCACCGAGGGACACCCCGACAAGATGGCCGACCAGATCAGCGACGCCATCCTCGACGACCTCCTGCGCCAGGACCCCCGGTCCCGCGTCGCGGTCGAGACCCTGCTCACCACCGGCCAGGTGCATGTCGCCGGCGAGGTCACCACCGAGGGCTACGCCGAGGTGATGGACATCATCCGCACCGTCGTGCTGGAGATCGGCTACGACCACTCCGAGAAGGGCTTCGACGGCGAGTCCTGCGGCGTGCAGGTCTCCATCGGTCGGCAGTCCCCGGACATCGCCCAGGGCGTGGACGACGCCTTCGAGGAGCGCGTCGAGGGTTCCGGTGACGCGCTGGACCGCCAGGGGGCCGGCGACCAGGGCCTCATGTTCGGGTTCGCCTGCACCGACACCCCCGAGCTCATGCCGCTGCCCATCCACCTGGCCCACCAGCTCGCCGAGCAGCTGACCGCCGTGCGCAAGTCGGGCCAGCTGCCCTACCTGCGCCCGGATGGCAAGACCCAGGTGACCATCGGGTACGAGGGCACGCAGGCGGTCAGCCTGGACACGATCGTCGTGAGCTCCCAGCACGCCGAGGAGGTGGACCTCGAGGCCCAGCTCGCCCCGGAGATCCGCAAGTTCGTCGTGGAGCCGGTCCTCTCCGGGCTCGACCTGGACACCTCCGGCGTGCGGCTGCTCGTGAACCCCACGGGTCGGTTCGTCACCGGCGGCCCCATGGGCGATGCGGGCCTGACGGGCCGCAAGATCATCGTCGACACCTATGGCGGCTTCGCCCGGCACGGGGGTGGGGCGTTCTCCGGCAAGGACCCGTCGAAGGTGGACCGCTCGGCGGCCTACGCGATGCGGTGGGTGGCCAAGAACGTGGTGGCTGCCGGGCTTGCGACCCGGTGCGAGGTCCAGGTGGCCTACGCGATCGGCAAGGCGCACCCGGTCGGGGTGTTCGTGGAGACCTTCGGCACCGGGGTCCTGCCCGATGTGGCGATCCAGGGGGCCGTCCTCGAGGTGTTCGACCTGCGACCCGGTGCGATCATCCGCGACCTGCAGCTGCTGGACACCTCGGTCGTGAAGTACCGTCCCACCGCGGCCTACGGCCACTTCGGCCGTGAGTCCGCCGGTGACTCGACCTTCACCTGGGAGCGCCTCGACCGCGTCGACGACCTGCGGGCTGCCGCGGGCCTGTGATCGACCTGCCAGCGGGGTTCACCGCGGATCCGCTGGCAGATGGGGACGTCGACGCCGTGGTCGCCCTCGTGCGGGGTTGTGAGCTCCACGACTCCGGTGAGGCGATGTACGAGCGCGCCGACCTGATCGGCGACCTCGTGGGGGCGGACCGGGCGCGTGACGCCCTGGTCGTGCGCGGTCCGGGGGGTTCCCTGTCGGCGTGGGCCCTGATCCTGCGCCGGCGGACCCGTTGGGCAGACGTGCATCCGGACCAGCGGGGCCTCGGCCTGGGTCGGGCGCTGGTGGAGTGGTCGGTGCACCGCGCGTGGGAGCTGGGCGCCGATCGGATCGGCCAGACCATCGACGACGCCCGCGGCGACGCCATCGCCCTGATGCAGTCCGCCGGTGCGCTGCCAGTACGTACCGCGTGGATCCTCCGGCTCGACCACGACGCAGCGGTTCCGCCGCACCCGAGCGAGGTGGCTGGGGTCGTGCTGCGCGAGTCGCGGCCTGCTGACGAGCTGGCGGCCCTCGAGACCATGGAGCTGGCCTTCAGCGAGTGGCCCGACCGGCCGCCCTCAACGCTGGCCACCTGGCAGGCGATGGTCACCCGGAGGGAGGGATTCACCTCCGACCAGTTGCAGGTCGCCGTCGGTCCCGACGGCCGGATCGTCGGTGCCGCCTTCCTGATCGACGACGGCCATGAGCTGTGGGTCGACAAGCTGGCCACGCACCCGCAGGAGCGCGGCCGTGGGATCGGCAGTGCGCTGATGCGCCGGGCATTCGTCCTCTCACACGCCCGGGGCCGACGGGCCACGTGCCTGTCCACCGACTCGAACACCGGCGCACTGCCGTTCTACCAGCGGCTCGGGATGGGGGTGACCCGATCGTTCACGCACTGGGCGATCCCGCTGGGGGCCGGGGTCAGCACACCATGACGCAGGGCCAGATCCCGCTGCTCCCCGAGGAGCCGACCGGCGCCGATGCGGGCGCGGCGGGCCCGCGTCCGCCACCCCTCGGCCGAGCTGCTCCCGGTGGCCCGGGTTGCGCTCCTGACCCCGGTTCCACACCTGGACCGCGTCTTCGACTACGAGGTTCCGGAGAAGCTCTCGGCGGCCGCACAGCCCGGTGTCCGGGTGCGTGTGCGCCTGGCGGGCAGGCTGGTGGACGGATTCATCCTGGAGCGGGTCGACACCTCAGAGCGTGAGCTGCAGCCACTGAGCTCCGTGCACGGTCCGCCGGTCCTGACGCCGGAGATCGCCGACCTGTGCCGGGCGGTGGCCGACCGCTACGCCGGGACCCTGGCCGACGTCCTGCGCTTCGCGGTGCCACCCCGGCACGCCCGGGTGGAGTCCCGGCCCGCGGTTCCGCCGGGCGGCGGCGGCCAACAGCTGGACCCGGTGGATCCCTCGGCCTGGGCGGCCTACCGCGGTGGCGCCGAGCTGGTCGGCGGGATCGGGGGGCCGGTCCCGATGCGCGCTCTGTGGCTGTCGGCCCCCGGCGAGCAGGTCGGGG
Organism: uncultured Actinomycetes bacterium; assembly: GCA_963706885.1. Classification (GTDB taxonomy): domain Bacteria; phylum Actinomycetota; class Actinomycetes; order S36-B12; family CAIYMF01; genus Prado023. The sequence continues at coordinate 80,936 of CAVPNX010000014.1, read as the reverse complement.
CCCGCATCGCCGAGCTGGCCCGTGCGGTGACCGCACGCGGCCGGGGGGTCCTCGTCGTGGTCCCCGACGCGGCCGAGGTGGACCGCGTCACGAAGGCGCTCGGCGAGCAGGGGGTCGGTTGCGTCCGACTCGTCGCCGAGTCCGGGCCCGAGGCCCGCTACCGCGCGTTCCTGACCGTGCTCGGCGGCGCGGCGCGGGTCGTGGTCGGCACCCGCGCGGCGGTGTTCGCCCCCGTGGTCGACCTCGGGGCGATCGTCGTCTGGGATGACGGGGACGAGTCGCTGGCCGAGCCGATGGCACCGGGTTGGCACGCCCGGGAGGTCGCAGCGCTGCGCAGTGCTGCGACCGACACGTCCCTGGTGCTCGGAGGCTCCTCGGTGACGCTGGAGGGTGCCCGCATGGCCGCCTCGGGGTGGCTGGCGTCGATCGAGGTGGCGCGACCGGTCCTGCGCGCGCGGATGCCGCGCGTCCAGGTCGCCGCCGACCTCGCCGCCGACCCGGCGCGCTCCGGATCGCGGATCCCCTCCGTGGCGATCGAGATCCTGCGCGCCGCGGTGGCTCTCGGACCGGTCCTGGTGAGCGTCCCGCGGGCCGGCTACCTGCCGATGCTCGCGTGCCAGTCCTGCCGGGAGCCGGTGGCCTGCCCGCAGTGCGCCCGGCCCATGCAGGCCCAGGGGCCGGATCGACAGCCCTCCTGCCGGGCCCATGGCCCTGTTCGGGACTGGCGGTGCCCGGTGTGCGCCGGGCAGGTGGTCCGCGCGGTGGTCGTGGGTGTCCGGCGGACCGCCGAGGAGTTCGGCCGCGCCCTGCCGGGGGTCCAGGTGGTCACGTCCTCGGGCCAGGAGCACGTCCGCGCGCTGCCCGGGCCCCACGTCCTGGTCGTGGCCACACCCGGTGCCGAACCCGATCCCGGCCCGGACGGGTACGGCGCGCTCGTGGTGCTCGATGCGGCGGCCGCCCTGTCCCGGCCCGGCCTGCGCGTGGCCGAGGAGGTGCTGCGCCGCTGGTTCGCCGCAGCGGCGCTGGTCCGCCCGGCTGCGGACGGGGGCCGGGTCCTGGTCGTCGGGGAGCCCGACATGCGCGAGGTGCAGGCACTGGTCCGCTGGGACGCGCACGGGTACGCCGAGCGGGAGCTTGCCGAGCGGGCCGCGCTGCACCTGCCCCCGGCGGTGCGCATCGCACAGCTCACGGGCGCCGCGCTGCCGGCGCTCGAGGTCGCCGACGCCCTGGCCGAGGAGCTCGGCGACCGGGTCCTGCGGCGCTCCGGTCCGCTGCCCGGCACCGACGGCACCGTGACGTGGCTCGTCGCAGTATCCGTCGCCGACGGCCCACACCTGAGCGCAGCAGTGCACCGGCTGCAGGCCGTGCGCAGTGCCAGGAAGTCACCGATGGTCTCGGTGCGGATGGATCCGGTGACGCTGAGGTGATCCGCCCGTAGAATGTGGGCATGCCGCTGCAACCCATCCGACTGTTCGGCGACCCCATCCTGCGCACGCCCGCGGCCCCGGTCGAGACGTTCGACAAGGAGTTGCGCACCCTGGTGGCCGACCTGACGGACACGATGATGGACGCCCCCGGGGTCGGTCTGGCCGCCCCGCAGATCGGGGTCTCCCTGCGGGTCTTCACCTACTGGGTCGACGACGTCGTCGGCCACCTGATCAACCCGAGCCTCGACCTGTCCGACGAGGAGGAGCTCGGCGAGGAGGGCTGCCTGTCCCTGCCCGGCCTGACGTTCGACACCATACGGGCCCTGCGCGTCGTCGCCAAGGGCATGAACATGCACGGGGAGCCGGTCACCATCGAGGGCTCGGAGCTGCTCGCGCGCTGCGTGCAGCACGAGACCGACCACCTCGACGGGATCCTGTTCATCGACCGGCTGGACACGGCAGCGCGCAAGGCGGCGATGAAGGAGATCCGGGAGTCCGAGTGGTTCGGCGCCCCGGCCCCGGTGGTGCGGTTCAGCCCGCACTCGCTGCGCCCGGGCCTGGGCTGATGCGGGTCCTGTTCGCGGGTACCCCGCAGGCGGCGGTGCCCGCGCTGCTGGCGATCCTGGCCTCGCCGCACGAGGTCGTGGCTGTCCTCACCCGACCGGACGCACCCGCAGGCCGGGGCCGTCGCCTGATGCCCTCCCCGGTCGCGGAGATCGCCCTGGCCGAGGACATCGAACTCCTGCGCCCGCCTCGGGCCGGCGACCCGGAGTTCCTGGAGAGGCTGGCCCAGATCGCCCCCGACGCCGCCCCGATCGTCGCCTACGGCGGGCTCATCCCACCGGCCGCGCTGGCCATCCCCCCACAGGGCTGGATCAACCTGCACTTCTCGTTGCTCCCGGCGTGGCGTGGGGCCGCGCCTGTGCAGCACGCGATCATGGCCGGTGACCAGATCACCGGGGCGAGCACCTTCCGGCTGGAGCAGGGCCTGGACACTGGGCCGGTGTTCGGGGTCGTCACCGACGAGATCCGGCCCACCGACACGGCCGGCGACGTCCTGGGCCGCCTGGCGGTGTCCGGCGCAGGGCTCCTGGTGGCAACCCTCGACGGGCTCGAGGCCGGTGCGCTGGTCGCGGTGCCGCAGTCCGGTGACGACGTGAGCCTGGCGCCCAAGATCCGCGTCGAGGACGCCCGGGTGGTCTGGACCGATCCGGCGATGCGCGTCGACCGGCTGATCCGCGGCTGTACGCCCGCGCCGGGGGCGTGGAGCGAGTTCCGGGGCGAGCGGATCAAGCTCGGCCCGGTGCAGCCCGCACCCGAGGTCGTCGACCTGCCGGCCGGTGGGATCCGGGTGCACAGGAACAGCGCCTGGGTCGGCACGGCCACGCACGCGGTGCTCCTCGGGGAGGTCAAGGCCGAGGGCAAGAAGCTGATGGCGGCCGGGGACTGGGCCCGTGGCGTGCGGGTGGAGCCGGGCGAGCGCCTTGGCTGACAACCGGGACCGAACCCGTGGGGGGAAACCCGCCTCCGGTGGGCGTCCACCCGCCACCTCCTCCGGGAAGCCGGCGGGCCGGACCGCGCGGATGGATCCCGCCCGATTGGCGGCCCTGGACCTGTTCCGCGCCGTCGAGCTCGACGGCGCCTACGCGAACATCGCCTGGCCCCGGATCCTGGCCCATCACCGGCTCTCCGGGCGTGATGCGGGATTCGCCACCGAGCTCGGCTACGGTGCGCTGCGCTGGCGTGGCAGGCACGACGCGATCCTCGCGGACTGCGTGGACCGGGGCCTGGACACCCTCCAGCCCGAGCTGCTCAACGCGCTGCGCCTGGGGGTGCACCAGCTGCACAACATGCGCGTCAGCGACCACGCCGCCGTCGGGGAGACCGTCGAGCTGGCCCGCCAGACGGTCAACCAGGGCGCGGCGGGGTTCGCCAACGCCGTCCTGCGGCGGGTCGCCCGTGGGGGCTCCGCGGAGGACTGGATCGAGCACCTGGTCGCCTCCCGGGCGCTGCCCGCCATGGCGTCGGACCCGGTGGCGCACCTGTCGGTCGCGACCTCGCACCCGGGGTGGATCGTCGGTGGCATCCACGACGCGCTGGCCACGACGAAACCGCAGCGCACCTGGGACGACACCCGGGCCGAGCTGCTCGCGGACAACACCTCGGGTGCGGTCACGCTGGTCGCGCGCACGCTGGGTCGCGCTGAGCTGTCGGCCAGCCTCGCGCAGCAGGGAGTGTCCGCCCACGACGGCGCCCTGTCGCGCCTGGCGATCCGGGTTGATGCCGTCAACCCGGCGACGATCCCGGAGGTGGCCACCGGCGCGGCCGGCGTGCAGGACGAGGGCAGCCAGGTGGTTGCCCTTGCCCTGGCCGACGCAGCGCTCGACGGGACGGACACGCGCTGGTTGGACATGTGCGCCGGACCCGGTGGCAAGGCGGCCCTGCTGGCCGGACAGGTCACCGCGCGCGGCGGGTCGCTCACCGCCGTCGAGCTGCACCCCCATCGTGCCGACCTGGTCCGGGCCTCCCTGCGACCGGTCCGGGGCCGCCACGACGTCCTGGTCGCCGACGCCACGGTCGACGACATCGGCACCGGCTACGACCGGGTCCTGCTCGACGCACCGTGCACCGGGCTGGGGGCGCTGCGCCGGCGCCCCGAATCGAGGTGGCGCCGGTCGGCCGAGGATCTCGCCGAGCTCACGGCACTGCAGCGCCGTCTGCTGGCTCGCGCCCTCGAGGTGGTGCGCCCTGGTGGTCTGGTCCTGTACGTGACCTGTTCGCCGCACCTTGCCGAGACAGAGGCCGTGGTCGCCACGGCGGATCGACTCGGCGGCACCGTCCTGCCGGTGGGGGAGCGCCCGGAGCTCGCGCTCCCGGCCGGTTCGGTGGCCGGACAGTACGTGCGGCTCTGGCCGGGGGAGCACGACACGGACGGCATGTTCGCCGCCCTCATCCAGCGCCGCTGAGTCCCCGGGCGCCGGTCACGTCCACGTCCGGATCCAGCCTGCGGCCGAACAGCCAGAGCCCCAGGGCGCAGCCTGCGGCGACGGTTCCCGAGACCAGCAGCGGCACAACTCCCGAACCGGGTCCCGCCGTCCACAGGAGGCCGGCCCAGAGTCCGGCCACCAGGATCCCGACCCCGGCCAGGCCCTGGAGGAGCCCCTGAGCGTGGCCGCGCACGTCCGGCGGGGCCAAGGCGCTGATCCATGCCTTGCCGACCCCGTCGGTGATTCCCGCGAACCCGCCGTAGACGACGAGCAGCGCCACCACCGCCCCTGCGCCCTCCACCAGCCCCAACCCGATGTACCCCACGGCGAAGCAGGCCAAGCCCAGGGCGTACACGCGGGAGCGTGGCCACCGGTCGCTCAGGGCGCCAGCCGGGTAGGCGATGGCCGCGCTGGCCAGGTTGAACAGCGCGTATGCGCCCGTCACCTGGGCTGCGCTGTAGCCGAGTTCGTTGACCCGCAGCAGGATCAGGGCGTCCGGGAAGTTGACCAGCGCGAACAGGCCCAGGACGCCGGCCAGCGCGCGGACGCGGCGGGGGAGCGGCGCGCGCGTCGTCGGTCCGGGTCGCCTCGGCGGTACCCGCCCTGCCGGGGGTTCGCTGCGCCGCCGCAGGGCGGGTCTCCCGGGTGAGGGTGGCCAGGGCCACACTGATCACGGCCGGGATCACCGCGATCCAGAGGGCCAGGCCGATGTCGTCACCCGTGGCCGTGAGGATGGCCAGGCCGAGCAGCGGGCCGATGACCGCCCCCAGGGTGTCGGCCGCACGATGGAATCCGAACACCTTGCCCATGGCCTCAGGGGGGACGCCGTCGGCGAGCAGCGCATCGCGTGGTGCCCCGCGGATGCCCTTGCCGATGCGGTCGACGACCCGTCCGAGCAGGACGACGGGCCAGACCGCTGCGGCCGCAATCACCACCTTGCCGAAGGCCGCCAGGCCGTAGCCGCCCACCACTGCCGGCTTGCGGCCGAACCTGTCCGACCAGCGCCCGGACAAGTACTTCATCGCCGCAGCGACGCCCTCAGCCACGCCCTCGATGAGCCCCACCACCGCGGCAGGGGCACCCAGCGTCGTGGTCAGCAGGATCGGCAGCAGCGGGTACATCAGCTCGCTGGCCGCATCCTGGGCCAGGGAGACCCCGGAGAGCACCTTGACGTTGCGCGTCAGCCAGCGCCGGTCCTGCGCGCGAGTCGCCACGGCACCCAGAGTAGGACCGCACGGCGGGAATGGGCCGACGCTGCCGGGCGTTGTCACCTGCGACGACGAGGAGCCCGAGTTGCTGGTCCAGCTGGACGACGAAGCCATCACGAGTGGGGCGGCCACAGGTGTGCCGCTAGGCTCAGGTGCCATGACAGCCGCAAGCCCGCCGCCGACTGAGTCGGACGCCGCGCGGTCGGCCCGGTTCGAGCGCGATGCCCTGCCCCACCTGGACGCGCTGTACAGCGCGGCCCTGAAGCTCACGCGCAATCCCGCGGAGGCCGAGGACCTGGTCCAGGAGACGTTCCTCAAGGCGTTTGCGGCCTTCCACCAGTACAAGGACGGCACGAACCTGCGGGCGTGGCTGTACCGGATCCAGACCAACACGTTCATCAACTCCTACCGCAAGAAGCAGCGCGAGCCGCTGCAGTCCTCCACCGACGACGTCGAGGACTGGCAGATGGCCCGTGCCGAGGGGCACACCAGCGGGGGCCTGCGCTCGGCCGAGGCCGAGGCCCTCGACGGGCTGCCCGACTCCGATGTCACCGCCGCGCTGGCGGCCCTGCCCGAGGAGTTCCGCATGGCGGTCTACTACGCCGACGTCGAGGGGTTCGCCTACAAGGAGATCGCCGAGATCATGGGCACTCCGGTGGGCACGGTCATGTCGCGGCTGCACCGCGGTCGCAAGCTGTTGCGCACCCAGCTCGAGGACTACGCGGTCGAGCGTGGCCTGATCCCGGCCGGAAGCCCAGGGGGATCGGTCATGAGCTGCGGAAACCCCCACGAGCTGGACTGCCGGTCGGCCCTGGAGCACCTGTACGAGTTCCTCGACGGCGAGATCGGGCCACCCGACCACGAGAAGATCGCCCACCACCTGCAGGAATGTGGCCCGTGCCTGCACGAGTTCGACGTCGAACGGGTCCTGAAGTCCCTGGTCGCCCGGTCCTGCTGCGATGTCGCCCCCACCCAGCTGCGCTCCCGGCTCGTGGCCGAGTTCGCCAGCGTCCGGATCCGGTACGAACCACCGACGGTGCCCTGAGCCGCGTCCAACCTGACCGCACGCGTCGACACGCGGCAGGATTGTCGCCGTGCACCTGTCCACGTACCTGACTGCCCCCGGCGCCCGACCCGGCGTGGTGTCCGATGCCTGCGTGCTCATCGAGGACGAGGTGCTGTCGGACGTCGGGCCTCTCCGGGATGGCCATCCGGTCGGCCTACCGGGTCCTGACCGGGATCCGCCCGGGCATCGTCCCCAGCGCGGTCGATGGGCTGCTCGATCCGTTCGCCGACCAGCTCGACCCGTTCTACCAGCAGCACGTCACCACCGGCCAGCCGCTGGCCGACATCCTGACCACGCAGCGCACGAGCATGGCCGAGGCACTCCTGTCGATCACCGACGACCGTGCCGAACGCACCAGCCAGGTGACGGCGCGCCGGGCCTACCGGCGGGTGCGCGGGTCGGCACGTGGCTACGTCGAGGCCGCCGCCCCGGGCATCGCCGCCCTGATCGACGCGCACACGCCGACCGTCGAGCTGCCCTCCTGAGCCGCTTCTACGCCGCTGCGCCCCGGCGGGGCAGCAGGCCCAGGATGAACCCGAACAGGGTCGTCCCACCCACCACCAGCAGCGGGGTCATCGTGCCCAGGGCCACCACCCCGTACATGACCAGCAGGGCAGCCACACCAACACCGAGCACGAGGCCGGCCAGGACCCCGAGGATCGTGCGCCCGATCCGGTTCTGACCGACAGGGACGGCCGGTACGTGGATGAGCATCCGCAGCAGCACCAGCATCCCGATGCCGCCCAGCACGGCCAGGCCGATCGCGACCCACCCGACGGGGGACGACAGCGGGTTGCCCGAGAACTGGATCCACCCGGACACGCTGCAGGAGGCGCCACCCTCACCGGCAAGGTCGATGGTCACCAGGACCAGCCCTGGGATGGCGAACGGCAGGTACTCGTCGGGGGTCACCGTCCCCTGCGCTGTTGTTGCCCCCGAGCTGTTCGTCACCTCGCCGGTGAACGTGAACGGCATGGCCCGGACCGTCCAGGTCCCGTTGGCGATCACCGCCTCGGAGGACCCCTCCCAGGCAACCGGGCCGTCGAAGTCCACGGTGAACGGATCATCCTGGGTGGCTCCGGGACCAGGAGCGGTGACGGTCTGGATCTCCTGCCCGGTCGCCGTGGTCGACGTGGCGGACCCCTGACACCCGGACGCGTCAGCTCCGAACGCAACTCCGGCGGCCGTTCCGGCCAGCAGCAGTGCCGCCATGGTCGACAGGATCGTACGTGGTGCGTGCCGCATGGCTCCTCCAACGGGTGCACCAGCGTGGGCACGCAGGCACCCGTAGCCCAGTGTGGCAGGACGGATCTGCCTGGGGCGAGGGCCGGAAGTCCCTGCTGCGTGGTCGATCGGGCCGTCAGGTCCCCGCGTGGTAGGCGTGGGCGACCCATCCGGCGACCTCGTCGTCGAGGTCCGCTGGATCGCTCACCTCGAGGTGGTGCATCCAGCGGCCGGGGTAGGGCTCGACGACCTGCTTCCAGCGGTCGCTGTCGATCGCGTGGCGCAGCCCCAGGGACAGCACGACGGGAGCGTGTGGATGGGCCAGCCACGTCCCCGGCAGCCAGATCCAGGCGAAGCCGATCCGGTTGCGGAACGTCACCTGTGTCGCGGTGAGCCTCACCACCGCCGGTCCCAGGCCGGCGACCACCCCGCTCGTCCAGCCGAAGGTCGCCGCCCCGAGGGGAGTTGCACTGAAGAACGCAGTGATCTCAGGCAGGGCGTTCACGTCGTCGAGCTGCCACTCGGTCGCCACGGGGCTGACGCTAGCGCGTCGGTCCGCGGACCGGGCCGGTGCGCCGGCCAGCGTGCCGGGACCCCTCGGACGGGGATTTCCCCCGCCCTGCGCCGGTGTGCGACCATGGGGCATCCGTAGGACCTGAGGAGTCGACATGAGCAAGCGCGCCCGCAAGCGCCGTTCCCGCAAGGGCAATGGGGCCAACCACGGCCGTCGCCCCAACGCCTGAGCGAGGCTGGACCATCCGAGGAGGGACCCCGCGGTCCCTCCTCGGTGCATGTCCGGCGCTGCTCCGATCGGGGTAACGATCAAGACCCGGACCCCACCGGTCGAATAGACCGACGTGAGCCTTTCATCCGTGGGTTCGGTCTCCTTCGGGATGCCGGAACGTTCGACCCGGGCAACATCAGCCCGGTCCGTCGAACCGTACTTGCGCGCCCTGGTCGAATCCGGGGGTTCGGACCTGCACGTCAAGGTCGGGTCGCCCCCGCGGGTGCGCATCGATGGGCGGCTGCGCAAGCTGCAGGCCCCCGAGCTGACCGCCGACGACACCGAGCACATGGTTCGCCAGGTCCTGCGCTCCGACCTTGTCGAGTACTTCGAACGCACCTGCGAGGCGGACTTCGCCTATGCGATCGAGGGCCTCGGCCGGTTCCGGGTCAATGCCTTCCGCCAGCGGGGATCGGCGGGAATGGTGTTCCGCCGTGTCGCCATCGGAGCTGATCCGCTGGAGAACCTCGGCCTTCCCGCTGTGGTGTCCGCCCTGGCGACCGAGCCGCGCGGGCTGGTCCTGGTGACCGGACCGACCGGCTCCGGGAAGTCGACGACCCTGGCCGGCATGATCGACCACGTCAACAGCCATCGTGAGGTCAACATCGTCACGATCGAGGACCCGATCGAGATCGTGCACTTCGACAAGCTGGGGATGATCAGCCAGCGCGAGGTGCACGTGGACACCGAGGACTTCGCGACCGCCATGCGTGGTGCCATGCGCCAGGACCCGGACGTGATCATGGTCGGGGAGATGCGCGACCTGGAGACCGTCAAGGCGGCGATCACGGCGGCCGAGACCGGCCACCTGGTCATGTCCACCCTGCACACGGTCGACGCCCAGGAGACGGTGGCCCGCATCATCGACTTCTTCCCCCCGCACGAGCAGCAGCAGGTGCGATTCTCGCTGGCCGGTGCCCTGCGTGGGATCCTCTGCCAGCGGCTGGTCCTGCGTGCCGACGGCCGCGGCCGGGCGGTCGTGATGGAGGTGTGCGTCAACACGGGACGTGTGGCCGACGCGATCGCCGACCCGAGCAAGACCTCGATGCTCTCCTCGCTGGTCAGCGAGGGCGGCTACTACGGCATGCAGACCTTCGACCAGCACCTCACGGTCCTGTACCGCGATGGGATCGTCAGCCTGGATGCCGCGTTGGCCGCCTCGAGCAACCCGCACGACCTGATGGTGGAGCTGCGCAGGCTGGGCCTCGTGTCCTGACCGGCCTGTTCGGCGCCTAGTCTCGTCCCCATGACCGTGCTGCGCTTCACCGTGACCGACGCTGACACCGCGATCGCGCTGGGCAGTGGCGACGTGCCGGTCCTGGCCACGCCCCGCCTGTTGGCGTGGATGGAAGCAGCCACAGTGGCCGCGGCGGCGGCACGGGTGGACTCGACCAGCACCACGGTCGGGGTTGAGGTCTGGATGCGCCACCGCCGGGCCTCTGCCATCGGGACCGATGTCGAGGTCGAGGTCACCGAGGTCTCCGAGCAGGACCGCGGGATGTCGTTCGACGTGGTGGCCCGTGAGGTGCCCATCGACGGTCCCGAGGGCGGGCCGGCTCGCGAGATCGCCTCCGGGCGTGTGGTGCGGGCCATCGTCGACCGAGGGGCGTTCCTCGGCCGGCTCTGACTGATCCGCCAGGCCGGCGCAGCCGGGATCGCCCACGCCATGGGCGGACCTTAGCGCCGCGATTGCGCCAGGTGGAGGCGATGCCCCCGACGGCAGCCGTAGCGTGCTGGATATGTCCACCACCACGGTGGACCGAACCTGAAGGAGGCACACATGCGCATCCGCATCCTGGCCCTGTCGGGGGCGCTGGCCGCGTCCACGCTCCTGGCGTCCCCCGCCATGGCGACCGAGACGACCCCGCCCACCACTCCGGAGACGACGACCACCCCGACTGCTCCGGCGCCGCTGAAGTTCCGCAACACCTGCAACCCGAAGCGCGCCACGCTCCCGGCCTCAGTCGAGGGTCCACGCGCTGGCTTCGGGCCGGGAGTGACCACCGGGGCGGCCAAGGGCGCTGTACATCTGGCATGAGCAGGCCGGCTGGCGCGATCCGCCTGACCCACCCGGTCGGCAAGACCGGCGGGCAAGCCGAACCTCATCGAGGTCCGTGGGCGGATCACCTCGACCCGGCCGCTCACGAACGTGCGAACGATCCAGCTCGAGGACAAGCAGCGCGGCGAGTGGGTGTCGGTGCAGCGACCGAAGCGCAAGGTCATGGAGTTCCGGTTCGTCAACGGCGGGTTCATCGACGGGATCAACTTCAGGGCCGGTTGCTCTGGCCGACTGGGATTCACTGTCTGGGAGATCACGCTGGACCCGACGACCGGAAAGCCCATGACGGACCCGGCGACCGGCAAGGTCATGCGCACGCCGTTGCCGGTCTTCGTTGGTCAGGCACCGACACCTGTGGCGGCCTCGGAACTCCCGGGCCTGACCTTCTCCCCGACTGCCGAGGTGTCACGTGTGGTGATCCGGCGGACCCCGGTCGCACCAGCCGCCTGACCACCCGCACGGTCCGCGGTCGCGCCCGGCCCCTCAAGGGTCCCCGGTGCGGCCGCGGGCCGTCGCCTGTTGGTGGGCGGCCCGCCGAGGGGGTCGATCCACGGCCCGGAGCCCGGCTACAGTGGGCACCCCCGAGGTGAGGAAGCCCCCCGATGTCCGAGGACCGCGGCGCCCTGATGGCTGCCGAGATCGCCGAGCAGCCCGAGGCGCTGGCACGTCTGCTGACCCCGGGCTCCCTGGCCGAGGTCCGCACGCTCGCCGGGACCATCCGCGCCCGCAGCCCCCGGTTCGTGCTGCTGGCGGCGCGCGGGACCAGCGACCACGCCGCGCTCTACGCCAAGTACCTCGTCGAGGTGTCCCTGGGCCTGCCCGCGGGCCTGGCGTCCCCGTCGACGATGACCGCCTACGGTGCCCGCCCCGACCTCTCCGACGTGCTGCTGCTGGCCGTCAGCCAGAGCGGGAGCTCCCCGGACCTGGTCGAGACCGTGAGCACTGCCCGTGCCGGCGGGGCGACCACCCTGGCCGTCACGAACAACCCTGACAGCCCGCTGGTGGCGGCCGCCGAGCTGCAGTTCGACGTCCTGGCCGGCCCGGAGCGCGCGGTCGCGGCCACGAAGACCTACTCCTCCCAGCTGCTGGCCCTGTGGCTGATCATCGAGGCATTCCGCGGCGGGGATGCCGCAGCGGCCCGGGCGATCCCGGCGGCAGCCCAGTCCCTGGTGGATCGCCGCGACGAGGTCGGCAGCCTGGCCTCCCGCTACCGGTTCACCGACCGGCTGGTGACCACCGGTCGTGGCTACTCGTACCCGACAGCGCGCGAGGCGGCGCTGAAGCTCATGGAGACCTCGTACGTGGCCGCGCATGCGTTCTCCGGTGCGGACCTGCTGCACGGCCCGCTGGCGATGATCGACCACGACCACCCGGTGATCGCCGTCGTGCCCGACGGGCGGGGAGCCGAGGCGATGCAGCCCGTCCTGGAGCGACTGGCTGAGCGTGGGGCCGACGTGGCGGTCTTCGGAGGCGCCCGCTCGACGGCCCTGGGCACGGTGGGGTACGACCTGCGCTGCGAGGACGTCACCGAGGAGCTGCACCCGGTGGTCGACATCATCCCGCTGCAGCAACTGGCTCTGCAGATGACCCTGGCGCGGGGGTTCAACCCGGATTCCCCACGCGGGCTGATCAAGGCGACTGAGACGCTCTAGCCCCGCGAGGGCGGGCAACGGTCGCAGAGCGCCTCGGGCGCGGGGAGGACGGGTTCGGTGGCGGTACGCACGTTGGCCGAGATCGCCTCGGACCGCACTGACCTGGAGCCGGGTGCGATCGCGCACTGCGAGGCGCTGTTGCGCGACTTGGGCCTGCTGGCCGACCTGGCGTTCTCCGACCTGATCCTGTGGCTGCCCGTCTGGAACCAGGGCGGGTTCGTGGCGGCGGCCCAGGTGCGCCCGTCGACGGCAGCCACCCGGTACCCCAATGACCTGGTGGGAGCCTTCACCCCCCGTGGCCGCCGCCCGGAGCTGGACCGCGCGTGGGCCGCCCCGGGGCTCGGCCAGCTCGCGCCGCGGACGGACCCGCTGCTGCCGGCTGCGGGCGAGGCGGTCGGGGTGGGCCGCAGCGCCAATGGTCCGTGGATCGCCGCCCTGACCCGCTCAGCCGTCCCGGCGACACGTGCCTCCGGAACCCTGGAGCGCGCCTACCTGCGCGCCGCGGACGACCTCTTCGCGATGATCCGGACCGGGGAGTTCCCCTACCGGGAGGTCTCGGACTCCACCGGCGCCGAACCCAGGGTCGGCGATGGGCTGATCCGCCTGGACCAGTCCGGCGTGGTGGAGTTCGCCAGCCCGAACGCCTCCTCGGCCTTCCGTCGGCTCGGGTTGGCCACCGACCTGATCGGTGCCCACCTGGGCCTCGTGAGCGGTCGGATCGCGCGGCGCGGAGGTGCGGTGGATGCCAGTGTCGCCCTCGTCTGCGGCGCCCGGATCCCCGGCGAGGTCGAGCTCGCGTCGGACACCGCCACGGTCACGGTGCGGGCCCTGCCCCTGCGCGGCCCAGCCGGGCAGCACGGCTCACTGGTGCTGGTGCGCGATGTCACGGAGCTGCGGCGCCGGGAGCGGGCGCTGCTCAGCAAGGACGCGACGATCCGCGAGATCCACCACCGGGTCAAGAACAACCTGCAGACGGTTGCCGCCCTGCTGCGGCTCCAGGCCCGGCGCCTCGACGAACCGGGGGCCTCCGCCGCCCTGGCCGAGGCGGAGCGGCGGGTGGGCGCGATCGCCGTGGTGCACGACCTGCTGGCCCAGGCCAGCACGGAGGAGGTGCCCTTCGACGCCGTGGCCGACCGGCTGGTCACGATGGTGCGCCAGACGTCCGCCCCGGACATGGGGGCACGGTCGATGCTGCGCACCGGCACGTTCGGCGAGGTGACCGCCGAGCGGGCCACGGCACTGGCGATGGCCCTCGTCGAGCTGCTGGCCAACGCGGTGGAGCACGGGGCCGGGGATGTCGAGCTGAACAGCGGGTCCGACGAGGCGGGGCTGCACGTCGTCGTCAGTGACGGGGGGCCCGGCTTCCCTGACGGCTTCGAGCTCGGCTCCTCCCCACGCCTCGGCCTGCGGATCGTCGACACCCTTGTGCGCGAGGAACTGGCCGGCACGTTGTCCCTGGGCCGGCTGGGGGAACGGACCGTGGTCGCGCTCGACCTTCCCCCCGATCAACGCTGAAGGGCTGACCCCGCAGGGTCAGCCCTTCGACGACGGGAGTGCCGAGCGCGGCTCAGCTGTGTGCGCGGGCTCGTGCCCGGGCGTTGCGGCGCTTGAGGGCGCGGCGCTCGTCCTCGCTCATCCCACCCCACACGCCAGCGTCCTGGCCGCTGTCGATCGCCCACTTCAGGCACACGTCGACGACCTCGCAGCGATGGCACACGGCGCGTGCCTCCTCGATCTGCATGAGCGCGGGGCCGGTGTTCCCGATGGGGAAGAACAACTCGGGATCCTCATCACGGCATGCCGCCTTGTGGCGCCAGTCCATGTCTCCTCACCTTTCCTGCACCCCGATCGGGGCACGTTCACCACGGTGCCAGCGGCGACGGGGGCCGGTTCCTCGGCCCCGATCACCCTCCGGTACGCTTTCGACGGTTACGGGCTGTGTGCCCACCTCGTCCTGCCTGCCCACAAGGGTCGCAGACGATCAGGCCTGTCACAAGGGTTGTGCCCGGTGTGGGACGCGTTCAGGCTGTCGCGTACGTCACATTCCGGTCCGCAAACGCCACGATCTGCCCAGATCAGGCCATTTCCGGGCCTGTGGGCGCCATTTCGCCCACGGCGTCGGCGTTCCCGTGTCCCGGATCAGCCGACGATGCGCAGGGCGTGCGGGGTGTGGCTGAACTCGACCGTGTCGACCTCACCCATCGAGTCCCCATCGACCTGCAGCGCGGTCGGCGCCTGGGACCGGATCGTGAACCGGCTCTCGTCGTGGAGCAGGGTCAGCTGGCCGGGGACAGCCTCCGCGTGACTGCCGCGCAGCATCCGCAGGCCGAACCTCGCAGCGGGGATCGGGGACAGGGAGTGCGGGGCGAAGACGTCCAGGGCGAGGTCGAACGACGCCCGTGGACACGGATTGATCGCGAACGGGCCGAAGAACGTCCACGGGGCCGTGTTCTGGATGATCGCCATGGCCAGCCCGTCGACCGGCTCACGGCCAGGCAGGTGAAGGCTCAGTGGCGAGGGTCCCCGGCGTCCCAGGCCCCCCACGTACTCCTGCGCGGCGGTCCACACGTACCGCGTCGGGCTGGCCGCACGACCGGCCGCGCGCTGGGCCTCCATCGAGGCGATGACGTCGGCGTCGATGCCCACGCCGGCGTTGATCGTGAACCACTGGGACTGTGGCTGTCCGCTGCCCAGGGGGGTGAACCGGGCATTGCCCAGGCCCACGTCGTGGCTGGCATCGGTGCGCAGCGACTCGAGGATCATGCCCGTGGCCTCGATCGCGTCGTTCGGGAATCCCAGAGCCCGGGCCATCACGTTGGCCGAACCCCCGGGGATCGCGGCGAGCGCGGGCAGGTCCTGGTGCCCGGAGTTCAGCATCCCGTTGACGGCCTCGTTGATGGTGCCGTCGCCGCCCAGGGTGATCAGCAGGTCCAGGCCGTGGGAGTCGGCGGCCAGCTGCCCAGCGTGCCCCCGATGGGTGGTGGTGACCACCTCGAGGTCGATCTCATGGCCCAGCGCCCGGGTGATGACGTCGCGCATCCCGGCTGAGGTACTGGTCGCCTGGGGGTTGGCGATCAGCAGGCCGCGCGGCTTCATGGCGTCCACTGTAGGCCCGTACTCTGGCCCCATGACTGATCCGGTGCGCCCCCTGGTCGTCATCGCGGGGGTGGAGGCGCTGGCAGTGCTGGGGCTGTTCCTCGCGGTGTCCGTGGCCGTCGTGACCGGGGCCGCAGAGGGGCTCACCGGTGCGAGCCCGAGCCTCGCGGCGGCCGAGGTCGTCATCTGGCTGCTCTTCGCTGTGGGGCTGGCCGCCATCTGGTGGGGCCTGTCCCGGCGTCGGCGCCTGGCCAGGACGCCCTTCCTGCTGGTGCAGGCGTTCACGTTGGTCGTCGTCCCCCTGTTCGTGGGGTCCGACATCCTCGCCTGGCGGATCGCCGGCTGGGTGCTGGCCGCCATGGCCGTGGCCGGGCTCGTGCTCGGGCTGCGGCCCTCCGTGCGCCGTGAGCTCGCCTGACGGGGCTCCGAGATCGGTGGCGGCCGCGTGGTCGGCTCAGGCCGTGGGCTCGGCCAGTCCGCTGCGCAGCTGGGCCAGGGACTTGGCCAGCAGGCGCGACACGTGCATCTGCGAGACCCCGATCTGCTCGGCGATCTGGGCCTGCGTCATGTTCTCGTAGAAGCGCATGTGGATGATCCGCTGCTCGCGGGGCGGCAGGGTGGCCACCAGGGGGTGCAGGGTCTCGCGGGTCTCCACCTCGCCGAGTTCCGGGTCGTCGGCACCCAGGGTGTCCACGAGGGTGGCGCCCTCGTCCGTGCCGTCGGCCGAGGAGGCGTCCAGCGACAGGGTGGCGTACGCCTGCGCGGACTCGAGGCCCTCGAGGATCTCCTCCTCGCTGACGTCCAGGTGCGCGGCCAGCTCGGCGACGGTGGGGGAGCGCCCGGTCGACTGCCCCAGCTCAGCCGTCGCCCGGCCGATGGAGATCCGCAGCTCCTGCAGCCGACGGGGGACGCGGATCGCCCAGCCCTTGTCCCGGAAGTGCCGCTTGATCTCGCCGACGATCGTGGGGGTGGCGAACGTCGAGAACTCCACGCCACGCTCGGGGTCGAACCGATCGACTGCCTTGATCAGGCCGATCGTGGCCACCTGGGTGAGGTCGTCGAGGCTCTCCCCGCGATCGCGGAACCGCCGCGCCAGGAAGGCCGCCAGGGGCAGGTGCATGGTGACCAGCTCGTCGCGGGCGCTGGTGCGCCGCGGGTCATCGGCGGGCAGCTCGGCGATCAGGGCGATCAGCTCGCGCTCGCGCACGCGGTCGCGGGTGGACCAGCGGGGCTCGGCGGCGGGAGCGTCGGGAACCTCGACGTCGGCGACCGGGTCGGGTGCCTCGGCAGGGTCCTCGGCGTCGGCGTCAGCCGGGTCGACGGCGTCGGCAGGGTCTGCGGTGTCGGCCGGGGCGGGCGTGCCCGGGCCGACAGGGCGCGTGCTCACGGCCGGACCGCCTCGGAGCGGTGCACCGCCAACGAGATGGTCAGCTTCCGGTCCGCCGAGACGGTGGCCACGACCTCGTCGACCAGCGCGGTCAGGACCGTCCAGGTGAAGCTGTCGCGCTCCAGCGATCGGCCGTGCACCGTGGGCGCGGTCATCTCCACGCGCAACCCGTCCGGGGCGTCCGGGGTGAACCGGACGTCGAGCTCGGCCCCGGGCTGGGCGTCGCTGAGCAGGAGCGCGGCGGACTCATCGACCGCGAGCTTGACGTCCTCGATCCGGTCGATCGTGAAGTCCAGCCGGGCGCACATGGCCGAGACCGCGGCCCGGATCAGCACGACGAATGCGCTGGTTGCGGGCACCCGGAGGGTCACGGTCGGATCGATGTCCACGAGTGGTCACGTTAGCCGATGGGCAGGGTGCACGGGGGCCGGATCGTCACCGGCGTGGCTGAGGGTCACCCGGTTGCCGCGGCAAGGTCCTGCAGATCGGCGCCACTGATCCGGTGCACGGTCCATTCATCCATCGCCCGTGCCCCCAGGCGCCGGTAGAAGTCGAGGGCGGGGGTGTTCCAGTCCAGGACCCACCACTCCAGGCGCGCGTAGCCGCGGTCGACGCAGATCGCGGCCAGCTCGGCCATCAGGGCCTGCCCGATGCCCTGTCCGCGGAAATCGGGGCGCACGTAGAGGTCCTCGAGGTAGATCCCGTGCCGACCCGTCCACGTCGAGGCGTTCAGGAACCACAGGGCCATCCCGGCCAGCGGGGTGCGATCAGACGACCCGGACTCGGCGACGTGGCAGAAGGCGGCCGGCTTGCCGCCCGGGGTGTTGGTCCCGAACAACAGGTCGGCCAGCATCTGCTCGGTGGCCTGCACCTCATCGGCGCTGCGCTCGTAGTCGGCCAGCTCCCGGACCATCGCCAGGATGTCGCCGACGTCGTCCGGGCGCGCCGGACGGATCACCGCACGCGCGGCCCGGGGTGGTGCCGCAGTCCCGTGGACTGCGGGGGCGCCGGTGGCAGGGTCGCCACCCACCGCCCCCGTCGGGTCCGCAGGAGCGGTCACGCCGCCTTGGTCTCCCAGAAGATCTCGGCGATCTCGTCGATCTTGGCCAGCAGCGCCTCGGCGACCGCGACGTCGTTGGTGCCCTTGGTGCCGCCCGCGCCGGCGAGCTTCGTGGCGTCGTTGAACAGGGTGTTCAGCTGGGGGTACTTCTCGAAGTGCGGGGCCTTGAAGTAGTCCGTCCACAGCACCCACAGGTGGTGCTTGACCAGGTCGGAGCGCTCCTCCTTGATCGAGACGGCACGGGCCCGGAAGTCCCCGTCGTCCGACGCGGCGTACTTGACCATGCACGCCTTCACGGACTCGGCCTCGAGCCGGGCCTGGGCGGGGTCGTACACGCCGCAGGGAAGGTCGCAGTGGGCGTGGACGGTGGTGCGCGGGGCAAGGAACGACAGCATCGTGACTCCTGGCAGGTGTTCTCGTGGTGGGTGGTGGTGGCGTGGGTCAGACTACGCCAGTGCGTGGATTCTGCTACCTGGCCGTCTCCGGTCCGTCCATGGAGCCGACGCTGCACGACGGGGACTGGATCCTTGCCCGGCGCGACGGCCGGGCCGCCGTCGGCGACCTCGTCGTCCTCGAGCACCCGCAGCGACCCGGGATGCTGATCGTCAAGCGGGTGGCGTCGATCGGCGCCGAGGGCTACTGGGTGCTGGGCGACGCTCCCGGGGCGTCCACCGACTCACGTCAGTTCGGCGCGGTCCCCACAGTGGTCGGCCGGGTCGTCTGGCGGGTCCGCCCCTGGGGCCAGGTCCGCTGACCGCCGCCCCGCCGCCGCCCCGCCTCTCAGGGGGTCAGGACGATCTTGCCGAACAGGTCGCCGGACTGGATGTGGCGCAGCGCCTCGTCGGCGGCGGACAGGGGCAGCTCGTGGTCGATCAGCGGCCGCAGGCCGGTGGCCCGGCACATCGCCACCAGGCGCTCCAGCTCGTCGCGGGTGCCCATGGTGGACCCCACCACGGACAGCTGGAGGAAGAACACCCGCGACAGGTCAGCAGGCGGCTGGGAGCCCGAGGTGGCCCCGGCGATGACCACGCGCCCGCCCGGCTTGAGCGCGCGCAGGGTGTGGGACCAGGTGGCGGCACCCACGGTCTCCATGACCACGTCGACCTTCTCGGGCAGCCGTGCGCCGGACGCGAACGCCTCGTGGGCCCCCAGCTCGACGGCCCGCGCTCCCTTGGCCTCGTCGCGTGAGGTCACCCACACCCGGAAGCCCGCCTGCCGGGCGAGCATGATCAGGGCGGTGGACACCCCACCTCCGGCGCCCTGGATGAGCACCGTCTGACCGGGGACGAGCCCGGAGCGGGTGAACAGCATCCGGTAGGCGGTCAGCCACGCGGTCGGCAGGCAGGCGGCCTGCGCCCACGTCAGCTCGGCGGGCTTGGGGACCAGGTTGCGTGCGGGCACGGCCACCCGCTCGGCGAACGTGCCCTGGTGCTTCTCGGACAGCAGGGTGCGACCCGGGTCGACGGTCTCGTCGGCGTACCCGCCGTCGGTGATCACGCCGTGCACGATCACCTCGTTGCCCTCGGGGTCCACCCCGGCGGCGTCGCAGCCCAGGATCATGGGCAGCCGGTCCGGGGGCAGCCCGACACCCTTGAGCGTCCACAGGTCGTGGTGGTTGACGCTGGTTGCCCGGACGTCGACGACCACCCACCCCTCGGGCACCACAGGTTCGGCGTGCTCCCCGAGGCGCAACCCGCTCAGGGGATCGTCGGAGCTGAAGGCGACTGCGCTGGCGGCGAACATGGCACCGATCCTGCCAGAGCCGCCCCGGTGCCCGGGGAGTAGCCTTGACGCGTGTGCGGGCACGGCCGGTTCCGGCCGCCCGGAGCAGTCCCCGATGCAGTCCCCGATCGTCGAGAGGTAGTTGGACGTGGCCAATGATGCGGGATCCCGGATGGTGGCCTTCGGGACCAACGAGTGGCTCGTCGACGAGATCTACCAGCAGTACCTGAAGGACCCGCAGAGCGTGGACCGTGCGTGGTGGGACTTCTTCGCCGACTACCGCCCCGGCGATCCGTCCGCCCTGCCCGAGCCGACGGCCGGGACCACCCCCGATGCGGACGCGGCTGCAGCGAGCCGCCCGATCGGTGCCCCGCTCATCATCGTCGACCAGTCGTTCGCGGGGGCTGGGCCCGCGGCGCCACCCGCTGCCGGGCCCGAGCCCAGCGCACCCTCGGGGCCCCACGTGGTCGTCCCCGAGCTCGCGCACACCGTCCCCGCCGACGAGGTCGAGGCCCCCGCGTCGGCCACCGGGCAGGTCGCACCCCAGGTCGAGCTGACCTCGATCCCCACCGGCCCGTCCGGGGCGGCGAGCGCCGATGCCGCGCCCCGGGTCCTGCGCGGGCCGTCGGCGCGCGTGGTCGTCAACATGGAGGCCAGCCTCGAGGTGCCGACGGCCACGTCGGTGCGGGCCATGCCGGCCAAGCTGCTCATCGACAACCGGCACATCATCAACAACCAGCTGGCCCGGGGGCGCGGGGGCAAGGTCTCGTTCACGCACCTGATCGGGTACGCGGTCGTGCGGGCGCTGTCGGACATGCCGGAGATGAACGTCGGCTTCACCCGGGTGGACGGCAAGCCGGCCGTGATCCAGCACCAGGCGGTGAACCTCGGCCTGGCCATCGACATCGCCAAGCCGGACGGGACCCGTCAGCTGCTCGTGCCCGGCATCAAGGGTGCGGAGGTGTTGGACTTCGCGGCCTTCTGGGCCACCTACGAGGAGCTCGTGCGCAAGGCCAGGACCGGCGCACTGGGCGCGGACGACTTCGCCGGGACCACCGCGACCCTGACCAACCCGGGCACGATCGGCACGGTGAGCTCGGTGCCGAGGCTGATGGCCGGTCAGGGGCTGATCGTGGGCGTCGGCTCCCTGGACTACCCGGCCGAGTGGCAGGGCGCGGCCGAGGAGACCCTGGCCCGCGCCGGGGTCAGCAAGATCCTCACCCTGACCTCCACCTACGACCACCGGATCATCCAGGGTGCGCAGTCCGGGGACTTCCTGCGGCGCGTGCACCAGCTGCTCCTCGGCGAGCACGGCTTCTACGACGACATCTTCACCTCCCTGCGGATCCCGTACGAGCCGATCCGGTGGGCGACCGACATCGCGACGAGCCACGACTCCGACCTGAACAAGACCGCCCGGGTCCAGGAGCTCATCCACGCCTACCGCGTGCGTGGGCACCTGATGGCCGACATCGACCCACTGGACTACAAGCAGCGCAAGCACCCCGACCTCGACGTCGCTGCCCACGGCCTCACCCTCTGGGATCTCGACCGGGAGTTCGCGGTCGCGGGGTTCGCCGGCGAGCAGTTCATGACCCTGCGCGATGTGCTCAAGGTGCTGCGTGACGCGTACTGCCGGACGCTGGGCATCGAGTACATGCACATGCAGGATCCCGAGCAGCGCCACTGGATCCAGAAGCGCATCGAGACCGCCCCCGACAAGCCGGACCGTTCCGAGCAGCTGCGGATCCTGCGCACCCTCAACGCTGCCGAGGCGTTCGAGACGTTCCTGCAGACCAAGTACGTGGGCCAGAAGCGCTTCTCCCTCGAGGGGGGCGAGTCGGTCATCCCGCTGCTGGACGCCGTGCTCTCCGCGGCTGCCGGTGACGGGATGGACGAGGTGTGCATCGGGATGCCGCACCGTGGCCGGCTCAACGTGCTGGCCAACATCGCCGGGAAGTCCTACGGACGGATCTTCAACGAGTTCGAGGGCAACTACGGCGTGGAGAGCGTCCAGGGCTCCGGGGACGTCAAGTACCACCTCGGGACCGAGGGGACGTTCACCGCTGAGGACGGCTCCCAGGTCGCGGTGTACCTCGCCGCCAACCCCAGCCACCTCGAGGCGGTCAACCCGGTGCTCGAGGGGATCGTGCGGGCCAAGCAGGACCGCAACGATCCCGAGCGCAAGTACGCCGTGCTGCCCCTGCTGATGCACGGGGACGCGGCCTTCGCCGGCCAGGGGGTCGTCGCCGAGACGCTGAACCTCAGCCAGCTGCAGGGCTACCGCACCGGCGGGACCGTGCACGTCATCGTCAACAACCAGGTCGGGTTCACGACCTCGCCGAAGTACAGCCGCTCCACGGTGTACTGCACCGACGTCGCCCGGATGATCCAGGCGCCGATCTTCCACGTGAACGGCGATGATCCCGAGGCCGTGGTGCGGGTGGCGCGAATGGCCTACGAGTTCCGCCAGGAGTTCGCCAAGGACGTCGTCATCGACATGATCTGCTACCGGCGCCGCGGGCACAACGAGGCCGACGACCCGTCGCTGACCCAGCCGACGATGTACGCGGTCATCGACGCCAAGCGCTCGGTGCGCAAGCTGTACACCGAGGGCCTGATCGGTCGCGGCGACATCACGGTCGAGGAGGCCGAGGAGGCGCTGCGCGACTTCCAGGAGCGCCTCGAGCGGGTGTTCCAGGAGACCCGCAGCGCGGGCGACGAGCAGTTCAACCCCAATTCGGCGGAGGTCATCTCCACCGGCCGCCAGGAGCTCACGCCGCAGACGCCGGCGTGGGACGTCGACACCTCGATCAGCCAGGAGGTCGTCGACCTCGTCGTGCGCAGCCAGATCGACCTGCCCGAGGGATTCGTCGCCCACCCGCGGCTCGTCCCGCAGCTGCGGCGCCGGGCGGAGATGGTGGCCACGGACACGATCGACTGGGGGATGGGCGAGGCCCTGGCGATCGGGTCGCTGGTCAACGAGGGCAAGTGGGTCCGGCTGGCCGGCCAGGACTCACGGCGCGGCACATTCGGCCACCGGCATGCGGTCATCGTCGATGCGCGCACCGGATGGCAGTACAAGCCGCTCAAGCAGTGCTA
The DNA here is from genome assembly GCA_963706885.1 of uncultured Actinomycetes bacterium. GTDB lineage: Bacteria > Actinomycetota > Actinomycetes > S36-B12 > CAIYMF01 > Prado023. The sequence goes on along the minus strand of CAVPNX010000014.1, from coordinate 58,162 downwards.
CAACCACGGCGGCAAGCTGTTCGTCTACGACTCCCTGCTCAGCGAGTACGCCGCCATGGGGTTCGAGTACGGCTACAGCGTCGCGCGCCCCGATGCGCTGGTCATGTGGGAGGCGCAGTTCGGCGACTTCGTCAACGGGGCGCAGACCATCACCGACGAGTTCCTGACCTCAGCCGAGCAGAAGTGGGCCCAGCGCTCGTCGCTGGTGCTGCTGCTGCCCCACGGCTACGAGGGCCAGGGCCCGGACCACTCCTCGGCACGCATCGAGCGGTTCCTGGCCATGTGCGCCCAGGACAACATGACCGTCGCCCAGCCGACGACCCCGGCGTCGTACTTCCACCTGCTCCGCTGGCAGGTGCACTCGCGGCTGACCCGGCCGATGGTCGTGTTCACCCCCAAGTCGCTGTTGCGCGCGAAGGCGTCGACGTCCTTGACCCGGGACTTCACCGAGGGGTTCTTCCGGGCCGTCCTCGACGACCGCGGGATCAGCCAGGAGCGGATCGACCCGGCGGGCATCCGCCGTGTCCTGCTCTGCTCGGGCAAGATCGGCTACGACCTGATGGCCGAGCGGGACACTCGCGAGCGCACGGACGTGGCGGTCCTGCGGATGGAGCGGATGTACCCGTTGCCGCACCGCACGCTGGTCGAGATGCTCGACCGCTTCGGTGACGCGGAGATCGTGTGGGTGCAGGACGAGCCGGAGAACATGGGACCGTGGCCGTTCATGAACCAGCACCTCCCGGCCGCGATCCTGCGCACGGTGCGTGGGGTCACCCGGGTCGCGAGCTCGTCGCCGTCGGTGGGCTCGCTGCACCGCCACGAGGAGGAGCACCGCGCCCTCATGGACCGGGCGTTCGGGTAGGGCCCCGGGCGTGTACGACACCGATCGGGGCATCGAGGAGCTGGTCCGCCGCCGTGGTGACGAGGAGGTCACCCTGGAGTGGCTGGCCGGGCAGCTGGTGACCTTCGTCGACCTCCACCCGGAGTTCGAGGTGCCGGTCGAGCGGCTGGCCAGCTGGCTGGCCCGCGACGACGACGACTGACACCACCGGTCGCCGGCACCACGAGCCCGCCCGGGAGCTGCGCGTGGATCAGTTCCGTGCGGCCCGGGCCGCGCCCTCGGCCAGGCCGGCGAGTGTGTCGACCACCAGCGTCCCCAGGCTCTTGAGGTGGTAGCCGCCCTCCTGTACCGCCACCGTCGGAACGCCCAGGCTGCCCAGGAGGATCCCCGTCGCGCGCAGGCCGTCGCGGGTGACCCGCAGGGGGCTCTCCGGGTCGTCGATGGCTGCGTCCACGCCGAGGGAGACGACCAGGGCATCGGGGTGGAACGCCCGGGCGGCGTCCACCATCTCCTGGACGGCGTCGAGCCAGCGGTCGTCGCCGGCTCGCGGGGGCACCGGGATGTTCAGGTTGGTGCCGACACCGCCGTGGAAGCCGGTCTCGTCGGCGAAGCCCATGAAGTGCGGGAACCAGCCCGCGCCCGGGTCCACGTGCACGGACCCGTAGAACACGTCCGCCCGGTTGTAGAAGATCGCCTGGGTCCCGTTGCCGTGATGGGCGTCGATGTCGAGCACCGCCACCCGGCGTGCGCCCCGGGCGCGCAGCGCCTCGGCGGCGATGGCGGCGTTGTTCAGGTAGCACGAACCACCGAACGCCTCCCGGGCTGCGTGGTGGCCGGGCGGTCGGCACAGCGCGTAGGCCAGGGGGGCCGCTCCCGACCCGTGGGTCGGGGACCCGGTGCCGACGCCATCGACCCACGCCGCGGTCGCCACCAGGTCGACGGCGGTCACGGCCGCCCCTGCGGCGGCCTCGACCGCGTCCCAGGTCCCCGGGCCGATCAGGGTCATCGTGTCGTAGCAGTACTGGCCGGCGCGGGCGTGGGCTGCGGTGGGGCGTCGAAGGGGCAGCCCGCCGAGCATCGCCTCGGTCGGGAACACGTAGGGCACGACCCGGTCCTGGCCCGGATCGGTCGGGTACCCGCCGACGACCCAGGCGTCGTGGATCGTCCGGAGGTGCTCGATCAGGCCGGGGGAGTGCACGGCGAGCAGGGTCTCGTGGTCGGGATCCCCGGCGGTGACCTCGGGGTGCCCGGCGCGGATGAGGGCCTCCCGGATGACGTTCACCCGCTCGACCACCTCCGTGCCCGGGGTGCGCACGCCCAGCCAGATCTCGGCGGAGGGGACATGCCGACGGGTCCGGGGATGCCACACGAACGGGATCGGGGCGGAGGTCGTCGCGGAGGTGGCCACGGACTGAATCCTGCCAACCCGGGGTCGCCCACGCCGCCCCGGCCCACCCGTGGCGGCATCGGTGGCATGCTGGGCGACCATGACGAGCCTCGCCGATCTCGGGATCACCATCGGGACCCTCCCGCACGGGCCGACCAACTCCGTGCTCGACGTCCCGGGAGTGGGGCTCGGCCACACGACGATCGTGCGCGACGAGCCATCACCACCCGACGGCCGCGGTGTCGCACGCACGGGTGTGACGGTCCTCGACCTCGGAGATGATGCCTGGGCGCGTCCCGTGCCAGCCGGCGGTGCGGTGCTCAACGGGGCCGGGGAGTGCACCGGGTGGCAGTCCGCGCAGGAGTGGGGGCTGGTCGAGACCCCGATCTACCTGACCTCCACGATGCAGCTGGGCCGGGTCTACGACGCCGCCGCCCGGATCGCCCTGGCCGAGTCCGCGGGCGTCGCCGACGACGTGGTGATCCCGGTCGTGGGGGAGTGCGACGACTCCTGGTTGAGCTTCGCCGGTGCCATGCAGGTCGAGTTCGCCGACGTCCTTGCCGCGCGGCAGGCGGCGCGGGAGTCGGTCGGGTCGGGGGTCCGGCCGGCGACGGGCGCCGTCGGGGCAGGCACCGGGATGCTGTGCCTGGGCTGGAAGGGCGGAGTCGGCACCTCGTCGCGGGTGCTTCCCTCGGGGCACACGCTCGGGGTCCTGCTGCTGACCAACTTCGGGTCGTGGGATCGGCTGACGGTCGGTGGTGTGCCGGTGGGTCGCGAACTGGGGCGCTCGGGGCTCGAGGACGGCGCGCCTGCTGATGGTGCGCGGCCGAGCGCCGGTCCGCCACCGGCGGGCTCCTGCCTGGGAGTCGTGGTGACCGACGCCCCCCTGGACACGCACGGATGCCGACGCCTGGCGACCCGGATCGGCCTCGGGCTGGCCCGGACGGGGTCGGTTGCCCACCACGGGTCCGGGGAGATCTTCCTGGGCCTGTCGGTGGGGATGCGTGCGCCGCGGGGGACCCGTCCCGAGGGTGCCGGTCTCGGTGGTCCCGACCTGGATCCGCTGTTCGGGGCATGCGTGGACGCCACCGAGGAGGCGGTCCTGGACTCCCTGCTCAACGCCCAGGACACGATCGGGCACCGCGGCCGTCGTGCCCGCGCGCTGCCCCACGACGCCCTGCAGCGCTGAGCCGCTCGACGCCGGTGCCGGTGCGGTGGCGAGGGTGGGGTTGTGCGGCACGATGGGACAATGGGCATCCCGCCGTTCGAGGTCCTTCGTCCTGAGCAGCTGCGTCGGCACACCAGCCTCAAGTGGCAGTACTACGGCCCGGACGTGCTGCCGGTCTGGGTCGCGGAGATGGACGTGCTCCCGGCGCCGGAGGTGGTCGAGGCACTGACTGCGGCTGTACGGGCCGGTGACACCGGCTACCCCAACTCCGGGACCACCTACAAGGAGGCCCTGAGTGAGTTCGCCCAGGTCCGGTGGGCGTGGTCACCGGACCCGGGCGAGATGTCCCTGTGCGCCGACGTGATGACCGGGATCCGGGTCCTCATCGAACGGTTCGCCCCACCCCGCGGAAGTGTGGTGATCCCCAGCCCGGTGTATCCACCGTTCACCGGGTTCACCCGCGAGATCGGTCGCAAGGTCGTCGCCGTCGGCCTCACCCCGGACGGCCGCCTGGACGTGGCAGCGATCGACGAGGCGCTGGCTGCGAACCGGACGGAGGCCGCCTCCCGCCGGACCGTGCTGCTGCTGTGCAGCCCGCACAACCCCACCGGTGTCGTCCACACCGCCGACGAGCTGGCCGCCGTCGCGGACTCCGCTGCGCGCCACGGGGCCCTGGTCATCGTGGACGAGGTGCACGGGCCGCTGGTCCCTGCGGGCGCGACGTTCGTGCCGTGGTTCGCGGTCGCCGACCATGGCTTCGTCGTCACCTCGGCGGCCAAGGCGTTCAACCTCGCCGGGCTCAAGGCCGGGCTGATCGTGGGCCCGCCGCGCGGAAGCCTGCTCACGCGGTTGCCCGACTCCGTGGCCTACGGGGGCAGCCACCTCGGCGTGGTGGGGCATGCAGCGGCGTTCCGGGCCGACCCCTCGTGGCTGGAGGCGGTGAATGCGAACATCGCATCGAACCGCACGCTGCTGGCCACGCTCCTGGCCGAACGACTGCCCGAGGTGCGCTACACCGAGCCCGCGGCGACGTACCTGGCCTGGTTGGACCTGCGGGGGACGGGACTCGGCCCCGACCCCGCCCGGATCCTCCTCGAGCACGGCGGGGTGGCCCTGCAGGCCGGTCGGCCGTTCGGACGTGGGGGGATCGGGCACGCCCGGCTCAACCTCGCATGCTCACAGGAGGTGCTCACGGCGGCGGTGGACCGGATGGCAGCCGCGGTGGCCGCCCATCGGCAGCAGGTGGACCGCGAGGGATCCTGATCCGAGGGCCCCGACGCCGCGTCAGTCCACGGCGAAGCAGGCTGCGGCGTGACCGGCCTGGACGGGCAGCAGCGGCAGCGACTCGCCCCGGCACCGGGCCGCCACCTCGTCCGGCAGCCCCTGCTGCAGCACCGGGCAGCGGGGATGGAACCGGCAGCCGGGCGGGATCCGGGTCGGATCGGGGGGCTCGCCGACCAGGACGATCGGGTCCACCCGGTCGATCTCGGGCACCACCGAGAGCAGGGCGCGGGTGTACGGGTGCCGGGGATCGGCGAGGACGTCCTCGGTGCTGCCCTCCTCGATGATGCGCCCGAGGTACATCACCGCGATCCGGTCGGCGACGTTCCAGGCCAGGCCCAGGTCGTGGGTCACGACCAGGATCGACAGGCCCAGCTCGTCACGCAGCCGCAGGAGCAGGGACAGGATCTCGCCCCGGACCGAGGCATCGAGGCTGGACACGGGCTCGTCGGCCACGAGGATCTCCGGTTCGAGGACGAGCGCACCGGCGATCACCACACGTTGGCGCTGCCCCCCTGACAACTCGTGCGGGTACCGGGTGAAGAAGCGCTCGGGGGGGCGCATCCCGACCCGCGCGAGCGCGTCGGCAACCCGCTGGGACTCGTTGCTGACGCCATGCACCCGCAGCCCTTCAGCGACGGACTCGTAGACGGTCATCCGCGGGTTCAGCGATCCCATCGGGTCCTGCAGGACCAGTTGCGCGCGTCGCCGGTAGGCCTTCAGCCCGGACCGGGACGCCGGCAGGGCGGCACCGTCGACGAGAACCTCACCCCCGGCCAGCGGCTGGAGCCCGAGCAGGGCGCGCGCCAGGGTGGACTTGCCGCACCCCGACTCGCCGACCAGGGCGACGATCTGGCCCGGCATCAGCGCCAGGTTGACCCCGTCGACGGCCCGGGCGGAGGTCTGGCGGCCGGTGTGGAAGCTGACCTGCAGGTCGCGGGCCTCGAGGACGGGGGTGCTCATCGCGCACCTCCCTCCACGACAGCCCGGTCGTCGATGAGCGGGTAGCGGCAGGCCGCCGAGCGACCGTGGGCCACCTCGACGAGCTCCACGGTGCCGCGCGCGCAGTCGTCGCGCGCGACGGGGCACCTCGGCGCGAAGGAGCACCCGTCACCGACCTCCCCGGGGAAGGGGGGATCGCCGGGCAGCCCCGAGGGCGCGTACCGGAAGCTCGGGTCGCCGATCCGCGGGAACGCCCCGGCCAGGGCGCGGGAGTAGGGGTGGGCGGAGCGGTCGAAGACCTCGGTGGCGGGACCGGACTCCACGATCCGACCGGCGTACATCACCGCCGCGCGCTGGCACACGTCGGCCAGCACCGAGAGGTCGTGGGAGATCAGCACGAGGGTCAGGTCGAGCTCGTCGACGAGGTCGGTCAGGACCTTGAGCACCTGGGCCTGGACCATGACGTCGAGGGCCGTGGTGGGCTCATCGGCCACGATCAGCCGCGGCCGACAGGCCAGGGCCATGGCGATCATGATGCGCTGGCGCTGGCCCCCGGACAGCTGGTGGGGGTAGGAACGGGCCCGTGAGGCGGGCAGCCCGACCAGGTCGAGCAGCTCGCCGACGCGGCGGTCCACCTCACCGCGGGGGGTGCCCGGGTCGTGGACGGTGATCGGCTCGGCGATCTGCTCCCCGATCCGCTGCAGCGGGTTGAGCCCGTGCAGGGCCCCCTGGAACACGATGCTCGCCTGGCCCCAGCGCAGCGCCCGCAACCGTGCGAACGTCATGCCCAGCACGTCCTCGCCGTCGACGAGCACCTGCCCGGTGACCAGCGCCGACTTGGGCTGCAGGCGCAGCACCGTGGAGATCAGCGTGGACTTGCCGCTGCCACTCTCCCCGGCGATGCCCAACGAGGAGCCGGCCGCGACGGAGAGGTCGACACCGCGCACCGCTGGGACGTCCCCGTCGCGCCCACGGTAGGTGATGTGCACATCGCGGAACTCCAGGGCGGGTCCGCGTTCCCCGGCGGCCATCAGCGACCACCCTGCCGGCGCGGGTCCACGATGTCCTCCAGCGCTCGGCCGATGAGGGTGAAGGCGAGCACGACCGCGACCACACACAGGCCCGGGGGCAGCACGTACCACCAGGCGCCCACGGTCATCGCACCGCTGGTGAAGGCGCCGTCGAGGATCGAACCCCACGAGGGCGCCAACGGGTTGCCCAGGCCCAGGAAGCTCAGTGTCGTCTCGCTGAGGATCGCCAGGGCCACCATGAGGGTCGTGTTCGCCAGGACCAGGGGCATCACGTTGGGCAGGATGTGGCGGCGCATCAGGTGCCCGTTGCCGGCGCCGAGGGCCCGGGACCGCTCCAGGTAGGGCCGGGCGCCGATGCTCAGGGTCTGGGCGCGCACCAGCCGGGCGGTTCCGGGCCACGACGTGATCCCGATGACCACGATGATGTTGATCAGGGAGGCACCGAGCACCGTGGCCAGCACGATGGCCAGGGGGAGGAACGGGATCACCAGGAACCAGTCGGTGAACCGGTTGAGGGCCAGGCCCAGCCCTCCGCGGAAGAAGCCGGACATGATCCCGACCACGGTGCCGATCAGCATCGACATCACGGTGGCCGCCAGCCCGACGACCAGGCTGATCCGCGCCCCCCACACGATCAGGGCCAGGATGGAGCGCCCGCTCTCGTCCGTGCCGAGCGGGTACCCGGGGCTGGGTGGGCTCAGTGGCTCGCCGGTCGCCTGCGTGACGCTGATCGTGCTCGGCGGGAACAGGACGGGTGCGAGCAGCGCGAGGGCGATGAACACCACCAGGACCACCAGGCCGAGCATCCCGCTGCGGTGGGACCGGAACGCCCGCCACGTCCGTGCCCGGGCGTCCCGGCGGCGGATCCGGGTGACCTGCCGGGCGGACGTGGGGCTGGCCGGGTCGAACCCGGGTCGGGTCATCGTCATCAGGCACGCACCCGGGGGTCGAGGACCGCGTACATGAGGTCGGCGATGATGTTGGCCGCGATCACCCCGATGGAGAACAGCAGGAACGTCGCCTGCAGCAGGGCGATGTCCGGTCCACGCAGTGCGTCGTAGGTCAGCAGCCCCAGCCCCGGCCACGAGAACACCGTCTCCACGGTGATCGCCCCGGAGATCACGAAACCCAGGTTCATGAAGATCAGCGTCACCGTCGGCAGGATCGCGTTGGGCACCGCATGGTGCCGACGCACCGCCTTGTCCTTGAGGCCCTTGGCGCGGGCGACCGTCAGGTAGTCCTGGCCCATCTCGTCGATCAGGCTCGCGCGCATGACCAGCGCGTACTCAGCCAGGTACACGGCCGCCAGCGTGGTGACGGGCAGGACCATGTGCCACGCGACGTTGAGGATCCCCTCGATGCTGGTCGGGTCCACTCCGGGGGAGATGATCCCCCCGATCGGGAAGATCCCCGGCGTGACGGCGGTGCCCACTCCGAACATGATCAGCAGGATCATGCCCAGCCAGAACTCCGGCATCGCGTAGAGGGTGAGGGTGACGGCCGACGAGATGCTGTCGAAGCGCTCGCCCCGCTTCCACGCCGCCCGGATGCCGATCATCGTGCCGATGATCGAGGCCAACAGGATCGCGGTGCCGACCAGCAGGAGGGTCGCCCCGATGCGGTCGCCGATCAGCTCCCAGACCGGCCGGTTGAACCGGGCGGAGTTGATGGTGGCCGCGAACGGGTTGGCGATGTAGGTGAGGAACTGTTCGCCGAGGGGCCTGGCCAGCTCCGCGCGCAGCTTGGCGATCTGCTCGGGGTCGACGTTGCGCCCGCGGGTGTAGAGCCCGATCGGGTCACCGGGCAGCATCCGGAACAGGAAGAAGTTGAACACCACCACGAAGGCCAGGGTGGCCAGCCCTGAGCCGATCGACCGCAGGGCGTACCGCGTCCCGGGGCTCATCCCGGGTGACCGGCTCGGACCGACCTCAGCCGTGCTCGGCGCCGGCTGGGTGGGGGCCGCCTCCACGGCGGGTCCCATACCTACTCGGTGTCCTCATCGGAGGACCGGCGTCGGCTGACCAGCACGATCGCCGCGATCCCGGCGACCACCAGCGCCCCCAGTCCGGCGATCAGCGCGGGGCTCACCCCGGTGCTGGTCGAGGACTCGGCCGCAGCCTCCTCCCCGGCGCCCGCCGGGGTCATCGACTGGTAGGACCACGTGCCGAACTGGAACAGCAGGGGGCCTGCGTCCTTGGGCTGCTGGACGAAGTTGGTGAACCGGTCGGAGCGGTAGGCCTGGAGCAGGTCGTAGTAGAAGGTGACCGCGTAGGGCGCCTCGTCGTAGACGATCTGCTGCATCGCCTTGACGATCTCGGCGCGCTTGGCGGGATCGGTCTCCAGGGCCTGCTGGGCGTAGAGGGCGTCGTACTGCTCGTTGCAGAAGTGCGAGTCCGACAGCCCCGCGTAGATGGTGCCGCCGTCCTCCGTGGAGCGCTGGGCGCAGGTGAACGTCGACAGCTGGTAGTCCGGATCCGGCTCCACGACCCAGCCCCACTCGAAGAGGTCGAAGCGGCCCTCGCCGTTGAGCTCGATGAGGGTGTCCTCGGTGACGATCGTCGTGTCGATCGTGATGCCGAGCTCCTCGAGCCAGCCCTCGACGAACTGCACGGTCTGCTGGGAGGTCTGGGACTCCTGGCGCCCCAGCAGGCGCAGCGTGAGGGGCTCGCCGTCGGGGCCGACCCGCTTCCCGTCGGCACCCAGCGGGTAGCCGGCCTCGTCGAGCAGCTCCCCAGCCCGGGCCGGGTCGAAGTCGAAAGTCGTGGCGGGCTGCAGGTGCAGTGCCGCGTAGAGCGGCGGGATGATCGTGCTGCCCGGTGTGCCGTACTTCGCGACCTTCTCCACCAGGGTCGTGCGGTCGATCGCGTGGTTGATCGCCTGGCGGACGCGCTTGTCCTTCAGCGCCGGGTTCCCGTCCCCGATCGGCGTGCCGTCGGCCAGCGCGGCGCCCACGTTCATGCCGATCTGGTTGAAGCCGTAGTAGGCGGCGTTGACCGCCGTGACGCCCTCCTCGCCCTTGATCGCGTCGAAGATGTTGGCCTCGAGCTCGTTGGCGAAGTCGATCTCGCCCTTGCGCAGGGCCTGGGCCACGGCGTCGGCCGTCTTGTACACGCGGAACGTGAGCTCACCCACCGCGGGGGCGCCGTCGTAGTAGTCCGGGTTGGCCCGGAACCGGATGAACTGGCCCTTCTGGCGCTCGAAGAGCACGTAGGGCCCGGCGCCCACGATCGGCTGCCCGTCAGTCGGCTCGTTGTCGTAGGAGCGCACCTCGTCGCCGTCGATCTCCTTCCAGATGTGCTCGGGCAGGATGTAGACGGCCAGGGCCTCCATGATCGGCGAGGGCTTCGCGACGGTCAGGACCAGCGTCGTGTCGTCGGTGGCCTCGGCCTTGGTGATGTTGGCCACGTAGTTGCCGAAGTTGGTCTGCTCGTACTCCCCGTCCATGATCCGGTTGAAGGAGTACGCGGCGTCCCGGGCCGTGAGCGGCTGTCCATCGCTCCACGTCAGGCCGGGGCGGATCTTGTAGGTCCAGGTCGTCTGGTCCGCCGACTCCTCCCAGGACTCGGCCAGCCCCGGCGCCGGTGCGAAGTCGTCGGCGCCGTAGTCGGTGAGCGTCGGGTACATCAGCTGGTACATCTCGTAGGACGTGGAGACGATCCCGGTGAACGGGTTCAGCGAGTCCACGTCGTCAGTGATTCCGACGGTGAACACCGGTGTCTCGGCGGCGATCGGGACCGCGCTCGCGGCGGCCGACGGCGACTCGTCCGCGTGCACGGCGGCGGTCGGGAGCAGCAGCGCGCATGCGGCACCCGCGGCGATCAGCAGCCGGTACGGGGACAGGAGCTTCATCGGTGCCTCCGATGACAGGGCACATGGCCTCGGGTCCGCCTCCGGCAGGTGATTCCCCCACCCCGGGTCGGAAGGACGTGCGCAGGATAGCCGACACATGATCGGTCTCGGCACACGATGCGTCATCGTCGGGTAAGGCGTTGCACCCCTGCTAGGTTCGGCCGTCATGGTCACCCCTCCCGTGGCACCCAGCCGCCCGCATGTCCGGCACCTGCACGGTCGGGATGTGCCCGACGAGTTCGCCTGGATGGCCGCCGGCGGGCAGGAGCTCAGGGAGTACCTGGCCGCCGAGCTGGACCACTACGCGGCAGCCACCGCGGCGCTGGAGCCCCTGCGTCGTCGGCTCTTCACGGAGATGGTGGCTCGTACGCCGCTGGCCGAGGAGGGCCCTGCCCACACCTGCGGATCGGCGCAGTTCCGGGATGTGATGCCCGACGGTGCCCAGCTCGGGCAGTTCCAGCGCCGGGACGCCGGGAAGCAGGAGTGGTCCGTCCTCGTGGACCTCGACCTGGAGGCTGCCGCCCTGGACTCCACCTACGGCGAGTTCGGGGTCCGTGAGATCAGCCCGGACGGGACGCTGCTGGCGTGGTCGGTGGACTCCACGGGCGAGGAGCTCTTCGAGCTGCGGTTCCGCGATGTCGCCACCGGCGCGGACCTGCCCGAGCGGATGGAGCGGACCTACTACGGGGGGGCGTGGTCGGCGGACGGCCGCACCTTCTTCTACACGGTGGTGGACCACGTGTACCGCCCCTTCCAGGTCTGGCGCCACGAGGTGGGCACCGACCCGGCAGGCGACGTGCTGGTGCTCCAGGAGGACGACCGCCGCTTCGAGCTCTCCGTGCGCACCACCCGCTGTGGGCGGTGGGTGCTGATCCACGCGGGCAGCCGCGACGCCTCCGAGACGTGGGCGATCCCTGCGCAGGACCCGACCTCGGCCCCGGTCACGGTCGGCGGGCGGCGCGAGCACCACGAGTACCACGTGGAGTCCGTCACCGGCGGCCCGCAGCCCTTCCTCGCGGTGACCAACCACGGGGGCGCCCGGGAGTTCACGCTGTGCTGGCTGGGCCTCGGGGCGACGGATCCGCGGGAGTGGCGCCCGGCCCTCGATGGCCCGATGTCCGATGGCCCCGACCCGGTGCGTCCCGGCGCCTCGCAGCGGGACTCCGCCCGCCTCGTCGCGGTCGACGCCTTCGCCGGCCATGTGGTCGTGACCCTGCGCGAGTCCGGGAGGACGGCGCTGCACATCGTGCCGGTGGCCGCCGACGGCCTGGACTGGGCGCGGGCCCGTGCGCTGGGCGCAGGCCCGGGGACGTTCATCGAGCTCGCGACGAACGAGCAGTTCGATGCCTCGTTCGTCACCGTCGTGACGCAGGGCCGCGTCGATCCGCCCACGTGGATCGACCACCCGTTCGACCCCGACGGCGAGCCCGTCGTGCGCCATCGGGCGCAGGCGCCGAACCACGATGTCAGCAGCTACGTCGTCACCGAGCGGTGGGTCACGGCGCGCGACGGCGAGCAGATCCCGGTGACTCTCGTGGCCCATCGCGTCACCGCGCTGGACGGGACCGCCCCCTGCCTGCTGTACGGATACGGTGCCTACGAGTACACCTACGAGCCGACCTTCAGCCGCTCGTTGCCCAGCCTGCTCGACCGCGGGGTGGTCTGGGCCCATGCGCACGTCCGTGGTGGGGGCGAGCTCGGCAGGCGCTGGTGGGACGAGGGACACATGGCGAGCAAGGCCAACTCGTTCCGGGACTTCGTCGACGTCGCCCGGGCGCTGGGAACTCGGTCCGGGTGCTGTTGTCGATGGCTCGCGGATCGTCTCCCGGGGCGGGTCGGCTGGTGGGCTGCTGGTCGCAGCGAGCATGGATCTGGACCCGGAGGCCTTCGCGGCGGTGATCGCCGAGGTGCCGTTCGTCGACGTGGTCAACTCGATGCTGGACTCCGAGTTGCCGCTGACTGTGGGCGAGTGGGAGGAGTGGGGGAATCCGGCGCTGCCCGAGCAGTACACGTGGATGGTCGACTACTCGCCCTACGACAACGTCCCCCCCGCGGGCAGGCGCCCGTTCATCCTGGCCACCGGCGCCGTGCATGACCCCCGCGTCGTGGTCCACGAGCCGGCCAAGTGGGTCGCGCGGCTGCGGGCGACCGATCCCGACCGGGGGGCGGTGGAGGTCCCGGGCCGACGTGGTGGGGTGCTGCTGCGCGTCGCCCTCGAGGAGGGCTCCCACGGCGGGGCGGCCGGGCGGTATGCGGCCCTCGACGAGGAGGCCCAGACCCAGGCCGTGATCCTCGCAGCGATGGGGATCAGCGGGTAGCGGGCTGGCTGGCGCGCGCCGTCAGCGGCGGGTCAGCGGCGGGCGCGGGACGGGACTGGTTCCGTCGTGGGCGCGGGGGCGCAGCCGGCACGCAGCACGACGAGGTCGGCCAGGGCGTTCGTGTCGGCCAGCACGCCGGGGGTGACCGGTGCGTCGTGGCGGTCCGCAGCGGCGACGATCCGGTCGCGCAGGATCCCGTCGGCGACGACCATCGGGACGACGATGAAGCTGGTGCACCCGTCGACGCATCGCATCAGCGTGCGCATCCGACCCAGGGGTCGGCCGCCGTCGAGGTAGGCCGCACGGACCGCGCGCGCGCCGAGCGTGTCGGTCAGCGCCGCCCCCTGGGTGCGGAACAGGGACTCCATCGAGCCCACCGCGCGCAGGTCACGGGAGCCTGCGGCGGCGAGGATGATGCCGGTCCGTGAGTCGACCGGCAGGCCTGAGGCGGCGATCAGCTCTGCGGCTGCGCTGAGCAGCAGCGGGTGCAGCCCGACCGGGTCGGCTGCGGACACGGCCAGCCGCGGTGCCGCCGTGCGCATGGTGGCGATCGCCGCGGGGACGTCGACGCGGGCGTGGTAGGCCGGACTGATGAGCAGCGGGACGACGGTGGTGTCCGACTGGCCGGCGTCCTGCCACGACCGGGCCGCCTCGGTCGCGCTCGGCGCGTGATGGTCGAGGTACGCGACGTTCGTGGCGATCCCGGCCACCTTGAGCCGACCGGCCAGGGACGCAACGTCGCGGGCGTGCCTGGGATCCGGTGATCCGTGGGCCAGGAGGGTGAGTGCCATCGGTGCCTATGGTCACCCAGCCCGTGCGATATCGGCCCACGGCACGCCGGAGAGGTCGCCGAGTTGTGCGCGCAGGCCGACGACCTCTCCGATGACGATCACCGCGGGGCCGGGCAGGCCCGCGGCGGACACGTCCGCGGCGATGCTGGCCAGGGTGCCGGTCACGGTCTGCTGCCGCGGCGTCCACCCGTCGCTGATCACGGCCACCGGCGTGGCCGGATCCCGGCCGGATCCGATGAGCTCCACGGCCGTCGCGGCCAACCCGGACAGTCCCATCAGGAGCACGAGGGTGGCGTCGCGGGGGGCCGTCCGGGCGGCGTCGAGCACCTGACCGGCCCCGGCGTGGGCGCTGGCGATGACCAGCGACGTCGTGATCCCGCGGTGGGTCACCGGGATCCCGGCCGCCGCCGGGACGCTCACGGCCGAGGTCACCCCCGGCACCACCTCCACCGGCACGCCCCCGGCGAGGCAGTGCAGCGCCTCCTCGCCGCCGCGTCCCAGGACGAAGGGGTCCCCGCCCTTGAGCCGCACGACGGTGTGCCCGGCCCGCGCGTGTTCGACGAGGATCCGGTTGATCTCGTCCTGGGGGATCGGATGGTTCCCGGCGGTCTTGCCCACGTCGATGATCGTGACGCCCGGGTCGAGTTCGGCCAGGAGACTGGTCGGGCCGAGCCGGTCGGTCACGACCACATCGGCGCGCGCCAGCCACTGCCGCCCCGTAACGGTGATCAGCCCCGGATCCCCCGGCCCACCCCCGACCAGCACGACTCGCCCGACGCGCCCCGTGATCGCGTCGGGTCTGCTGGGTCCATCGGCCGATCGCGTCGGGTTCGGACGAACGCGATCCGCTCGAACCCGACGTGATCCGGGCGCGGTCGCGATGGGGCGGGTGCGGCGCAGGGGGAGGGCTCCCGCGGCCAGCTGGGCGCTGATCGCGTTGCGGATCGCCCGGGCACGTCCGGGGTCGCCACCACCGCAGACCGCGACCTGCACCCCGTCGGGGCCGTGCGCGACCGCGGGCACGTGTGCGGCGGACTCCTCGGCCGTGTCGGCGCGCACGCACCAGATCCCTGCGTCGTGGGCCGTCCGGGCAATCGCGTCATCGACCGGAAGGTCGCCGGTGGCGGTGTGGACCAGCCACCAGCGGGACGCGTCGACCTGTCCCACCGCCTCGGCACTTCCGGCCGCTTCGGCGCTGTGGGCTCGATCTGCATCTCGGGCCACCCCCGCGGCAGGTCTGGCGGCGCTGATGACCGCTGGCCCGGCCGTGACGTCGTCGGCCGTTGCCTCACGGGGCAGCCACGCGACCGAGCCCTTGTCCACGAGGTCGAGGAGGTCCTCGCAGATCGCCGGGGCGATCACCGTCACCCGAGCTCCAGCTGCGACGAGCCCGGCCGCCCGGCGTGCTGCCACCGGCCCCCCGCCGACCACCAGGGCGGGGCGGCCCGCCAGGTCCAGGAGCAACGGGTAGCGGGCAGCGGCACTGGTTCGAGGCGATCCGGGGGCGGTCATGCGGCGGTCGTCCGGACCATCCCGGCAGCCACGGTGGCCCCGGTCTGGTCATCGATCAGCAGGAACGCACCGGTGGACCGGATGTCGTCGTACCGGTCGAACGCGACCGGCTCGGCGAGCCGGATCCGGACCTCGCCGATGTCATTGAGCGCGAGCCGGTCGACCCGCATGCGCCTCCAGGGTGTCGATGTCGAGTCGGCTGTCGATGCTCTCGACCAGGGCGCGGACTGTGCGCGAACCGGCCTTGAGGAGGAGCCGCTGGCGGGGGACCAGTGCCTGTTCGGCCAGCACGGTGACCGTGGCAGCCACATCGCGGACCACCTCCGGGGGTGCGGCCGCCCCCGCGAGCAGGTCGCCACGGGAGATGTCGATGTCGTCGGCGATGCGCAGCGTGACCGACTGGCCCGCCTGCGCCCACGCCAGCGGCCCGTCGTAGGTGTCGATCCCGACCACCGTGGAGTGTGCCCCGCCGGGGGCGATCACCACGACGTCGCCCACCGACACCCTGCCCGCCTCGACCCGACCTGCGTAGCCGCGGTAGTCGTGGTGCTCGGCATCCTGGGGCCGGATCACGTACTGCACCGGGAACCGGAAGGGTTGGTCGGTGGGATCGCTGCCGACCGGGACGGCCTCGAGGTGCTCGAGCAGGGTCGGACCCCGGTACCAGTCGGTGCGCGGCGAGCGGGTGACCACGTTGTCGCCGTCGAGGGCGCTGATCGGGATCGCCACCACGTCGTCGACGCCATGGGCACGGGCATAGGCCTCGAACTCCGTTCGGATCGTCTCGAACACGTCCTGGTCGAAGCCGACGAGGTCCATCTTGTTGACCACGACCGCGATGTGGCGCACCCCGAGCAGCGCGCTGATGGCCGCGTGCCGGCGGGTCTGCTCGACCACGCCGTTGCGGGCGTCGATGAGGATCAGGGCCAGTTCCGCTGTCGAGGCCCCGGTCACCATGTTGCGCGTGTACTGCACGTGCCCGGGGGTGTCGGCGAGGATGAATGACCGGTTGGGCGTGGCGAAGTACCGGTAGGCCACGTCGATCGTGATGCCCTGCTCGCGCTCGGCGCGCAGGCCGTCGGTGAGGAGCGCGAGGTCGGGCGCGGCCAGGCCGCGGTCACGGCTGACCTGTTCGATCGCGTCCATGGTGTCGGCCAGGATCGACTTCGTGTCGTGGAGCAGCCGACCCACGAGGGTGGACTTGCCGTCGTCGACGGACCCGGCGGTGGCCAGGCGGAGCAGCTCGTGGGCCATCAGAAGTACCCCTCCTTCTTGCGATCCTCCATGGCTGCCTCGGACATGCGGTCGTCGGCGCGGGTTGCGCCCCGTTCGGTCAGTCGGCTGGCCGAGACCTCGGCGATCACCTCGGCCACGGTCGTGGCAGTCGACTCGACGGCACCGGTGCAGGACATGTCCCCGACCGTCCGGTAGCGGATCCGCCGGACCTCGACCGGCTCACCGGGACGCGGCCCGCCCCATCCGCCCGCGGTCAGCCACATCGCGTTGCGCCGGAACACCGCGCGGTCGTGGGCGTAGTAGATGCCGGGCAGCTCGATGCCCTCGCGCTCGATGTAGCGCCAGACGTCGACCTCGGTCCAGTTCGACAACGGGAACACCCGCACGTGCTCGCCGGGTGCATGGCGGCCGTTGTAGAGGTCCCACAGCTCCGGGCGCTGCCGGCGCGGGTCCCACTGGCCGAACTCGTCGCGCAGGCTGAAGATGCGCTCCTTGGCCCGCGCCTTCTCCTCGTCGCGCCGCCCGCCGCCGAAGACGGCGTCGAACCGGTGCTCGGCGATCGTGTCGAGCAGGGGAACGGTCTGCAGTGGGTTGCGGGTGCCGTCGGGGCGCTCGCGCAGGACCCCTCGGTCGATCCAGTCCTGGACGTGGGCCACGACAAGCCGGGTCCCGGTGCGCGCGACCGTGGCATCGCGGTACTCGAGGACCTCGGGGAAGTTGTGGCCGGTGTCGACGTGGACCAACGTGAATGGCACCCGTGCCGGGTGGAACGCCTTGATGGCCAGGTGCAGCATCACCACCGAGTCCTTGCCCGCGCTGAAGAGCAGCGCAGGGCGCTCGAACTCCCCGGCGACCTCACGCATGATGTGGATCGCCTCGCTCTCCAGCGCCGAGAGGTGGTCGACGGCGAGCGTGGGGTGGGTGCCGGTCAGGGTCGTGGTGGTCATGTGTGCAACCCGCATTCCGTCTTGGCCCGACCCGACCAGCGGCCGGCGCGGGGATCGTCTCCAGGGGCAGTGGGAGTCGTGCAGGGCCGGCACCCGATCGAGGCGTAGCCGACCTGGCGCAGTGGGTTGAGCAGGACCCCGTTGCGCTCCGCGTAGGCCGCGACCTCCTCGTCGGTCCAGGCCGCCAGGGGGTTGAGCTTGACCTTCGCGCGCCGGGCGTCCCAGCCGATCACGTCGATGTCGGTCCGGGTCGGGGCGTCCGCACGGCGCATGCCGGTGATCCACGCGGCGAACGGGGCCAGCCCGCGCTCGAGCGGCTCGACCTTGCGCAGGGCGCAGCACCGGTCGGGATCCCGCGCGAAGAGGTCCGGGCCCTGGGAGGCGTCCTGCTCGGCGACGGTCTGCTGCGGGGTGATCGTGATCAGCGTGATCGGGCGGGTGGCGTCGTACGCGGCAGCCGTTCCCAGCGTCTCGGCGAAGTGGTAGCCGGTGTCGATGAACAGCGTGTTCACCTCGGGTATGACCTCACTGGCCAGGTGCACCAGCATCTCGTCGCCCATGCTCGAGGCGAGCACCAGGTCGTTGCCGAACTCGTCGTGGGCCCAGGCCAGGGCGATCCGGGCCTGGTCGTACGGGTCGGCGAAGTGACCGACGACCCGGGCCCCCTCGGCGGCGATCCGCGGGTCCGCGGTCCTGGCGGCGGTGGTGGTCATGACGGCCCTCCTGGGTGCGGGTCGGCCAGCGTCGGTGGGGGAGGTGGCCAGACAGCCTCGAAGGGCTGCATCCCGAGGTACGTGACGGAGAAGGTGCGGGTGCACGCCCGGCAGTGCCACGAGCCCGGGGTGGCCCCAAGTGGGCGCAGGTCCTCCTCCGCGCAGTACGGGCAGTGGTAGGGCACGGCGCGCTCCCCGCTGATTGGGGTGCCTGTTCTCGCTGTGTCATCGATCCGACCACTTGGGTGCTGGATCGATGACACAGGTCCAGGGGCGCTGCTCATCGCAGGGCCTCCTCGTCGGCGCGGACGACCCACTCGGCGAACTGCTCGCCGTCGGTGCGCTGCTCCAGGTAGCGGCCGGTGAGGCGGTCGACGAAGTCGGGCAGCTCGGCAGCGGTCACCTTCAGTGCGCGCAGCTTGCGGCCGAATCCGGCCGCGTGGCCGAGCGACCCCCCGAGGTGCACCTGGAAGCCCTCCACCTGAACGCCTGCGGCATCGGGGACCAGCATCCCCTTGAGTCCGATGTCGGCCACCTGGAAGCGGGCGCACGAGTTCGGGCACCCGTTGACGTGCACCGCCAGCGGGACGTCGAGCTCCGGCCGGCGCACCTCGATCTCCTCGATGAGCACACGTGCGGTGTCCTTGGTGTTGACGATGGCCAATTTGCAGAACTCGATCCCCGTGCACGCCATGGTCGAGCGGCGGATCTCGTGCGGGTGCACCTGCAGGCCGACCTCAGCCAACTCGACGGCGAGGTCGTCGGCGCGGGCCGGGTCCACGTCCAGGATCACGAGCTTCTGCTGGGCGGTCAGCCGGATCCGCCCCGAGCCGTACGCGGCGGCCAGGTCGGCCAGTCGTCCGAGGACCTCGCCGTTGATCCGCCCGACGGTCGGGGCCGCGCCCACGTAGACCCGACCATCGCGCTGGGGATGGATCCCCACGTGGTCGCGGGCCCCGGCCGGGACCGGATCGGGGGCCGGCCCGTCGATGAGCGCTCGCCCGAGGTACTCGGTCTCCAGCACCTCGCGGAAGCGTGCCGCACCCCAGTCCGCGACCAGGAACTTCAGCCGGGCCCGGTTGCGAAGCCGGCGGTAGCCGTAGTCGCGGAAGATCCCGATGATCCCGCCGTAGACGTCGGCGACCTCGTCGAGGGGTACCCACGCACCGAGGCGCTGGGCGAGCATCGGGTTGGTGGACAGCCCACCACCGACCCACACGTCGAACCCTGGCCCGTGCTCCGGGTGCACGACCCCGACGAAGGAGACGTCGTTGATCTCATGGGCCACGTCGTGGCGTGGTGAGCCGGAGACCGCCGACTTGAACTTGCGGGGCAGGTTGGCGAACTCCGGGTCGCCGACGTAGCGCGCCACGATGGCCTCGATCGCGGGGGTGCCGTCGATGATCTCGTCGGCGGCCACCCCGGCCACCGGGGAGCCGAGCACGACGCGCGGGGTGTCACCGCACGCCTCGGTGCTGCTGAGCCCCACGGACTCCAGCCGTCGCCAGATCTCCGGGACGTCCTCGATCCGGATCCAGTGCAGTTGGATGTTCTGCCGGTCGGTGATGTCGGCGGTGCCGCGGGCGAACTCGGTCGAGATGCCCGCGATCACCCGGGCCTGCTCGCTGCTCAGGGCCCCGCCGTCGGAGCGGATCCGCAGCATGAAGTACTCGTCGTCGAGCTCCTCGGGTGGGAGGCTGGCCGTGCGACCGCCGTCGATGCCGGGGCGGCGCTGCGTGTACAGGCCCCACCAGCGCATCCGCCCGCGCAGGTCGTCGGCCGGGATGCTGGCGAACCCCGCACGCGAGTAGACGGTCTCGATCCGCTCGCGCACGTTCAGCCCGTTGTCGGCGAGCTTGAACTCCTCGTTGGCGTTCAGGGGCGTCGGTGGAGCCCAGCGCCCACTGGCCCTCGTCGCGGGCGGGGCGGCCGGTACGGGCGGGAGGGGCGGGTGTCTGGGTCATGAGC
Organism: uncultured Actinomycetes bacterium; assembly: GCA_963706885.1. Taxonomy (GTDB): domain Bacteria; phylum Actinomycetota; class Actinomycetes; order S36-B12; family CAIYMF01; genus Prado023. The sequence goes on along the minus strand of CAVPNX010000014.1, from coordinate 38,178 downwards.
GTTCTCCGGGAGTTCGGAGGACGCATGCGCTCAGAGCCGGGCGCGGGATCAGGGGTGTCCGGCGCCTGGTCGACCACAGCGTCCGGAAGGGGAGCTGGGGATCAGGCGCAACACATGCACGACTGCATGCGGCACAGGTCGACGTGACGGCGCACCACAAGGGTGTCCGTCGCGCGCCCGGCCGTCGTCATGACGCAGAGGGTGCCCCAGCGTGGTCGATCTGTCCACTTCCGTTCACATCGTGAGACGTGGCGTGTCGCCGTCCCGTACGCCGGATCGGGCGATCCGAGGGGCGATCCGGGCGGGGTCGGGAGTCGCCCCGCGCGTCACGCGTGTGCCCGACCGGCCGCCCTCGCTACCCTGTGGGCCATGCCGCGTCCGATCCACTTCGTGCTGGATCGTGCCGACTCCTACCAGGGCGTCCAGGCCCAGCTGCTGGACCTGATCGACCCCCATCTGCCCGACCCCCCGCCGGAGCGTGGCGAGTACCGGGCGGGGGCGCTGAACTTCTGCCTGTTCATCCGCCCGAGGGCCGATGTGGTGATGAGTCACGGCGTCGCGGACAAGAACTACCTGTGGTCCTCCGACGGGCAGGGAAAGCGGCTGGCCAACCAGCGCACGGACCTGCTGGTTCCCGGCGAGTGGCTCAAGCGCCGGCTCCTGGAGTCCCCGGCGATCAAGCTCGACGAGGACCGGATCCACGTCGTCGGATGGCCCCGGCTCGATGGCTTGATCGGCCAGGTCCCGCCGCCGTCGCGCCGGCTGATCGGCGAGCCCAAGCCCCGGGTGCTGTGGGCCCCGACGCACAACCGGCGCAAGCGCGGGGAGACCGGTCGCTCGACGTCGAGCTTCCCGGCCTTCGAGAACTACCTGCGCACGCTGTCCCGGTTCGCCTGGATCGACGTGTCGGTGCACCCGCGCAACCGCACCGACCACACCCCGACCGGTGCCTCGATGCCGCGGGCGGACATCGTCGTCGCGGACTTCGGCACGACGGTGTACGAGGCCTGGGCCCTGGGCAAGCCGGTGATCTTCCCTCGATGGCTGCTCGCCGACCGGATCGCCGAGCACATGCCGGGCAGTGCCGAGTCCTACATCTTCGCCGAACGCATCGGCTACCACCCGGAGTCCTTCGACGAGATGGTCGACATGATCCGGGCACGTCCGGTGATCACCCCGGATGTGACGACCTTCATGGCCGACTACCTGGCGCCGCAGTACTTCGGGTGCAGCAGTGCCCGGGTCGCCGAGGTGCTGACCGAGATCGCGGCACGCGAGAACCGCTGACCGCGCCGCCCGGGGCCGGCGGCACGACCTGGGCGCCGCGCGCGCTCAGGGCAGCGTGCGCAATGCCTTCTTGAGCCCCGTGCGCACGTGGTCGAGGACCTCCAGGCGTGCGGTGAGCTTGTCGTTGGCCGGGATGATGTGCCACGGGGAGTCACCCGATGACGTGCGGACCACCATCTGGTCGACCGCCTGGACGTAGGCGTCCCACCGCTCGCGGTTGCGGTAGTCCTCCTCGGTGATCTTGTGGGACTTCTCGGGGGTGTTCTCCCGCGCCTGGAAGCGGGCGAGCTGCTCCTCGGCGGAGATGTGCAGCCAGAACTTGGCCACGTAGAAGCCGTGCTCCACCAACTGGTCCTCGAAGTCGTTGATCTCGTCGTAGGCCCGCTGCCACTCGGCCGGGGATGCGAACCCCTCGATCCGCTCCACGAGGACCCGGCCGTACCAGGTCCGGTCGTAGATCACGAACTTGCCCGCCTGGGGCAGGTCGCGCCAGAAGCGCCACAGGTAGTGGTACTTGCGCTCCTCCTCCGTGGGGGCCGCGGTGGAGATCACCCGGTAGTCGCCGGCCTCCAGCGCCTGGGTGATGCGTCGGATCGCCCCGCCCTTGCCCGCGGCGTCCCAGCCCTCGAACGCCAGCACCGTGGACAGCCCGCGGTCGCGGGCCTGGCGGGCCAGGCCGTGCACCTCGCGCTGGAGCTTGTTGAGCTCCTTGTCGTAGGTCGCCTTCTCCGTCGTGCGGGTGAGGTCAACGGTGTCCAGGACGGTGGCCTGCCGCTCGCCGGGGGAGAACAGCTGGTCGCTGACCGACACCCCCTCCGGGGGCGCCTCGGCCAGCCGCGCCGTGAGGGCGTTGAGGATCGTGCGGGCCACGGCCACGTCGCGGTAGCGCGCGTCGGTGGCCTCGACGACCGACCAGGGCGCACCGGTCACGGACGTGCGGCGCAGCAGCTTCTCGAGCTTGTTCCCGCTCTCCTCGAGCAGGTCCAGCATCGCCCAGTCCCGCTGGTCGACGCGCCAGCCCTCGTCGCGGTCGCCCTCGGCCTTCTTCATCCGCTTGCGCTGCTTCTTGGCCGGCGTGTGCAGGAAGATCTTGATGATCAGCGTCCCGTCGGCGACCAGGGCCTCCTGCATCGCCTCGAAGTGGTCGATCGAGCGCTCGTAGTCCTCGTCGGAGAGCTCGCCGGCGAGGTTCTCGTGCAGCAGTCGCAGGATCCCCCCGGCCATGAGCGCGATCCGGCCCTTCGGGGGCATGTCCCGCCAGACGCGCCACAGGCGTGGTCGCATCGACTCCTCGGCAGTCAGGGGACCCATCACGTGGGTCTGGATGAACCGGGCGTCCAGCCATTCGTTGATCCGGTTGACGACCTCGTTGCCGGCGATCCGGTCGTCCCCGGCAACGAAGACCAGGACGCCGAAGTCGGCCGATCGCAGGTCGTACTGGGCGTTGACCAGGTCGACGCGCAGCTGCGGCTCGACCTCCTTGAACTCCGCCTTGGAGAGCTTGTTGCCGACCTCAGAAGCCTCGAGCATTTCGTGGTCCTCCCGGGTTGTGGATGCCTGCGCCGACGGTACCCCGCCCATGCCGCGGGACGTGGGCTGGCGGGCGGACGCAGCCCACATCCCGGGCCCGGTCAGCGGGGCGGTGGCGTGCCCCCGTTCTCGTCCTCCTGGTACCCGGCAACGGCGGTGGGCAGCGTCGGGAAGACGTTGTCCTCGCCGACCATGCCCAGGATCCCGGCACGCTCGAGCAGGTCGGCCAGCTCGACGTGCACTCGGGCCAGTGAGACCTCGATGCCGCGTCGGTGCAGCTCGCGGACCAGCTCCTGCATCGCCCCGACCGCGGTCGAGTCGGCGTCCACCATGGCCTCGCAGTTGAGCAGCACGCGGCGCACCTCGCGCCCCTCCCGCTCGTCGTCGTCGACGGCCTCGAGGACCCGCGCCCGGAAGTCCTCGGCGTTGGCGAAGAACAGCGGGGAGTCGTAGCGGAACACCAGCAGGCCCTCGACCTCGGTCGCCGCCGGGTACTCGCCCACGTCGTGCATCCCCGCAAGCCCGGGAACGTGGCCCAGGACGGCGGCGTGCGGTCGGGCGACGCGCAGCAGCATGGCCACGACCGAGAGCAGGATGGCGAAGCCGACCCCCACGAGCAGGTCGAGGACCAGGACGGCCACGAATGCGGCGATCCCCAGCCAGAACTCGCTGCGGCGGAAGTGCCACAGCCATCGGAACTCACCGAACTCCACGATCTTGAAGGCTGCGAAGACCACAAGGCCCCCGAGGGCGGGCATCGGGAAGGACTCCAGCAGCGGGCCCGCGAACAGCAGGACACACACAACTGCCAGGACCGTGACCAGGCCGTAGGCGGGTGTCCGCGCCGCCGACACCCGGGCCAGGGCCGTGCGCGAGCCGCTGCTCGACACCGGGAACCCCGAGGTGAGCCCGGTTCCGATGTTGGCCATGCCCAGGGCCCGCAGCTCGGCGTCCGCGTCGATCTCCTCGCCCGGTCGGGCGAATGCCCGCGCGGTGAGGACGTTGTCGGTGAATGCGACGACGGCGATGCCGGCGGCGGGGCCGATGAGCTGCTCGAGGAGTCCCAGGTCGGTCGGGATGCTCAGGGAGGGCAAGCCCTGGGGAACCTCGCCGACGACCTTCACCCCGTACTGCTCGAGGTCGAACCAGGCCGTGACCAGGGTCGCGCCCATGACGGCGATCAACGGCCAGGGGACCCGTGGCCACCGGCTGGAGCCCAGGAACAGCACCACCACCACCGACAGGCCGATCGCGGCCGACGCGCGGTTCGCGGTGTCGAGCTCGCCGATCGCCGACCAGATCTGGCTCAGCGGCGTGCCGCCCGAGACCGTGATGCCGAAGAGCTTTCCGAGCTGACCGGCGATCATGATGACCGCCACTCCGGCCAGGTAGCCGATGAGGACGGGCTTGCTCAGCAGCGAGGCGACGATCCCGAGCCGCAGGACGCCCCCCAGCAGGCACATCACGCCGACGAGCAGGGCGGTGAAGGCGGCCATCGTGGCGTAGGTGGCGGCGTCACCGGCAGCGAGGGGGGCCAGGGCGGCGGCCGTCATGATGGCGGTGGTGGACTCCGGCCCGACGGACAGCAGCCGGGACGTGCCGACCAGGGCGTAGACGGTCAGCGGGAGCAGGCACGCCCACAGACCGACGACCGGGTCGAGCCCGGCCAGCGTCGCGTAGGCCATGACCTGGGGGACGAGGTAGGCGGCAACGCCCAGACCGGCGAACGTGTCCGGGCGCAGGCAGGACCGATCGAACCTGCGGATCCGCGGCAGGTTGTACGACACAGGTCGCCCGTTCATGCCCACGCACCACAGTGTGCTGCCCCGGACCGGTGGGATGCGGCTCTACGCTGGGCGACATGCGTGGATTCCGTGGCCGGCCCGGGACCCAGGAGCACGACGCCCCGGCGCCCCCGGGCGCCCCCTATCCGGCAATGGAGGGCGCGCTGGACCCGGGCGCGGGGGAGTCCGCGACGGTCGTCATCCAGCGCGGTGCGCCGTCCTTCGGCCAGGGCGCCGGGCCGCATGTGGCGCCCACCCCTGGACCGGGGACGGACGTCACCGAGGTCCTCGATTCGCAGGTGGCCGGCTCGCTGGTCGACCCCGGTGCGCCGACGCAGGTGGTGTCCCGCGGCCCGGTGATCGGTCCCGGGAGCCCGGACGGGGCAGGGGACGGGCTCCCCGAGGCCGATGGAGCCGGCGGCGCGACGCCCCCCACGCCGCTGGTCAGTCGTCGGGTGGCCGCCGAGATCGGGGTGTACGCCGGGGCGGCCCTGGTGCTGGTCTCGATCGGCGTGGTCGCCGTGCGCGGTTGGGCGTCCTGGGACTCGACCGTGCGCTGGGCCCTTGCCGGCCTGACGACCGTGGCGCTGGTCGCGGCGGGGTTCTTCGTGCGCCTGCCCTGGCGCCGGGTGCTCAGCGACGAGCGGCGCCGCGCGGTGTCCGCCCTGCTGACCACGGGCGTCGTGGTGGCGGCGACCGGTGTCGGCGTCGCGCTGGGTGCCGACACGGGCGCGGGCGACCAGCCCTCAGGTCCAGGTGGCTCCAGCCTGGCCGTGGGTGTCGTGCTGGCGATGGTGGTGGTCAACCTCGTCGCTCGCACGCCCGCGTCCGAGGCGGGGCTGCTGACGTGCCTGGCTGCTGCCACATGGGTCGTGGTTCCCCCCGGCCCGGGGACCTGGGCGTTCCTGGTCGGCCTGGGGGTGGTCTGGGCGGGCGTCGGCTTCCGGTGGGCCCGCGGCCGGCGCACCGCACTCGTGCTGGGCGCGGTCCTGGCCCTGGTCGCCTCGGTCGGCATGGCGGCGGGCCCCTGGGCGTGGCCGACCCGGGCCGTGCTGGCAGGGGTCGTGATCGTCGGCCTCGGGCTGTTCCTGCGTGGCCGGGCGAACTACTGGCTCGCGCTGGGCGCCGGTGCGGCCACCGCCCTGGCGGCGTCGGTTGCCGGCGACGTGGTGGGTCCGGCCCTCGCCCTGCTCGTCGGCGGGCTGGCCACCATGGTCGTGTCGTGGATCGCCCTGCGCAGTGCTCGCCGCCGGTAGGGCCGTCACAGCTCGAAGGGCCCCACTCCGGTGCTTCAGGGGGCCCTTCGCGGTCAGCGGGTGCTCGGTGTCAGAGCGGGCGGACCTGGTCGGCCTGGGGGCCCTTCTGGCCCTGGGTGACCTCGAACTCGACGCGCTGCTCCTCCTCGAGCGACCGGTAGCCGTTGGTCTGGATGGCGCTGTAGTGGACAAATACGTCGGCGGTGCCGTCGTCGGGGGCGATGAAGCCGTACCCCTTCTCGGCGTTGAACCACTTGACCGTGCCTTGTGCCATGGTGCTTCGTACTCCTCGTTCAGATGTGAGATGAGCCGCTGCTCGACCTCTTCGTCCAACAGCGGCAGCACCGTACAACACGGACACCACAGGGCACGCGCGCGTCGTCACCGTCGTGTCGGGCTCGGTGCAGGCGGGGTCACCCAGCTGGTGCAGGCCCTCAGCTGCTGCGCGCCAGGCTGTAGGTCAGCCAGCCGCCGTCGAGGTTCACCACGTCGTAGCCCAGCTGGGTCAGCAGCCGCGCGGCGGTGTGGCCGCGCTGGCCGACCTGGCAGTAGACCGCGACCGGGACCGGCACGCCGTCGGCACCCCTGGGGATCTCGGTGTGCCGGGCGCGCAGGTCGTCGACGGAGATGTTGACCGAGTCCTCGATGTGGCCGCGACGGAACTCCCCGTGTGTGCGCACATCGATGACGAACCGGTCGGTGCCGTCGACCTCGTCCCAGCCGATGGTATGGGTGGTGCCGGTCATGATGTTGTCCGCGACGTAGCCCGAGCTGGTTCACGGGGTCCTTCGCGGAGCCGTACGGCGGCGCATAGGCCAGCTCGAGGTCGGCCAGCTGGTCGGCGGTGATCCCTCCGATGATCGCGGTTGCCAGGACGTCGATCCGCTTGTCGGTGCCCGCACCGCCGACTCCCTGGGCGCCGAGGATCTGCCCGGTGCTCGGGTCGAAGATCAGCTTCAGGCTGATCCGCTCGGCCCCCGGGTAGTAGCCGGCGTGCGAGCCGGGGTGGGTGTGGATCGCGTGGTAGTTGCGGCCGGAGGCCCGCAGGCGCTTCTCGTTGACGCCCGTCACGGCCACGGTCAGGCCGAACACCTTGACGATCGCCGTGCCCAGGACGCCGCCGAAGCGGATGGTCCGCCCGCCGATCACGTCGGCGACCAGGCGCCCCTGACGGTTGGCCGAGTTGGCCAGGGGCACGAGCGTCGGCTCCCCGGTGGTTGCGTCGCTCTTGTCGACCGCGTCGCCGACGGCGAAGATGTGCGGGTCCGACGTGCGCATCTGGGCGTCGACCTTGATCCCGCCACGCGGACCGAGCTCCAGTCCAGCCGCCTTCGCCAGGGTCACGTCCGGGCGCACGCCGATGCTCATGACGACCATGTCGGCGTCGATCTCCCGACCGTCGGAGAGCACGGCCGTATCCGCCCGGATCTCGGTCACCTGCACCCCGAGGGCCAGCTCCACACCGTGCTTGGTCAGCTCGGTGGCCACCAGCGCGGCCATCTCGGGGTCCAGAGGGGCCATGACCTGAGGGGCGAGCTCCACCACCGTGACGGCCATCCCACGCTCACGCAGGCTCTCGGCCATCTCCAGGCCGATGAATCCCCCACCCACGATCACCGCGCTGTGGTGGTCGATCGCCACACCGTCCTCACTGGAGTCCTCGGCGCCGCAGCAGGCTGTCGACGCGCTCCTTGATCCGGTCGGTGTCCTCGATGGTGCGCAGGGTCAGCGCGCGCTCGACGCCCGGGATCGGCGGGACGATGGGCGATGCGCCGGGGGAGAGGATCAGGTGGTCGTAGCCCTCGGTGTACTGCCGATCCTCGACGAGGTCCCGGACGGTGACGGTGCGGGCGTGCGGGTCGATCGCGATGACCTCGGAGTTGACCCGCACGTCGAGGCCGAACCTGGCGTTCAGGCTCTTGGGGGTCTGCAGCAGCAGGTTGCGGCGGTCGGCGATCGTGCCGCCGATGTAGTAGGGCAGGCCGCAGTTGGCGAACGAGACGTAGCCGCTGCGCTCGAGCACGACGATCTCGTGGGTCTCGTCGAGTCGGCGCAGGCGGGTCGCTGCGGATGCGCCACCGGCGACGCCGCCGATGATGATGGTCTTCATGGGGCTCCTCGGGTTGATCCTGATGCGCCAAGTATACCCCAGGGGGTATCGACCCACATGAGATCGACCGGCGTTCGGCATCGCCCGGGGACTGCTCATGAGCCTATCGGCCGCATAGGCTGCGGATCGTGCTGATCAGACACCTGACCGTCGGCGGGCTGCGCTCCTTCGCCCCCGAACCGCAGCGGGTCGGCCTGGCGCCGCTCACGCTGGTGTTCGGTCCCAACTCGGCCGGGAAGTCCTCACTGCTGTCCGTGCTGCCGATGCTCGCCCAGACGGCAGCGCGCCCGGATGTGCTGTCGATGTCCGGTGACCTGGTCGAGGGCGGCTCGTTCCGGATGGCCGTGCACCGCCACGACGAGGCGGCGCCCATGACGCTGGGCTTCGGGTGGACCTCGGGGGAGGGCGTGGCGCGGGAGGCCGCCATCTCCTTCACGTGGGACTCCGCAAGGCGCGCGGCGATCCGCTCGCACACCGAGCTCGCCGACGGCGATGACCGCGGCTCGCTCGAGGGCCCGCGACCGTGGGGCAGCCAGCCCGGGGTGGAGCTGCACCATCGGCTGACCGAGGAGTTCTGGGGCACGCTGGAGCGGGTGTACTTCGTCGGGCCGATGCGCGCCCGGGCAGAGCGCACGACGCTCGTCGGCCAGGGCGCCGACGACTACGTCGGGCCGGCGGGCGAGGAGATGGCCGCGATCCTGCACGCCCGTCCGGACCTGGTCGCGGACGTGAACGCTCTGGTGCGACCGGCTCGGCCTGGGCTACCACGTCCGGATGCTCGACCCGGTCAGCCAGGACATCGTGATGACCGCCGGGGAGTTCGCCGTCCTCGCCCTGGAGGACGTGCGCCGCGACCCGCCGGTCCTGGTCTCCTCGCGCGGAGTCGGCTACGGCGTCGGGCAGCTGCTGCCGATCATCGTGCAGTCGCTGCTCACGCAGTCGGGGCTGATCCTGGTCGAGCAGCCGGAGGTGCACCTGCACCCGCGGCTGCAGTCGGCGGTCGGCGACCTGTTCGTCGACACCGTGGTCTCCGGGCGGGCGCAGCTGCTGATCGAGACGCACTCCGAGCACCTCGTGCTCCGGCTGCTGCGCCGTGTGCGCGAAGGGGTGCTGGCGCCGGCCGACCTCGCGATCCTGTACGTGGACCTCGACGACGACGGTGCGGCGTTCGTGCGGCGCCTGGAGGTCGATGCCGAGGGAGACCTCGTGGATGGCTGGCCGGGCGGCTTCTTCGACGAGCGGCTGGCCGAGGTCCTCGGCGGACGCTCGTGACCGAGAAGGCTGCCCTGCCGCGCCGGACGGTGTTCGGCGTGGGCATCTCCGCGACTGCGCTCGGCGATCGGTCGGAGGACCCGGCCCTGCGCCGGGCGATCCACGAGGAGCTCCTCGAGGACCTCGCCGTGCACGGTCGGCTGGTGTTCACCTCCCAGGCGCACCTGGACCTGTTCGTCGAGGCGGTCCGCACGCTGCCCACCTCGCTGGCCAAGGCGTGGGAGGTGGTGCTGTCCAGCCGCAAGGTCCAGGTCGGCATCGCCCGACCGCCGCTGGATGAGGTGCTCGGCGACATCCTCGACCCGGCCCTGATCGACGCCCAGCTCTCCGACGACCTCGAGCTGGTGCTCGTGGAGGCCGACCAGGCCGAGCTGCTGGGCGTCGCTGAGGACGAGTTCTCCGCGACCACTCCGTCGGGCCTGGTCGAGATCGGGCGGATCACCACCGCCGGTCGCACGTCGGTGCTGATGGCCGCGCGCCAGGTGCTCGACGCACCTCTGCGCGAGGGGGTGAACCGGGAGGTGGAGTGGACCGAGCGCTTCGGCCCGCTGTGCCAGGACGCCAAGCCGCTGGTCATCTACGACAAGTTCGTGGGGCAGCAGACGGTGCGCCGCTACCTGTACAACCAGGGGACCGGGGACGGCCTCACGTGGTTCCTCGCCCGCGTCGGGATGACCCCGGGGCGGCGCGTGCGGATCATCACGGCGGTCACCGACTCGGTGGACCGCGGCCAGCGCTTCGACGAGGAGGCGATGGTCACCGGATTCCTGCGGATGATGGCATCCATGGCCGACCGGGACCTGCGCCTCGAGCTCGTCCTGGTGCCGGAGCGCACGCGCGGAGAGAAGGGGCGCGGCGTCGAGCGGTTCGGCCATGACCGGCACCTGCGCTTCGGGGAGCGCGCCGCCCTGGCCCTGGGCGCGGGGATGCAGACATTCGCGAACGCGACGTTCCGCGAGACCGTCACCGTGGCCCGCCTGCCGATCCCCGACGCCAAGGCCCGCGAGGAGCGCTCGATGAAGGCCGCGCTGCGCCCCCCGGAGGGCGGCTGGCTGGGCTGAGGCGGGTCCGAGACCGGGGGGCTGGGCGCTGGCTGGCCGGTGGGGCGCGTCCGCCGAGGTCGGCTGGCTCGCCGGGTGAGGTGGATCCTTGCCGGGCCCGCTCGCCTGGTTGAGGTGCATCCGTGCGAGGGCCGCTCGCCGGGTGCGGTGCATCCTCGCGCCCGTTCGCGTCGAACACGACCGGCGGCGGGGGAGTGGGACCCGCGTCTCACGATCCTTGCGCGTGCTCCAGTCGTTCCCGGTCCCGGCCCTCCGATGGGATCGACGTGAAGGGCCGCAAGGTGGCAGTGGTGGCCTGGCCGGACACGTCCTATCGACGCGACGGGGTGCGAGGATTCCCCCGCCGGGGTGCGTGCCTCGCCGGGTGGGTTGGCCCGGCGGGCCTCGAGGGGTCGCGTACGGTGTCGGCCATGGCCGATGGTGCAGGGCGACCCCCGACGAGGGGTCGTGGGTGCCGTCGCCTTGCGGTGACGCAATCGGACTGCCGGGTCCGGGCAGCGGCACATGCGGCCGATCTGGCTGGCGGTCCTGGCCGGAGTGGTGACCGTCCTGGCCATCTACGGTGCGTGGTCCCGGCTCACCTCCGATGGTTTCCGGCGAGGGCTCCGCGGAGAGCCCGGGCGAGCTGTTGCGCCAGTCCCAGGCGGTGGGGACCTCGCTGACTGCGGTTGGCCGGACGAAGGGCCTGCCCGAGGCGTGCACAGCGTGGCTGCTCGAGACGGGGGCACCTGCGGCGGGACAGGCCCATGCCGTGACCGGTGCCCGCTGCGTCGGGCAGGTCGACGCTGACTCGGTGATGGCCGACCAGGCTGTCGCGGACGCGAGTGTGGAGTTCAACGCAATCGCTCCGGCGACGTCGACGGGTCAGCCGGACCTCGTGGTGGCGCCCATCGAGGCTGTCGAATGGGCGTCGGTCCGGGGCACGGACCTGGCGGTCCTGCGGTTGGGGGCGACCTACGAGGAGCTCGCGCAGCGCGGTGTACGTCCGATCGATCCGGTTGCGGCCGCGGAGGAGGGGGCGGAGATCCTCATCGCGGGAGTCCCCGTGGAGGGGATCGAGCCCAGCCAGCAGTTCCTGCGGGGCAGCCGCTGCCAGGTCGGCGAGACCGCCGACATCCTCGAGGCCGGGCTGCTCGGCATCGACGCGCAGGCCTCGGACTGTGCCGGAATCCTCGAGGGTTCTGCCGGATCCCCGGCGTTCAACAAGGCCGGTGACGCGGTGGCGATGGTGACCACGACGACGATCGGCGCCACGCAGACGACCGACTGCGCGCTGGGGCTGGCCTGCCAGGTCTCCGACGACGGCGGCATCTCGGTCAAGGAGGACACCAGCTACATGGTGCCCGTCGCCGCCCTCGCCGCGTGCTTCCGGGACGGCGAGCTCTCCCTCGGCGGGGACTGCCCGCTCGAGGATCCGGAGTTGGTGGTGCCGGCCGGTGCGGACGTGGCGATCGCGAAGCCGGGGTCGACGGTGCAGATCCGGCTCACCGGTGAGCTGCCAGCAGGATTCGCCTCCACCGCGGGCCTCGAGGTGAAGCAGGGCGAGTTGGGCACGGTCGACTGCCGCGCACCGGAGGGATGGCTCGGTGCGGCGCAGGCGGCTGCGCTGGCCGCTGCCGAGGCGGGTGACGTGGACGTAGCCGCATCGGCGGGTCCGGCTGTGCCGACTCCGGCGGACACCGGGTCGGCCACCGACCCCGAGGCATCCGACGCCCCCCAGGCGTCGGCCGCTCCCGGGGCCGGCCCGGGAGCTGACCTCGAGGGCGGTCCCGGCGCGGTGGCGCCGACGCAGCCCGGCCCCTGGTCCTACCCCGTGCTGCTGCCCGACGACGAGGGGTTCACCCTGGTGTGCGTCGGCTCGGCGAGCCAACCCACGCCAGTCGTGATCGAGGCCGACGGCACGCCGCCGGATCCCGCCTCGATCGAGCTGACTGTGACTCCCGTGGAGGCGGGCGTCACCGTGGAACCTGTGAGTGCCCCGCCGGAGCTCACGCGGTTCCGATGGGTCAGCGGCCCGGCCGGGTCGATCGACTGCGCCACAGCGGAGGGCTATGTGGAGTACCGCGGCGTCCCAGCCACCGTCCAGGCGGCCGACCTGCCGAGCACGATCTGCACGATCGGGATTGACGCGGCGGGCAACGAGTCGCAACCTGCGGCGATCACGGTGGAGTAGTCCGGCCTGGTATGGCAGGGCTGGTGGTGCCCGGCCCGGTGACCTCGTGGCCCGATCGCGGTGTTGACCGCTGAGCCCCGATCGGGCTCGGGGCTTCAGCGGGCACGAGCCGCCAGCCACTGACAGGATTGCCCGCATGACCACACCGACCACCGAGCAGTTCCGCGCCGCTGTTGCCGCCGCCCTTCCCGGGATCCGCGCCGACCTCGAGGACCTCGTCCGCATCCCCAGCGTGAGCCGTGACGGGGCGACCTCTCCGGATGTCGCGCGCAGCGCCGAGACGGTCGCCACCCTGTTGGCCGACCTCGGCATGCCCGACGTCCGGGTGCTGGAGGCCGACGGGGGTGCCCCGGCTGTGGTCGCCCGGATGCCCGGGCCGGACGGGGCACCGACTGTGCTCCTCTACGCGCACCATGACGTCCAGCCCGCCGGGAACCTGGCCGACTGGGACAGCGACCCGTTCGAGCCGGTGGAGCGCGACGGGCGCCTCTACGGTCGTGGAGCGGCCGACGACAAGGCCGGGTTCATGGCCCACGTGGGCGCCCTGCGCGTGCTCCAGTCGGCCTACCCCGACGGCCTGCCGGTGAACGTGACGGTGTTCGTCGAGGGCGAGGAGGAGGTCGGGTCGCCGACGTTCGGGCCGTTCCTCGCGGAGTACGGCGACCTGCTGGCCGCCGACGTGGTGGTGATCGCCGACTCGTCGAACTGGGAGGTCGACGTCCCGGCGTTCACGACCTCGCTGCGCGGGCTGGTCGAGGTGTTCGTCGAGGTGCGCACGCATGCCGGCGAGCAGCACTCGGGGGTGTTCGGCGGGCTGTTCCCAGACGCGCTGACCTCGTTGTGCCGGTTGCTGGCCGGGCTGCACGACGACGAGGGTCGGGTGGCGGTGCCCGGGTTGGTGCACGGGCCGGTCCCGACCGTCGACCTCGATGAGGCCGCGCTGCGTGCCGAGGCTGGGGTGCTCGAGGGTGTGGCCTCGATCGGGGAGGGGTCGGCGGCCAACCGGATCTGGTCGCTGCCCGCCGTGACCGTGCTGGCGATCGACGCCCCGCGGACCGATGCCGCCGCCAACGTGCTGCTCCCGAGCGCCCGGGCGAAGGTGAGCATGCGGATCGCACCCGGGCAGGACCCGGCCGCCGCCCAGCAGGCGCTGGCCGACCACCTGGCGGCGTCAGCCCCGTGGGGTGTGCAGGTGACCTGCGTGCCCGGTGCCGCGGGGAACGCCGTGTCGGTGGTGCCCTCGGGACCGAACGCCGACGTGGCCCGGGCGGCCTTCGCTGACGCCTGGGACGGCACCGAGCCGGTGCACATGGGCATCGGCGGGTCGATCCCGTTCATCGCCGACATCGCGGTGAAGTACCCGGACGCCACGATCCTGGTGGTGGGCCCCGGCGACCCCGCCGCGTGCTGGCACGGCCCCAACGAGAGCGTGGACCTGGGGGTGCTGGAGCGGCTGACCCTGGCGGAGGCGTTGTTGCTCGCGCGGCTGGGGGAGTAGCGCTGCGGGGCGATAGCTCGAGGATCGAGGAGCAGCGCGACCGTCGCTGAGTAGACGAGCCGGACTTGGGCACGCATGGGGCCAAGGTCACAGCCGGTCACGGTGGTGGGCAGTTGTCACCCATATGGGCGAGAGTCCCGAATCGGAATGACACTGTGCGTCGCTGCGCCATATGCTCCGAGCATCGTTCTGTGAGGGGAGTGCAGCATGCCCGAAATCGGTTCCCGCAAGCGCCATTCGGCGTGGAGCGCTGTGGTCGCCCTGGTGGTGATGATGCTGCTGGTCAATGGATCCATGGCCAGCGCGTTGCCTGCGGAGGACCCAGCACCATCACCGAGCGCCTCCGAGGTCACCACGACTGTCGAGGTCGGGGACGGTGAAGAGGGCTCCGGCTCGGGGCCGAGTGAGGAGCCAAGCGAATCCAGCACGGTGACCGAGGAGCAGGGCACGGATCCGACCGAGGAGTCGGCACCGAGCCGGGCACGGAGCCGACCGAGGAGCCGGCCGACCGGGAGCCGGGCACGGAGCCGGGCGAGCCGGCCGAGGAGCCGGGCGCGGTGGACCGAGGACGGGTCCCGATCGCTGGCGCCCCAGGAGGACGTGGTCGGGCGGACTCCGGGGACGCGCCCGAGCGAACCCGCCCCAGCGGCAGAGGGCTGTGATCACCCCGCTGGCTGCCGGTGACGCCACCATCCGCGTGCGGAAGGCGGGCGTGCGCAGCGGGAACGCCAGCACCCAGGCGGCCAGCGGACTCGCGGGTGCGGTCTTCGAGGCTTATCGCGAACGGCAACAGCCGGACGCAGAGCTACGACCGGAAGCCCGGAGGCGACCTGCACGACGGACGCCGACCGGCAACTGCGACCTGATGGTCGACTCGGCCCCGGCCCGCGCTACGTGGTGGTCGAGAAGTCCGCCCCGGCGGGGTGGCGCAAGATCGACCAGATCGCACTCGGCGCGTATAACGCCAGCGGGACACCCCGCGACTACTGGTGGAACGTCGCGTGTCCCGCGGGGCAGACCGCGTTCGTCCCCGAGACCGAGATCCGCAACGTCAGCGGCCAGAATTCGTGGAGCCACAGGCCGAACAGCCCCTCGACCCCGCCGTACCAGTGGGCCGACGCCCGGAACAACGTCCCGCTCCCGACCGCGAAGTGCGGCTTGAACATCGCCATGCTGTTCGACCAGTCCGGCTCGATCGGCAGCAACCTGCCCATGGTCAAGGATGCGGCGAAGCAGTTCGTCGACGACCTCACCGGCACACCCACGTCGATCGCGCTGTTCACCTTCTCGACCAACTCGCCGCAGAACACCGCGGCAGCCAGAACCGTCCCGCGCTGTGTCCATCGCCGACCCCGGCGGGCGCGACCAGGTCAAGGGCTACATCGACGGGCTTCAGCAACGGCCGACGGGGGGACCAACTGGGACGCCGGCCTGCGGCGCGTGGCGGACTGCGTCGCAGCAGTACGACGTGCTCATCGTCCTGACCGACGGCAACCCGACCGCCTGGGAGGGCGAGAAGCCCTCGACCGGCGACGTCGACGACTACGACGTCGAGAACGCGATCCACTCGGCCAACTGGGTCAAGAGCAAGGGCACCCGCATCGTCGCGGTCGGCTTCTCCGGCCAGTCCGGCGGGCTGAACGCGCTGAACCTCACCGACCATCAGCGGCACCGCGGAGTGACGACGACTACTACCTGACCACGTTCGGCGACCTCGACGACGTGCTTGACCGAGATCGCGCTGAACGGCTGCGGTGGCACGATCAACGTCCAGAAGCGGATCGCGCCGACGTGGACGGCTGCCGGAGATCGTCCCGCAGGACCCAACTGGCCCTTCCAGCGTGATGCCGCCCAGACCTATGTCTCCCCGGCGAGCGGTGCCACCGGTCCAACGGGCGAGCCCGTGACGTTCAAGGTGACCTTCGACGCAGGGCCAGTTCGCGCGCGACCGTCACGATCAGCGGAGCCCGCAACCCGGGGTACCTACGACCCTGATCCGCAGGACGGGGCCAAGAACGCCCGCTGCTTCAACAAGGGGCAGCCCGATCACCCCAACCGCTCGTGAACGCCGGGGGCAACGGCTTCACGGTCAACGGCGTCATCGACAAGGAGATCATCTCCTGCCTGGTCGTGAACAGCCCGGCCAGACTTGCAGGCCCTGAAGTACCACGACACCAACGCCAACGGCGTCCGGGACGCCGGGCGAGCCGGGCCTGACGGGCTGGACGCATCTTCCTGGACGCCAACGACAACAGCGTCCTCGACGCCGGGGAGAGCTCCGCGTGACCGACGCCCAGGGTGAGGTGCTCTTCGACCGGCTCGAGGCACCCGAGGAGTACCGGGTCTGCGAGGTGCAGCAGTCCGGCTGGTTCAACACCGACCCCGGCGGCGGCGTGCTGTGCAAGACCCAGCAGGTGAACCTCCAGGGCGAGACGATCCGCCGGCGGGGCCTGTGCTGTTCGGCAACGTGCAGGCTGGCGGCTTCACGATCACCAAGGACGTGGTCGACACCGAGGATTCGTCGCCGACTGACCTCGAGTTCACGATCGACTGTCGCCTGCAGCTTCAACGGTGCAGCCCGTCCGCCGGTTACCCGAGGACCTACACCCTTGCCGACGGTGAGTCCGTGACGGTCGGCCCCCTGTTCGACGGGACGACCTGCACGGTGACCGAGACGGGAGCCAACGGCGCCGTCGTCACCGGCGTGCCGCGGACGGTGTCCGATCCCCGCCGACGATGGCGTGACCGTCACGGTCACCAACACCTACCCCGTCGGCTACGGCGAGGTGGTGAAGGTGGTTGACGGTCCGCTGGCCGGCGAGCTCGCCCCGCCCGGGGACGGAGTTCGAGGTCGCGGTGAGCTGCACCTTCCCCGCCGGTCATCCCAGCGGTCCTGGCCCGGTCCCGGGCTACGACCCGAAGGTGATCATCGTCAAGTCGGGTGACAACAGTCCCGCGGCGAGCCCGGCCCGCCGACCCAGTTCGGGCCGCTCCCGGTCGGCTCCACCTGCACCGCCACCGAGACCGATGACAACGGGGCCGATCCGTCCAGCGTCGCGCCCAGCAGCGTGACGATCGCGGAGGGTGGGCCGACCGGAGCAGACCCGGTTCACGGCGATCGAACACCTACAACCCCGCAGCGGTCAAGGTCCTCAAGAAGGTCGAGCCGGCCGGGATCGTGCCCGACGACACGGAGTTCACGGCCAGGGTCGACTGCTGGTTCCCGGCCAATCAGCCACCGGGGCAGGGCCGGCGCCGATCGTTCCGAGGACGTACCTTCAGCGTCGTACTCAGCCGGGCGTGGTCAGCAACCTGCCGCGTGAACAGCCAGTGCCGGGTCACCGAGACCGACACCAACGGCGCCAGCGCAGTGGTGGACCCGGCGGGGTTGTTCCCGGTCGATGCTGACCCCGTGGAGGTGACGATCACCAACACGTTCCCGGCCGGGCAGCTGACCGTCGAGAAGGTTGTCACTGACCCCAGTGGGCTCGTGGCCACGCCGCACGCAGTACACCATCAACGTGGCCTGCACATTCGATGGCAAGCCGCTGCCGGGTACCCGCAGGACGTCGGTCCTGACCTACGCCACGGACCTCAAAGAGACGCTGACGGGCCTGCCCGTACGGGACCGACGTGCATGCTCACCGAGCCGGACCTCAACGGAGCCGGCAGCGTCACGTTCCAGCCCGGCGGCGGGACGAGCGCCACTGTCACGATCGGCCCGGCCCCGAACGACGACGTCACCGTGACGGCCACGAACGACTACCCGGCGGGCACCTTCCCGATCGAGAAGTCCGTGATCGGCCCGGGAGCCGGCTTCGTCCCAGCGGACACCGAGTTCGAGGTCACGGCCACCTGCACCCTTCCCGGTCGACTTCCCCGGCACGGATCCGGACCCGTACGTGGTGACGATCAAGGCGGCCAGACCGTCGTCGTTCCGACAGGGCTGCGCCCCCGAGAAGCCCCTGCCGGTGGGCACGACCTGCACCGTGGCCGAGACCGACGATCAGGGTGCCGGCTCCGTCCGTTGTCCTGCCCGACGAGGTGAGATCGAGAACGCAGGGCGCCCAGAACGTCGAGGTCGTGGTGACCAACACCTATCCGGCGGGCACCTTCACCGTGCGCAAGCTGGTGGACGGTGACGGCGCTCAAGTGGGTTCCGCCCTTGACCGACTTCGAGGTCGAAGTCACATGCACGTTCCCGGCGGGATTCCCGGCTCAGGGGACATCCCCGGATACGACGGACCGATAGCCCGCGATCACCATCGACGTCCGGGAGCAAGAAGGGCGTGCCCGGCATGACCGGTCACGGTCGGCCCACTGCCGGTGGGTTCGCAGTGCACCCTGGTCGAGACGCCCAACGGCACCGACGACATCACCTACGACCCGAGCGACACGGTCATCGTCCCTGACGCCACCGCCGATCCGCCCCAGGATCCGGTGGACGTCCTGGTCACCAACACCTACCCGGTCGGGTACCGGTGAGGTGGTCAAGGTGGTCGACGGGTGCGCTGGCCGGTGAACTCGCGCCGCGGGCACTGTGTTCCTCGTCGAGGTCGAGTGCACGTTCCCCGCCGACTTCCCGGGAACCGATCCGGACCCGGAGCCCATCCCGGGCTTCGACCCGCTCGAACTGGCCGTCGAGTCGGCCGGACCGGGCGGCACGCCGATCCCGGTCCCGTTCGGGCCGGTACCGGTGGGCTCGGAGTGCATCGTCACCGAGACCGAGACCGGGGGTGCTGATCCGGTCACGGTGGATCCCCCGGGGACCCTGCCGAACCAGTCGGCGCCGGTCGTCATCACCGACGACGCGCAGGAACCGGTGACGGTCACGTTCACCAACACCTTCAACCCGGCTGCGCTGCAGATCATCAAGGTGCTCGACCGGCCCGGGCGCTTCGCTGCTCCCCACGGACACGGTGTTCAAGGCCAGGGTCACGTGCACCATCCGAGCGCCCGCGGCACTCCAGACCACTTCAACGACGAGGTCGAGTTCAGCGTCGACAACCCGGTGAGGTGACCGACCAGCCGGTCGGTGCCTCGTGCACGGTCACCGAGACTGAGACGAACGGTGCCACGGCTCGTCGACGTCGTACCCCGAACCCGGTCGTCCTGAGGGATCCCGGTCCTGGTGGACGAATGACGGTCGACCAACACCATGCCGGCCGGTGAGCTGACGATCCAGAAGGTGATCGGTGGCGAGGCTGCCGGTGTGGTGCCCGACGGCGTGGAGTTCACGGTGGGCGTCAACTGCTCGCTTCCACGGCACGCCGTTGCCGGGGTACCCCGTCGGAGTTGACCTTCACGACGCCGGACCAGCTCGTCCGAGACCTCTGCCCGCTGCCGTCGGCGCGGAGTGCTACGTCAATGAGTCCGACGACGGGGGGGCGACCTCGGTGGAGTTCGTGCCTCCCGCGGGTCCGAGCGATGCGACCGGCCAGTCGGGCGTGGTGGAGATCACGGAGAACCCGCAGGAGCCGATCACGGTCCAGGTCGACAACATCTTCGACCCGGCCACCCTGCGCATCCTCAAGCACGTGCAGCCCGAGGATCGTGCTCCTCCCGCCCGAGCCTTCGGTTCAACGCCCAGGTGGACTGCACCTTCCAGGAGGAGAGCATCTACTCAGATGAGGTGGAGTTCGGCGTGGTCGACCGGGCGTCGTCTCCGGGCTGATCGTCGGGGCCGAGTGCACGATCACGCGAGTCCGAGAGCTTCGGGGCGTCGTTCGACCCGCCCAGCAGACGGTGCCGATCGTCGGCAACGGCGAGCCCGTCACCGTCGACGTGACGATCACCAACACGTTCACCACCGGGTCCCTCACGGTGGAGAAGGTGCTTGACGGTGATGGCGCCGTCGTTCGTCCCGACCGAACACCGGTACGACATCGACTGTCTCCTGCACGTTCCAGGGCCTTGACCTGCCCGGGTACCCAACCACGGTGACCGTCACCCCGGCTGGGGGACCGGTTGACCTGCCGGGGCTGCTGGCGGTCGGCACCGAATGCACCCTGTCCGAGCCGGATCTGAACGGCGCGTCCAGCGTGACCTTCACACCGAGCGACACGGTGGAGATCACCACGGAGACCCCGGACATCGCGGTCGTTGCGACCAACGTGTACCCGGCCGGGGGTTTCCCCATCACGAAGGTGGTCGACGGTCCGGGCGCCTCCGCGGTGCCGCCGAACACCCAGTTCACGGTCGAGGTGTCCTGCACCTTCCCCGACGGCTTCCCGGAGCAGGGTGCGATCCCGGGCTACAGCCCGAAGGTCGTCACGTTGACCCCGGGGCAGACCGTGACGGTCGGTCCGGTTCCGACCGGAAGCCTGTGCGGGATCAAGGAGACCGGTACCGGCGGGGCGCAGAAGGTGTCCGTCAGCCCCGACACGGTGACCGTCGGCGGTGAGACGACCTCAGTGGCAGTGAAGGTGACCAACACCTTCCCGGCACCACCCAATCCGCCGACGGTCGCGGGGGAGACGTGTGACCCCAACAAGCCGGGCGCCCAGCTCCCCGGCTCGATCACGATCCCGCCGAATCCCGATTTCGCCTACGCGATCAACGGCGTTCCCTACGCGGCTGGGACGTACCCCTTCCCTGCGGGGACCTACCTGGTCACCGCGCAGCGGATCCAGGCACCACCGGCAGGCCGGATCGCCCAGTTGGCACTTGAGTCGTTCAGCTGGACCGTGACCGTGCCCGGGTCGGATGTGTGCCCCGTGCTGGACAAGTCAGCAGATCCGCCGAGCGGGGAGACGGTCTTCACCGGGGATCTCGTGACCTACTCCATCAGAGTTGCGAACGGTGGTGATGCGGCCGTGGTCAACGAGACCTTGGTCGATCAGCTACCTGATGGGACGGTGCTCGACGAGGCGACGATCGATCCGGCGAACGGCGTCTACGACGACGCCGCGGGGACGATCACCTGGAAGTTCAGTCTCGCGGCCGGCGCCACCGCAACCTTCTCCTACGTCGTGGAGGTCACGACGGATGAGGGGACGATCAACAACGCGGTCTCGTGGGTCGAGCGGAAGCTGACTGGCCGGACGGAGCACCCGGTCGAACCGGGCATCACGGAGAACATCACCGACAAGCCGCCCACCGAGACGCCGACCACCGGCGGGCTCACCGATACCGGTGCCGACGTGGCTGGGGTCGGTGCTGCCGGTCTGCTGGCTATGGCCATCGGTGGCCTGATGGTGGCGTTCGGGCGTCGTCGCCGCCAGGAGGAGTGACTCGCGCGGTCGGGTGACACCCGACTGCAGGTCGCAGGTGCCGTGGTGCCCGGTCCCGAAAGGGGGCTGGGCACCACGGCTGCGTGGGGTTGGGCGCGCTGCGTCCGTCGGCGTCCGATCCGCGGCCACGTTGACAAGGAGTGACACGCCATCACCCATTCGGGGGACAGCTGCAACCAGCGAGACACAGTGTGTAGTTGTGGCTTATGGTGCTCATGTCCGAGATTGCGACCTTTGGGGGGTCACCCATGAGCGTTCTATCGCGTCATCCCGGTCGTTCGCTGAGCATCGGGATCGGAGCACTCGCCCTCGCGGCGCTGGCCGTGAACGGCCCGGTGTCTGCTGAGGAGTCGACCGTGATCCCGAACGATGCGGCCGTGGTCTCGGAGACCGTCACCGACATGGCTCCGATGGTCGAGCCGATGGAGGACGTGGACGAGTCGGACCTCTCTGCCGAGGCGGCCGGCGACATGGCTCCGATGGTCGAGCCGATGGAGGACGTGGACGAGTCGGACCTCTCTGCCGAGGCGGACGGCGACATGGCTCCGATGGTCGAGCCGATGGAGGACGTGGACGAGTAGTCGGCCTGCGCGCCCCGGTCAGAACCGGTTGGCTGACGTGCCTGTCTGGCTTTCGGCCGCATCCATGCTCCGCGTGGAGTACAGCCACGCGTAGGGCAGCCCGATCAGCAGCGCCCCACCCACCCAGTTGCCGAGTCGTCGCCGGGATCAGGTTGGCCGTCACGAACTGGACGACGGTGATGTCCGCACCGCTCAGCATCGCCGCGGGGACGAAGAACAGGTTGGCGATGCTGTGCTCGGTCCCCAGGGCCACGAACGCCATGACCGGGAACCAGATCCCCAGGATCTTCCCCGTCGTCGACCGCGACGAGTAGGCCTGCCAGGCCGCCACGCACACCAACATGTTGGCCAGGATCCCCTTGCTGAAGACCTCGACCCAGCTGTGCGAGACCTTGCCCTCGGCCAGCGCCAACAGGAAGGGCGTCCACGGCTGGTCGTCGGCGAGGATCCCTCCAGCCCACCCCAGGAGCGCCATCCCCACAGCTCCCACCACGTTCGCGAGATAGGCCACCACAAGCAGCCGGAGCATCGTCGAGCCCGACACCCGACGCCGGTACCAGGGGACCATCTGCGTGGCGCAGTCGGACGTGAACAACCCCGCGCCGGTGAGCATCACGGCGATGAAGCCGACCGGGAACACCGCGCCCATCACGAGCCGGGCCAGTCCGGGGTTGTCGGCCACGAGCTCGGTCGACCCGCCGGTCACGACGATCGCCAGCAGCGCGCCCACGGCGATGAACATCCCACCGAGCACCGACATCACGAACAGCTTCGCGTCGGGCAGTGCGGACTTGGCCACCGCGGCCTCATCGATCGTGTCGACGGTGGCGGCAGGGGATCGGGCTTCAGCCATGTGCAGGACGTTACCTGTGGCCCCGCGATCCCCACCCGGGGGCTCGCGGACGGGTTCGCGCCCGTTCCGCACAGGCCAAAGGCCCCGCGATGTGCGCCCTGTCACGAGTGCCCCCGGCAGGAGCCGTCGGCCACGCCTGCGGCGTGACCTCCTCCTCGAACCCTGCATGGGGATGCCCCGCTTCGCGGTGCCCCCGGCAGGATTCGAACCTGCGCGCATGCCTCCGGAGGGCACCGCTCTATCCCCTGAGCTACGGGGGCCAGGGCAGCGCCCATCCTAGCCGGGCCGCAAGCGCCCCCCAAATCAGCGGCTCCCCGCCGCCGTTCTTGCGTTGCGTTGCATCTCGGTCGATTTCGCGTCCTGGATGCAACGTAGGTCCGTGTCGCGTGAAGGAAGCGCAACGCAACTTGGGGTGGGGTGAGGCGGGCCCGCGAAGGCGTGGCTGTGGCGGGCGGGTTGGGCTGGCCACGTGCACCCCGACTGTGTGCGCGGCCCCGATGGTGGTCTGTCCACAGATGCGCGCAGAAGGGCTGGGCCCAGGTCGCCGGCGGGGCTTGAATCCTGGTCATGTCCACGTTCCGCCTCGCAAGCCGCGCTCTGCTCCCCGGGGGGCTGGAGGTGCCGATGGTCGCCGCGGACCAGGACGGCGTCTTCACCCGGTCGCAGGCGCGGTCGCAGGGCTGGTCCGACGGCCGCCAGCGCCGCCTGATGGACTCGGGTCTCTGGGTCCCGGTCACCTCGCACGTGCTCCGACATCGCGAGGTGGTCGTGGGTCCGTGGCAGCGAGCCAGAGCAGTCTGGCTGACCGGCGGAATGGTCGTCAGCCACGACACAGCGGGGCAGCTGTGGGGGCTGGTTGCCTCGGACGGCCTGCACGGGACGAGTGTGTCCTCACGTCGTACGACGGCCGTGATCACGCACCGAGCCGACCTGCCTTGCGCCGACTCGGTCGACGTCGACGGGATGCGGGTCACGACGCCTCTGCGCACCGTCGCCGACCTGCTGTGCACCCTCGAGCCGCTGGCTTCGGTCGCCATGGCCTGCGACGCCCTTCGCCAGGGGATCCTCACCACAGCTGACTATCGACGCGCGGCTGACGCAGCCACGGGCCGGCACGGTGCCGCGCAGGCTCGGTTCGTGGCCCGCACATGCGCCGGGCAGCCCCACTCGGTCCTGGAGTGGCACTTCCACCGGCGGGTCGGCGCGCTGGGTCCGGGGTGGCGGTTCAACACCGCGGTCCACGATCCAGAGGGCAAGGTCGGTGACGTCGACGCTCTACACGAAGGCACGAAGCTCGTCGTCGAGCTCGATGGAAAGCAGTTCCACGGCCCGGACAGGTTCCAGGCTGACCGTACGCGCGACCAGCGACTGGCTGCCGCCGGCTACGTCGTCCTGCGCTTCACATGGGACGACCTGATCAACCGCCCGGACGACGTCATCGAGCGGATCCGCCGCACGATGTCCCACCGCGCCCGCCTCGTGGCCTGAACCGGTTGCGTTGCATCTCGGCCGGTTTCGCGTCGCAGATGCAACGCAGGCCGGTGTCGAGCGGAGCAAACGCAACGCAAACTGGCGCCTCGGAGGCGAGAGACGTGGGGCCGGGGGCTGTGGGGCGCTGGAATCGGCTGTCGGCGCCCCACGTTCGCCCCATTACGCATTGCCCCATGACCCCCGACGCCCTGGCGGCTCTCGTCTCGGCCTCCGTGACCGACCTGATCGAGCACAACAAGCTGTGCCTGCCCAAGGGGTACCGGGTGAACGCCACGGTCGAGCGCCCCAAGAACCGGGAGCACGGCGACTACGCGACCAACGTCGCGATGACGCTGGCGAAGCCCGCGCACACACCCCCGCGGATCATCGGCGAGATGCTCGCCGCGCAGCTGTCGCAGAGCCCGGCGATCGCCCACGCCGAGGTCGCCGGTCCGGGGTTCGTCAACATCACCCTCGAGGCCGCCAGCCAGGGTGAGGTCGCCTCACGGATCGTCGTCGAGGGCACCCACTACGGCCAGGGCACGTCCCAGCACGGTCGGTGGGTCAAC
This sequence comes from uncultured Actinomycetes bacterium, assembly GCA_963706885.1. Classification (GTDB taxonomy): domain Bacteria; phylum Actinomycetota; class Actinomycetes; order S36-B12; family CAIYMF01; genus Prado023. The sequence continues at coordinate 13,502 of CAVPNX010000014.1, read as the reverse complement.
ATCGAGTTCATCTCGGCCAACCCGACCGGCCCGATCCACCTGGGCCACACCCGCTGGGCTGCCGTCGGCGACGCGATCGCCCGGGTGCTGGCCGCCCAGGGTGCCGTCGTGACGCGTGAGTTCTACATCAACGACCGTGGCGTCCAGATGGACCGGTTCGGCGAGTCGATCATGAACGCCGCACACGGACGCCCGGCCCCCGAGTCCGGGTACCACGGCAGCTACATCAAGGACATCGCCGCGGCGATCGTGGCCAACGACTCCGGAATCACCGAGCTGCCCGTCGACGAGCAGCTGGTGATGTTCCGCGAGCTCGGCTACCGCACGATGCTCGAGGCCCAGCAGGAGAGCCTGACCCGCTTCGCGACGCACTTCGACGTCTGGTACTCCGAGCGCGCCCTGCACGAGTCGGGGGCGGTCGAGCGGGCGTTCACCCAGTTGCGCGCGCAGGGCCACATGTACGAGGCCGACGGCGCGGTCTGGCTGCGCACGACCGACTTCGACGACGACAAGGACCGTGTCCTGGTCAAGGCCGACGGCGAGCTGACGTACTTCGCCTCCGACACCGCGTACTACGTCGACAAGCGCAACCGGGGTGCCGACCTGTGCATCTATCTGCTGGGTGCCGACCACCACGGCTACGTGAACCGGCTGCGGGCCGTGGCCGCCTGCGCCGGTGACGACCCCGACACGAGCATCGAGGTCCTGATCGGCCAGCTGGTCAAGATGGTCAAGGGCGGCGAGGAGGTCCGGCTGAGCAAGCGCGCGGGCAACATCATCACGATCGACGACCTCGTCGACGAAGTGGGCACCGATGCGGCGCGCTACTCGCTGATCCGCTACCCCGTGGACTCCCCGCTGGTGCTCGACGTCGACCTGCTGCTCAAGCGCACCAACGACAACCCGGTGTACTACGTGCAGTACGGGTCGGCGCGGATCGCCTCCGTGCTGCGCAACGCCGAGGAGCTGGGCATCGACTGGCGCAACTCGCCGTTCGACCCCGCGCTGCTGGCCAACGAGCGGGAGAACGACCTGCTCGGCGTCCTTGCCGAGTTCCCGCGGGTCGTGGCCAGTGCCGCCGAGCTGCGCGAGCCGCACCGGATCGCCCGCTACCTGGAGCGCCTCGCCACCGCCTACCACCGCTTCTACGACGTCTGCCGCGTGCTCCCGATGGGCGAGGAGCCGGTCGAGCCGCTGAACATCGCGCGGCTGTGGCTGTGCGCGGCCTCGAGGCAGGTGCTGGTCAACGGCCTGACCCTGCTCGGGGTCTCCGCACCCGAGCGGATGTAGCCGGTGTCGGAACGGCCCGAGGAGCCTGCCGCCCGACGCAGCGCCGATCCAGCCGAACGCGTCCGTGAGGAGGGCGGCTCACCGAGCCTGGCCCTCTGGACCGGGCGGATCGACGAGCACGTCCCGGCTGCCGGTGACCATGTCGGGTTCTGGGCGGCGGTCTACGCGCGCTTCGCCCGGCACCGGGGCTCGGTGCTCGCCGGTGGGCTGGCGTTCTTCGCCCTGCTGTCGCTGGTGCCCGCGTTCCTCTCGTTGGGTGCGGTCGTGGCCATGTTCCTCGACCCGGCGCAGTTCGTGGCCAGCGCCGAGGAGGCCTTCGCCACCAACCCGGAGTTCCTGGCGGTGCTCCAACCCTTCCTGGACCAGATCGAGGCCCTGACCCCGACGGCCCCGGGCTCGGTGGGACTGGCCGGGATCGTGGGGTTCCTGCTGTCCCTCTACGCGGCCAGCCGATTCGTCTACGTCGGGCGTCAGGTCCTGGACATCGCCTTCGAGCTCGAGCCGCAGCACCCGAGCATCATGAGCCGCGCGATCGCCGTGCTGATCACGCTGGTGGTCGAGGTGGTCATCATCGTGGGGGTCCTGACGCTGACGTTCGTGCCCCGGTTCCTCGATGCCCTGGGTGTGGGGGACACCATCAGCCAGTCGCTGCGGTACGGACGCGTCCCTCTCGCGTTGGCCGTGGTCTACCTGCTGCTCACCGCGGCGATGCGCTACGGCATCCGGGCCCGACGCGCCGTTCGCTGGCTGAACGTCGGGGCGGCCCTGGGCACGCTGCTGATCGCCCTGGGGACCGTGGGGCTGGGCTGGTACCTGTCGGTGTCGACGACCTACTCGCAGATCGTGGCGGTCCTCGGCGGTGTGATCGCGCTGGAGATCTGGCTCTACCTGATCGGGCTGGCCATCGTGGGCGCAGCCGAGATCGAGGGCATGCGCCTGGGCTTCCGGCGTCGCGACCTCGTGCGTGACTGATCCCGCGAACGAACCCGGCGGCCATCGCCGGACGCCGACGCGCGCAGCCGGCCGGCGGGAGGTCGCAGAGCGGTGCCCCGCCCGGATACTCGTGCGACCGCAGCGATCGGGCGGAAATCCTGCGGGTGGTGGGCGTAGGGGCGCAAGGCTGTTCGGGGCACCGGCCAGCGCGGGCCCGCACGCCCTAGGATCCCGCCATGCGCGCACACCCCGCAGGCCCGATGCACGGCGACTACGCCCAGCCCGCCTCGATCCCGAGCGTCCCGGACGCCGCGCTCATGGCCCGGATCGACCCGCAGATCTGGCCCGCGACGGCCCGACGGGACGCCACCGGGACCCTGGTGATCGGCGGGATGTCCGTCCGGGACCTCGCCGCGACCCACGGCACTCCCGCGCTCATCCTCGACGAGGCGGACTTCCGGGCGCGGGCCGCGGCGTTCCAGTCGGCGTACACCGACCGCGATGTGCCCGGTTCGGTGTCGTTCGCCGGCAAGTCCTTCCTGAGCTCAACGACGGTGCGCTGGCTGGCTGAGGAGGGGCTCGGCCTCGATGTCTGCACGGGCGGTGAGCTGGCGCTGGCGGTCGCCTCGGGGTTCCCCACGCAGCGGATCAGCCTGCACGGGAACAACAAGTCGACGGCCGAGTTGCGCGCGGCGCTGGCTGCTGGCGTGGGTCGCTTCGTGATCGACTCGCTCGAGGAGGTCGACCGCCTCGCGGACCTCGCCGGTGAGGCAGGGGTCGTTGCCGACGTGCTGGTCCGGGTCACCACCGGCGTGGAGGCACACACGCACGAGTTCATCGCCACCGCCCACGAGGACCAGAAGTTCGGCCTGTCCCTGACCTCCGGGGCGGCACGCGCCGCCGTCCTGGCCGTGGCCGGCCGTCCCGAGCTGCGGCTCGTGGGCATCCACTCGCACATCGGCTCCCAGATCTTCAACACCTCGGGCTTCGAGGTCGCGGCGCACCGGGTGGTCGGGTTCATCGCGAACCTCCTGGCCCAGGACGGGATCGCGGTGACCGAGCTCAACCTCGGGGGCGGGATGGGCATCGCCTACCTGCCGACCGACGACCCGGTCGCCCCCGTCGGGATGGCCGAGGCCCTGCGGGTGATCGTCGCCGGGGAATGCGCCCGGCGTGGGATCGATGTGCCGCACATCGCCGTCGAGCCCGGGCCGGGCGATCGTCGGCCCGAGCATGATCACCCTCTACGAGGTCGGCACGATCAAGCACGTGGAGTACCGGACCGGCGCCTGGCGGACGTACGTGTCCGTGGACGGAGGGATGAGCGACAACATCCGCACCGCGCTCTACGACTCGGACTACACCGTCGTGCTGGCCTCCCGGACGTCCTCAGCCTCGGCGATGCTGACCCGCGTCGTGGGCAAGCACTGCGAGTCCGGCGACATCGTGGTCCGTGACGCGTGGCTGCCCTCGGACCTCGAGCGTGGCGACCTGCTGGCGGTCGCGTCCACCGGCGCCTACTGCCGGGCCATGGCGTCCAACTACAACATGGTCGCCCGCCCGCCGGTGGTGTCGGTGCGCGGTGGGGTGGACCGGATCGTGCTGCGTCGGGAGACCCAGGCGGACCTCTTCGCCCTCGATCCCGGGTTGGCCTGACCCGCGCGCCGGCGTGTGCTGTCGATTCGGACCATCTGAGCGTCGGAATCGACAGCACAGGGCGCGCACCCGCTCGGGCGCGCCGGCTCGTGGACGCATCGGGCGGCGCGCGCTCGTGAGAGAATCGGGCCCGCGTCCTGCCGCGCAATCCGGCGGTGGACCGTCCCGACCTGCACAAGGAGTCCCGTCATGGCACCGCCCCCCGAGAAGCTGTCCGTCGTCGTGCTCGGCGGCGGGACCGTGGGAGCCCAGGTGGTCCGGCTGCTCGAGGAGCAGGCCGACCATCTCGCGGCCCGCGTGGGGGCACGACTGGTCGTGACCGGGGTGGGCGTGCGGGACACGGCGCGCGTGCGCCCGGGCATCCGGCCCGAGCTGCTCAGCGCGGACCTCCCGGCGCTGCTGGACACCGATCCCGACCTCGTGGTGGAGCTGATGGGGGGCATCGAGCCGGCCAAGGAGCTGATCCTCCACGCCCTGAAGGGCGGGGCCTCGGTGGTGACCGCCAACAAGGCGCTGATCGCCACGGAGGGGGCCGCCCTGCACGCGGCCGCCGAGGAGTCCGGGGTCGACCTGTCCTACGAGGCTGCGGTGGCCGGGGCGATCCCGCTGCTGCGCCCCCTTCGCGAGTCGCTGGCCGGTGACCGCATCCGCCGCGTGCTCGGCATCGTCAACGGCACCACCAACTACATCCTGAGCCAGATGGACTCCACCGGCGCGTCGTTCGCCGATGCCCTCGCCGAGGCGCAGGCCCTGGGCTACGCCGAGGCCGACCCGACGGCCGACGTGGAGGGACTCGACGCGGCGGCGAAGGCCGCGATCCTGGCCTCGATCGCGTTCCACACGCGCGTCACGCTCGCGGACGTGGACGTCGAGGGGATCTCCGCGGTCACGGCCGCCGATGTGGCCGCTGCCCACGAGATGGGGTACGACATCAAGCTGCTGGCCATCGCCGAGCTGATCGAGGGCGCCAGCGGTGCCGGGGTCAGCGTCCGGGTGCACCCCACGCTCGTGCCCAAGGCCCATCCGCTGGCCGGTGTCCGCGACGCGTTCAACGCGGTGTTCGTCGAGGCCGACGCGGCAGGTCAGGTCATGTTCTACGGCCGTGGGGCCGGTGGCGCCCCGACCGCCAGCGCGGTGCTCGGCGACATCGTGACCGCCGCCCGCAACCGGGTCACCGGGTCCACCAGCCCGGGGGAGTCGTCGTACGCCGACCTGCCGGTCCTGCCGATCGGAGCGGCACGGACCGCGTACTTCGTGCACCTGCGGGTCCTGGACCGCCCGGGTGTGCTCGCGGGTGTGGCCGGGGCGTTCGCCGAGCACGGGGCCAGCATCCGGAGCATGACCCAGAAGGGGGAGGGCGACCAGGCCGAGCTGCTGATCCTGACCCACCCCGGACTCGAGGCGGACCTCGCCGCGACCGTTGCGCAGCTGCGTGACCTGGACTCCGTGGATGAGGTCGTCGGGTTCATGCGGGTGATCGGAGCGGCGCAGTGAACGCCGCGGACATGGCCCCCACCGCTTCCGCGGCTGCCCCGATCGGCGGACCCGGAGCAGGTGCACGGCCGTGGCGCGGAGTCATCACCGAGTACCGCGCCCGGATGCCCCTGCCGGAGGGCGCCCCGGTCATCACCCTCTGCGAGGGCGGCACCCCGTTGGTCGAGTCCGGGTGGCTCTCGGAGCTGACCGGCTGCCGCGTGCTGCTGAAGTTCGACGGCGGCAACCCGACCGGGTCCTTCAAGGACCGCGGCATGACGATGGCGATCTCCGTGGCCGCCCACGAGGGTGCCCGCGCCGTGATCTGCGCCTCGACCGGCAACACGTCGGCCTCGGCCGCCGCCTACGCCGCGAAGGCCGGGATGAATCCGGCCGTGCTCGTGCCGGCCGGCAAGATCGCGATGGGCAAGCTCGCCCAGGCCGTCGCCCACGGTGCCCAGCTGCTGCAGCTCGACGGGAACTTCGACGACTGCCTGCGGTTGGCCCGCGAGCTGTCGGACTCCTACCCCGTCGCGCTGGTGAACTCGGTCAACCCGGCTCGGATCGAGGGCCAGAAGAGCGCGGCCTTCGAGATCGTCGACACCCTCGGCGACGCCCCGGACGTCCACGTCCTGCCCGTGGGCAACGCGGGCAACATCACGGCCTACTGGAAGGGGTACGTGGAGTACGCGCGCGACGGCGTGGCGACTCACACTCCTCGCATGTGGGGGTTCCAGGCCGAGGGGGCGGCGCCCATCGTGCGGGGGGCTCCGGTGGCCAACCCGGAGACGATCGCCACCGCGATCCGCATCGGCAACCCCGCATCGTGGGACTTCGCCGTGGCCGCCCGCGAGGAGTCCGGGGGGCTGATCGACATGGTCAGCGACGACCAGATCCTCGCCGCGCACCTCGCGCTGGCCGCCCGCGACGGCCTGTACTGCGAGCCGGCATCCGCGGCCTCGGTGGCGGGTCTGGTCGCCGCCCAGGAGGCCGGGCGGGTGGATCCGGGCCAGACGATCGTCTGCACATTGACCGGGCACGGACTGAAGGACACCCAGTGGGCGCTGGCCACGGCCACGGACCCGACGGTGATCCCGGTGGACGTCGCTGCGGCTGCCCGCGCGCTCGGCCTGGAGAGGTGATGCCCGCGGACATGGGCGGCGCCGCTGGCAGCACGGGGGACTGGTCGCCGGCGCCGGGCACCGTCGACGATCGAGGTGCCGGCCACCAGCGCGAACCTCGGTCCCGGTTTCGACTGCCTCGGCCTGGCGCTGGCGCTGGCCGACCGGATCGAGGCGCGGTTCACCGACGCCGACGATGTCGTGGTGCAGGTCCAGGGTGAGGGTGCTGGCCGGGTCCCCACCGACGGTGCCAATCTCGTGGCCCGGATCGTGCGCACCGGTCTGGCGGCCTTCGACGAGTCCGGCGAGCTCGCCGCCCGGGGACTGGCACTGCGGTGCACCAACGCCGTCCCGCAGAGCCGGGGCCTGGGGTCCTCGGCCGCGGCGATCGTCGGCGGGCTGATGGTTGCCGCCCACCTGGCCGGTGTTGCCGGGTCGGTGTCCGAGTCCGAGCTGATCGCCCTGGCCACGCGGCTGGAGGGCCACCCGGACAACGTGGCGCCCGGGGTGCTCGGCGGCGCCACCATCGCGTGGATGCAGGCCAGCGAGGTCGGCCCGGTCGGGCGCGCCGCACGCCTGGCCGTCCATCCAGGGATCGTGCCCGTCCTGGTGATCCCGCCGGCCGAGGCCTCGACGGCCAAGGCCCGGGGTGCCCTTCCGGCGACGGTGCCGCACGCCGACGCCGCCTTCAACGCCGGACGGTCGGCGCTGCTGGTCCACGCCCTGTCGGTCGACCCGGACCTGCTGCTCGAGGCCACCGAGGATCGGCTCCACCAGCAGCAGCGGCGCACCGTGTACCCGGCCAGCATGGCCCTCGTCGAACAGCTGCGCGACCTGCGGATCCCTGCGGCGATCTCAGGTGCGGGGCCCGCCGTCATTGCGTTCGCCGTGGCGGGCGACGGCGACACGCTCGCGGCCCGGATCGGCGACGTGGTGGGCGATTCCGCCCGAGTGCTTGCGCTGCCCGTCTCCGCGACGGGGGTCCGGGCGGTCTGAGGGTGTCGGAACGACGCGCTGGGCTGCGGGCGGCGTTTTCGCAGGACGGGTCATCAGGGTGCTACCGTGTGCTACGGATCAGCACGGAGCCATGAACGCAGGTGGCCGACCGGCACCGAGTACAGCACCACACTCCTGACGCCAAGCACCTCGCCGTCGCGATCCATCTCCCGCATATCTGTCGCCCGCGGCATGGTGCCGCGCAGCGAGTCCTCCACCATAGGAAACACGTGACCGACACGATCAGCATCGCCCCGGACGCCGAGCAGAGCCCCGGCCCGAACCGCTCCACCGGCAACCTGTCCACGATGCTCCTGCCCGAGCTCAAGAAGGTCGCCCACGACATGGGGCTGGCTGGCACGTCCTCGATGAAGAAGAGCGAGCTCGTGGCCGCCATCGGGGCCGCGCAGTCCGGCGGCGCCGCGGCGCCGAGCGGAGCCGCTGCCGAGAGGCCCGGGCGCACCCGTCGACCGCGGGGCAACAAGGGGACCAGCACGACGGATGCCTCCGAGGCCACGGGCGGCAGTGCCCAGGAGTCGCGGGGTGGCGACGACCAGGCTCGCGACGCCGGTCGGGGTGCCCAGCGCGAGTCGCGAGGCGGCGGACGTCGATCGGTCGCGCCGCGATGGCGGACCGCGTGAGGGCGACCAGCGCGAGCCGCGCCAACGCGACGGTGGGCGCGATCGCGGCCAGCAGGAGCGCCAGTCCCGAGAGGGCAGCCAGGCCCAACTCGAGGGGCGTGAGGGTCGCAACGGCACCCAGCAGCGCCAGCCCCGCGAGGACTCCGCCCAGGATTCGGCCGGCGGCCAGCCGAGTGACTCCCGCGACGACGGCACCCAGGGCGGCCTGAACCAGAACCGCGACAACGACCGCTACGGCGATGAGCCCGGTGGCCGGCGCCGCCGCGGTCGTGACCGCAACCGCAACCGCAACGAACGCAACGACCGTCGTCCGAGCGCCCAGGGTCGCGACTACGAGCCCGAGATCACCGACGACGACGTCCTCGTGCCGGTCGCCGGCATCCTGGACATCCTGGAGAACTACGCCTTCGTGCGGACCACCGGCTACCTGCCCGGCCCGACGGACGTCTACGTCTCCCTGTCGATGGTCAAGCGCTACGGCCTGCGCAAGGGCGACGCGATCACCGGCCAGGTGCGCCAGCCCCGTGACGGTGGCGGGGACCGCCGGGAGAAGTTCAACCCGCTGGTCAAGGTCGAGTCGGTCAACGGTGCCGACCCGGAGGCTGCCCGCAGCCGCGTCGAGTTCGGCAAGCTGACCCCGCTCTACCCGTCGCAGCGCCTTCGCCTGGAGACCACGTCCACGAACCTGACGACCCGGATCATCGACCTCGTCGCCCCGATCGGCAAGGGCCAGCGCGGCCTCATCGTCTCGCCCCCGAAGGCGGGCAAGACGATGGTGCTGCAGGCGATCGCCAACGCGATCACCACCAACAACCCGGAGTGCCACCTGATGGTCGTCCTCGTGGACGAGCGTCCGGAGGAGGTCACCGACATGCAGCGCTCGGTGAAGGGCGAGGTCATCGCCTCGACCTTCGACCGGCCGGCCGAGGACCACACGACGATCGCCGAGCTCGCGATCGAGCGCGCCAAGCGCCTGGTCGAGCTCGGCCACGACGTCGTCGTCCTGCTCGACTCGATGACCCGCCTGGGCCGGGCCTACAACCTGAGCGCCCCGGCATCCGGCCGGATCCTGTCCGGCGGCGTGGACTCCGCCGCCCTGTACCCGCCGAAGAAGTTCTTCGGCGCGGCCCGCAACATCGAGAACGGCGGCTCGCTGACGATCCTGGCCACCGCGCTGGTCGAGACCGGCTCGCGGATGGACGAGGTGATCTTCGAGGAGTTCAAGGGCACCGGCAACATGGAGCTCAAGCTCGACCGGCGCCTGGCGGACAAGCGGATCTTCCCGGCCGTGGACGTCGATGCCTCCGGCACCCGCAAGGAGGAGCTGCTCATGAGCTCCGAGGAGCTCAAGATCGTGTGGAGCCTGCGCCGCGTCCTGCACGCCCTGGAGGCCACGCAGGCCATCGAGCTGCTGCAGAGCAAGCTGCGCGACACGAAGAGCAACTACGAGTTCCTCCTCCAGGTGCAGAAGACCACGCCCACGGCACCGGGCAGCCGTTCCGACGACTGACGCCCCGCACGCCGTCGCCCCGCGCGCCGGCCCCCGCACCATCGCACAGACCCTCCGCACACGTCCAGACCCTCCCGTCCGGTCCGGAGGGTCTGGACGTTCCGGGAGGGTCTGTGCGCGATCGGGAACGCACGGGGTGCGAGAGGATCGGGGCGTGACAGAGGTCGAGCAGGCGCCGGGCCGGGTCGCATCGCTGCGCCGCGACACCTTCTCGGCACTGTCCATCCCCAACTTCCGGCTGTACTTCGCCGGACAGTCGATCTCCCTGGTCGGCACCTGGATGCAGATGGTCGCCCAGGCCTGGCTGGTGCTGGAGATCACCGGCTCGGCCACGTGGGTGGGACTGACCTTCGCCGCCCAGACGCTGCCGATCCTGCTGGTCGGGCCGTACGGCGGGCTGGTCGCCGACCGCACCAACAAGCGCCGACTGCTCGTCGCCCTCCAGGTGGTGATGGGAGCCCTCGCGCTCCTCCTGGCTGTCCTGACCCTCACCGACCGCGTCCAGCTCTGGCACGTGCTCGTCCTCGCCGCGCTGCTGGGCGTGGCCGATGCCTTCGAGAAGCCCACGCGCCAGGCCTTCCTGGTCGAGATCGTCGGCCCGGAGTCCGTGCGCAACGCGGTCAGCCTGAACTCCGTGATGGTCAACGCCGCCCGGGTGCTCGGCCCGGCGGTGGCGGGACTGGTCATCGCAGCGGGCGGCCTGGGTGTGTGCTTCGCCCTGAACGCCGCATCGTTCGTCCCGGTCGTCGCGATGCTGCTGGCCATGGACGCATCCCGGCTGCGTCCAGCGACCCCGCAGCCCCACGAGCGCGGCCAGGTCCGCGCGGGGTTCACCTACGTGAGCCGTCAGCGCGAGCTCGGGGTGCCGCTGCTCATGATGGCGATCATGGGGTGCTTCACCTACGAGTTCCAGGTCACGCTGCCGTACCTGGCGCGCACGACGTTCGATGGCGACTCCCGGACCTACGGGTTCATGACGGCCGCGATGGGGCTCGGCGCGGTCCTCGGTGGGCTGTACACCGCTGCCCGCGGGCGCACCGGGATCCGCACGCTGGTCCGCTCGTCGGTCCTCTTCGGAGTCCTGGTGCTGGCCACCGCCCTGGCGCCCTCGGCGTCCGTTGCGCTGGCCCTGCTGGTCGCCGTGGGGGCGGCCAGCGTGTCCCTGATGGCCCGGGGCAACGCAACGCTGCAGCTGGCCTCGGCGCCGGAGATGCGCGGGCGGGTCATGGCGCTGTGGCTGGTGGCGTTCCTCGGCACCACGCCGCTCGGTGGCCCGGTGGCCGGCTGGGTGTCCTCGACGTTCGGCGCCCGATGGGGCCTGGTCCTGGGTGCGGCAGCCTGCTTCGCCGCCGCCGCGGTCGGGCGCCGCGGCGCTGCGCAGGACCGCGCGCGAGGCTCGTTTGGGCGTCACCGGCGGAACGTGGGATACTTCTCCGACCGCTTCCGGTTCACGTGCGCAGCACACCAGCTCGCACGACCCGGAGCATCGAAGGAGCCAGCCATGAAGTCGGGTATCCACCCCAACTACGTCGAGACGACGGTGACCTGCACCTGCGGGAACACCTTCACCACGCGCAGCACCGCCAAGAACGGCGTGATCCACGCCGACGTGTGCTCGGCCTGCCACCCGTTCTACACGGGCAAGCAGAAGATCCTCGACACCGGCGGCCGTGTGGCCAAGTTCGAGGCCCGCTTCGGCAAGAAGGCAGACAGCAAGTAGTTCCCCCCGAGGAGGAGCTACCCATGTTCGAGAACTGCCTCGCCCTCGAGCGCGAGTACGCCGACCTCGAGCAGCAGATGTCCGATCCGGCGCTGCACGCGGATCCCGCGGCAGCCCGCCGGGTCGGCAAGCGCCATGCCCAGTTGCGCCCCGTCGTCGCCGCCTACCGCCAGTGGCTCCAGCTCGGCGAGGACGAGGCCGCCGCGCGCGAGCTGGCCGCCGAGGACGCGGAGTTCGCCGCCGAGGCCGACGCGTCGGCAGCCGAGCGCGAGCGCGTCGCCGAGCGACTGACCCTGCTGCTCGTGCCGCGCGACCCGATGGACGACAAGGACGTCATCCTCGAGGTCAAGGCCGGCGAGGGCGGCCAGGAGTCCGCGCTGTTCGCCGCCGACCTGCTGCGGATGTACCTGCGCTACGCCGAGCGCCGCGGCTGGCGGACCGAGATCCTGGACTCTGAGGAGTCCGACCTCGGCGGCTACAAGGACGTCCAGGTCGCGGTCAAGGCTCGCGGCACCGTCGAGCCCGGCGATGCCCCCTACGCCCGGTTGAAGTTCGAGGGCGGCGTGCACCGCGTCCAGCGGGTGCCGGTGACCGAGTCCCAGGGCCGGATCCACACCTCGGCCGCGGGCGTCCTGGTGCTGCCCGAGGCCGAGGAGGTCGACGTGCAGATCGACCCCAACGACCTGCGCATCGACATCTACCGCTCCAGCGGCCCGGGCGGGCAGAGCGTCAACACCACCGACTCCGCCGTGCGGATCACGCACATCCCCACCGGCATCGTCGTCAGCTGCCAGAACGAGAAGAGCCAGCTGCAGAACAAGGAGTCCGCGATGCGCGTGCTGCGCGCCCGGATGCTGGCCGCGGCCCAGGAGGCGGCCGACGCCGAGGCCTCGGACGCAGCGCAAGTCCCAGGTCCGCACCGTCGACCGCTCCGAGCGCGTGCGCACGTACAACTACCCGGAGAACCGGATCGCCGACCACCGGGTCAACTACAAGTCCCACAACCTCGACGCGGTCCTCGACGGCGAGCTCGACGACGTCATCGACGCCCTCACCGACGCCGACATGGCCGTCCGCCTCGCCGCCTCCTGATCGAGCTCAGGCTCGCGGTTCCACGAACAGGCACTGGGCGCTGTGGGCCACGGCCCCGCGGCGGTCTCCGAGGTCTCCGGTCGTGCGGCCGATCCCCGCGGCATCAAGCGATGGTCTCGCGCGCGGATCCAGATCTCCTCACCCACGGGCTCGCGCGTCAGGTGCAGGGTCAGGTCGGTGTTGACGAACACGAGGTCGGCCGGGCTGGCCACCGCCGAGATCCCGCTGGCCGCGTCGGCAACGACCACGAGTCGCTCGATCGCGTCGGGTTCCTCCCCCTCGACCAACGCGACGCCGAGCCTGGTCCACACCGCGGCCGGACCGGGCGCCTCCAGGGATCCCTCGGCCCAGAGCCACTGGATCGCGTCCAGGTAGCCGGGGTGCCATCCCTCGGGCCGCGGCGAGGGATGCAGGGCGTCGGGAGCGGTGGGCGGGGCTGCTGGCGCAGGCGTGACCGGGATCCCCACCCCGGCGGGCGAGCCCGGCTCGAGCTGCCTGAGGAACCACGCACGCAGCGTCATGAGCGCCTGGTCAGGGGTGTCGGCGCCGGCCAGGGTCGCCTCGGCGAGGGCCACCCTGCGTCCGGCGCGCACCGTCCGAGCGCTGAGGACGAGGTCCGCCACCGGCACGGGGGAGTGGATGTCGAAGCTCAGGCGCGCGGGCAGGGCCGGTTCCGGCAGCCCGCCGAGTCGGCGCACCGCACGCGTGAGCAGCGCCGAGGGCGGTCCGGCGTGCTGCAGCCCCGGCGCCCACGGTCCGGTGGTGTGCTCCGTCGAGTGCACCCGCGCGCTCCCGGAGACCAGGCCGGCGTCGGACTCCTCGAGCAGCTGGTAGAAGCAGTCGGGCATGGGCACCAGTCTGTCCTCCGGGCGCCGGGTCACGGTCATCGCCCCCACGGGCATGCGTGCGTCCCCGGGACCCCTCTCGACAGCGACGTGCAGGTTCCGGGTGCTGGTCCTCCGTGTCCGGGGCGGACAGGTGCCCTAGCCTGCCCCCATGCCGTGCAGCGCCCCGCAGCCCGGCCGGGAGGGGCCGTGGACCAGACACCAGCGATAAGCCTGCACGGGGTC
>CAVPNX010000013.1:0-43738 GCA_963706885.1 uncultured Actinomycetes bacterium | reverse complement strand
CAAGATCCTCGGCTCCGGCTGCGCCAACTGCCACCGCCTCGAGGCCAACACCAGGGACGCCCTGGCCACCCTCGGCCTGGACGCAACCGTCGAGAAGGTCACCGACGTCGGCGACATCGCCTCCTACGGGGTCATGAGGACCCCCGGCCTGGTCGTCGACGAGCAGGTCCTGGTCTCCGGCCGCGTCCCCGACGCCGCGCGAGATCGCCACGCTGCTGTCCACCTCCGCCTGATTCGCCGCCAGCCCGCGGCCGACAGGGGCACCCTGGTGAGCACGCGACCTGCGCCTGGCGACTCCACCACAGGACACCGACCCGGTCGAGAGCCGACGTCGCTGCACCGGCTGTCCACGCTCGACCGGTTCCTGCCGGTGTGGATCCTGCTGGCGATGGCCGGCGGGCTGCTGCTGGGCCGGCTCGTTCCCGGCGATGCAGACGGCGCTGGACGCGGTCAAGGTCGGCCAGACCTCGCTGCCCATCGCCCTCGGGCCTGCTGCTGATGATGTACCCGGTGCTGGCCAAGGTCCGCTACGAGGACATGGGCCACGTCACCGGCGACCGGCGGCTGCTGTGGCTCTCGCTGCTGCTCAACTGGGTCATCGGCCCGCTGCTGATGTTCACCCTGGCCTGGGTGTTCCTGGCCGACTAGCCCGAGTTCCGCACCGGCCTGATCGTCATCGGCCTCGCCCGCTGCATCGCGATGGTGCTGATCTGGAACGACCTGGCCTGCGGCGACCGCGAGGCCGCCGCCCTGCTCGTGGCGATCAACTCGGTCTTCCAGGTCGCTGGCCTACGCCCTGCTGGGCACCTTCTACCTGCACGATCCTGCCCGGGCTGGCTCGGGCCTGGACACCCAGGACGTGCACGTTCTCCACCTGGGAGATCACCAAGGCGGTCCTGATCTTCCTGGGCATCCCGCTGGTGGCCGGCTACCTGACCCGCCGCATCGGCGATCGCGCGCAAGGGCGCGCGACTGGTACGAGAACACGTTCCTGCCCGCGGATCGGGCCCGTTCGCGCTCTACGGGCTGCTGTTCACCATCGTCGTGATGTTCGCCCTGCAGGGCGAGCGCGATCCTCGGGTCGGGCCCGACCTGACCTCACCTACGACCCACCCCACCGACGAAGGGACCCAACCATGATCGTCAAGATCCTCGGCTCCGGCTGCGCCAACTGCCACCGCCTCGAGGCCAACACCCGGGACGCCCTGGCGACCCTCGGCCTGGAGGCCACCGTCGAGAAGGTCACCGACTTCGGTGACATCGCCTCCTACGGGGTCATGAGGACCCCGGGCCTGGTCGTCGACGAGCAGGTCCGCGTCTCCGGCCGGGTCCCCGACGCCCGCGAGATCGCGACGCTGCTGTCCACCTCCGCCTGATTCGCTGCAGCCCGCGGGAAGGGGCACCCTGATGAGCACGCGACCTGCGCCTGGCGACTCCACACCGGACATCGGCCCGGTCGAGACCGACGTCCTGCACCGGATGTCCACACTCGACCGGTTCCTGCCGCTGTGGATCCTGCTGGCGATGGCCGCCGGGCTGCTCCTGGGCTGGGCCTTCCCCGACACCCAGACCGTCCTGGACGCGGTCAAGGTCGGCGAGACGTCCCTTCCGATCGCCATCGGGCTGCTGCTGATGATGTACCCGGTTCTGGCCAAGGTCCACTACGAGGACATGAGCCGGGTCACCGGCGACAAGCCGATGCTGTGGTCCTCGCTGATGCTCAACTGGGTGCTCGGTCCCGCACTGATGTTCACCCTCGCGTGGGTCTTCCTGTGACTACCCCGAGTTCCGCACCGGGCTGATCGTGATCGGCCTGGCCCGGTGCATCGCGATGGTGCTGATCTGGAACGACCTGGCCTGCGGGGACGGTGAGGCCGGCGCCCTGCTGGTCGCGATCAACTCCGTCTTCCAGGTGCTGGGATACGCCCTGCTGGGCACGTTCTACCTGGAGACCCTGCCCGGCTGGCTCGGGCTGCCCACCGAGGACGTCACGTTCTCCACGTGGGCGATCACCAAGTCGGTCCTGATCTTCCTGGGCATCCCGCTGGCCGCCGGGTACCTGACCCGTCGGATCCTGCGCCCGCGCAAGGGTGCGGACTGGTACGACCACACGTTCCTGCCCCGGATCGGGCCCTGGGCGCTGTACGGGCTGCTGTTCACCATCGTGGTCATGTTCGCCCTGCAGGGCGAGGCGATCCTGAACGACCCCCTGTCCGTCGTGCTCATCGCGGTCCCGCTGCTGGCCTACTTCGCCATCATGTGGAGCATCTCGTTCGTCGTTGGGAGACGCGCACGCCTGGGCTACCCGAAGACCGCCACCCTGGCGTTCACGGCCGCCGGGAACAACTTCGAGCTCGCCATCGCGGTGAGCATCGGCGTCTGGGGCGTCACCAGTGGGCAGGCGCTGGCTGGGGTGATCGGCCCCTGATCGAGGTTCCCGCCCTCGTCGCCCTGGTGTACGTCTCCCTGTGGCTGCGCCGGAGGCTCACCTGGCAACGCCGGATCG
This sequence comes from uncultured Actinomycetes bacterium, assembly GCA_963706885.1. Lineage (GTDB taxonomy): Bacteria > Actinomycetota > Actinomycetes > S36-B12 > CAIYMF01 > Prado023. The sequence goes on along the minus strand of CAVPNX010000013.1, from coordinate 41,232 downwards.
CGCCGGCCCCGATGGCGGAGCCCACCTGATCCTCAGGACGCGCGACCCCCGGGCGGTCGGCTCAGAGCGCGTCGAGGGCGGCGCGCAGGTCGGCGACGAGGTCGTCGGCGGTCTCGATCCCGACCGACAGCCGGATCAGGTCGGCGGGCACCTCCAGGGCTGAGCCGCTGGCGGACGCGTGGGTCATCTGGGCGGGGTGCTCGATCAGGGACTCGACGGCCCCGAGCGACTCGGCGAGGGTGAACAGGCGGGTGCTCGCGGCCACGCGCAGCGCCGCCGGCTCCCCGCCGGCCAGGCGGAAGCTGACCATGCCGCCGAAGCCGCGCATCTGCCGACGGGCGGCGTCGTGGCCGGGGTGGCCGGGCAGCCCCGGGTACAGGACCTGCGAGACCGCCGGGTGGGTCGCGAGCATGTCGACGATCGCGCCGGCATTCGCGCAGTGCCGGTCCATCCGAACAGCCAGTGTCTTCAGACCACGCAGGACCAGGTAGCAGTCGAACGGACCCGGGACCGCACCGGCCGCGTTCTGGGTGAACCCGATGCGCTCGGCCAGGGCGTCGTCGTCGAGCACGACGATCCCGCCGACCACGTCGGAGTGCCCGCCCAGGTACTTGGTCGCCGAGTGCACCACGATGTCCGCACCGAGGGCCAGCGGCTGCTGCAGGTAGGGGGTGGCGAAGGTGTTGTCCACGACGACCAGCGCACCGTGCCGGTGTGCGAGCTCCGCGAGTGCGGCGATGTCCACGCAGGTCAGCAGCGGGTTGGTCGGCGACTCGAGCCACACCAGCCGGGCATCGGACGGCCAGTCCCGCTCCAGTGCCGCGAGGTCCGTCAGGTCGACCGCGGTGTGCGGGTAGCCGGCGGGTCGGTAGACCTTGTCGATGAGGCGGAACGTGCCACCGTAGGCGTCGTCGCCGAGCAGGATCCGGTCCCCCGGTGAGAGCAGGCGCAGGATGGTGTCCTCAGCCGCCAGCCCGGACGCGAACGCGAACCCGTGCCGACCGCCCTCCAGTGAGGCGACTGCGGCTTCGAGGGCTGCGCGGGTGGGGTTGCCCGAGCGCGCGTAGTCGTAGCCGCGATGGCCGCCGACCCCGTCCTGGGCGAACGTGGTGCTCAGCGACAGAGGAGGAACCACGGCCCCGGTGGTCGGGTCGGGGTCCTGCCCGGCGTGGATCGCCCTGGTCTCGAACCCGTACTCAGACAACGGACCCTCCCAGGTGGTTGAGGATGTCGGAGCGGGTCAGCACTCCCCTGGGCCGACCGCCCGAGAGCACCAGCAGGGCCGGTGCGGTGCCCAGCATCTCAACCGCACGGTGCACGCTCTGCCCCGCCCCGATCGTGGGCAACGGGCGTCCCATGACCTCCTCCACCGGGGCATCCACCGCATCGGGGTTCTGGTAGATGTGGTCCATCAGCTCCAGCTCGTCGACCGCTCCGCTGACCTCGGCCACAGCGAACGGCGGCTCGTTCTTGCACACCGGCAGCTGGCTGACGCCGTTGGAGCGCATCACCTCGATCGCGGTGCGCACGGTGTCACCGGGGTTGACGTAGAGCAGCTCCGGGCCGGTTCGCCTGTCCAGCACATTGCCGACGCAGTCGTCGGTCTCGTGGAGGAACCCGAACGTGGCCATCCACTCGTCGTTGAACACCCGGCTGAGGTACCCGCGCCCGGAGTCCGGGTTGAGCACCACGATCACGTCGTCGGGCCCGGCGTCCCGGGCGACCCGCAGGCCGGCGGCGACCGCCAGACCCCCGGATCCGCCGATCAGGATCCCCTCCTGGCGGCTGACCCGCCGGGCGGTCTCGAAGCTCTCGGCATCGCTGATCGGGATCACCTCGTCGAGGAGGTCGGGATCCCAGGCGTCCGGGAAGAAGTCCTCGCCCACCCCCTCGACCAGGTAGGGCCGCCCCGACCCACCGGAGAACACCGACCCCTCCGGATCCGCGGCGATGACCTTCACCGCCGGGTTCATCCGCTTCAGGTAGCGCCCGACCCCGGTCAGGGTGCCGGAGGTGCCCGCCCCCGCGATGAAATGGGTGATCCGCCCACCGGTCTGTTCCCAGATCTCCGGGCCGGTGGTCAGCTCGTGCGACAGCGGGTTGTCCGGGTTCCCGTACTGGTTCGGCCGGAAGGCGTCCAGCTCGGCGGTGAGCCGCTCAGCCACCGAGTAGTAGCTCTCGGGATCCTCCGGCGCCACCGCCACTGGGCAGACCACGACCTCGGCCCCGTAGGCACGCAGCAGATCGACCTTCTCCGGGGCGACCTTGTCGGTCATCACGAACACGCAGCGATACCCCCGCTGCGCGGCAACGATCGCCAGGCCCACCCCGGTGTTGCCCGACGTCGGCTCCACGATCGTTCCCCCCGGTTGGAGCAGGCCCCGACGCTCGGCGGCCAGGATCATCTCCAGGGCTGGGCGGTCCTTGCTCGACCCACCCGGGGTTGGTCGTCTCCAGCTTCATCGCCAGCGTGCACGACAGGCCCTCGAGCTCGCTGACCCGGGCCAGCCGCACGACCGGGGTGCCGCCGATCGTGTCGAGCACCGAGCTCAGGATCCGGGTCCCGGGAAGGTGGACCCGATCCGGGCCGAAGGAGGTGATCCCGATCTCGGGGGTTCCGGTCACATCGCGCTCCAATCCATCACCTCGGGGGTGTCAGTCGGGGTCGTGTCCCCGGGGTCGTGGGTGGTCGCCTTGTGGGGCCTGGCCTCACACTAGCGGCGTTCCCCGGATCCCGGGCGGGCCGCGATGGACCCGTACGTGACCCTCGAGGGCCGCATAGGCTCCACGCATGGTGTCCATCGCCTTCATCCCGCCGGGCTTCGAGCCACCCACCTCCCTTGTCACTGATCAGTTCCTGCTCGAGCCGCTGGGTCCGCAGCACAACGAGGCCGACCACGCGGCGTGGACCTCCAGCATCGAGCACATCCGAGCGACGCCCGGCTACCGGAATCGGTCGTGGCCACCACCGGGCGGCATGTCCCTCGAGGCCAATCTCGCCGACCTGTGCGGCCATGCCGACGACTTCACGGCCGGCCGGGGTTTCACGTTCACGGTTCTGGACCCGGCTGACGGCAGTGTCATCGGCTGTGTCTACCTGTACCCGCCCGAGTCCGAGGGTGACGTCAGCGTCCGGTCCTGGGTGCGCGCTGACAGGGCTGACCTCGACCACCCACTGGCCGAGGCGGTCGCCCGGTGGATCGCGGCCGAATGGCCGTGGCAGCAGTTGGAGCGGTTCGGTCGTTGACACCCGGACCGAGGCCGGGTCCGCGGCCTCGGACGTCCGTGACACGGGAGGCAGCACCTCGGCGAGCTTCGCCGTGCCCGGTTTCTCAGGTCGTCGGCCCTGCCCGGTAGGGACCAAGGACCCTGCGAGGCCCAGCTGATAGGTGAGATATTTTTCATACGAAAGGGAGGTGGTTCCGGTGGCTGGGACCCCGGAGGAGACGCGGCCAGTTGTTGTTCACCGGCCCGTGATCCCGATGAGCGCCGCCGATGCGCCACCGGCCCGGGAATCCGCGCCGCCACCAGCCACCACCAGCTCGTGGACCTTCCTCACCAACCACGGGCACGTCCTGCTGGCCGTGGCGATGAACCCCGACATCCGGGTGAAGGAGCTGGCGCAGCTCGTCGGCATCACCACCCGCCACACCCTGCTCATCCTGCGCGACCTCGAGGACGCCGGCTATGTCCACCGCGAGCGGGTCGGGCGAGCAACCCACTACACCGTGCACAGCAGCAGACCGTTCCGCCACCCCACCGCCGCCGCGCACCAGGTGCACGAGCTGATCGCCATATTCAGCGGCCCCACAACTGAACACCAGCCCACCATCCAGCAGGACCTGGAGGTCCCCGTGCAGCCCATCCGTGAACCATGACCATGACCGAGCCTGGCCCACGCACCCACGAGGACCTCGACGCGATCCGCCGGCGTGAAGTCGTCCTGCTCGGCGAGATCCTCGGGCACGTGCTCCGCGGGGCAGGGAAGGACGAGGTTGCCGATCGTCTGGACCAGTTGCGCGCGGACCCCCGCTCGGAGGGCGGAATCGCCGAGGTCGTTGACCCCGCTGACGCCGAACTCGTTGCTCGGGCGCTGACCGTGCACCTGCACCTGGTCAACCTCGCCGACGAGCGGCACCGCGCCCGGCTGCTTCAGCACCCTCTGGGCTCTGGGAACGCCGAGGCGCTGTGGCCCGCCGTGTCTGCCGCCGTCGATGAGGTCCGGGTGGTCCTTGTACCACCTGCGGATCCACCCCGTGCTGACCGCGCACCCGACCGAGGCCCGTCGCCGGGCGGTCGCGACGGCCCTGCGTCGCATCGCGGAGCAGCTGACCCGCTTCAGCGACCCACGGGTGGGCGACGACGAGCGCTTCGTGGCCCGCCGACGGCTGCTGGAGGAGGTCGACCTGCTGTACCGGACCTCCGTGCTGCGCGCCACCCGGCCGGGGCCGCTGGACGAGGTCCAGACCATCATGACCGTCTTCGACGAGACCTTGTTCCGTGCTGTACCGCGCCTGTACCGGGCGACGGAGGCGACCCTGGTCGGCGACGACAGCGGGTCGGTCCCCACCCCAGTGCCCGCGTTCGTGCGCTTCGGGTCCTGGGTCGGGGGTGATCGGGATGGCAACCCGTTCGTGACCGCTGAGGTGACCCGTCAGGCTGTGGCCACCCATGCCGAGCACGCCCTGCGCTGGCTGTATCGCGGCTGTGCTGCGGGTCGGCCGCACGCTGACCCTGGACGCCGGGGACACGCCCGCCTCCCGCGAGCTGATGACAGTCGCTGGCCGCCGATGCGGTCGCCGCCCCCGCGTTCTTCGACGAGCTGGCCCTCCGCTCTCCCAACGAACCGCACCGGCAGAAGATGCTCGTCATCGCCGAGCGGGTCCGCGCCACCCGCGACGGTCGCAGGGAGTCGTCCTACGCCTCACCCGACGACCTGCTCGCCGACCTGCTGCTCGTCCAGCGCTCCCTGCACCAGGCCGGCGCACAGCGTGCGGCGCACGGCGAGCTGCAGCACCTGATCTGGTCGGTGCAGACGTTCGGGTTCCACCTCGTCGAGCTGGAGGTGCGCCAGCACTCCCGGGTCCATCGGGCCGCCCTGATCGACCTGGTCGGCCAGCTCCCGGGGGTCACCGACCCGGGGGCGCTGGTCGACGACGCCGGCGTTCCTCGATGACCTGGCGGTGGACGGATGGCCGGCCTACGTGCAGCCTCGCGAGGAGGCCACCGGGGAGGCGCTGGACACCTTCCGGGTGATGAGCTGGCTTCAGCAGCGCTGGGGTGAGCGCTGTTGCGGGCGCTACGTGGTGTCGTTCACCCAGTCGCCGGCACACCTGGCCGCGGTCCGCGCCCTGGCCCGGTTGGCCGTGGGCGACTCCCCGCTGCACCTGGATGTCGTGCCCCTGCTGGAGACCGGCGCCGACCTGCGCGCCGCAGTGCCCACGCTGGACGCATGGCTGGAGCTCCGGGGCACCCAGCAGTGGGTGGCTGCCCGGGGACGCAGCGTGGAGGTCATGCTCGGCTACTCGGACTCCGCCAAGGACGTCGGCCCGGCCAGCGCCACCCTGAACCTCGCGCGCACCCAGGGAGACCTCGTGACCTGGGCGGCCCGCCACGACCTCAGCCTCACGCTGTTCCACGGCCGTGGCGGCTCCCTGGGGCGTGGCGGTGGTCCCCTGCACCGGGCCATCGTCGCCCAACCGCCCGGATCGGTCGCCGGTCGGTTGAAGGTCACCGAGCAGGGTGAGGTCGTGTTCGCCCGCTACGCCGACACGACCCTGGCCCAACGCCACCTCGAACGACTCACCACTGCCGTACTGCTGGCCGACACCCCCGCCAACGCCGCCCGCAACACCGCAGGGGCGCACCGGTTCGCCGACCTTGCCGCAACCGTCGCCGCTGCCTCCCAGAAGGCCTACCGCGCCCTCGTCGAGACCCCGGGCTTCGCCGACGTCCTCGCGGACTGCAGCCCACTGGAGGAGATCGGGGACCTGCGCATGGGCTCGCGCCCGGTACGCCGCAGCGGCGCATCCAGCGGTCGTGACCTCGCCGACCTGCGGGCCATCCCCTGGGTGTTCGCCTGGGCCCAGTCCCGGGCCAACATCCCGGGCTGGTACGGCCTGGGCTCCGGGCTCGCGGCTGTCGGCGATGCGGACCTGCTGCGCGCTGCCTACCAGCAATGGCCCCTGTTCGCTGCCCTGATCGACGTCGCGGAGATGAGCCTGGCCAAGACCCACCGAGACCTGGCCACCAGCTTCCTTCAACTGAGCGGACGCCCGGACATCACCGAGCGCATCCTCGCCGAACTGGACCTCACCCAACGGGCCGTGCTGGACGTCCTGGACCAGTCCACACTGCTGCAACGCAAGAACGTGCTGCGCTCGGCGGTTGAGCTGCGGGCCCCCTACGTCGACGCGCTGTCCCGACTCCAGTTGCGGGCCCTGACCGAGCTGCGCACCGCACGTGACACGACCAACCCATCCCCGGGGGCCATCGACCAATGGCATCGGCTGCTGCTGCTGACCGTGAACGGCGCAGCCGCCGGCCTGCAGAACACCGGATGACGCGCCGCCCGAGCGTTACCGCCCTGCGTCACGGCCTTCCGCCGTGACGCCCGAAGGCGACGGTGTCAGCCTCGGTGACCAGCGCCCTCGTCGGCGCCACCGTGTCAAAACGGGGGCACCCGACCGCCCAACGGAGCCCCGTTGGCATCCACCGGCGCCGGGACCGGCACCTCACTCGCGGGCTGCGTCTCGAACGGGGCCACCCGCCGACCCAACGGTGCGCCGTTGGCGTCCACCGGGCCAGCCAGGGTGATGCCGATCGGCAGGTCGGTCTCGAGTGGTGCGAGCCGGCGCCCGAAGTTCAGGCCATTGGCATCGACCGGACCCGCGATCCGCGAGATCACGATCGGAGCCACAGTCTCGACCATCTGGCTGTGCGCCCAGTAGCCGGCCCCGAACCCGATCGCGAGGCTCACGGCACCCGCCAGGATCCCCACGACGAGGGGCTTGTTCGACCGTGCGGTCGGCGGTGCCTCCCGCTCGTGGGCCGGCAGCTCCCACGAGGCCCTGATGGCCTCGTGGTGCTCCTCGGTCAGTACCTCCGGGACTGTGATCTCCGGTCCTTTCTGGATCGTTGTCATCGTCCTCACCTCCACTTCCTGTCACCTCCATGGTCGCTGGTGGGAGCGCGCGGTGGCATCCGTAGGACTACCGGGATCGGGACCTCCTTCCCGGCCACGGCACCAGTTCGCGCGGTACCGTGGACAGGTGCCTCGCCGGGGGAGCCGGTTGCTGGGCCGCTCCCATGAGATGGCCGCCCTGATGGCCCTGCTGGGCCGGGCGGAGGTCGAGCGCGCCGACCCGCAGCTCATCGTCGGGGAGGCGGGGATGGGCAAGACCGCACTGCTCGACGAGTTCGCCCGGGTGGCCCGGGGCCGGGGGTGGCGCGTGGCGCGGGCAGCCGCTCCGCAGGGTGGAGACGTGAGCGCCTTCGCGGTGGTGGAGGATCTCGCCCACTGCCTGCCCGAGCACGTGGACCGCCTGGCCGAGGAGGACGCACGCCTGCTCCGCTCGCCACCCGTGGACGGAACGATCGGCCCTGCCCCTATCGCCACTGCCCTGCTGCACCTCCTCGTGGTCGCCAGCAGCGATCAACCAGTGCTCCTACTCGTCGACGACCTGCAATGGGCCGACCCCGGATCGCTGCGCGCGCTCCACGTGACTGTCGGGCGACTCGGTCAGGAGTCGGTGGCCGTGGTCGCCGCAGCCCGACCACGGCCCGCGCTCGACCCCCGCGTGGGGGCCTGGGAGCGGATCGAGGTGGGTCCGCTGGCGCTGGGCGATGCGACTGACCTGCTCCGCCGCAGCCTGGCCGAGCGGGACGGCCCCACCGTGGCCGACGACCAGCAGGCGTTGCACCTCACCGAGGCGCTCGGTCGCTGCCCGCTGGCCCTCGTCGAGGCCGGCCGACTGCTCTCTGCCCGACCAGCTGACCGGCCGCGATGCGCTGCCCGATCCGCTCCCCCTCGCGGAGCGCCTCGAGGACGCGTGGGGGCGCAGCTGGTCGGCACTTGCGGAGCCGACGCGCACCGCCATCCTGGCCCGGGTGGTGACCCAGGGCGTCGGGGGGATCCTGACCACCCGGGTGCTCACCGACCTCGGCCTGGGCCCGGACGCCCTCGATCCCGCGGCCGCCGACGGGCTGCTCGATCCCCGAGCGGACGGCCGGGTGGGCCATGCACGCCTGGCCCACCCCCTCATCGGGGATGCCATCCTCGCAGCGGCCGGACGGCCCGCGGTTCGCGCCATGCACGCACGGGCGGCCGATGCTGCCGAGGCGCTGGGCCTGGCCCCGTCAGTCGTCATCGCCCACCTCGTGGCGGCAGGGCAGCCCGGCGACGGCGCCGTGACGGACCGCCTCCTGGCCCAAGCCGAACGGGCGGAGTCCGCCGGCCTGGGCGACGCCGCGGCCCACGCCCTGCTGGCCGCGGCCGAGCTCACCCTCACGGCGCCGGAGCGCTGCCGGTTGGCCGCGCGGGCGGCCCGCACCCTGACCCAGGCGGGGACGGGCGACACCACGGACGTGGCACCCATCCTCGCCCTGGCCGACCCGTCGGACCTCGGGCCGGAGGAGCGGTTCTGGGTGGAATGGCTACGTGCCGAGCACCTGGCCGAGGACCTCGAGCGCTCCCAGCTGGCCACGGAGAGCGTCCTGGAGCTGGCCGCCGAGCTCGACAGCCCGATGCTGGCGTGGATCCGGTTCAGCGCCCTCAACAACGCGTGGGCGATGCTCGACACCGAGGGCACCCTGCGCCACGCCGCGGCGATGCTCGCGCTCGCAGATCGTCCCGACGCTGACGCTGCCGCTCGCATGCCCGCATGGGCGTGCCGTGGCATGCACGCCCTCTCACTGTTCCAGGTCGGGCAGGTCCGCGCCGCCGCCGCGGAGATCGATGCGATCCGCCATGAGTCACGGTGCTGGCGACCCACTCCGGACGGGAACCTGGTCGAACGGCTCCAGGTGGGCGCTGCGGACGCGTACCTCGTCCAGCTCGATCCGTGGGTCGACGCCCGGTACGAGGAGATCGTCGGGCTGTTGGACGCCGACCCGGGGCAGAGCCTCGGATCCGTGCGGGTCATGCAGGCCGAGCGGGCATGCCGCCGTGGCCGGTTCCGGGGGGCACGTGCGCTGCTCGACGAGTCGCAGGCCCTGGGATTCGGCGCGGGCTCACGGCCGTACTGGATGTTCTGGCTGCTGGTCTCCCTGCGGGTCGCGGCGGCCTGCGGGGATGCCGAGCTGGTGGCCCGCGACGCCGCCGACCTGGGTGCCATCGCCGCACGCATCGGATGGCGGCAGGCGGCGATGACGGCGAACCGGGCGCAGGGCCTGCTCGCCCTCGGCGAGGGCCGGCTGGATGACGCCCTGGCCCACCTCGAGCCGCTGGCCGAGGTGCCCCTGCTGGGACGGGGGCCCTGGGACGACGTGCCGCTGGGCCGAGTCGATCTGGTGGAGGCCCTCAGCCGCTCCGGCGAGGCCGACCGGGCCGTGCGGTCGCGGCCGCGCTGGTCGAGACCCTGGCCCCCTCGCCGGACCCGTACTCCCGCGCCGCTGGTGGCCCGGGCGCAGGGACTGGTCTGCCGGGGGCAGCACGCGCAGTCCGCGTACGCCACGGCGATCGCCGCGTTCGAGGAGGCTGGCGACCCGTTCGAGGCGGCGCGGACCCGGCTGCTGCTCGGTGAGCTGCTGCGCCGGGAGCGCTCCGTCCAGGCGGCGCGCCACGAGCTGCGCCTGGCGGCAGACGCATTCGAGCACATGGGCGCCAGGGCGTGGGCGGGCAGGGCGCTCGGCGAGCTGCGCGCCGCACGTGCCCACATCCCGGCAGCGGATGCTTCCACGTCCGGCACGGACCTCCTGTCGACGCTGACCCCACAGGAGCGCCGCGTGGCCGAAGCCGTCGCCGGCGGCGCCTCGGACCGCCAGGTCGCCGCGGAGCTGTTCCTGTCGCCGCGGACGGTGGCATACCACCTGTCGTCGGTCTACCGGAAGCTCGGGATCTCAAGCAGGGTCGCACTGGCAGCGCGGCTTGCACAGAGTCGGTCGCCGCACCCGCCGACCGGAGCTGCCGACCGGTAGGTGACGCCAGGCCGCGAGGTGAGCCGGCCGGTCGGCCGATCCCGAACCGCGCAGACGCTGGCAGCGGGGCTCCCGGCCCCAGGTCGCGGGACCGTCGGTCCCTGTTGTCCCCCGCCCAGTCGGAGGATGCTGGAGATATGGGCAGCCGAGGGTGTGGGCGCGCGGTGGTGCTGGGCGTGGCGCTGATGCTGCTGGCCGGGTGCGGCTCGGATGAGTTGGTGGTGCCCGGTGGGACCGGATCCCCCTCGGCCTCGACCGAGAGCACCGCCCCCGCCCGGCCCACCGCCGAGGACCTGGCGGCAGTGACCCGGGCGCGTGGGCCGGTGGCGCAGGTGGCCGCGACCATCCCCGTCGCGGGCGTGGCCCAGGGCGTGGCCCTGGATCCGGTGGCCGGCAAGGCGTTCGTCCTGACCTGCCCGGGCTGCGGGCAGGCGCCCGGTGACGACGCGCAGGTCATCACGGTGATCGACCTGGCCACCCGCGGCACGATCGACGAGATCCCGATCCCCGCCCAGTCCGCCCGGATCGCGGTGGATCCGTACGCCGGGGTGCTGTACGTGGCCCACGCAGGCGACCACGGCGAGCAGATCCGCACGATCGACACCACCAGCCACCAGATCACCGGGACCATCGACGTGGCCGCCAGGGGGATCACCGTGGACCCGACCACCGGCACCCTGTACGCCCTGGAGGAAGACCCTGCTGACCGGTCGACCCGGGTCGTCGCCATCGACCCGCAGGGCGGCAGCGTCGCGGCGCGCATCGACGTCGGCGTGGACCCAACTGCCGGGCTCACCCTGGATCCGGTCCGGGACCTGCTGCTGGTCACTGACCACACTGCGGGGCGGCTACTGGTCCTCGACACGGCCGCCGGGGCCGTCGCGCGGACCGTCCAGGTGGTCGGCTGGCTGGCCGATCCCTGCGAGAACTGCCTGGGCAGCATCGGCACACCCGTGGTCGACCTCACCACCGGCCTGGCCCACCTGACCGGGCCAGCGGACCAGGCCGCGGAGGACCCGAATCCCGCCCAGGCCCTGGCGTCCTCCGCCGGGACGATCGTGCCGGCGGGGTTGGCACCCAACGCGGTCCGGATCGTGCCGACCGGGTTCGGCACCAGCGTGCTGTATGAGGTGGACCCGACCGCCGGAGGCGTCACCCGGAGCGTCGGGGTTCCCGCCGCCGCGGGCTCACCCGCCATCGACCCGTCGGCCGGAGTGCTCTACCTGCCAGTCATGGCCATGCCCACGACCGGTGTGATCACCACCGGCGTGCTCCCGATCGGCACCGACACCCTCTCCCTCGGCGACCCGATCCCCGCGCCTGCAGGCTCCGCGGGCAGCATGCAGCTCGCGGTCGACCCGACCACCGGCCAGGTCTGGGTGGCCGGGGATGGCGCCGTCACCGTCCTGGAATGAAGCTCGTGCGGCGACTGGCGCTCGCGGCGACGGTTACCCTCTTGGAGCACTCACCAGCTGCTCTGGCGAAACAGCAGGACGGAGTCCATCGCGCTCATCCGTGCGCTGTCATCGCTCTCGCGTCACTGGCGGGCCAACGCCATGGACAGGCGCAGTTGCGGGTCGACCAGGTGGCTGAAGTCGGTTGCACCCTCAGCGATCTCGAGCAGCACGGAGTCCACGGTGCCGGTGAACTCGCTGTCCTCGGATCGGTAGTCGTCGCTGACCGGCGAGCCGGTGTCGTGTCCGACGTCGCAGGTCTCGTCGAGGGAGAACACCAGGGGCACGGTTGCCTCGAGCCTGCCCTCGGCAACGGTTTCCCCGTCGACCTTGAGGTGACGGTGCCGCCGCGCCCGGGCCCGCCACCGTCGTAGTCGAACACCATCACGACGCGGCGCCGGCCGGGTGCCACGGGCTGGGAACCGGCGACCGTGGTGGACCTCATGCCCATCAGGTTGTAGCAGTAGGCGGGCGTGCCGTCGGCGCGCAGGTAGAGGCTCCATCCTCCGAAGGCGCCGCCTTGGGACACGATCACCCCGGACGCGCCGCCGTCGGGGATCTCGACATCTGCGGCTACGGCGTGGGAGACGTTCTTGAGGTTGATCACCGAGGATTCGGTGAGTCGGCCCATCCCGCCGTACAGGATCTGGGATCGCCCGGAGATCAGTTCCGGGCGGCCGGCGATCTTGGCGTCGAATCGCTCGACGCGGCGATCGTCCAGGGGCAGCACGTTGTACGTGCGAGCCTCGGACAGGAACAGCTCCTGCAGCTCGTGGAGCTTCTCGGGCATGGCCGCCGCCAGATCGTTGGCCTGGGTCCAGTCCCCGGGGGCGTAGAGCTCCCACACGTCGTCGGTGAAGGCGGGCAGCTCGGCCATCGCGACCCACGGGGTCGCATGCTTGGTGACCGCGGTCCACCCCTCGTGGTAGATCCCGCGGTTGCCACCGATCTCGAAGTACTGGGTGGTGTGCCGGTCCTCGGCGTGCTGCTCAGCGAAGGAGTAGCGCATGCTCACCCCATGCAGCGGGTCCTGCGCAACACCGTGCACCGCGGCCGGGTGGGGCAGCCCCGCGGCATCGAGGACGGTCGGGGCGATGTCGATCACGTGGTGGAACTGGTGGCGCACCTGCCCGCGTTCGCTGATCCCCGCCGGCCAGTGGACCACGGTCGCGTTGCGGGTCCCGCCCCAGTGGGAGGCCACCTGCTTGGTCCACTGGTAGGGGGTGTCCATGGCGTGTGCCCAGCCGACCGAGAAGTGGTTGTAGGCCTCAGCCGTGCCCAGCAGGTCGATCCGCGAGGCCAGGAACTCCGGGGTCTCCAACGCGGCGGCTCCGTTGAAGAACAGGTACTCGTTGAAGCTGCCGTTGATGTGCCCCTCAGCCGAGGCACCGTTGTCGCCGAGGATGTAGAACACCAGGGTGTTGTCCAGGGCGTGGATCGCCTCGAGGGCATCGACCAGACGGCCGATGTGGTGGTCGGTGTGCTCCAGGAACCCGGCGTAGACCTCCATCTGCCGGGCCAGCACCGGCTTGAGCTCGTCGGGCATGTCGTCCCAGGCGGGGATCTCGTCATGACGGGCGGTCAGCTCGGCGTCCGCGGGCACGATGCCCCGAGCCTGCTGGGCGGCGAGCGTCCGCTCGCGCAACGCGTCCCAGCCGTCGTCGAACTGCCCGCGGTACTTGTCGGCCCACTCCAGCGGCACGTGGTGCGGGGCGTGCGTCGCACCGGGAGCGAAGTACATGAAGAACGGCCGGTCCGGGGCCAGGGCCGACTGCTGGCGCACCCAGGCGATCGCCCGGTCGGTCATGTCCTCGGTGAAGTGGTACTCCTCGTCGGCATCGCGTTCCGGTTCGATCGGTGTCGTCCCGTTGTACAGGGCGGGCGCGAACTGGTTGGTCTCACCACCAAGGAACCCGAAGAAGTGCTCGAAACCACCCCCACCGGTGGGCCACGCATCGAACGGGCCCACTGGGCTGGTCTGCCACATCGGGACCTCGTGGCACTTGCCGAACTGGGCGGTCGCATACCCGTTCAGGCGCAGCACCTCTGCCAGAGGTGCCGTCGACTGGGGCCGCACCGAGGTGTAGCCCGGGATCGACGTGGCGACCTCGGTGATCGCACCCATCCCGACCGCGTGATGGTTGCGACCCGTGAGCAGCGCCTGCCGGGTCGGGGCGCACAGCGCCGCCGTGTGGAACCGGGAGTACGACAGCCCATTGCCGGCCAACCGCTCGGCCGTGGGGGTCCGACACGGCCCACCGAAGACACTGGCCGCACCGAAGCCCGACGTCGTCGAGCAGGATCACCAGCACGTTCGGGGCACCCTCCGGCGCCCTGACGGGCTGGATCGGCTCGTACACCGCCCGCGGGTCCTTGGCGTCCTCGTAGACCGGCCCGGCGTACGGCTTGTCCGGGATGGGCAGGACGATCCGATCCATGGCCTGGGTCTCCTTCAGCCGAGGGCAACTCTCTGCGGGCCGTCCTTCGACAGACGCCCGCGGGCGCCACGTCGGTCGATCCTCACGCAACCCCACTGGCGGGCCCGTGTCGTGCATTCAACCACGACACCACCCATTCGGCCCTCGGAGCGAGGAGGGCGGGGTTCTGGCATCACGCCCGGATGTTCAGGTGTCTGGCTCGGTCAGTGGGATGAAGAAGCCCAGCTCGGCCCCACCGTCCGGCTGGTTGGTGGCGAACACCCGGCCTCCGTGAGCCACGGCGACGTCGCGGACGATCGCCAGTCCGAGGCCAGACCCGGGGAGTGCGCGCGCTGCGGTCGAGCGGTAGAACCGGTCGAAGACGTGCGGCAGGTCGGCGGGGTCGATCCCGGGACCGTGGTCGCGGACGACGACGGTGCCCCGATCGACCACCAGCTCGACAGGCGTGTCGGCGGGTGAGAACTTGACGGCGTTCTCCACCAGGTTCCAGATGGCCCGTTCCAGGGCGGTCGGGTTGCCCAGCACCGTGGAGCCGTCGACGGTCAGGTCGATCGTCCGGCCGGTCCGACGTGCGGCGCGTGCGGCGACCGACTCGGCCAGGCGCGCCAGCGGGACCGGCTGGAGCGGCGCGTCGGCGGGTCCGGATTCGGCCAGGTGCACGATCTCGTTGACCAGGTGGGTCAGTTCGGTGGTCTCCCCCTGCAGGTCGGCGATCACCCGGGCGCGGGTCTCGGGCGGCAGTGCGTCGTACTGGCCCAGGAGGTGCACATTGGTGCGCAGCGAGGTCAGGGGCGTGCGCAGCTCGTGCCCCGCGTCCTGGACGAGGCGTTGCTGGTCCTCGCGTGACTGCCCCAACCGCAGCAGCATCGCGTCGAAGGCCGATCCCAGTCGCCCGATCTCGTCGGTTCCCCCGGTCGGCACTGCCACGTCGAGCTGGCCGGTCGCGCTGACCTGCTCAGCGGCCTCGGTGAGCTCGACCAGGCGGGCCGCGCTGCGTCGGGCCAACAGCCAGCCGGCGAGGGCTGCCAGGGAAGCCACGACCACGCCGATCAGCGTGAGCAGCCCGGCCAGCGATCGCAGCACCGCGACGTTCTCGGTGACGTCGCGGCCCACCTGGATCGCCCCGTTGGCGGCCCCCTCGGTCTGGGTGACCATGCGCATGGGGACGCCGTCGACGGTGACGTCACGGAACCGCTCGTCAGGCTCGGCGGAGCGCGCCAGTGCCAGGTCGGTGTCATCGACCGGTAGCAGCACCGTGTTGGTGGGCAGGCGCTCGACCGAGCCGTCCACGAGCAGGACCTGGGTGGGCAGCACCAGGCCGCGGTCGCTGCGACCGCGGCGTCCGTCGCCATCGTCGGCCAGGTCGCGTGACAGCCGGCCCTCGGCGAGCTCCTCGGCCAGGGGCGCGGACACCTCGAGAAGCGAGGAGTCCACCTCGGAGGCCAGGCGCCCGGCGATGGCGGCGTAGGCCAGGACGCCCATCAGCGCGGCCGCAGCTGTCACCACGGCGCCGAACAGCAGCGCCAGCCGGGTCTGCAGGCGCACCGATCAGTCCTCCCTCATGGTGTAGCCGACACCGCGCACCGAACGGATGAGCGTGTCACCGGGCAGGTCCAGCTTGCGCCGCAGGTAGCCGATGAAGACCGCCAGGTTCTTCGACTCGGGGCCGAAGTCGTAGCCCCAGATGCGGTCGTAGATGAGGTGGTGCTCCATCACGATCCCGGCGTTGCGCATGAGCAGCTCGAGCAGGTCGAACTCGGTGCGCGAGAGCTGCGCCTCGGCTCCGTGCGACCATACCCGGCGCGCGGCCGGGTCCAGCCGGACCGGGCCCACCACCAGGGGGGCATCCGGACCCAGCGGGTCCATGCTGCGCGTCGCTGGGGAGGTTGGTGTCGGCGCGGCGCAGCAGGGCGCGCACGCGGGCCAGCACCTCCTCGATGTCGTACGGCTTGGGCACGTAGTCATCGGCGCCGGCGTCCAGCCCGGCGACCCGGTCGGCCGTCTCGGTGCGTGCGGTGACCATCAGGATCGGGACGCGGTTGCCCTCGGCACGCAGCACCTGACAGACCCCCAGGCCGTCGACCCCGGGCATCATCACGTCGAGGATCACCACGTCGAAGTGCGCCGACCGGGTGGCAGCCAATGCCTGCACCCCGTCGGCGCACGTGCTGACCTCGTAGCCGGACAGCTCCAGCGCGGTGGCCAACGACTCCCGGATCGCCCGGTCGTCGTCGGCCACCATCACGCGGGGAGTCATGGACGAAGTCTGCCCGAGTCTCAGGCGGACTTGGTCGAGCTGGGCGAGGCCGTCGCGTCGTCGCTCTCGTCGCCGTCGCGGTCGCCGTCGCCGTCGCCGCGGCCATGCCCGCCGCGCCCGCCGGAGAACTCCTCGACGGACTTGACGGTGAAGTCGCGTCCATCAGCACGACGACCTCGGTGCCGTCGCTCTTGCGGACATGGGCCTCGTAGGTCGCCCCGCCGTCGCCGTCGGTCTCGACGCGGATCACGGTGCCACCCTCGACGGCAGCCTTCGCGGCAGCGGTCGCCTTCTCGGCGTCCTCGCCGGTCAGCGCCGTCTCGTTCGGGCCGCCCCGGCCACCGCCCACCGCGGCCACCGCGCCCGGTGAACTCCTCCATGGAGGTGACGTTGAAGTTGTCGTCCATCAGGACGAGCGACCTCGGTGCCGTCGGTCTTGCGGACGTGGGCCTCGTAGCTGGCCTCGCCGTCGCTGTCGGTCTCGACGCGGATGATGGTGCCCCCGGGCACCGCCTCCTTGGCCGCGGCCGTGGCCTTCTCCGCGTCGCTGCCGGTCAGCGGGGTCTCGGGCGTGTGGCCGTTGTCCGCTGTGGCCGTCGAGGTCGGGTTCGGGGTGGCATCGTCGGCCTGGGCTGAGGTGCTGGGGCTGGCCACCGCGATCGCGGTGACTGCCAGCACGGCGGTCGCGCCGGCAGCGATGCTGGCGCCGATCTTGGTCCTGCGGTTCATGGTTGGATCCCTTCTTCAGTGGATGACCGCTGTTCTGTGCGGCCGTGATCCCACTGTTGCCGCCCCGGGTAGGAGCCTGATCTCGCGACGGTAAGGGACCGGTGTGAACCGATCCCGGACCCTGACCGCCCTCCGATTCGATCGCCCGTCCCCGGGAGCGCCAGCACGCCCGCTTCAGCGGCGGTCGGCCGCCGAGGTTCTCACCGGACTCTCAACCGAGGCGAAGGTCCCCCTCACCCGGCGTCGCTACCGTCCGCAACGACCACTCAGCCCCCTCACCTGGAGTTCACCATGCCTCGCCCGACAGTCCTGCTCACCTCGACATTCCCGACCCGGGCGATGACGGTGGCCGCCCTGTGCACCGCCGGAGTGCTGACCCTCGCGGCGTGCAGCAGCGGGTCCACGTCTGCGGAGTCGACGCCCACGGCGTTGCCCGTGGCCTCGGCGCCGACCGCCGCCGCGACCGATGCCGGGACGGCAGACCCCGGGTCCTCGACCGGGGTCGCCCGGGATTCGGTGGACACGCAGACCGGCGTGGCCTACGCCTCCACCTCCCCGTCCCAGACCCTGGACCTGTACCTGCCCGCGTCGGATGGCAGCGCCGCGGCGCCCGTCGTCGTGCTGATCCATGGAGGCGCATTCGCGATGGGTGACTCCGGGATGGAGGCGGGGCTCGCGCAGACCCTCGTGGACCAGGGGTTCGCGGTCGCAGCGATCAACTACCGGCTCTCCGGTGAGGCCCTGTACCCGGCCGGTGCACAGGACGTGAAGGCTGCCGTGCGCTGGTTGCGGGCGAACGCCGACCAGTACGGTCTGGACACCGGCAAGTTCGCCGCCTGGGGGCAGAGCGCCGGCGGATGGATGGCCACCATGCTCGGGGTGACCGGCGACCAGGAAACCCTCTTCGACGACAACAGCTTGGGTAACCCCGACCAGTCAGATGCCGTGCAGGCGGTCGTCTCCTGGTACGGCCCGGTCGACTTCGCGACCATGGACGAGCAGGCCGCCGACGTCACCGCGTGCGCAGGGCAGTCCCAGGCCCACGGGACCGCGGACTCCCCGGAGTCGCGGTGGCTCGGCGAGGCGGTCGACTCCTCGGACCAGACCGACTCCACCGACCTCACCTCCTACCTGCCCACTGCCTCGGCCATCCCGGCGTTCTCGCTGGCGCACGGCGACTCCGACTGCAATGTGCCCGCAGGCCAGTCCCAGCAGCTCAAGGACGCCCTCGACATCGCCGGTGCTGAGTCGACCCTGACGATCCTCCCCGGCGCTGGGCACGCGGACCCCGCCTTCGACCAGACCCAGACCGAGCCCACGATCGCCTTCCTGAAGGACACGCTCGGCATGTGACCACCACTGCGCACGGCTGGCGGGCTGCGACCCGGTGGCGCCCAGCTCGCGGCGGACAGACGTGCCCCGGGACAGACCAGATCACGGCATGGTCGCGGGCGAAAGTGCCGGACCCGCGGCAGCGTTCAGGCGTTCGTCGGTCGCCATCGACACGGTGCACCGCAATCGGATGCGATGTACATGGTCGTAGTGGTCGGCGGTGCGCCGAAGGCGGGCGATCTTCGGCTCTTGCCGTACATGAGCGCACCCGCGTAGCGTCGAACGTGAAGGGGGTGCGATCGATGGACGGCTGGGTAGTTGGGCTGCTGCTCCTGGTGGGCGTGGTCGGGTTGTTCGTGATCGAGACCATGGCAACCTGGGGTCTGGGCGGCTGGATGGAGTACCGGGACCGGCGATCTGCGCGGACCCGTGAGGAGGCTGAGGCCGACCTCGCCGAGTACGGCCCCACCGCCGTCGGGCTGCGCGACGAACTGCTCCCCGACGACCTGCGCCAGGTGGTGCTGTCCGAGCGAGAACATGCAGAGCATCGTTGGGGCCGTCGCAGGATCCTTCACTGACCAGTGTGCGGCACGATGCTCTGTCGGGGAACCTCGATGAGCAGGACCGATGATCGCTTCGGGGCGGCACTGGCCATCCTGCCGATCGGCGGCACAACCAGCTGGCTGGCCATGGGCGCCCCCGGGGACTCGGTGGCCGGTCGACCGCGGGCGGGCAGCGCCACCCTGTGCCCGGGCTCGGCGACCCCACCCGACGGGGCCTGTTCGACCTGGCACCAGAACACTGCCGGGATCCGAGGTACCGCCGAGAAGGGTGATGGGTTCAGCACTGCCCTCGGGTAGTGACACCGGCGAGGGTGCGGCGGTCGCCGACCGCGGGTGTGCAGGGACTTGGGGCGCGGTTCGACGGACCCGGGCCCTACGCACTCCAACACGAGCCGGTGGGCGGCACTCACCCGAGCAGGCTGATGATCTCCTTGACCGTGAAGTACGCACCGGCGAGCCAGGCGACGCTCAGGTAGGCCAGGACGAGGCGCACGTCCCTCAGGTAGCAGCGGCTGCGCGCCAGCCCCCGCGGTAGGCCTTGACGTAGCCGAGAGCCCGAGGGTGGCCATCCACACGACGACCACGGGAGGCGAGAGGACCCACGCCAGCAGGGCGATGGTGGTGAAGATGCACAGGCGCAACGGGTCGAACGGTGCCTGCACGCCACCAGCCGCCGGATCGGAGGTGGGCCGGCGCGCAGGACCGAGGCGCGAGGTGAGTTGTCAGCGGGGCTGCTCATCGCAGGGCCTCCTCGATCGTGGCCAGTTCAAGGTCGACGGGGGCCCGGGCCGGGTGGCACAAGCCCGAGGCTGAGCTCGCGGGCGACCGCCCGACGGGACAGCTTCTGCTCGCCGAGGGGCGCCCAGGCCTGGACGGCGCAGAACGGGGCACACTGATCTGCGCCGTCGTCTGCCTGCGTGCCCACGTGCACGCAGCACTGGACGAGTCGCTCCTCGATCATGGTGTTGATGTCCTGGAATGGCTTCACGGTGATCCGCTTGATCCGGTCGGCCATCAGCTGGCGGACCTTGCGGTTGTTGCCCGTCAGGCCCTCGCTGGCCAGCCGCACCAGGGTGGTCATCCCCAGGTCGCAGTTCTCGCAGACGTCGCGCAACAGCCCCCAGACGCGGGGTTGGGCCAGGGATGCCTCGTTGGACATCAGCCCGAGCAGCGACTGCTTGACCAGCCCACGGACCTGGGGGGCCAGCTGCCAGTCACCGATCCGGTTGCTGACCAGCCCGAGGTACTCCTTGAGCTGGTCGTGGCCGATGATCTGCGTCAACGACCGCCACTCACCTGCATCGGTCCGGATCATGTAGCCCACGCTGCAGCAGTGCGGGTGCGAGCATGGCAGTGCTGTGAGGTCGCGCCACGCCACCAGCCCTCCGGTCTGCGGGCCGAGACGGGCCAGGACACCGGTGTGCGTCAGCCGGTCCATCGGGTCGATCCCGCTGGACCGCCCGGAGCCGAACTGCGGTTGGATGCTGACCCCGGCGATGTAGGGCGTGTCCATGCAGCGCTCGATGACCGCGCCGATCTCGTCATCGTTCACCCCGAGCGAAGCGGTCATGGTCAGGGTCGTGAAGACACCGGCCGCCGAGAGCCGGTCGACCGCGGCCTCCTTCCACCGGACCAGGTCCCCGCCCCGGTGGGCCCGATAGGACTCGGCGTCGCCGCCGTCGTACTGCAGGTACACCTCAACCCGGTCGCGGTTGTCCGCCAGCCAGGCGAGCAGGGTGTCGTCCTGGGCGATCCGGATCCCGTTCGTGTTGAGCAGGATCCGGTTCACCGGCCGTGCCGAGATCTCGGCGAGGATCGTCGTGATCTCCGGGTGGATGGTCGGCTCACCCCCGGAGATCATCACGACATCCAATCGGCCCCCCTCACGGGACAGCCGGGTGTCGATGTTGGCCAGGACGTCGGCGACCGCGACGACGCCCGCCTGATCCGGTGAGGACTCCGCGAAGCACGTCGGGCACCGCAGGTTGCAGCCCTGGATGACGTCCTCCAGCAGCACGCACGTGTGCTGGGTCTGCATCTCGGGCAGGCCCTCCAGGTAGCCCTCGGGGACGGGGGCGAAGTTGCCCGGACGATCGGGGACGTGTGCCTTGGTCGGGGCCGTCCACTCCTCCAGGTACCGCAGGATCTCCGGGCTCTCGTCGTACATCGTGACCACGCGGCCGTGCCGGCGGCAGGCCCGGACCAACCAGATGCGGCCCTGCTCCTCCACGAGGTAACCGGACAACCGCTCGACGGACTCCAGAGGGGCGCTGGGATCCTCCTCGTGGCAGTGCGGGCAGAACGCCGTCACGTACCGGTGCAGCCGGTAGTCCCGCAGCGGCATGCCCGCCGGAGCCGAGGTCGCCACGGTCAGCCACCCCCGGTGGACAGGACCGCCACGCAGACCCCGAAGACGAGGAGGATGATCGCCACGGCCACCAGGGAGACCAGGCATCCCGTGCTCAGGCCCTTGCGTTCGGGTGGCTCGTGCGGCGTCATGTAGTCGGGCATCTCGTCACTCATCGTGGCCCCCTTGGGGTAGCGCGGCGGCCGAGGTGACCACCGGGACGGGTGGCGCCGGTAGGCGCCGCAGCGCACCTGCCGGATGAAGTACCACGCGATCAGCGGACCGGTGGCCAGCAGGAACCACTGCGAGCGGGTGAGGCCCCACGCGACGACCTCGTTGCCGCGGACGAACTCCACGGCGAACCGGAACACCACATAGGCCGCCAGGAAGATCTTGAACAGCTCACCGGGCACGTGGACCCGGGGCCGCAGCCACATCAGGACCGCGAAGAGGATCACGAAGAACGCGATCTCGTACAGGAACGAGGGGTGCATCGCCACCCCGGGCAGGCACTGGGGGCAGTTCGGGATCCGGTCGAGGACCTCGGCCGGCGGCTCGAAGCCCCAGGGCATCGAGGTGGGGGTTCCGATCTGCTCGGTCAGGAAGCAGCCGATCCGTCCGACGGCGATGCCGATCGCCGCAGCCGGGGCGAAGATGTCGCCCGTCTTGCCCGGGTACCCGATCAGCCGCTTGGTCACCAGGATCCCCACATAGGCCCCGGTCAGACCCCCCAGGACGCTCTTGCCGCTGTCCACGAGCAACCCGGGCAGGGTCAGCTCCCCGCCGCCGGTCACATAGACCCACCAGTTGCCCAGCCGCGCGCCGATCGCGGCACCCAGCAGCCCCCCGACGGCGATCGTGGCCATCGCCCGATCGGCCACGCCCCGGCGCTGGGACTGGGTGAGCACGACAGCACACGCCACCAGCAGACCCAGCACGGTGAAGAAGTCGTGCGTGGGGACCGGCAGCGCACCGAGGTGGAACAGCACGGGGTACATCCCTGCGGACGCTACTCGCGACCTGGTCGTGCAGACAGGGACCTTCGGCCGTAACCGCCCGCATGCAGCGGTGCCCATGATGGAGGTGTGATGCGGTTGCCGGACCTCGGCGAGCGGGGGCAGGGCTGGGTGTGGCTCCAGGCGCTGCTCATGGCCGCGATCCCGACGCTCGGGGGGCTTGCCCCCCCATGGCCGGCACCGATGCAGCTCCCCATGCTGGCTCTCGGGATCAGCCTCGTGCTGCTCGGGTGCGCACTCCTCGTCGCCGGCATCCTCGGCCTCGGGGATTCCTTCGGGGTGTTCCCGGAGCCGACCCCGAACCGTGGGCTGGTCACGACCGGCATCTACGGTCGGGCCCGCCACCCGATCTTCGGGGGCTGGATCCTCATCGGGCTCGGGTTCGGAGTGGCATTCTCGCCGTGGGCATTGCCCCTGTCGGGGATCCTGGTGCTCGAACTCCTCGGCAAGACCTCCGTCGAGGAGCGCCACTTGACCGCCCAGTACCCCGACCTACGCCGGATACCGCACCCAGGTGCCGCGACGGTTCTTCCCCATCCCGACGGGGAAGTGAGGCGGTCGCCATGTCCGGACGTACTGCCCACCCAGATCGGACCGAGCCGGACCTCGTGCGATGGCTGGTGGTCCTCGCCGCCGCGGCCGCCGGTCTGCTGTTCACCACAGCTCTCGTCCAGCAGAAGCTCGCGCTCGTGGCCGACCCCGAAGAAGGGCTCCTGTGGGACATCAGCAGCCGGGCATCGTGCACCACCGTCCTCAACGCGTGGCAGTCGTCGGCCTTCGGCCTGCCGAACGGGGTGCTCGGCGTGGCGGTGTTCGCGATCTTCGCCTCAGCAGCCCTGGGCGGCGCGCTCGACGGACGCCCCAGTCGCACCTACCTGCTCGCACTGTGGGGGCTCGCGCTCGTCTTCGCGTGCTTCGCCACCTGGTTCACATTCCAGAGCGCATTCGTGATCGGCGCCTGGTGCCTGTGGTGCACGGGCATCGTCACCGTCGTCCTGATGATCTGCGCGGCACTCACCCGAATCGCCACCAACGCACGGGCCTGGGGTGACGGACGCACCGGCACAGTCATGACCGGCGCCACAGCAGCGCGAGTGG
Organism: uncultured Actinomycetes bacterium; assembly: GCA_963706885.1. GTDB lineage: Bacteria > Actinomycetota > Actinomycetes > S36-B12 > CAIYMF01 > Prado023. Next base: position 17,861 of record CAVPNX010000013.1, on the reverse strand, counting down.
ACATTGCAGTATGGGTCGGCTGGTGGCTGGTGATCGCCGGGATGCTCGCCGTTGGGCTTGCCTGATCTCCGCAGCAGTCTTCCGCGCCATCACCACCGGGCTGCCCAAGCAGGTTGATCCCGTGGGAATGCGCAATACGGGGACGGGGAAAGCCAAGGAGACCGCCGACCAGTCACACGATGCCACCCACACCAACACCGCGCATCAACCCGGCCCTGGGCTAAGGCAGACGCGTCAACGCCGCGTTCAGGGACTCGGTGACGGGGTCACCCTCGTAGTTGGCGTCCTGCCCGGTCAGGGAGAACCCGACCGTTGCGACCGCCGAGTCCTTGGCAGCGAAGCCGAGGAACTCGAAGCGCAGGCATTCGGGGCAGACGTCGTACGTGTCACGGGCAGCGACCCCCCACGTCGAACCCGTGGGCAGGTCACTGATCTGGAAACTCTGGGTGCCCGAGGTGATCGAGGATCCGGGTGCGCAGTCGAGGACGGCGTCCTCCCACGCGAGGACCGCAGCGCTCGCCGTCGCGCCATCCGGGAACATGGCCACCTGGTTCGTGGCGTAGGACGCAGGCCACCCGGGATTCGGGGTGATGTCGGGATCCTCCACACCGGCGGCCACGAAGTCACGCCTCTGCACCTCGACTGCTCCCAGGGATTGCGCGGTCGGTAGCACGCACACGGTCAAGGCGCTGACCCCCGATGGCAGGTCCTGCTCGATCCAGCCCATGGCCCCGTTCCACTCCGGCATCTGCCCGGCCAGAAGTAGCGCGTCGGGTGAAATGGCGGCCGAGGCCGCTGACGTGGCAGGGGCGGTCGTCTGCCCCGAGCCAGTCGTGGAGTCCGTCGCGCACCCCCCCAGGGCAACCATCAGGGCGAACATCCCGACCGCAGGAGCCGACCAGGTCCCGTGCGCTCGCACCCACCCCGTGCCCTCCTCCCTCGGCGACCGTCGTGTCCGTGATCCGCAAGCCGGTCGCATCATCATGCCCACCTCCACCTTCAGCCTGTCCTTCGACGGACCGGCTTCCCCAGAGCCCAACGTCCTCGGCCTCGTTCAGCGCGTCGCCAACCGGTGAACGAGCAGACCGATCCACACCCCACGCGTTGCTCGGTGCTGAGTCCGGGGAAGAGCCACATACGGCCCCCGAATCCCTGAAGACCATCCGTGCGGCTCGTCGGCAACGACGCCATCGGGCGGGGTGAGGTGCGCTCAACGGGTCCAGGGGCCCGGCATCGGCCCAGGCGTGTCCAGGACCAGGGACCGCCGACCGTCCTGCACGCTGATCCGGTCCACCAACACCCGAGTGACACCCGCGGAGTCGGACTCCAGGGAGGTGAGGTAGACGAAGCGGCCGTCCGCCGAGCAGCCGGAGGGCTCGTAACCCTCCGCAGGTGACCACGTGGCCGGGGCGATGTCCGCTGGCCCCAGCCCGCTCAGGGAGACCTGCTGGTCCGGGCCTTGCCCTGCCCACTGGAGGCCCACAACTGTCATCCCCTGCGGTTGCCCGTCGGCCTGCCACCGGACCGCATGGGCGCACAACGGGGACCAGCCAGCGGAGTACTGCCCGATCTCGGTGGTGCGCCCCGTGGACAGATCGAGGTCGAGCATCTCCCCCGTCGGCAGGCCCGCGCCCGGATCAACGACCGCCGACCCAGTTGGCGAATCGGCGACCTGCAGGACCAGGTGACTTGGGGACTCGGTTCCGAACAGGGCCTGCAGCCCCGCGAACGGGCCATGCTCGGCCAGGGTCGAGCCAGTCTCCAGCGAGCTGACGATGATCGACACCGGCTGGAAGTAGCCGGGAGCCACGACCGTGGTCCGCGCCACCCGACGGTCATCCAGAAGCACACAGGCGTACCCGTCGGAACCCTCCCCACCACACCACCGACCTGGATCCACAGCACCCAGCACCTCACCGCTGTCTGCCGCGCGCACCTGCAAGCGTGTGCTGACACCGTCCTCGAACCACCCCAACAGCAGCCAAGGGCTGCGCCCGTCAACGACCCCCGGCCCCGCACGGCTCTCCCCCGGCCCTGAGTAGATCTCCACGGGGGCCCCGAACGCCCCCGTCCCGTCGATCCGGTGGCGCAGGATCGTGATCCGGCCAACCTCCTCAGACCTCGTATAGAAGCCGCCGTTGTCGTCCAGCGGCGGGAACGCCGAGGTCGTGTCTTTGCCGATCGAGCCCAAGTAGAGCAGCAGCCAGAGCCCCAGGAGGAAGCCACCGACAGTCAGGATGACAAGAACAACCAGCCCGCCCGTCCGCCACCACCCCACACCCCTGGTTGGCAAGAGTTCCACCTCCCGTCCAGGCAACTCCAATCTACGCCTGCCCTGAGCATGACCGTCTTCCCCTTCGGGGGTGCCGCTGAGCAGGGCGCGGGTGAGTTGCTCGGTGTCGCTGAGCATCTCGGTGAGGCGCGATGTGGGGCAGGTTCGTCCGAGTCGTCGCTCAGTCGGCATCTGAGCGGTGATCGAGTGCGAGCGGGGTGCTTCCGTGGCGGTCATCGTCCAAGCCCGGACATGGGTGGTTCACTGGTCCGGTGCTGGCGTTCACGGTGGGGATGGTCATCTTCTTCGGACTGTCCATCAAGCTCACCGGCATGCGTGATGAGGGCGAGCGTGAGCGGCGCTTCATGGTCGTCATGACCGTGGTGTTCTCCGCACTGCTCGTGCTGCAGATCGCCCTGCTCTGAGATGGTGACCCGGGCAGCTCCGGGGGGTGACCCGTTGTCGCTCCTGATCGGCGTGGGCGTGTTCGATCCGAAGGTCCCGATCTGCCCGGCGACCATCCTGCTATGGCCGCGGAGGGCACATGTCGCCCCGTCGGTGACTCCCCTGCGTCCCGGATGCGCGCTCGCAGTTCCCGGTCCATCCTGTCCTCCATGAGCAGCCGCGGATGGGTCGACCGGCGCAGGAGCGCGTCGGTCAACGCTGTGCTCCTTCTCGTGGTGGCGCTCATTCCGGCTCTGGGGGCGGCCGATGTCGCGGACGTCGAGACCGACCAGGTGCGACCATGGGGTTGCCGTACGTGCTCCGTGCCAGTTCCGCAGCTACCGGCAAGACCGCCCGGGAACTCCCTGTGAGGCTTCTGCTGGGCTGATGGCGGACTGGCGCGGCTTCCGGTCTGAGGCCCGGGCGCGAGCTCAGCCGAGGTGCATGCCGTAGGCCGTCGGCGGATGATGGGTTGCGCCGGGCGCAGCGGCAGTCCGTGACGAGTCCGGGATCCCGACGATGGGCGGCCAACTGTGACCACTGGTTCATCCGGACCTCAGGCCCACGGACACGCGGACGAGCAGCCGCATCCCCTGGCCGGCGCGGGACCGGGTTCCGGGGCTGTGCAGTACTTGCGCAGGGCTGCCGAGGTGCTTGTCCGGGCCGCGGAGGACGAGCAGGCGAACCTCGTCGAGGCCTCGACGCGGATCGTCGACCGACTTGCCCGGGGCGGGTTGATCCACACCTTCGGAACGGGGCATTCGCACCTGATGGCCGAGGAGTTGTTCTACCGGGCGGGCGGGTCGGCCAGAGTGAGTCCCCTGCTCGTCGATGCCCTGATGCTGCACGTCTCCGCATCCGGGAGCTCCGTGCTCGAACGAGAGCCCGGGCTCGCAGCCGAACTCATGGAGAGCCATCCCATGCAGTGCGATGACGTGCTCATCGTCGCATCGAACTCGGGGGCCAACGCGGTCAGCGTCGAACTGGCTGCACTCGCCCGGCAGCGTGGGGTCCTCGTCATCGCACTGACCAGCCTCAGCCACGCCCGATCGTCGCTCGGCAGGTCCGCGACCGGCTCCCGCCTGCATGATGAGGCCGACATCGTCCTGGACAACCACGGCGAGCCCGGCGATGCGTGCATCCCGGTCCCAGGCAGTGACGCGCTCGTCGGCCCCACCAGCACGGTGGTCGGTGCGGCCCTGCTCAACGCACTGATGGCCGACGTGGCCTTCCAGATGGTGGCTCGGGGCATGGACCCGGAGGTGTTCACCAGTGCCAACACCTCGGGCGGCGATGAGCGCAACGCCGCCCTGCTCGCGCGCTACCAGCCGCGCATCCGCGCCCTCTAGATCTGGACCCGCGGCGACGCGGTCGGGGTCAATTCGAAGCCCCCGGGTCCGGCGCGGTACCGGCAGCCCGGATCACGATCTCCGTGGGGTGCTCGGGGGAGCCGACGCAGACCAACGTGAACCCCTCCTGCGGCGGGAGGACAACGGGGTGGACCCACTGCTCGGGGGCCGGGTCAACCGACTCGGCGGCGGTCCCGCCGGCACCCAGCCACCCCTCAGGGGCGCGACAGTCCGCCGCCCCCAGCAACCCCTGCTTCACCTCGATGTCGGCCGTGGACTCGATCCCCTCCGGCAACTCCCCTTCGAGGCGGATCTCCACCGTCGACCCCGCAGGGGCGACGTCCGCGGTGGCCTCGGCGGGCACGACCGACGTCGGGTCCTCCAGGGTGCACTGCCCACCGAGGGCGAATCCGCCCTGCGGGAAGCATGCCGCCAGCGCGGCGACCGGAACCATGTAGGTGGCGGCTTCGGCGACCGGGACCACACCATCCGCGCTGACCTGGCACGGAACACCGTCGGCGCACACCGCCCCCGGATCGGCGCCGATGGTCGTCGTGTTCACCATCGCCACGGCCTCGCCCGCGGGGTTCAACACCGGAGAGCCCCAGGACCCACCGAGGATCCCCGAGCAGTCCGACGCCTGGGAGTCATGCCACAGCCACGTGCCTTCGACGACGTCCGTGGTCAGTCCCACCTGGCAACGGCTACCCCGTAGGTACTGCTCTCGGGGCTCGATGCCCTCGACTGGCACACCCGCGACGAGGATCTCGGAACCCTGCTGCAGGGGGGCGACGGGATCGATCGGACGCACCCCTCGTCCCGACAGCTCGCCGTAGGTCGCTCCGAGGCGCAGGACGGCCAGATCGTTGCCACGCGACGAGGCCCACTCGACCGCCTCGATCGGTGCCTTGACGAGGTCGGGCTGCTTGGCCGTGGTCAGGGTGGCGAAGGCGTTGAACTCGATGGCGGCGCCCTGGATGGCTTGGTCCGACATGACCGAGGCCGTGCTCGTCTGCCCGACGCAGCGCGCGGTCGTCACCGCATAGGCCTGCGCGTCGTCCCCTGCCCCGGAGTCCAGCAGCCACGCGGTGCAGCGCTCAGCCAACCCGGAGGTGCGCCCCACTGCGGTCAATGAGGTCCCCGCCGCCTGGGCCTGCTGGAACAGGCCACCGGGGGACTCCGGGGAGTCGGACCCGACGGGATCGGGGCGCTGCTGGGCGTAGGCCCCGTACAGGGCCACGAAGGTGACGAGGGCCGCCAGTGCGGCCAGCCAGAGCGGGCGCTTGCCGCGCGTGACTGGCTCGGCGCTGACGCCTGCCGCGTCGTCGGGACCGGCGGCCGGTTCACCGCCCTCGGGGCCCCGTGCACCACCGCTGCTCATGGCCAACACCGTACGCGACAGGGCGCCGCCCAACGCGCAGGCCGCGAAGGCCTGGAGAGGCGCTCAGATCCCCTGCCAGTCGGGCTTCCCGGCGTAGGTGTTGGTGTAGTAGCTGGTCAGGCGCAGCTGCGAGGCGGCGTCCTCGTCGATGACGACGGTGGCGTGGGGGTGCATCTGCAGGATCGAGGCCGGCCAGCGGGCCGAGACCCCACCCTCCACGCACTCAGCCACAGCCTGGGCCTTGCCCTTGCCGAAGCCCAGCATGATCGCGTGGCGGCACTCCATGATCGTGCCCAGGCCCTGGGTCAGGCAGTGCTTGGGCACCTGGGAGATGTCCCCGTCGAAGAACCGCGCATTGTCCTCGCGGGTCTTGGACGTGAGGGTCTTCAACCGGGTCCGGGACACCAACGATGAACCCGGCATGTTGAACGCCAGGTGCCCGTCGGAGCCGATGCCCAGGATCTGGATGTCGACCCCGCCCGCATCCTTGATCGCCTGGTCGTAGTCCCGACCCGCCTGCAGCAGGTCCTCGGCAAGCCCATCCGGACCCTGGACGGCGTCCGGGGCGAAGTCGACCTGGCCCGTGAACTCCCGCTCGATGAAGGTGCGGTACAGCTCCGGATGGCCGGCGGGCAGGCCGACGTACTCGTCGAGGTTGAACGCCCGCGCGCGGGCGAAACTCAGCCCTTCCTCCTTGTGGCGCCGGATCAGCTCCTTGTACACCCCCAAGGGAGTGGACCCGGTCGCCAGCCCCAGGACCGCATCCGGCTTGGCAGCCAGCAGCGCACTGTAGGCGTCCGCAACGATCGGGGCGGCCTCCTCGGGCCGGCCGACGACGATGACCTCCATGGCGACTCCTACCTCCCATTGCCCGGGTGGTTCGGCCCCGGTCGGTGCCGAACCGGACGATTCCAGCGTCAGAGCATGTCGTTGATGTCCATTGCCAGGCCATCAGCCTCGCCGCCGACGATCACCTGGATCACGGAACCGGCGGACATCACGCCGAACGCGCCCGTGGCCTTCAGCGCCTTCTCGTCGACCAGCGAGGGGTCGTGCACCACGGTGCGCAGCCGCGTGGCGCAGGCCTCGATCTCGTCGATGTTGTCCGCTCCGCCGAGCCCGGCGACGATGTCCTCTGCCTTGCCCATGATTGACGTCCTCTCGTCGGTGACCCGCCGGATTCCCGGCCCTGTTCATTGTCGGGCACCGGCCCCGCGCGTCTCCACCCGGCGAGGTCGCGTCCGCTGGGAAATCCGCGACATTGGTCCGCGAACGGCGCTGCGCGAGACGACGCGCGAGGATGCCCGACAGCGCGTGAGGCCGCCCCTTCGGGACGGCCTCACGCGCGCGCATGTTCAGTTGTGGATGTTGCCCCTACTGGGCGATGTTTGCCGCATCGGCTTCCGCGTCGTCGGGCTCGTTGCCCGGCGTGCGAACGTTCCACTTCCTGATGGCGAACCGGAACAGGAAGTAGTACACAACAGCCAGCACGGCTCCCATCACCAACAACAGCAACGGTTGCGTCGCCTTGCCGAAGTTGAGCACGTAGTCGAAGGCCCCTGCGGAGAACGTGAATCCCGCCCGGGATCCGATCCCGTAGGCCACCGCCATCGACAATCCGGTGAACAGCGCGTGGATGCCGTACAGCAGCGGGGCAACGAACATGAAGGAGAACTCCAGCGGCTCGGTGACGCCGGTGAGGAACGCGGTGAGCGCGGCGGCCGGCAGGACGCTCGCGGCAACCTTGTCCTTGGCCTCATGCACCATCGCGAAGGCCGCGGCGGGGAGGGCGAACATCATGATCGGGAAGAAGCCGGTCATGAACAGGCCGTACTTCTCACGGTCCTCGGTCGCGTTGAAGAAGCAGTTCAGGTCACCAGCAGTGGTACCGGTGGCCGTCGGGCACTCGGGTGTCTGGAACCAGACGAACGAGTTGATGATGTGGTGCAGCCCGAAGGGCAGGAGCAGACGGTTGGCGATGCCGTACATACCGGCACCGAGTTCGCCGTTGTCGTACATCCACGACGCCATGCTGTCCAGGGCGTCTCCGATCGGCGGCCACAGGTTGCCGAACACGATTGCCCAGGCAATGCCCGCCACGGCGGTGAGCATGGGAACCAGGCGCCGACCGCTGAAGAACGCCAGGGCCGCAGGGAGCTTGGTGCGGTGGTAGCGCTGCCACAGCAGGGCCGAGGTGATGCCGATGACGATGCCGCCGAAGACACCGGGGTCGACGGTGTCGGCCGGCTTGACCGTCACAGATCCTGACAGGCCAGCATCAGCAACCAGTTGCGCGGTTGCCTCGTCGGGCGTCGCGTAGTAGCTGAGCACGTTCTTGAACACCAGGTACCCGACGAGTCCGGCGAGCGCCGTCGAACCATCGGACTTCTTCGCGTAGCCGATGGCGACACCGACGGCGAAGAGCATCGCCAGGTTGTCGAAGATCGCCCCGCCCGCCAGACTCAGGATCTGGAAGGGCGCCCAGACCCCGCCCAGCAGGTCGTCCTGGCCCAGGCGCAGCAGAAGGCCGGCCGCAGGTAGGACAGCGATGGGCAGCATGAGGCTCTTGCCGACACGCTGCAGCACAGCAAAGATCTTGGAACCAAGACCCGGTTCCTTCTTGGTGGCGGCACCCGCCGACGATGTACTCATCGCGAACCCTCCTGCTACGGGACCCTCCCTCAGCGGCGCCAACGTACACCCGGCGAAGCCGGCACACCTGTTCACAGGGGCAACACGCGCAGCAGTTCTGCGATGCCCAGGGCGCGACGGACACGGCGTGCGGGGTCGTGCGGGAGCGCCGCATTCGCTTGGCGTTCCACGTCGTCCAGCCCGAGCCCGCGGGCACCGCACCGATGGTGGTCGGAAGGTCCTACTCAGGTGGCTGCGCCCGTCATCGCGACCTCGTGGCCGCCGATCCAGACCCGGCGTGGGTTCCAGTCCTCGTCCCACCACACGAGGTCGGCCAGGCTGCCGGCGGCGATGTGGCCGATGTCGGTGCGGCCCAACGATCGGGCGGCGACCTCGGTGGTGGACGCGATCACGGTGGCCGGGTCCATCCCCGCGGCGATCATCCGCCGCACGGCCTCGTCGAGCACGATCCCGGCCCCGGCGATGGTGCCGTCATCCCGGCGACCCAGACCGTGCTCGTCGTTGGTCACCGGCTGCCCGCCGAACATCAACGGCGTGTGGTTGGGCAACCCGGCGGTGACGATCGCATCGGTGACCCCGACGACCCGCCCGGGCGCGGCCGCGAACACGATCCGCACGACCGCCGGATCCACGTGCTGGCCATCCAGGATCGTCCCGATGAAGTACCGGGGGTCAGCCATCACCGCCCCGGGAACACCGGGCTCCCGGTGCCCGAACGGGCGCTGGGCGTTGAAGATGTGCGTGGTCATCGTGGCCCCGGCATCAGCGGCCGCCCACACCTGCTCCGCGGTGGCATCCGAATGCCCCACCGACACCACGATCCCGGCAGCCACCAACCGGGCGATCGCCTCCAGCGCACCGGCACGCTCCGGAGCCAGGGTCACCGTGAGCAGCACCTCCCGGGTCGACTCGTTGCCCAGCAACCGGTCGAGGGCCTCCGGCGTGGGATCGAGCATGCACTCGGCCCGGTGCGCGCCCTTGCGCACCTCCGAGATGAACGGCCCCTCCAGGTGGACCCCCAGGATCCGGCACACCGGCTGATCCGCGTGCCGGACCTGCGCCGCGCGCGCCCGGTCGAACGCCGGGTCCAGCTCCTCCAGCGGCGCGGTGATGATGGTCGGCTCCAGGCCGGTCACCCCACGGACCGCCAACCCGGTCAGGACCTCCTCCCACTGCTCCGGCGTCGCGTCGGCGAAGTCGGCACCGAAGGAACCGTTGTTCTGCAGGTCCATCAGGCCCGGGGTGAGCACCCCCGACTCCAGGACGACCGATGCACCTGCCAGATCCTCAACCCGGTCGGACACCGCCACGATCCGCCCGTCCCGAACCGTCACCACACCCGGACCCGCGAACTCCCCGTCACGCAGAATCGCCGGCGCTGCGATCGACAACTCACTCATCTGAAGGACCTTTCGTGTCGGACTGTGGGTGGAGGGCAATCACCTCGTCACGCTACGCCCCGAGGCCCTCCCGATGCCCTCCGGTGCACTCGCCCCAGGGCTCTGATCGGCGCGACAGGGTTGACACCAGACACCTACGCTCGGACCCGAGTAGGAGCGCGGGTGCGGGTTGGGGACGAGGTCTCCAACCCGCACCTCTTGAGCCCGACCCACGTGGATGCGCACGAGCCGGACGGTCCGTCGGGCGGGCGCAGTGCGCGGACGGCGACTGCTCCACAGGCCCCTCCTGCGCTCTCCAGGGATGCCCCCTCGCGCGGGGACTCAGGCCAGGGTGCCGAATCGCCCTGACGGGGAGACGTCGACGAGCGCCTCCCGGATCCGCGCGAGCTGCTCGAGGTCCGGTGCCGGCCAGCCGTTCGTCGGCCACTGGGGGCCGGGCCCCGCCGTGACCCCGACCATCCCGGGTGGGCTGGATGAGGCGCCGGTCGTACGGAACCCCCGGGCCGAGACGTGGATCTCGGCAACGAGCGTGTCTGCAACCAGGCCGAAGGCTGTCTCGGCGGTGATGCCTCCACCGGCCATCACGACCTTGCCATCAGGGGCGTTGCGCACCAACCTGGCGAGCATGGGAGCGCCCTCGACTGCCGTCGGCGCCCCTCCACTGGACAGGACCCGGTCGCATCCGGCGTGGAAGGCGATCTCCACCGCGACCTCGATGTCGCGGGCGACATCCACGGCCCGATGGAACGTGACGGACCTCCCGGCGCACGCGTCCACGAGACGCTGCAGGAACCCGACATCCACGTCGCCATCGGGCGTCAGTGCGCCCACCACGAGGCCGTGGGCCCCCAGGCGCAGGGCGGTGCCGATGTCGCGGAGCATCACAGACCGCTCGTCGCGGTCGAAGACGAATCCGCCGCCGCGGGGTCGGATCATCACGTGCACCGGTGTGCCGTGGGGCTCGGCGAGCTCGAGCACCGTCTCAATCGTCCCTGCGGAGGGCGTCGTGCCGCCCTGGGGATCGTTCTCGCACAACTCGATCCGGTCCGACCCTCCCAGGAGGGCCACTCGGGCGGCGCCGACGCTGGTTGCCAGGACCTCGATCGTCGGTCGATGGGGACTCACTGACCAAGCATCGGGCAGGACCCGTCGCCATGCGGGGTCAGCCGGGCTGTCGGATACAGGGTGTTCGGCGAGCTGTGGAGCCGCTCACTCGCCGCGCGCATCGGTCGACGCCAGCTGCTGCTCCACCTGGGCCAGGATCTCATCGCACATCGCATGCGTGGCGAGGGCGTCCCCGCCGTCGAGGACCACCCCGGCGCGCACCGACTCGAGGAGCGTGGCGACCATCGAGGTGAAGCCGCGCTGCTCGGAGACGGGCGCCCAGCCGTCCGGCTGGCGTCGGTGCGCCGCCCCCTCGCGTCGGTCGATGACATCGACCAGGTCCGTGACCCGCCGGGCGCGCCCCGGGGCCATCGCTTCCAGGATCTCAACCGTCTGGCCGCTGTCGCGGTCCATGATGCCCACGCCGAGCCGACTGCCCTGGCGGACGGTGACCGCCACACGGGCAAGGGAACCGCCCGGTCCTGGGCGGGCAACCACATCGAGCTGCTCCGGCTGCGCCGCGACGAGGAACCGCAGCGTGTCTGCGACGTGGATGAAGTCGTCGAACACAACGACCCGGGGGTCGTCCGGCAGCCCGACGCGGTTCTTGGTCAGCACGACGGTGTCCAACCCCGGCCACGCTGCCACCTCGGTGTAGGCCCGGGTGTGCCTCCGGTTGAACAGGACCGCCAGGGAGACCCCGGCGGCGCGGGCAAGCTCAACGATCCCGCGCGAGTCCTCGATCGTCAGCGCGAGGGGCTTGTCCACGAACGTGGGGATGCCGGCCTCGATCAGGGCCCTGGCGTGGCCCGGGTGGGCCGTCGTCGCGCTGTGGACGAAGCCGGCGTCCAGGTGCCCCCCCGCGCTGAGCGCATCCTCGATGGTGGCGTAGCCGGAGGGGATCCGCCACGCACGCTTCAGCCTGTCGAGGCGCGTCGGGTCACGTGTGATGAGCACCGGCTCGACACCCCCATCTGCGGCCAGGACCGGTAGGTACGCCTTCGCCGCGATGTCGCCGAGTCCGATCAGGGCCACACGCAGAGGCGTCGGGTGCATGCACCAATCCTTGCGTCCGCCACGCCGGGATGACCAGTGGGCAAGGGCTGTCGTTCGGACCACACCGCTGGACCAACGGTCAGGTCCGCGGACGGCTCACCCTCACCGAACCGGCCGCCGCCAGCGCCGCAGCACGCGGAGCCCCCGCCTCCGCGGTCGAGAACGCCCCTCCAACGATGACGACCGGAGCCTGCAGCAGGCCAGGACCGGCAAGCGGGACCCGCACGACCTCGTGCGATGAGGCTGGTCTTCACCCCCAACGGTTGGGCGGACTACACCTACTGGCTGGCAGCTGACCGGCAGACCCTGACACGGATCAACCGGCTCATCGACGACGCCCTGCGCGACCCGGTCTCCGGGATCGGCAAACCCGAGCCACTTCGCCACATGCTCTCCGGGGCCTGGTCCAGGCGCATCACCGAGGAGCACCGCCTGGTCTACCTCGTCGACGGCGACGACCTGATCATCCTCCAGGCCCGATTCCACTACGAGTGACCGGCAAGCGGAGGAGGTCGGCTCGCGGCGCAGTGACTGTGGGGATCCGCGACACCGGGACGGCACGCGGCACGCGGAGGGCCGCGCCCGGTCTCCGACGGATGGCGGTTGAGTCGGGCGCGGGCCGATGAGTTGAGGCGCTCAAGGGAGTGCGCCGTCCGTTCCGGGTGGCCGGCGGTCCGGTCAAGTCGCCAAGTCGGTGACCCTCCATCAGCACGCCTCGCAGTGTCTGCTCGTCGTTCATCATGCTTTCCCCCGCTCCAGAGAGGCGATCGCGTCCTGCAAAGTATGGGCGTCGACCGCCGACTACTGCATGGCGATCATCACCACCGGCCAGGCTGGTGCGCCTTCACCGAAGCGGAGCTGGACTCGATCCGCGCCCGGCAGCTGGGCGGTCGGGCGATCGCCCCGGCTGCGACCTCTCACCTGGTCGACCTGTACGACGCAGCCAACCGCACCGGTGCCTACTACGCCCTCTACGGCATCGCGTGCGACACCAAGGCCGACATCGACGGCAGCTACACCCTGCCCAGCTCCTGGAACGATCGGATCTCCTCGTTCCAGGGCTTCGGCAACTGCGAGACCCCGCTTTACCAGAACGGTCACTTCACCGGCAGCACCTACGGACCCGCATTCGCCACCGACAACGTTGGCGCCACCATGAACGACCAGATCAGCGCCGTCCGCGTCTACTGACACCCTTCAGCGAGCGCCCGACATTACGCCGCCGCGAGCGGCGCACCGGGGCGGACATCAAGGCCGGACATGGACCATCCCGGGTGTGGTGTCAGGGCTGATACCATGGGGCTATGGCGATGACTCTGCGACTGACGGATGAGGAGACCGAGGCGCTGCGCCGCCGCGCGCAGCTGGAGTCTCGTTCGATGCAGGAAGTGGCCCGGCAAGCCGTGCGGGAGTACGTGGAGGGCCACAGCCGAGCCGAGCTGCTTGACCAGGTCCTCGACGAGGAACTGCCTCGCTACGCGGAGGCCCTGGAGCGGCTCGGCCAGTGATCTACCTGACGCTGTCCGAACTGCTGCATGTCGCCGAGCGAACGCTTGGCCCCCAGGTGCCTGTGCGTGACTATGGGTTGCTGGAGTCGGCTTTGGCGCGTCCGCAAGCGACCGCTTTCGGGCTCGACGCCTACGAGAGTCTCGAGGAGAAGGCGGGCGCCCTGCTGCACTCGTTGGCCCGCAACCATGCGCTGGTCGACGGCAACAAGCGACTGGCGCTCGCGGCGACCATTGCGTTTCTGGGGCTCAACGGCTATCGGCTCACCCTCACCAACGACGAGGCATACACGCTCGTCATCGAGGTTGCTTCCGGACTCCTCGATGACGTCGCGGACATCGCTGATCGCATCAGGAGAAGTCTCGCGCCCCGAGCCAAGTGACGACGTGGCTCCGCGACAGCGCGTGCCCCACATAGCCGCGTAGGACCGTCAAGCAGAGGCCGCGATCTCGCCCATTCGCTCCTCCAAGACCGCCCCGAAGTGAGGATCGATGGCGGTTGCCCCGCCGCCCCAGGCCTCCCGAGGGGCGGCACATCGCATCTGATCGCGGAACACAGGGCGTCCATGACGTGCTCGCTCGTGCGGCCGGACGGCTCGGGAGTAGCCTGAACAACGCTCGAAGACCCGATCGTAGGCAAACCGTAGGCAGATCCCGGCCCGAACAGGCCCAACCGGGCAGCACAAACTGCCTCCTGACCTGCGACGATACAGAGCCGACGCCCGGACTCGAACCGGGAACCCCCTGTTTACAGGGCAGTCTCACACCGTCTACGGCGTCACTTGGCGTTCGAACATCGTGCTCAGAAGTGGTCGAGACCGTCCATCCGGTGTCGGTGCGTTCATGGACGTAGTTACCTGGTAGTTGCCTGCGAAGCGGCCCGAGCCACGAGTCCGGATCAGCGGGCGGTTCCCCGCTGCTACTGGCGTTCCGGACCCCCGCTCTCCCGGACGCAGCGCGCGTGACCGCGAGCGCACCCGACCCGACTCGTCGCCTCCCGGAATTGCCGCTACACCGCTACACGACAACCGCCCCGGACCGGAATCGTGCTCAGTGCAGCCGGATCCCGGGATGCGATGCGTAGCGGCAGAGACTCGTTGTAGCGGGCACCGCCGCCCCTGAACGCCGCCAACTGCTCCGCCCGGCCCCACAAGGCGCCCGATAGGCGGCGGAAGGACTCACGTGTCGTTTGGTCTCGTTGTGTGGCTGGTGGGACTGCCCCCGGTCCGGTGGCGATCAGTCCGGTCGGGGGTGGCCGCGGTGGGCCGGGCCGTGTCGACGGTCACCGGTGCGGGGAGTTGTTCGCGTCGTAGGTGATGAGGCTGCCTGGGACGTAGTTGCGCTCACCGGGGAACCATGCGGCGAACGTGGTGCCTAGGAGGCTGGCCTGCACGGTGGTGCCGTCGCTGAGGTCGAACGTGACTTTGGTGGTGCCCGGCGGGACGCTGCCCCCGAGGTAGGCCACGGAGTCCCCGCCGATCCAGGTGGTGCGGCTGCCGAAGACCGCGCCGGGCGTGCTTGTGCTGGGGCCGGGGCCGACGGAGATGCCTTGGTCGACCCAGGCACCGCCTTCGCGGGCGAGCAGGCAGGTGACCTGCCATGTCGGGTCCTGGTAGATGGCCAGCGCGCCGTCGCCGCGGATGTCCAGGACTGCCAGCGGGGGCAGGGACTCCGGCACGGTAGGCCCCTCGCCGGGAGCCGGTGCCGGGGCACCGTCGCCGGTGGTACTGCCTCCTGATGACTCGAGGTCGCCGAGCCCGCGGGCCAGCGGGGCGCGGCAGGCGGTGGCCACGGCCTCCACGTCTGCTGCGGTGGGCGTCCGGGGTTCGGCGGCCCAGGCGACCGACGTCCCACCCGGCGCCAGGGTGAGTGTCAGGGTCAGTGCCAGGACCGCGGCCGCAGCACCGGCCAGCCACGCGTGGCTGCGCCGACGGCCGGTCGAACGTGCCGGCAGGACGACGATCCGAGCCGCAGGGGTCGCCGGGGAGGCGTCGGGCTGGTGGGCACTCCATGGGGTGGGGCGGTCCAACCGCACGCCGTCGAAGGCCTGCTCGAGCAGC
This sequence comes from uncultured Actinomycetes bacterium, assembly GCA_963706885.1. Lineage (GTDB taxonomy): Bacteria > Actinomycetota > Actinomycetes > S36-B12 > CAIYMF01 > Prado023. Next base: position 2,638 of record CAVPNX010000013.1, on the reverse strand, counting down.
GCCGCGGTGTGCGTGTCCTGCGCGGCGGCGCGGACCGGCGAGGGCCGGTGGAGCCCCACGCCGTCGAAGGCGGTGAGCAGGGCGCGGGCGGTGTCCCGGTCGTCCGGCTCGAGGTCGGAGAAGTCGACCTGGTCGTTCATCGGGAGCCCTCCTCGGCGGAGGCGGTGACGTGCGGGCGCAGCGCGGTCAAAGCGCGGTGCAGGTGGGTTCCGACCGAGCCGGCGGTGATGCCCAGCTCCACGGCGGTCTGCTCCCCGGACAGGCCCAGCAGGACCCGCAGTGCGACGACCTGGCGCTGGCGCTGCGGCAGCGCCTGCAGCGCCTCGAGCAGGTGCGGGTCGATGGGCAGCGGTGGTGCTGGCATGTGGTCGTCCTCGGCCAGAGCGGGCAGCAGGCGCAAGGTGCGTTGGTGGTGGCGGTACCGGTCGATGTGCAGGTTCACCGCCGTGCGCACCACCCAGGCCGCGGGCACGGTGCGGCCGCGGACGTCCTCCCAGTGGGAGTACGCCCGGGCGAACGCCTCCGCCGTGCAGTCCTCCGCATCGTGAACGTCCCCGGTCGAGGCCACGACCGCGCGCAGCACCCGATCCTTCGACGAGGCGTAGAACACCTCGAAGTCGGCCGCCTCGGGCGGTGGCTGCGGGTCTGGCTGGGTCATGTCCACGTCCTGATGACGAACGAACCGCCGGTCACGTTGACAGACCGCGGCCGGCCCCGTCGCGCGCCGGGACCGACCATGAGTGTCACTCCGGGAACGTACCGGTAGCCGGCCCCGGCCCGGCCGTGGCCGACCCGGACCCCTGCAAGGTGCCCAGATCCGACGGGAGCGTGTCACCGACGTACGTCCTGGACGGCACCGGCAGGCCGTTCAGATCGACCGCGCCCCCACCAGGACTGGCCTGCTGCCAGACCGGCGGCGACGAGTCGCCACTGGCCGACGCGGCCGTGGACCCCGCCACCAGCACGCCGCAGACAAGGGCAGCGGCACCGACCGCAGCCTTGCTTCGAAATGTGAACTCCATTCGTCCCATCTCCTTCACCATTCACGCGACCGAGGCCGCGAGGCGGGCCACCGCCACACGGCGCGGCCTCAACCAAGTGACGCCCCACAGCCCCGAACCATTGACCGGCGCCAGAGCCGAAGGGCTGCCGACGCCCGAGTCTGTGCCTTGTCCGAGAGTGGCGCCGTTCCCCCAAAGACCGCACAGTCGAACGAGTTCGTCCGGACCGACACTGAACTTGGCTACTCGCCGGTGATCAGACGGACATTCGCCGGGTCAATACCGGCGACCGCACGAAGTGTCGGAAGGTCGTGGTCCGGCAGACCGTTCAGCTTCATGTCGACGCGGGCGGTCGTGAGCGCCGCCTCGACCGACTGGCCCTCGGCCAGCGTGGCGTAGAAGCGAGTCGCAAACACGATGGCATCGACGTCCCCGATGGTGTCGTCCATTCCAACGGCCATCGTGATCTTCCCCAGCAATGAATCCAAATGGGCTGCGGAACTGCAGGCATTGAGCACGACCAGCGTTGGCGCCTCGTCTGTGGACTCCAGAAGTTCCTTGAAGAGCTCCGCCCCGATTCGGTGGCCCTTGTGGGGACCGTATCCGTCCGTCCCCTCATCGAAGGCTAGGACAGACTCGTTGGCGTGGCCTGAGAAGTGGACGACGTGAGGACGGAACGCGACCAGAGCGTCGAGCACGTCGTTCGCCGTCGCGGCCGGAAGATGCTCGATGACGACGAGATCACGGTGCGTCGATGCCCTGACCGCGGCCTTCACACGTCGCATCTCCTGGTCGACCCGAAGGGGGCGGTCCTTGTCCGCCGAGGAGGTGGCATAAAGGATTCGCAGCTCCTCGGCCTTCGGCTCTCGAAGTGTCGCGATCTCCATTGCGAGCCGCTGCTCGGTGGCGGCGATCTCGGCCGTGGTCGAGGCCCGGTCCGCCTCGCGACGACGCTCGTCCTGTAGATGCTCCTGTTGGCGGCGTCGCTCGTCAGCCTTGCGCGCCAGTCGTCCCTTCGCACCTCCGCTTCGCGGGCACGTTGGGCCCTGTCAGACTCACGCTTCGCCGCACTGGCCTCGGACTTCTCGGCCCCGATCAATGCCCTCTGCTGAGTACCGATCTCGCCCGCAACCCTGGCTAGGTCTCTACTCAGCGAGGCGATCTTGACACTCCCGCGCAGGGCGTCTTTGCGAGCAGCTTGAGCTTGTCGCTCGTACGAGCGCCTCATGCTGTCCGAGGTGGACTTGGAGGCGGACACCGACTTGGCATCAGCCTCGGACTCCTTCTTGGCCTTCCTTTCCTGCTCGTCTCCGATCTTCTTCTCGATGTCAGCGCGCTTCGAGTACAAGGCCGCAAGCTTCTGCTGGATCTGAACGGGGGTGGACCTGGAAAGGCCCTGGCGACCAGCCACATTCCGGACGGGGAGGCGGCCTGTGCGCGTGCACGCGGCCTGGGTCCAATCGCCTCGGTATGGCCGTGAAGCTCAAGTGCTTCACGGGGGGCGAGCGGGTAGGTCGGTGGACCCTCTCGGCTAACCCGTCACCCAGTCGTTCCTCAGGGCACATGTGACCAATCCGTGACCAGAACCGGGAATCACAGCCCAGAGGGCCACGAAAACCGCCCCCTGACCTGCTCCG
>CAVPNX010000012.1:0-25830 GCA_963706885.1 uncultured Actinomycetes bacterium | reverse complement strand
CCACGACCCTGCGCCGCCTGGGGTTGTAGGTCCACCGGTCGCCCATCCCCGAGCATCCACCGGCATCCACCGGCGGCTCGTGTGCTAGGAATGTGGGCATGCGCAACATCGTGATCATGGGTGCAGGTGGCCGGGACTTCCACGTCTTCGCGACGGTCTTCCGCGACGACCCCACCTCCCGCGTCGTGGCGTTCACCGCGGCCCAGATCCCCGGCATCGATGACCGGCTGTACCCGCCGTCCCTGGCCGGCCCGCTGTACCCGCAGGGCATCAGGATCGTGCCCGAGGCCCAGCTCGTCGAGCTGATCGCCGCGGAGCAGGTCGACGAGGTGGTCTTCGCCTACTCCGACATCGCGCACGCGGATGTGATGCACCATGCGTCGATCGTGATGGCCGCGGGCGCGGACTTCCGGCTCGCCGGCCCCGCGGCGACCATGCTGCGCAGCACCAAGCCGGTCGTCGGGATCGGCGCCGTGCGCACCGGGTGCGGCAAGAGCCAGACCACCCGCGCGGTGGGCCGTTTGCTGCTCGATGCCGGGCTCCGGGTCGCGCTCATCCGCCATCCGATGCCCTACGGCGACCTGGAGGCCATGCGTGTCCAGCGGTTCGCCACCCTGGCCGACATCGACGCCAGCAACCCGACCGTGGAGGAGCGCGAGGAGTACGAGGCCCCGGTCGAGATGGGCATGGTGATGTACGCGGGCGTGGACTACGAGGGGATCCTGCGCGCGGCTGAGCAGGAGGCCGACGTCATCGTCTGGGACGGGGGCAACAACGACTTCCCGTTCGTCCGACCCGACGTGATGATCACGGTCGTCGACCCGCTGCGGCCCGGCCACGAGTCGTCCTACCACCCCGGCGAGACGACGCTGCGCATCGCCGACGTCGTCGTGGTCAACAAGGTCGACAGCGCAGACCCGGCCGACGTGCAGGCAGTGGTGGAGGCGGTCGGGCGCATGGTGCCCGACGCCGTCGTGATCCGAGCGGACTCGCCCGTCACCCTGGAGTCGGGGGAGTCCCTGGCCGGCAAGCGCGTCCTGGTCATCGAGGACGGCCCGACCCTGACCCACGGGGGAATGCCCTTCGGCGCCGGCACCGTCGCCGCCCGGGCAGCTGGCGCCGCGGAGATCGTGGACCCGAAGCCCTACGCCGTGGGCTCGATCGCCACCACCTACCAGACCTACCCGGCCACGGGTCCGATCCTGCCTGCGATGGGCTACGGCGACGAGCAGCTGGCCGACCTCGAGGCCACCATCCGGGCCACCCCGGTGGATGTGGTCGTCTCGGGCACCCCGATGGACCTCGGGCGGATCATCACCGTCGACCAGCCGCTGATGCGGGCGTCCTACGTGCTGCGGGAGATCGGCTCGCCGACCCTGGCTGACGTCCTGGCCCCGTACATCGCCGACTGGACCGCCGGGCGCGGCTGAGCACCGCGTCCGCGTCCGCGCGGCACCCGTAGCGCCGTTGGTGGGCCGTCGGGCTCTGCGGGAATCATCCATCAACAGATCCTGTTACATTGATGTGATGGAGATCCTGCAGATCAGTCCCACGGGCCCCGACCTCGCCGCGCACGCCCAGATGTTCCATGCGCTGTCCGACGAGCGCCGGCTGCGGATCCTTCGTGCCCTGCGCGGCGGCGAGTTGTGCGTGTGCGACCTGCAGGTGGAGCTCGGCATGGCGCAGTCGCTGCTCTCGTTCCACCTGAAGGCGCTGCGTGACGCGGGCGTGGTCCAGGTCCGACGCAGCGGGCGCTGGGCGCACTACTCGATCAGCCCCGAGGGACTGTCCCATGCCGCCGCGGCGATCGAGGAGCTGACCAACGGGTCGCCCACCCGTGCGACCGCGGCCTGCTGCACGGGGCAGACGTGACCCCGGCGGGCGACGCCCTCGCTCCGACCACCCAGAACCCACCCACACACCACGAGAAGCCTGGAGAACCGATGAGCACCGAGACCAACCAGATCCACCAGATCGTCCGCGACCACTACGCCGCCGCCGCGGTCCGAGCCACCACCCAGGGGGTCACCTCCTGTTGTGGCGATGGGTGCTGCGGAGGGCAGTCCGAGGATCCGATCAGCGCCGACCTCTACGACGAGCGCCAGGTGGCCGACCTGCCCGCAGAGGCGGTCCTGGCCTCACTCGGCTGCGGCAACCCGACCGCCCTGGCCGAGCTGAACCAGGGCGAGGTGGTCCTGGACCTCGGCTCCGGGGGCGGCATCGACGTGCTGCTCTCCGCACAACGGGTCGGGCCGACGGGACGGGCCTACGGCCTGGACATGACCGACGAGATGCTGGCGCTGGCCAACCGGAACAAGGCCCAGTCCGGGGCGACGAACGTCGAGTTCCTCAAGGGCACCATCGAGGACATCCCCCTGCCCGATGCGAGCGTGGATGTCATCATCTCGAACTGCGTGGTCAACCTCGCCGCCGACAAGGCCCAGGTCCTGCGGGAGGCCTTCCGCGTCCTGCGCCCGGGCGGACGGTTCGCCGTCTCCGACATCGTGGTGCGCGGCACCATGCCGTCCGGGGTGCGCGAATCGATGGAGGCCTGGGCTGGGTGCCTGGCCGGGGCCCTCGAGGAGCAGGAGTTCCTCAGCCTGCTCGCGGACAGCGGCTTCGTGGACGCGGGCCTGGAGACCACGCGGGTGTACACGGCCGACGACGCCCGCTCCGTCCTCGGCGAGGACCGAGCCGCGCTCGCGACCGCGGACCTGGCCGACGGGGCGTTCGCCTCGGCCTTCGTCCGCGCCCGCAAGCCCGAGGTGCCCTGAGGTCGCCGATCCCAGCCCGGGTGCGGAGGTGGGCGAGATGGCCCGAGGCACGGTTCCCGGGAACAGCCGACGCGTCGCGCCTCGGCCCCGGTTCCTGCGTGGACTCCTCGTGACGGCAGTGCTCCTCGCCGCTGGCTGCTCGTCCACCCCGGACGCGATCGGGGCTGCGGGCACGTCCCTCACGGTCCGCGCCCCGGACTCCACCAGCGAGTACCTGCCGGGCCTTGAGGCCGACGTGTACCTGCCCGCCCAGCAGGAGCAGTCGCCATCGAGCCCCGTCCCGATCGTGCTGCTGGTCCCGGGCGGGGGGTGGCTGACCGCCGACCGCACTGGACTGGCCCCCCTGGCAGCAGACCTGGCCGATGCCGGATTCGTCGCGGTCAACAGCACCTATCGGGCGGGGTCAGCCGGTGCTGTCTTCCCGGAGCCGGTGCAGGACGTCGCATGTGCCACCGGCTTCGCCGTCCAGGAGGCCCGCGCAGCCGGGCTGGAGCCCGGTCCGCTGGTGGCGCTCGGGCACTCCGCCGGTGGGCATCTGGCCGCTCTGGCCGCGTTGGAGGCCAGTGCGCCGGCGGGGCCGTGCCCGTATCCGCTTCCCGGGGTGACAGGGCTGATCGGCCTGGCCGGCGTGTACGACACACCGGGCGTTCGACTTCGCCCTGGTCGACTTCTTCGGGGGCACACCCGAGGAGCAGCCCGAGGCGTGGCGCCGGGGTGACCCGGTTGGGGTGGTCGACGCGGGAGGAGCACCGCAGGACCTGCAGGTCCTGCTCCTGCACGGGGACAGCGACCAGGACGTCCCCCTGGACCAGTCCCGGGCGTTCGAGGCATCACTGAATCGGGCTGGCATCCCCGTGGCCCTCGAGGTCGTCCCCGGGGCGACCCACCAGAAGATCTACTCAGCGGACGTGGCAGGTCCGGCAGTGATCGCCTGGCTCTCGCAGGTGGCCGCAGGGCAGCCCCCACGCGGCTGACCCGGCGGCGTGGCTCAGGCAACTGGTGGGGACGTCGACGGCTGGGGACCGCGATCCTCAGATGGCTCCAACCCCTTGTAGGACCGCACCGCCGACACGAGGCCGTTGCCGTCGATGTCGAACACGTCGACCACGCGCAGGTGGATACGGCTGTCGACCGTGATCACCAGTTCGGCGGCCACGCTGGTGCGCGTGGTGTGCAATCGCTCGATGTCGATGGCGATCGACCGCGCGTCGTCGAAGTTGCGCCGGGTCTCGGCCAGGAAGGCGTCGCGCCCCCGGACCTCTAGGTTCCAATCGCGCAGCAGCACGTCCGCGGCAAGTTGTCCCTCGATGGTGCGGAGGTCCTTGGCGGCGTAGGCTGCGAGGAACTGGCGTGCGACGGACTCGGGATCCACATGGGCCATGCCGTGCGACGGTACCGGACCTGCGGGAAGGGCACCCCTCCGTGACCCGCCTGCACCCCTCATCTCGTCCCTCTGCAGCCCGCTCCCCCGCGCACCTTCCGCTGGCCACCTCATCACGGGCACGGGACACTCGGTGGGTGTCATCGCGCTGGCGGCATCGGCTTGTGGTCGCGCCCGTGTGCGTTGGCCTGCTTCTCGTGGGGTGCGGACCCGCCGGCGAGGGCGAACCACTCGCCTCCTCCGACCCCGGGCGTGACCAGTCGCCACAGGCCCTGCCGCCGGGTCAGCAGGACGTCGCTGCCCTCATCGAACGCGCGCTCGCCGCGCGGGCGGTGAATGACCCGGACTTCGCGAGCCTGGTGCGGGCCGCGGGGACGGCGTGCCCCGACCCCCGTGCCTCCCGTCGTCTCGGTGACGTGGCAGCCATGGCCGCCCGGTGGTCGTCGGCGGTTCTGGACGGTCGCCCCAAGGCGCAGGCAGTGGCGGAGGCCCAGCTCGACACCGTGGATTGGGACGCGCTCGTAGCAGCCTGCGTGGAGGCCTCGTAGTGACGTCGGAGCGAGTGTCAAGTCCCGGTACCCGCTTGACGGTTCAGTTCCGGTACGTGGTTGACACCTCTGCTTGGCCCGGCCGATCCCGCGGCTGCCGTTGGTCCCGGTCAAGGGCTCGGGGTCAAGGCTCGACCGGCAGGTCGACCGCGCAGCGGCGTGGTCTTGACGCTGGGCCCGTCCGGGGCATTCTGGCGGTGCTTGCGGGGGCGGCCGTTCGGGCAGGCGAATGCAGCATGCTCCTTGGCCCGGTCATGGCGGATCGGGTGGACACGCACGACCCGCCCGCCGCTGGTCAGCTGCACGGACCCGGCCACGATCGCGACCTGCAGCTGCTTGCCCCGCCACGCCCGCCCGGCCGCATGGCTGGTTCCGGCGAACGACACCGCCCCACTGTTGTCGGCGATCCGGGTGACCACCGGCCCGCTGGTGGGCGTTCGGGCCCGCCGCGAGCCCGCCACCGGCGGCTTGTCCGCCGTGCCGGCCCGGCCCGGCTTGCGGTGCTGCACGTGGGAGGCGACCAGCACCTGCCGGTGGTAGATCTGCACCAGGTTGTCGGCCACCACGCACTGCACCGGCTCACCGGCCAGCACGATCGGCACCCGGTAGAGGAACCCGGCCAGGTGCACGTTGCCCTTCCGGTCCACCCACCGCTGCACCCCCAGCGTTGGGGCCAGCCCACGCGTCGATGACTCGTGATCGGATCCAGCGGGGGCCTGCGGCGGCCGCGGATCCACCACAGTCAGGTCAGGACCCGAACCGGGGACCTGCCCGGCCAGGGCGAACCGCTGCGCCGGCACCGCCATCCCCAACGCCTGATGCGGGCGCGCCGAGTTGTAGTAGACGACCCACCCATCCAGCGCCGCCTGCAGCGCCTCGAGCGTCGGGTACTTGCCGTCGGCATCGGAGAAGAACTCCGCACGCATCGTGCGATGCAGCCGCTCCACCTTGCCGGTCGTGGTCGGGCTGCGCGGCGCAGTCAACAGATGCGTGATCCCGTTCTCCGCGCAGATCCGATCGAACAGCACCTCACTGCTGGCCCCGCCCGGGCCGAACCGGCCGGTGAATACCTTGCCGTTGTCCGTGAGGATCTGCTCCGGGATGCCGTGCCGGTGCAGCGCCGCGAGCAGCGCATCGCACACCGGTCGGGCGGTCGCCCGGGCGACCAGCATCGCCGACACCACGAACCGGGAGTTGTCATCGATACCGGTCACACACTTGACCTCGACCCCGTCGGCCAAGTGGATCCCGCCGACCACATCCATCTGCCACAACTCCATCGGCCGGCCCCGCTGCCACCGGCGGAACTCACTGCGCCGCCGCCGCCGAGCCTTCGGATCGATCCGCCCGTTACGCACCAGCGCCCGATAGATGCTCGACCGCCCCGGCACCGGAACCACGCCCTCCTGCCCCAACTGCCAACGGATCCGATCCGGGCCCCACGACGGATGCCCGTCGCGCAGCACAAGCACCCGCGCCTCCACCGCGGCCGGCATCTGATGCGGACACGACCGCGGCCGCGTCGACCGATCCGCCAGATTCCCGAACCCACCATCGCCGGCATAACGGCGCAACCACGCATGCACCGTCTGCCGGGACACCCCGAACCGGCGCGCCACCTCTGTCACCGAGGCCCCATCCAGGACCTCCAACACCGCCCGCAACCGCTGCTCGGCCACCGCCAGCTCCACCAACATCGCCCACTCCTCCCGGTCGACCACACAACCGAGAGGGCCTCTGACGGGCCCCAAGTGTCAAGCAGGAACCGGAACGACTGTCGCGCAGGAACCGGAACCGCGCCCGACGGTGTCAACCACCTACCGGAACCCGATGGTCAAGCATGACCCGGAACAGCACACCGCCCGCGTTCGATGTTGGCAGCATTCTGCGGACATCCACGCAGGAGGCCAGTCCCCGGCTTCCCGGGAACTGGCCTCTGACCTGCGGTGTTACTGGTAGCGGGGGCAGGATTTGAACCTGCGACCTCTGGGTTATGAGCCCAGCGAGCTACCGAGCTGCTCCACCCCGCGTCGGTAACCCAAGTGTACGTGAGGCCCTGCGGACCCACCAAATCGCGCGATCTGGAGGCACCGACGGGATACGAGCCGTTGCGGCCCTCCCGCCTGCGACCCATCACACGAGCTCGTTGCCGGCAACGTCAGGCACGCCGATGATCGAGTACCCGCCGTCCACGTAGATCGTCTGCCCTGTGATCATCCGTGCGCCGTCCGAGGCGAGGAACGCAGCACACGCCCCCACGTCCTCCTGAGTCACGTCTCGGTGCATGGGCGACACCTTGCGGTTGTACTCCAGCATGAGGTCGAGCTCGGGCAGCCCGGACGCCGCAATCGTGCGGATGGGGCCGGCCGAGATCGCGTTGACCCGGATCCCGTCCGGGCCCAGGTCGGCGGCCAGCTCGCGTACGTAGGCCTCGAGTGCGGCTTTGGCAACGCCCATGACCTTGTACTTGGCCGACACCCGCACCCCGCCGATGTAGCTCAACGCGATGACCGAGCCCCCGTTGGGCATGTGCACACGCGCAGCGTTCATCAGGGTCGCCAGGGAGTGTGCGGAGGTGACCAACGCGGTGATGAAGTCCTCCTCGCTCGTCTCCACGAGACGGCCCTCGAAGGCTGTCCTGGGCGCGAAGGCGATCGCATGCACGACGATGTCGATGGGAACGGTCACCTTGGCGAAGAACTCCGCCACCTCATCCGGGTTGCGGACGTCACACCTCTCGTAGGCGATGAGGTGGGGCAACGTCGGGGCAAGGTTCATGATCCTGCTGTGGAAGCGGAACTGGTAGCCCAGGATCACGTTCGCACCCTGCCGCGTCAGCTCCTGTGCGATCGCCCACGCGATCGACTCCTCACTGGCCACGCCCATCACGAGCGCCACCTTCCCCTTGAGCGGCTTCTTGATGGTCATCCGTGCCTCCACAACGAGTAGGAGTCGGGCCTCAGGGTGGGCTGTGATCGTACGGGGACACGGTGCGCGTTGTCGTCACTCGGGACACCTGTCGGCACCACCCCGGCATTCGGTCGGTCCACCACCGTCGGGATACCGTATGGCGGTGACGCGACTGGTCTGCCTCGGGGACTCCTTCACGGAGGGCATGTCCGACGACCTGCGCCCCGACGGGCGCCACCGGGGGTGGTCCGACCGCGTGGCCACCGGGCTCGCCGCCGACCGCTCCGGCGTGGCCCACTACCCCGTCACCTACGCCAACCTCGCCATCCGCGGCAAGCTCCTGGACCAGGTCGTCGCCGAGCAGTTCGGCCCAGCGCTGACCCTCGGACCGGACATCATGACGTTCCACGCGGGGGCCAACGACGTCCTGCGCCCGGCGACGGACCTGCCCGACCTTTACGCCCGCTACGACGCAGCCGTCGAGCAGCTCACCGCCACCGGCGCCCGGGTGGTCCTGTTCACCTCACTGGCACGCGCCGGCGGATCCGGACGATTCGCCGATCGGCTGGAGCGGGCGTTCCACGCCTTCAACCGCAACGTCCGCGAAGTCGCCGAGCGGCACGGCGGCGATGCTCGTCGACCTCGAGGCGATCCCTGCCCTGACCGACCGGCGCTTCTGGGCCGCCGACCGGCTGCACCTCAACGAGCTCGGCCACGCCCGCGTTGCCGCCGCCGTCCTCGCCGAGCTGGGCATCACCGACCCGCAGGTCCTCGGCGGGCCGATCGGATGGTGGGCCGAGCCGCTGCCGCCGGCAGCGCCCCGGTCACGTCGCGACGACCTCGTCTCGGATGTCGAGTGGGTGCGCGTCCACTTCGTCCCCTGGATCGGGCGGCGCATCCGGCGGGTGTCCAGCGGCGACGGGCTGGCCCCCAAGGAACGACACCCGCGCGAGATCCCCCACGGCCAGAACGACCGCACCAACGCCTGACAGCCACGATCACCCCTGCCCCTCGGAAGGACCACCATGCCCACCATCCTGATCACCGGCGCCAGCTCGGGTCTCGGAGCCGAGATGGCCCGCCAGTTCGCCGCCGCGGGCAATGACCTCGCCCTGGCCGCGCGGCGCGTCGACCGGCTGGAGGAGCTGCGGGCCGAGATCCTGGCCGCCAGCCCCGACACCCGGGTCGAGATCCGGGCGCTGGACGTCAACGACGACGACGCCGTGTTCGAGGTGTTCCGCGGATTCGCCGACGACTTCGGGACGCTGGACCGGATCATCATCAACGCCGGCCTGGGCAAGGGCGCCAAGCTCGGGACAGGCAAGTACTACGCCAACCGCCAGACCGCGATGACCAACTTCGTCGCCGCACTGTGCCAGGCCGAGGCGGCCATGGAGATCTTCCGCGCCCAGAAGCGTGGGCACCTCGTGTTCATCTCGTCGATGTCAGCCATGCGCGGAATGCCCAAGACCCTCAACGTGTACGCAGCCACCAAGGCCGGCGTCGCGCACCTTGCCGAGGGACTGCGCAGCGAGATGCAGGCCACGCCGGGCCTCGACGTCGAGGTCTCGACCATCTACCCGGGGTACATCCGCTCGGAGATGAACGAATATGTCGAGAACGCCCCCCTGATGGTCGACACCGAGACCGGCGTGCGTTCCATCGTTGCGGCCATCGAGGCGGAGAAGGCCGACGCCCGGGTGCCCGAGCTGGCCCTGGTGGCCGTTGGGGACCGTCATGAAGTACGCCCCCCTGGGTGCGGTCCGCAAGTTCACCTGAGGCTCCGCGCCAGGGCCTGCGACCGGCGGACCGTCCGAGTCCACGAGGTCCACATGGTCCTACGCGGCCCTCACCATTGACAATACTGTGTCTCACACACTATTGTGCAAGTGTGAGCACGGACGAGGTCACCGCCACCCATCAGCAGGAGCTGCGGCGGGGGACGATCGTGCTGGCCAGCCTGAGCCTGCTCCGCGAGCCGGGATACGGATACGCACTGCTCGAACAACTGGGTGCGGCCGGCTTCGACGTCGACGCGAACACGCTGTACCCGCTGCTGCGCCGCCTCGAACGACAGGGCCTGCTGACCAGCCAGTGGAACACCGACGAGTCGCGTCCCCGCAAGTACTACGTGACCAGCTCGTCGGGCCTGGACCTCGTCGGGGTCCTGCGTACCGAGTGGGTACAGCTGGATCGGGCCCTGCAGGCCCTGGAGGGAGGTGCATGATGTCGACCCTGACCGATCGCTACATCGCTGAGGTGGTGCGCGGGGTTCCGGAATCGCAGCGTGCGGACGTGGAGCAGGAGCTGCGGGCGTCGATCGCCGATGCAATCGACGCGACCGAGGTCGCTGGGAGCGGGGTGACCGCCGCCGCCGGGTCCGACGACCCCGGGCAGGTCGCCCAGGACGCAGAGGTCGCCGCCCTCACCGAGCTGGGCGACCCGACGAAGCTGGCCGCATCGCTGAGCGACGGCCCCCAGTACCTGATCGGGCCCGGACTGTACTGGGAGTACCGCAAGGTGCTGCGCGCCCTGCTGATGATCGTGCCCGGCGTGGTCGCCCTGACCGTGAGCACGGTCCAGGCCTTCACCGGCACACCACCCTTGGAGGTGCTCCTCGACGGGGCCTGGCTGTTCGTGCTGGTCGGCGTGCAGGTGGTCTTCTGGACCACCCTCGGGTTCGTCATCGCCGAGCACACCGGCACCCGCGAGATCCCCGACCGTCGGGCCTGGACGGTCGCAGATCTCCCGAAACGGCCCGCCCGACAGGTCACCCTCGGCGAGACCGTGGGCACCGTCCTGGGCCTGCTGGTCGGTATCGCCGCACTCGTCTGGCAGCGCTCCGGCGCCCAGGCGTCGGACTCCGCGGGGAGCATCCCACTGCTCAACCCCGACCTCTGGACCTTCTGGCTGCCGGCCCTCCTGGTGCTCATGTCCGCCGCAGTGGTGGTGCAGCTGCTGGCCTACGCCCGGGGCCGATGGACGCCGGCCCTGGCCGGCCTGCGGGTCGCCGGGGACCTGGTGTTCGGCGTCGTCGGCATCGTCCTGCTCATGACCCAGCAGGTGCTCAACCCGGCGTTCTTCGCCGAGCTCGGCCACGAGGAGTGGGCCGAACCGGGCGCCCCCCTGAGCGTGGGGATCGCCTGGGTGATCGGCGTGGGCGTGGCCATCGACGTGGTCGACATCATCCGCAAGGCCCGGCGCTGAGCGGCAGGCCGACCCGCGTCATGGCGCCGCTGAACCAGCGGATGCCCCTGGGCCTGCCGGCAGGCTCCACCGCCAGACCGCCCGACCAGCCCCCGCGACTCAGTCCAGCATCCCCTCGGCGATCCATTCCAGCTCGTTCTGGGGGTCCTCGGTCACCCCGGTGTGCACAGGTCCGGGTTGGATCACCACGCTGCGCGGCGCGGTCAACCAGCGGAACCGCCGCCCCGGGTCGGCCAGGCCCGCCTCCCCCGCGTTGCTGCTCCCGTCGGCGACCGCCTTCGCCGCAGCCAGGGCGTCAGCGATCGCAACCACGTCCGCCTTCGCCCACAGCGCGGTCACGCAGCTGAGGTCGGCGCGGATCTGCATGCCGAGGAACCCCGCCTGCTGGCAGTAGAGCAGCACCGCCCCGTTCACGTACTCACCGCGGTCGACCCGGGGCACGATCCGCAGGACCGCGTACTCGAAGGGCATCCCGGTCATGAGCCCTCACGCCCGATCGTCAACTCGGGGATCCACTCCGGAGGACCCGAGCTCGCCCGGGCCGAGACCCGATGGCCCAGGGCGTCGCGCGTGGGCCCGGCCTCCACGGCCTCGACCAGCGCCGGGACCCACGTGCCGCGCGCGGCGACGCGGGCCATGAGGAACTGCCCGTAGGCTGCCCGGACAGATGCTGGTCGCCCCACACCTCGGCATCCGCCGCGAGCCATTCGTCGGGCACGGCCGCCACCGCGTCGCCGATCAGCGTCGGCCAGTCGAGGCGGGCGAACTCCGCGGCGGCGGCCGCGACGTCGGGTGCGCACTCGAGCAGGGCATGGTCGGCCACGTCGTAGGGGCGGGTGGCGAAGCGTTGCACCTGGTCCTCGCGTCCCGGCGCCCACGAGTGGTGGAAGGTCAGGGCCGCCCCATGGTCGATGAGCTGCAGGGCGCGGTGCCACAGGAGCATGTTCGGGTTGCGCCAGGACCGGTCCGCGTTGGCGATCAGCGCATCGAGCCACACGATCGCCCCGGCCAGGCCGGCGTCCACCGACGCCATCGGCCCGACATCCAGTGCCCCGGGCAGGAAGTCGACACCGAGGTTCATCCCGACCGAGGCCCGCAGCAGGTGCTGGACCTCCTCGTCCGGCTCCGCCGGGGCCAGTTCCTCGGGAACCAGCACGGGCACCCACCGAGGGACGCGCAGCCCGAGGGACCCCGCGATCTCCGCGCAGATCACCTCGGCCACGAGTGCCCGTGGGCCTTGGCCGGCGCCGTGGAACTTCACGACGTACATCCCCAGGTCGTCGGCCTCCATGAGGCCGGGGAGGGATCCACCCTCACGCAGCGGGGTCACGTAGCGCGTCGCCCGGACCGGGTTCATCGGCCCATCGTAGGACCCCGGGGAACGTGGTGGGTTCGGGTGCAGCACGGCAGTCCGCACGCACGGGACGTGCCTCGACGTGGCTGGATCCGACCCCACCGACAGCCCACGGGTCGCGCCGCCCCACGGCCGAACCACTAGCGCCGTCCCGGTCGGGTGCTGCAGCGACGCGGCTAGGCTCATCCCCTGACCCACCCAACCCCCCGATCGCCGATCCGCCACCCGAGCCGAGGAGCCGCACATGCCCGCCCTTCCCGCCCTGCTGCTCCTGCACGGCGTCGGCGATGACGGCGCCTGCTGGGCGCCGTTCGTGCGCCGGGTGCGCGCCCACCCGGGGCTGGACGACCTCGTGGTCGTCACCCCCGACGCCCCGGCCCACGGCGGCCGGCGGGTGCAGCCGGGACAGACCATCGCCTGGCCGGACCTGCTGGCCGAGGCGATCGCCGCGGCCGAGGCACTGGTCGGCAGCAGCGGGCGCCCGATCGTCGTGGGCGGGCATTCGATGGGCTCGATGGTCGCCCTCGGTGTGGCCGCGAACCGACCCGACCTTGTCGTGGCGACCTTCCTGGAGGATCCGCCGCTGACCCAGGGGTTGCCGGAGGCAGGGGACGCCGAGCCGGGCACGCCCCCCGCGCCCCCCGCACCGGTCGACGTCAGCGAGTTCGGCGCCTGGTTCGCCGCGCTGCAGGGGATCCCGCTGGCCGAGGTGGTGGCGCTCGCACGGTCCGAGCACCCGACCTGGGACGACGACGAGTACGAGCCGTGGGCGCGCGCCAAGCAGGCGGTGGACCGCGATGCGTTCACTGAACCCGTGGTGTGGGTGCACGCCGACACCGAGCGGCTGCTGCGCCACGCCCCCGCCCCGGTCGTCGTCGCGTGCGGACAGCCCGAGCTCGGCGGGCTGGTCGCACCCGAGGCCGCGGCGAGCCTTGAGTCGCTGCCGGGTTGGTCCATCCACCGCCTGCCCGCCGGCCACGACGTCCGCCGTGACGCCCCCGACACGACAGTCGAGCTGCTCGCCGACCTGGTCCTCTCGGTGGCCACGTGACCCACGAGCACTCCACATCAGGGCCGCCCGACGCCCTCACCGGCCTCCCTGCGCCGCCAGTGGGCGAGGCCTCCGGCGTTGGTGTGCACGGAATCGACAATCAGATCGTCGATTCCGTGCACACCAACGGCGACACCTTCCACAAGCGTCCCGCGCTCGGCTACGCCCTGTACCTGACCGGCGCCCTGCTCTTCGGCATCAACGGGACCGTGAGCAAGGTGCTGCTCACGGAGGTGGGCAACGCCGCCCGCGTCTCCCAGCTGCGTGTCACGTTCGCCTTCCTGATCCTGCTGGTGTTCGTCGCCCTGACCAACCGCCGCTCCCTGCCGCTGCGCCGCCACGAGCTCGGGCCGGTCGCCGCCTACGGCATCCTCGGCGTGGCCATGACGCAGTGGCTGTACTTCGTGGCCATCACCCGGATGCCGATCGGCATCGCCCTGCTCATCGAGTTCACCGCCCCGATCATGGTCGTGCTCTGGGTCCGCTACGCGTGGGGGCGTCCGGTCCGCAACACCGTGTGGCTCGGCCTGGCCCTGGCGATGGTCGGCCTGGCGATGGTCGCCCAGATCTGGCTGGGCCTGACGCTGAACTCGGTCGGGGTCGCCGCGGCCTTCGGGGCGGCCGTGGCCCTGGCCGTGTACTACCTGCTCGGCGAGACGTGCGGCCAGCAGCGCGACCCGGTGTCCCTGACCCTGTGGGGGTTCGGCTTCGCCGCGCTGATGTGGGCGGTCGCCCTGCCCTGGTGGCGCTACCCCTGGTCCGCGCTCGAGGGTTCGGCGGCACCGCTCGGCGTGGACACACCCACGGTGCCGCTGTGGTCGCTGGCCATCTGGATGGTCGTGCTGGGCACGATCGTGCCGTTCTGGCTCGTGCTGGCCGCGATCCGGCACATCGGGGCGGCCGGCGCGAGCATCATCGGCATGACCGAACCCTTCATCGCGTCCCTGGTGGCATGGGTCGTGCTCGACGAGGTCCTGACCCCCGTGCAGATGCTCGGCGGCGTGGTGATCCTGGCCGGCGTGATCATCGCCGAACGCGCCCGCGGCTGACGCCGAGGCGACAGCGGCCGTGGCGACGACCGCCGGTCATTCCGCGGACGCCAGCTCCTTGGTGAAGTCCGTGATCGCCTGCTCGTAGGCCTCGGGGTCCACGTTCCACGACAGCACGTGGTCGGCACCGTCCACCACCTCGTAGGTGCCGCCCGCCCCGGCGGTCCGCATGAACCGGTCGTTGACCGCCTTCGGCACGGTCCGGTCCTCGACTCCCTGGAACGTCAGCAGCGGGACGTCGACCAGCCCGTCCATGGCGCTGTAGTCGATGGCCGAGTAGTCGACGCCGTAGCGGAAGGCCACCGCCAACTTGGCCGCGTCCTCCAGCGACTCAGGGATCGGCTGGTTGATCACGGGAAGGCTGCGGAACTCGGCGTTCTCGTCGAGGACGTCCTCGAAGCTCGAGACCGGCGAGTCCAGGATGACGGCATCGACGCGGCTGGCCAGCTCGCCACGGGCGAGGAAGCCGAGCGTCACCGCGCCTCCATGGCTCGCGCCGCCGAGGACGATGCGCTCCGCGCCCTTGGCATCCGCGTACTCCACCGCCGCCTGGAGCTCCTGCCACTCGGTGCGCCCGTAGTGGACCATGCCATCGTCGTAGGCCGGGGCGCCCACGTCACCGGTGTACGTGACGATCAGG
This sequence comes from uncultured Actinomycetes bacterium, assembly GCA_963706885.1. Classification (GTDB taxonomy): domain Bacteria; phylum Actinomycetota; class Actinomycetes; order S36-B12; family CAIYMF01; genus Prado023. The sequence continues at coordinate 10,916 of CAVPNX010000012.1, read as the reverse complement.
ACGTTGTAGCCGGACGCGTTCAGTGGACGGGCCATACGCAGCATCTCCGAGCGCGAGGCCCCCTTGCCATGGGTGAGGATCGCCCACCTCTTCGCCCCCTTGCCCGGGACCTCCCACGCCGGGAAGGCCCGCCCGTCCGGGGTGGTGATCACGACGTCCTCGGCGTCGAGCCCGGCCTGCTCCGGGTCCAGCCACACGTCACGGGTCAGCCCGTACCTGTCGCCGACCTGGGGAGCCGTCCCGATCGCCTCGATGACGGGTCGGGTCTGGGCACCATCCGCCTCGCGGGTGGCGGGTCCCACGACGAGCAGGGACTCATCGATGGCCAGCCCGATCACGGCATCGTCGAACTTCGTCTCGTCCCGGTCCTCGGCATCGGGCAGGATCGTGACCATCGGTTGCTCACCGGTGTCGTCGTAGGCCTGGACGGTGCCGCGCTCCAGGTCGGCGGGATCGTACGGATCAGCCTTGAGCGCGTCGGCGTACACCAGCCCCGAGAAGTACCAGGCCCCGCCCACGTAGAACACGGCGACCAACGCGATCGCGGAGAACAGCAGCACCCACGGCCACCTGCGTCGCTTGCGTGATCGAGCCATCCCCGGACTATCCCAGATGCCGCGCTGGTTGGCAGGCCGCGCGCCTACTTCCCGGAGTCCTGCACCCAGTGCGCGCGCTGCTTGGGCAGGGTCTCGTTGCGGAAGAACGCCGGGGACTTGATGTTCCACGCGATCATCAGCGGGATCGCCAGCAGCATGCCCAGCACACCGACGATGAACACCGTTCCGACGCCCTGCACGGAGCTACCCGACCCGTACTCGGGGTCCATCATGTTCTGCGCCTCGACGATCAGGACGTAGAACAGGACGACCACCGCGATCGCGGGGAGGATCACCTGCCCCAGGGCGGTCCGCAGCGAGGAGAACGCGGTCCGGTGGAAGTACAGCACGCTGGCCAGGGCGGCGACGATGTAGTACACGCAGATCGAGATGCCCACGCTGTACACGGAGTCCTGCACGATCGCGTCACTGGTCAGCGACAGGCCCAGGTAGATCGCCAGCGTGAGCAGGCCCATGAACCAGGTGGCGACCTTCGGCGCGGCCGTGGCCTCGTCCACGCTGGCGAACCGGCTCGGCAGGGCCTTGTACGTGGCCATCGCGAGCACGCTGCGGGCGGTGGGCATCACCGTGGACATCGTCGCCGAGAACGCCGACACACCGACGATCAGTGCGGCCACGACAGCGCCCCATTCGCCGATCGCCTCGGTGGCCATCACCAGGAAGACGTCGTCGATGTTCTCCTCGTTGGTCAGGCTCAGCGGATCCGACTCGTCGATCCCCGAGAACGCCAGTGCGGCGATCGTGAAGATGACGTAGGTGACCAGGATGATCATCATCGAGATCACGCCGGTCCGCCCGGCCTGGGCCGAGTTGCCCTCGGACTCCTCGGACATCGCCAGCGAGGCGTCGAACCCCCAGAAGATGAACAGTGCCACGAGGAACCCGCCGAGCATCGCCTCGTAGCCGTCGATCGCCATGGGGTTGAGCCACTGCCACGAGAACGGCTCCGCCGTCGGGGCGGTCTCGCCGCCGAAGATCGACAGGAACAGGATCGTCGCGAACAGGATCAGCCCGCCGTACTGGACGATCGTCAGGCCCAGCGTGGTGCGCGAGGACTCCTCAGCCCCCCGCGCCACCAACCACGTGGTCAGCAGGATGAACGCAGTCCCGATGGCCATGCGCAGGAGCAGAGGTGGCTCGTCCAGGCCGGCGATCGTGACCACCGAGTTCACCATCACCTCGGCGGCACCCACCCCGGCCAGCATGCTGGACAGGAACAGGCCCCATCCCCCGATCCAGCCCGTGCGCGGGCCGATCGCCATCGAACCCCACGTGAACACCGTCCCGGCGTCCGCTGCCACCGTCGTCATGTGCTTGTAGGCCAGGGCCACGAAGAACATCGGGATCACCGAGATGACGAACACGATCGGCAGCTGGTAGCCCGACTCGAGCGCGCCGTACCCGAGCGCGCCGGTCAACGAGTAGGCCGGGGCGGTGGCCGCCAGGCCGATCGCGACGGCCGCGACGAGGGAGACCGACCCCTTGCGCAGGCCCTTGGACCTCAGGTCATGGGCCTCGACATCGGCGTGCATGTGCTCGTGGTGCGGTGCGACCGAATGGCCGTCGGATCCTGCGCTCACGTCGCGTCCCTCCCAGTCCGGCTGAATCGCCCGTGGGAAACTTACCCCCCGAGGCACGCCGGATCTCGCTGGCGGGCCCCGTCCCGGAGATGTCAGGCGACGCTGATTGTCAGCTGCCGGCGTGGCCGTCGCGTCAGGCGTCTGCCGGCGTGGCCGTGGCCCCATCCGTGGGGGTCGCGGTCGGGGCGTCGCTCGGGGCGTCGGTGGCCGGCGGCTCCCCGGATGTCGCATCGTCCGCCGGCGCCTCCGCAACTGCCTCCCCGGTCAGTCGGCGCTGCGCGGCAGCGGCGCGGTCCAGGGCGGCCTTGAGCTCGTCCTGCGCCCTGCCGTAGGCCGCGAAGTCACCGGCGGCCAGGGCCTCCTCGCCCTTCTGGTAGGCGGCCTGGGCGTCGATGATCGCCCTGGCCAGGTCCGCCTCCGCGTTGTCGGTCGGCTCACCTCCGCCCCCGGTCTCGCCGTCGCCCTGAACATCATCCGGATTCGGGTCCCCGTCGTCCACCGTCCCCGCGAACACGAGTCGCAGGGCGTCATCCAGGGAGTCGCGCAGGACCGCGGTGTCGCCGTAGCTCACCAGCACCTTGCGCAGCAGCGGGAAGCCCTGGCCCTGGGCCGCCCGCACGTACACCGGCTCCACGTACAGCACCCCGCCACTGACCGGCAGCGACAGCAGGTTGCCGAACTCCACGTCCGCCCCGCCGCGACGGAGCAGGGTCAGCTGCTCGGCGATCGCCGGCTCGGACTCGAAGTTGTTCTGCACCTGCGTCGGACCGGGCACGGTCGTGTTGCGGGGCAGCTGCAGCACGCGGATCGTCCCGTACGTCGGACCGGGCACGGAGTCGACGGCCATGAACGCCGCCAACGTCTGGCGCTTCTGCGGAGCGAACGTCGTGGTCAGCGAGAACTTGGGCGCCGCGGTCCCGGGCATCCGCAGCGTGAGGTAGTACGGCGGCTGCAGGGCGTTCACGGCGCGGTTGGTGGGGTCGTTCGGGATCGTCCAGAAGTCCTGGCCGTTGTAGAAGCTGGCCGGGTCCTCCACGTGGTAGCGCGCCAGGATCGTGCGCTGCACCTTGAACAGGTCCTCGGGGTAGCGGAAGTGCGCCACCAGCTCGTCGGGGGCCTCGGAGACGGGTGAGACGACGCCGCCGAACGCCCTGGTCCAGGTCTGCAGCATCGGCTCCTCGGCATCCCAGGCGTACAGGGTCACGGTGCCGTCGTAGGCGTCCACGACCGCCTTCACCGAGTTGCGCAGGTAGTTGATCCGCTCACTGGGCAGGGGCACCACCGAGGTCGTCGTGGCGGTCAGGGCATCGGCGGTCGCATCCGAGAGCGTCGTGCGCGAGGAGTACGGGTACGAGCTGGTCGTCGTGTACGCGTCGACGATCCACTTCACCCGGCCGTCGACCACCACGGGGTACGGGTCGCCGTCGACGGTCAACCAGGGGGCCACCTTGGCCACGCGGGTCACCGGCTCCCGGTCGAACAGGATCTTGGACTCTGGGTTCACGAGCGAGGACAGGATGATGTTGGGGTCCTGGAACCGGGCGGCGAACAGCAGCTTGTGGAACAGGTTGCCCACTCCCACCCCACCCTGGCCGGTGTAGGTGTTGTTGCGCTGGCCGGTCGGCGAGGTGTCGTCGGGGAAGTCGAGCTCGCGGGGCTCGGTGCCCTCCGGACCGCCGACGATCGAGTAGTCCGGGGACTGCTCCCCGAAGTAGATCCGCGGCTGCTCGACCTCGAGCTCGCCGGTGACGGGCACGTCGGAGGCGATGAAGCTGGGCCGGCCATCGGCACCCGCGGTGTTGTCGTAGGCCGCCACCACGCCGAACCCATGGGTGAAGACCGCGTGGTCGTTGGCCCAGTTGCGCTCCCCGACCCCATCGAGGTTCACCTCGCGCACGGCGATGATCGCCCCACGCAGCCCGTCGTCCAACGGGTAGCGGTCGACGTCCAGGGCATCGGGGAACGCGTAGAAGCTGCGGATCTGCTGCAGCTGGCGGAAGGTGGGCGACACGACCGCCGGGTCGAGCAGCCGGATGTTGGTCAGCGTGCCGGCATCCTCCTTGAGCGTGTCTGCCGTCGGCGCCCCGGTGCCGGAGTAGTCCTGGAACGTGGCCTTGTCCAGGCCGTAGGCGGCACGCGTGGCCTCGATGTTGCGCTGGATGTACTCCTGCTCGCGCACCAGCTCCGAGGGCTTGACCTGGAACTGCTGGACGATCGCCGGGTAGATCCCGCCGATGACCAGCGCCGAGACCACCAGCAGGCCGGTGCCGACCAGCGGCAGGGTCCAGCCCTGGCGGAAGGCGTTGGCGAAGAACAGCACGGCGCAGACCAGCGCGATCACCACCAGGATGTCCTTCGCCGGCAGCACCGCGTTGACGTCGCGGTACTTCAGGCCGGTGAAGCCATCCACCAGCGGCTGGGACTGGATCGCAAGTCCGTAGCGGTCCAGCCAGTACCCGAGCGCCTTGAGCAGCATGAACAGCCCACCCAGGATGGACAGCTGCACGTGGGCCGCCCGCGAGGTGCGCGGCGGAGCTCCCTGCAGGCGCAGCCCGCCGTAGACGTAGTGGGTGACCGCGGCCATCAGGATGCACAGGATCAGCACCGCCACCATGAACCCCAGCACGAAGCGCAGGAACGGGTACTGCATCGCGAAGAAGCTGATGTCGGTGTTGAACTGGGGATCGGTCGTGCCGAACGGCGTGGCATAGCGGAACGTCATCCAGGACTGCCACTGGGCGGAGGCCGACATGCCGGCCATCACGCCGAACATGGTCGGGATGCCGATCAGGATGATCTTGTGGAACGGCTCCAGGCTGGCCCGGTAGCGCTCGAGGGAGACCTGCTCGGCCGACATCACGCCGATCTCCGGGCGCGACCGGTAGGCGATCAGCATCGTCAGGCCGATCGCGGTGGCCATGACCAACCCGAAGATGAGGAACAGCGCCAGCTGCGTCACCAGCAGGGTGGTGAACACGGAGGACTTCTCCACCGAGGAGTACCAGAGGAAGTCGGTGTAGAACGTCGTGAAGATCATGAACACGACGGCCAGGACGCCGAGGATGATCAGCGTCGGAGCCAGGGCCCCGGACTTCTTGGACGTCGCGGTCTGGCGCGGTCGGCTGGGCGAAGCGGAGGGGTCGAAGCTCACAGGGACAAAACTACCTGCATTTCGGACATGCCACCGCCGATCGCACAGGCGCGGGCCCGCTGCGCGGACGGCCTGACCCGACCCTGACAGTCCCCCAACATGCGCAACCGTTGCATCGACGGTGTCCCGGCGCCGTCGCCCGCCCTACCCTGACCCGCATGAAGGCCTCGCACCGGCGCATCCTGCGTTGGGCCCTGGGCATCCTGGCCGTGGTCGCCGCCCTGGTCGCCCTCTTCGTGGCGAACGTGGCCGCCCAGCTCGGCGGCGGCTGGGACGAGGTGTTCGACCGCAGCCATCCCCAACCCGGTGATCCGGCGGTGGTCGCTGCCCGCGAGGTCGGGGCGCGGGCCGTCGAGGCCGAGGTCGATCGGGTCGTGGCGGTCGCTGCGTCCACCCTCACCGCCGCCCGGGTCGCCCAGCCGGCACCCAGGGGAGCCGACGCCGTCGACGAGGCCCTGGGGGCCAGCTGCGAGACGGGTCAGCACAACTGGAAGCGCGACGACCCCTACGACCTGGCGTGCTGGGAGGTCCGGCGCGCCACTCTCGCAGCCGACCCTGGGGAGTTCCGGGCCGACATGGCGGCACTCGACGCCGCCCTGCTGCGGGCCGGGTGGCTGCATTCCTACGACGACGGCCTCCTGGGGACCCTGCGCTACTGGGACCAGTACTCGGGTCCCACTGCAGGCGGTCCGCAGGATCCAGCCGCCGATCCATCCGCGGGCACCACCCCGGGGGCCGACTACCGGATCGAGGACCTGCCGTCCGCGCGGTACGTGAGCGCCGACGGGCGGTTCACGCTCGACCTCGGGTTCAGCCCGATCCCGGCGTACGCCGGTCAACCGGCGCCCGAACTCGCCGACGACGAGTACGCCGTGGTGCTCAGGGTCGACCACTCATCGTTCCAGGAGTAGTCCGGACGCCGCCGCCGGGCGCGGGTGCGGGGTCGCTGCGCGTGCTGGGAGACTTGGGCCATGGACACCCAGGACCTGCTCGCCGCCGCGCTGGACATCGAGCGGCACGTCGCGTCGCAGGGCTGGGACCAGCCCACGCTCCTCTTCGCGCTCGTGCCCACCGCGCTGATCCGCGCCGAGCAGCCCGAGCTGGCCGCCCAGCTCGGCGTCGCGGACGGCGGACCGGCACTGACCACGTTCGAGCAGCCGGCTCCGCCGGACGACGAGGACCTCGACGTGTTCCTGGCCCGGATCGAGTGGCCCGCGGAGATCACCGGGGCCGCCCTGGTCGTGGAACGGATCGTCCTGCCCCCGGAGGCGGAGGACGCGATCGCCGACCGCCCGGACGCCGCTGCGGCCGCGCGGGCGCACCCGGCCGCCCAGGACATGCGCATCGTGGTCGCGGTGACCAAGGACGGCGAGCAGATGAGCGTGCTGCGCCTGCGGGGCGCGCCGGGAGCGGACGGATCCGCCGACGATGCCGAGGACTCCGTCCTGACCGGGCACGACCTCGTCCCGGGCCTGGCCGAGGCACTGCTGGCGACCTTCCGGTAGTCGCCGACCGGACCGTCCGCGCCCTGCCTGTGGGCGGGCACCCGCTCAGCGCCCGGGTCCGTGGGCGCCGGGACGGTCAGCGCCCTGCGGCCGCCAGGCCGTCGCCGCACTGCGGGAACTCCGCGCCCGGGTCCTCGACCCACTTCTCCACCGTGTCGCGGGCCTCGCCCAGGGTGCTGACGGGCACGACGGTGAGTCCGTCGGGGATGTTCCCGACCACCTCGCCGCAGTTGTCCGCCGGCGCCAGCATGAGCTCGGCGCCGGCGTCCCGGGCGCCCACGAGCTTCTGCTGGATCCCGCCGATCGGCCCGACGTTGCCCTCGGGATCGATGGTCCCCGTGCCGGCCACGTGCTTGCCGCCGTTGAGCTGGCCCTCGGTGAGCATGTCGATGATGGCCAGCGAGAACATCATCCCCGCGCTGGGGCCACCGACGTTGGAGTCGGCGAACTCGATGTCGAACTCCGCCTCGTAGGCAACGCCGACCAGGATGCCCATGTACGGCTGGGGAGGCGCACTCGGGTCCTCGGGAGCCGGATTGGCGACTGTGACCACCTCGAGGGTCGTCGGCGTGGGCTCGGCACCCGGCTCCTCGGCACGCAGAACCTCAAGGGTCACGGTGTCGCCCACCTCGCCCTTGCGGACCTCCTCGCCGACCTGGGCCGCGGTCGACACCTCTGCTCCGTTGACCGAGACGATCTGGTCGCCGGCCTCCACGACACCGTCGGCGGGCGACCCACCCACGACCCGCGTGACGACGATGGCCTGCTCGGTCGGCAGGCCCAGCTCGTTCATCGCGGCGGCGATCGAGTCCGACTGCGACAGGGCGAAGAGCTGGTCGTTGCGCTCGGAGACCTCGTCGCCGGTGACCTCCGGGCCGTAGATCGACTCCCGCGGGATGACCGAGCTGCCCGTCGCGGCCCACCCGGCCATCGCCTCACCCAGGTAGACGCCACCGGAGGAGCCACCCCGCTCGGAGACCGTCAGCATGTCGAGGGCACCCTCGGTCGGGAAGGTGGTGGTGCCCGAGATCGTGATCAGCGGGTCGCCGTTGACCTCGCCGATCGTGTTGTACGTCGGCCCCGGGCTCAGGATCAGCAGGGGGAGCTGGATGATCGAGCCCACGACGACGAGGACGACTCCGGCGACCACGCCGCGGCGGATCGCCCGCGACCGGGTCCGCTGGCGTGGGGTGGTCGGAGGGTGGCCACCGAACCAGAGGGTGACCCGATCCCACCAGCCCACGTGCTGCTCCGCCTGGGGGGCGGGCGCCGTCGGCTCCGAGCCCTCCGCGGGTGCGGGGGCGTCGGTCGGTTCGCTCATCCCCGGCCGCCGGGGATCGGGCGCTGCAGCGCGTCGGCGAACCGCGCAAGGTCGCGGGCGTCCGCCGGCGTTCCCGGCTCGGGGCGCGGGCGGACCCGGCCACCACGGGAGCCGGCCAGCCGGGTGTAGGCCCACGCCGCGAGGGTGGCCACGATCGGGATGATCCACCACGTCATGTCGCCACCTCCTCACCGCGCCGAATCCTGCTCGGACGAGCCTACCGTCCCCCTCGAGGGCGTGCTGTCGCTTCACGCCTGCGTTTACCGGATCCGAACCCGGGGATAGTGCCACTGTCGGCCGCCGGGCATGGAGCACGTGCGCGAACGCGGGCCTACGCTTGAACCTGGGTCCACCCGACCCGCAACAGGAAGGCACGCCCCCATGAGCAACCTCCCGTTCGGCTTCACGCCCAACGATCCGGACGACCAGGGCAAACCCCAGAACCCGTTCGACATGGGCGACCTCGGGTCGGCGCTGTCCCAGCTCGGCGCGATGCTGCAGGGGATGTCGAACACCCCCGACGCGGGTGCCGTGAACTGGTCGACCGCCACCGATGTGGCCCGCAAGGCGATCGCCACGGCCGGTGACCCGGTCGTCGCCGACGCCCAGCGCCGGGCCGTCGAGGAGGCCGTCCGACTGGCCGACCTGTGGCTGGACCCGGCCACGGAGTTCCCGTCCACCGGCGCCGCGGCCCGCGCCTGGAGCCGCTCGCAGTGGCTCGAGGGCACCATGCCCGCCTGGCAGGAGATCATCACGCCCATCGCCGAGCAGGTGCAGTCCTCGATGACCTCCATGATGCCCAAGCCCGAGGACCTTGCCGGTGGCCTGCCCGAGGAGCTCAGGTCGATGCTGCCGGCCGACATGCCCATCGACCTGACGGCGATGCTCGGACCGATGATGGGCATGTTCAAGCAGATGGGCTCGAGCATGTTCGCGATGCAGACGGGACAGGGCCTGGCCGCGCTGGCCGGCGAGGTCCTCAGCGCTGGGGATGTCGGGCTGCCCCTGACCTCCGACGGCGTGCCGACGCTGCTGCCCGAGAACGTGGCGGCGTTCGGCTCCGGCCTGGAGATCGAGCCCGGCGAGATCGCTCTGTACCTGGCCCTGCGTGAGGTCGCCCACCAACGGCTGTTCACCCACGTGGCGTGGCTCGGCCCGACCGTGCGCGATGCCGTGGCCGCCTACGCCCAGGGCATCGGGCTGGACACCGGCGCGATGGAGGAGAAGCTCCGCGACATCGACATGAGCAACCCGGCCAACATCCAGGAGGCGCTGTCCTCAGGGGTCCTGGCCCCGGAGGACACCCCCGAGCAGAAGGCCGCCCTGGCCCGCCTGGAGACCCTGCTGGCGCTGGTCGAGGGCTGGGTGGACCACGTGGTGGCCGCGGCGATCGCCGACCGGCTGCCGACCGCGGACAAGCTGCAGGAGGCGGTCCGTCGTCGCCGCGCCGCGGGTGGCCCGGCGGAGAAGACGTTCCAGACGCTGGTCGGCCTGGAGATGCGACCGCGGCGGCTGCGTGAGGCTGCGGCCCTGTGGGCCGAGCTCGAGCGCGTGCGCGGCGTCGCCGGGCGGGATGCGGTGTGGGAGCACCCCGACCTGCTGCCCGGCCCGGCCGACCTCGACGACCCGACCTCGTTCGTGTCGGGCTCCTCGATCTCGGACGCCGAGCTCGAGGCCCTGGCCTCCGGGGAGATCCCCGAGGCGCTCGAGGGCGGCGTGGACGTGGAGGCCGGCGCGGTGGAGCCCGACGCGGAGGCCGCGCCCGAGCCCGACGCTGTCGACGCTCCCGAGGCCGACGCCCGCGAGGTCGAGGAACCCCAGCGCGAGGTCGACGACCCCTCGGACGAGCCCGGCACCCGCGAGTGACAGGTGCGCCCTCACCTGATCCTGCCCGTGCGTTGAGCCGCCCAGCCGGCGCGAAGGCACCCACCGACCCGACAACCCCCGTTGTCGGCACCATTGCCGCCACCTCCGGCATCGCGCCATCCATCGGCTCCGTCGCCGACGACGTCACCGAGGATCGCTGGTTGCTGACGCCCGACGGGTCCTCGGCGGCTGGGAGGCCCCCTCGTCGGACCAGGACGACCTGCGGGGGCGGTACCTGGCGTTCCTCGACGCCCATCCGGATGCCGTCAGCCGGGACCAGCGCGCAGGGCACCTGACCGCCAGCACGGTGGTGCTCGACGCCGCCGCGGGAACGCGTGCTGCTGACCCTGCACCCGCTGTCCGGCCGGTGGTTCCCGCTCGGCGGGCACGTGGAGCCCGGCGATCCGAGCATTCGCGCTGCCGCCCTGCGCGAGGCCACCGAGGAGTCCGGGATCGCCGGGCTGGACCTGCACCCGACGCCCATCGGCCTGGACTGGCACGAGGTGCGGTGCCGCGACCGCACCGGTGCCCCCACGCCCAGCAGCCACCTTGACGTCGAGTACGTGGCCATCGCCCCGGCGGGCGCCGAGCACCTGCGCAGTGACGAGTCCCTGGACCTCGCGTGGTTCGGCCTCGACACCCTGCCCGAGGGCGCCGACGACGTCGTACGCGGACTCATCGGCCGGGTCCGCGAGCTCGGCCTGGCCTGACGTCCGGGGGACCGGCCCCCGCGGACTCACCCGGCTGCGACAGCAGGAACGACCCGGCGTCGCTGCGCTGTCCGTTGACCTGGACCTCCACCCGGTGGACCCCGGGGTGGTGGGTGCGCGTGCTCTGCTGCGCCAGGGACACCAGCCGCGTCACCACGGTCGACCC